>NZ_JBQVOH010000014.1:0-109255 GCF_052437035.1 Niveispirillum sp.
CACCAAGAACCGTCCGCATCGCCACAACCACCAGGGCCGCCTCGCTGCGGGAGCCGGGGTATAGGACACCCAAACACCCCAACGCAACAACATTCTGCAGACATAAGTCACTTTTCTGAAACGACACCGTAACACCACAAACCCTGGGTCCATTGACCCTATATATAGCGTTCAAAACAAAGCCCCCGGACCGCGATGGCCGGGGGCTTTTGAAAAGGGGCCTCAGTTGGCCGGTTTCACGAAGCGCAGGGTCATGCGGTCGCTTTCACCGATGGCCAGATATTTGTCGCGATCCTGGTCCTTCATGGTCAGGGTCGGCGGCAGCGTCCACACACCCTTGGGGTGATCCTTGGTGTCGCGCGGGTTGGAGTTGATCTCCGACGTCGCCACCAGCTTGAAGCCGGCATCGGTGGCCAGCTTGATCACATAATCCTCACGCACATAACCGGTCGGGGCCTTCGGGTCCTGCGGCTGATCCTTATTGGCGCGGTGTTCGACGACACCCAGCACGCCGCCGGGCTTCAGCGCCTTGAACATGGCCTTGAACGCATCCTCGGCCCAGCCGGCCCCCATCCAGTTATGCACATTGCGGAAGGTCAGGACACGGTCAACGGAACCGGCGGGCACGAAATCCAGCGCCTTAGGCCCGAAACCCGTCACCTGGGTATTGGCGTAGAGGTCGGGACGGGCTGCCAGCTTATCCTTGAAGCGCTGAATGGCGGCCAGGGTGTTGGCCGACGCCCCGTTGGGATCAGCGGCAGCCGCGATATAGCGGCCATTGGCGTTGAGGAGCGGCCCCAGCACCTCCGTGTACCAGCCGCCGCCAGGCCAGATCTCCACGACACTCATCCCCGGTTCGACCCCGAAGAATTCCAGCGTCTCCACCGGATGGCGCCACTGGTCGCGCGCCTTATTGGTATCGGAGCGGTGATCACCGGCCAGAATCGGGGCCAGCAGGTCCCGCACGGGGGCAGCAGCCAGCTGCGCAGCGGGGGTGTCGGCGGCCTGGGCCGGCAACGGAGGCAGGGAAAGGGCGGCGGCCAGCAGCAGCGGCACCGTCTTCTTGGAGATCATGGGCGTTCCTTCCGCGACAGAAGTACGGATGCCGACCCGGCATCCGGGTGGCGACACGCTAACCATGATGAGGCCTGAGGCCAAGAGGCCGTTCGGCCTATCCATGACAGGACCATGGGTCGGGCGCCGGATTGGCCCCACCAATGGCGGTCACATAGAGATGTCAGGGAAGGAAATTGGTGCCCCCGGTCGGACTCGAACCAACACGCCCTTGCGGGCAACAGATTTTGAGTCTGCCGCGTCTACCATTTCGCCACGGAGGCACCGAGCGCTTCAACGCGAGGCGGCACTATAATGATGAAAGACGGGCGGTCAATGAAATCCTGTGGGAGTGCCGCTTGCGGCCATCGGTCCCATCGGGGTGGCCCTTTGCGGAGGCGGGTATCGTCATTATAGTGTCGGCCATGATGAATAGGCCCCCCCCCTCCCCGCTCGCCCGCCTTACCGGCGCGCCCCGCCTCCCCCCCTTGCTGCTGATACTGGCGGCGCTTACGGCGCTGGGGACGGCGTTCGCCTCGCAATATTGGGGCGGGTTGAACCCTTGCGAGATGTGCTGGTGGCAGCGCTACGCCTATATGACTTCCGTCGTGCCGCTGCTGCCCTCGGCCTTTTTGCGGCTGACGGCGGCGCAGCGGCGGGTGTCGCTGCTGCTGGCCGGGCTGGTCTTTCTGGTGGGGGCCGGTATTTCGCTGTTCCATGCCGGCGTCGAGCAGAAATGGTGGGAAGGCTTCACGGCCTGCACCGCCCCGATCAGCGCCGGCGGCCTGGATGATCTGCGCGCCGCGATCCTGGCCGCCCCCGTTGTACGCTGTGACGAGATCCCCTGGTCGCTGTTCGGCATATCCATTGCCGGGTTCAGCGCCATTGCCAGCCTGGTGCTGGCCCTGTTCGCCGTGAAGGCGGCCTTTTCCACGGAGACGGCACGATGAGCCATCCCAATCCGACCCTGCCCGCCCACCTTCTGGCCCCCCGCCCCCTGGCCGACGGTCCCGCCGCCGATGCAGGCGAGGTGCCGGCCTCGGCCCGTCCGCGCCGGCTGCCCGGTGATCCCGTGCCCAGCCTGGAACGGATGATCCGCGTCGATCAGGCCGGTGAATATGGCGCCGTCCGCATCTATACGGGGCAGATGGCCGTTCTGGGCAAGGGGGATAAGGGCCCTATGCTGCGCCATATGACGGAGCAGGAGCAGGTCCATCTGGAGACGTTCAACAAACTGGCGCGGGAACGTGGCATACGCCCCACGATGTTGCAGCCCGTCTGGCATCTGGCCGGCTGGGCGCTGGGTGCCGGCACCGCCGCCCTGGGCAGCCGGGCCGCCATGGCCTGTACGGTGGCGGTGGAAGAGGTGATCGACCAGCATTATGCCGAACAGGCCGAACAACTGGGGCCAGACGAAGCGCCCTTGAAGGCCACCATCGAGCAGTTCCGAGCCGAAGAGCTGGAGCACCGGGATATCGGTCTGGCGCATGAGGCGGAACTGGCCACCGGGTATCCGGTCCTGTCCGCCCTGATCAAGGCGGGGTCGCGCACCGCCATCTGGCTGTCACAGCGTATCTGAAAGACGATGGGGCGGCGACCACGCCGCCCCATCGTCCTGTCATTACCGATAGCGCATCGCGTCCGCGATCTCGCGGTCGACAATGGTCTTGCCGATGGGGGCGAAGGCCAGGCCCGCGAATTTAAAATGCTGCAGGCCGAACGGGATGCCGATGACCGTGATGCAGCAGGCCAGCCCGATGATCAGGTGGCCCAGGCCCAGCCAGATGCCACCGAACAGGAACCAGATCACATTGCCGATGAAGCCCAGCGGGCCGGTGCCGATATCTTCGCGCCCCGTCAAATCATCACGCGGCACGGCCACCCGGCCAAAGGGCCAGAACATGAAGATGGCGATGTTCAGCGCGGCCCGTGCCCAGGGAATGCCGACAATGGAAATAACCATCACCAGCGTCGCCGTCAGCCAGGCCAGCCCGGCATTCCAGCCGAACAGCAGCAGCCACAGGATATTCATCAGCAGATTGATCATCGCGCGGTCCCTCCTTTCAGGACGTCCCTTTTAATGTGGGCGGTCAGAAGAAATTTGTAACGACCGCTGCGACGACTCCGATTGGTGCCACTACGCGCACCAGCAGGCGCCAGAGAGAATAGAAGAACGGGCTTTCAAACCCGACCGCCGCCACACTGTCCTGGCGCGTCACCACCCAGCCCGCGAACAAGGCCAGCATCACGCCGCCCAGCGGCAGCAGGATGTTGGAGGTGAGGAAGTCGATCCAGTCGAACCAGGTGCGGGTGCCGCCGAACGGATGCACATCCGACCAGATGTTGAAGGAGAACAGGGTCAGGAAGCCCAGCACCCAGGCGACGATGCCGCCGATCCAGGCCAGCGCCGAGCGCGACAGGCGCACACGGCCCGCAAACGCCGCCACGATCGGTTCCAGCAGCGAGACCGAGGACGTCAGAGCCGCGATGGCCAGCAGCACGAAAAACACCGCCCCGAAGATCGCCCCGCCCGGCATGGCACCGAAGGCCACGGTCAGGGTGACGAACACCAGACCCGGCCCTTCCGAGGGGTTCAGGCCATTGGCAAAGACGATGGGGAAGATGGCGGCACCCGCCAGCACCGCCGTCAGAATGGCGGCAAAGACAATGACCACCGAGGTGCGGGGGATCGACACGCCGCCCGGCAGATAGGCGCCATAGGCCAGCATGGTGCCAAGCCCGATGGAGAGCGAAAAGAAGGCCTGACCGGTGGCGGCCAGCACCACATCCCAGGTCACGGCCCCGAAATCCGGCTTGAACAGGTAAACCATGCCAGCGGTGAAATCGCCCTCAATACCGGCATAGATGCACAGCACCACCAGCAGCGCGAACAGGAGCGGCATCATCCAGACCACGGCCTTTTCAATGCCAGACTGGATGCCGCGCGCCACCGGGATGATGGTCAGCAGCATGAACAGGGCATGCCAGAAGGTCAGGGCCAGAGGATCGGCCAGGAAATCATCGAAGGCCTTACCCGTCTCCGCCCCCGACAGGCCGGTCATGCCGCCCATCAGCAGCTTGGGGATATAGGCCAGCGACCATCCCGCCACGACGGAGTAGAAGGACAGGATAAGCACCGCCGCCAGCACCCCGACGCAGCCGACCAATCCCCAGGTTGCCCGCCCAGAATAGCGGTGGCCCAGTTCGACCAACGTTTCGATGGGACCCTGCCGGCCCATGCGGCCCAGGGTCAGTTCGGCGATCAGGATGGGCAGGCCCACAGCCAGCACACAGATCAGATAGACCAGCATGAAGGCAGACCCGCCGCCCGTGCCGATCATATAGGGGAATTTCCAGATATTGCCCAACCCGACCGAGGAGCCGATAGCGGCCATCAGAAAGGCGAAACGTGACGACCACTGGCCGGCGGCAGCGCCGGCATTGTCATTGGATTGCAAGAGGCCTACCCCTGTTCCGATCCGGCCATTATCCCCCGCGTGACGGGGCTGACCGGGTTTTGTCCGATATTTCAAGCAATAACCCTGGCCCCCAGCCAGGGGCAAGCCCCCCACCAATCGGGCGGCGGCGATTCCAGGACGATTCCATTACGGAAATCCTAACACGCGCATGGATGCCGGCCCGGTCCTGCGTTGATGGCGGATTGACGGGCTTTGTCACAGAGCATACTTTATGCCCAACAACTGAGGTGTGTGATGGCGATCAGCGGCGTTTCCTCTTATAGCTCTTCTGTCTTCCAGACCCCCGGCGTTCGCCCGGCGGAGAGCAATACGCGCGTTCAGCCGGTGCCCCCGTCTGATCAGCAGGCGCAGCAGACCGCGTCCACCCAGCAGGATAATCAGCAGACCAACACCAATCCGACCGACAATGAACGTCAGGAAGCGGTTGCCTCTGGTCGTACCCGTGGCAGCTTCGTGAATATCACCGCCTGATTCGGTGATAGGTTCAAAAAAAGGCGCGGTGCCCACGGGTACCGCGCCTTTTGTTTTTTGGGCCGGGTGAACCCCGTATCAGGCAAGCTGGCAAAAGGCGGCGGATGCCGCCGCCCGGCGCTAAAGCGAACGTGAAATCTCCCTTGATCGGTTACGATCAAGGGGGTCACTGTTCTTTCTTTTTCTTCAATTCCCGCTTCTGGTCGGTCTGGGCGCGGTCAAGTGCGTTCAGGTTCTGCAGGGCGATATTGGCGGCGGACGTACCGGCGGCCACACGGCGTACCGATTCCCAATCCTGCTTGGCCCGTACCATATCGCTTTTGGCGGCGCGCAGATTGCCGCGCAGCAGCAGCGCCTCCCCGCTTTGCGGCGACAGGCGCAGCGCCTCTTCCACATCGTTCATCGACTTGCCATCCAGCGCCAGCAGATGGTGCGCCTGGGCCCGCAGCAGCCAGGCCTCCGCCATCTTTGGCGCCAGTTCGAGGACCTTGTCCAGATCGGCGATAACCTCCCAATAGCGTTCCATGCCCGCGCGCGCGATGGCACGGTCCATCAGGATCTGCGGGTCGCGCGGCGTCAGCTCCAGGGCCTTGCCGAACGCCGCCTCCGCCTGCGGCAGCTTATGGGCATTGGACCAGGCCGTGCCCGCCCGGCTCAGCAGATTGGCGCGCATGGCGGGGCGTTCACGCACCATCTCCGCCGCCACCGTCTCCAGCGCCGGTGCGGCCTGTTCCCAATCCCCGCGCAGCATCAGGGCCAGGGCCTGGCAAAGACGGGCATCCACACCCGCCCCCTGGCGTTCCCAGAGCTTTGCCTCTTCATAGGCGAAGTCAGGCAAGGCCTCGGCCCGGTCAAGGCAGGCGGTGCGGTTGGCGAAAATCGCCCCTTCCTGCGCCATAACGGACAGCGGCAGGCACAGGGTGGACAGGGCGATCAACGCCCCGGCATTGAGCATTCGGTTCATGACACGCTACAAATCCTGATCCGTCCCCTGCTGGCAAGTGTCAAAACGTTCATGATCACAACACCCACCATGCCGGTCGGCCGGCTGTTCATCTTCGGTCTGGGTTACACGGCCCTGCATCTGGCCGACCGTCTGCGCCATATGGGCTGGTCGCTGGCCGGCACGGTGCGGGGAGAGGACAAGGCCGATGCCTTGCGCGCGCAGGGCATTGACGCCTTCACCTTTGACCGGGGCAGGCCCCTAGCGGATGTCGTATCCGCGCTGGATGGGGTCACCCATATCCTGTCATCAGTGCCGCCCGATGCCGATGGCGACGCCGTGCTGCACCATCACGGGGCCGATATCGCGGCGCGGGCATCTGGCCTGCGCTGGGTCGGATATCTGTCGACCACCGGGGTCTATGGCGATACCGGCGGCGGCTGGGTGGATGAGGACAGCGCCTTGAACGCCACCGGCCCGCGCGGCCAGCGGCGGGTAGCGGCGGAGGCAGGCTGGCTGGCCCTGCACCGGCAGGCCGGCCTACCGGTGCATCTGTTCCGCCTGCCCGGCATCTATGGTCCGGGGCGCAGCGCCATTGATACGGTGCGGGCGGGCACGGCCCGGCGCATCGACAAGCCGGATCAGGTGTTCTGCCGCATCCATGTCGATGATATTGCCGGCGCCATTATCGCCTCCATGGCCGCGCCCCAGCCCGCCACAGCCTATAATATCGTCGATGATGAGCCCGCACCGGCCGCCCAGGTGGTGGAATATGCCGCAGCCCTGCTGGGGGTCGAGCCTCCCCCACTGGAACCTTTCGATCCCGCAACAATGTCGGCCATGGCCGCCAGCTTTTATGCTGATAATCGCCGGGTCCGGAACGACCGGCTTAAATCCTGTCTTCAATATCGGCTGATCCACCCCACCTATCGGGAAGGACTGGCGGCGCAGTTGGCCGCAGAGACAAATAGTGTCAGGCCTGTAACGGCTGGGTAAATCCGCAGGCGGACCGTTGCCGTCCCGGTTAGGATCAAGGAATGCACGACCCCGCCCCCCTGAACGACATCACCGCCCCCGTTGCCGCCGAAAGCGATGATGCGGCCCTGCGCCGCGATCTGTCGCGCCACCGCTGGATGGCGGGGTCCTGTCTGGCCCTGGCCGCCGGTGGCTGGGCCGTCAGCCATGCCCCTTTCATGCCGCCCGGCATCGCGCCTGCCCTGCGGGCCGTAGCCGAGGCGGGGATGATTGGCGGGTTGGCCGACTGGTTCGCGGTGACGGCCCTGTTCCGCCATCCGCTGGGTCTGCCCATCCCGCATACGGCCCTGGTGCCGCGCAACCGCGACCGCATCGCCGATGGCATCGCCGCCTATATCGACCGGGAATTCCTGGAACCCGCCATGCTGGTGGAACAGGTGCGGCGCATGGACCCGGCGGCCAAGCTGGCCAATCTGCTGGCGGATGAAGAGGATCGGGGGCGGCTGGTCGATCTGGTGGCCGGCATGCTCCCGGGGCTTCTGTCGCGGCAGGGCGATGCCCCGTTGGCCAATGCCCTGGGCCACGCGCTGGCCGCCGGCCTGTCACAGGCCGACCTGCGCCCGGCCCTGGCCGGCGCCCTGCGCCATTTCGTGAACAGCCCGTCACTGGAACCGCTGCTGCGGGAGATCGCGGACCGGCTGATCCATCTGATGCATGGGCAGCGTGGCTGGGTGGAGTCGGCGGTGGCCGGCAAGTCCCGCTGGTGGATGCCGTCTTCGGTCGACAAATCCCTGGCCGACACGATCAATGAGGCGATCCTGGGCCATCTCTGGGATCTGCGTTCCCCCCACGCCCCGGCGGGGCAGGAATTGCGCGACTGGCTGAAATCCCTGCCGGATGAGGTGGAGGCCGGCAGCGAGCTGGCCCAGCGTCTGCTGGAGGCGCTGCGTCAGTTCACAGGTCCGGAGGTGGCGGGCCCCTTGCTGCATGACCTGTTGTCGGGTCTGCGCGACGCGGCGCTTGCCGATCTTGACCGGCCCGATGGCCATATCCGTTCGGCCCTGCATGGTGTGGCGGCGTCGTTGGCCGATGCCATGCGGGAGGCGCCGGTGCGCGACCGCCTGAACCAGGCGGTGGAGCAGGCCTTCACGTCCGCCCTGCCCCGCTGGCGCGAGGCGATTCGCGATTTCGTGGCCCGGACCCTGAAGGCGCAGGATGTGAAGGAGTTCACGCAGCGCCTGGAACTGCGGGTCGGCCGCGACCTGCAATATATCCGCATCAACGGCACCCTGCTGGGTGCCGCGATCGGCGGGCTGCTATATGCCTTGAACCAATGGCTAGGCGGGTAACGGCGGCGGTTACGGTTCGAACAGCAGCCGGCCGGCGATATATTCTTCCTTCATGGACCCCCACGCCGCCAGATGGATGACACAAACCTCACGCACCGGCTTGGCCGATACTGACAGAACCACTCCCGTCGTAAAGTCCCGGACAATGCCCCCCATATTGCAGTGATAATTATACAGCGGGTCCAGTACCGTGACCATCCCGGTACGGCAAATCACACCGTTGAACGCCGTCTGCTCGGTAAAATGCATAAATCCGGGATTGCAGATATCCACCCTTGGTGCAATTTCCAGGATGTCCTGGAACCAGTTTTCCCAGAATGGGGAAGCACCTGAAAGAGCAAAGACACCGGAACTGAAGAAGGACCGCCCCGCCATTGCCCGTGCAAACCGCACCTCATAGGTGCCATAGAGCCAGTTTTCCTGAACATTCCTTGTGATCGTCATATCGTGCAGCACACTTGGATAGTAATGAGAGACCATCGGAGAGGCGACAGCCATGTCCGGTCCAAACATCTGTGCCTGTTTGACCGCCGCAACCAGAGTATCGTTCTGAACCCAGGTGTCACAATCCATGTAGATATAATTGGCATAGCCAGGGATGATTTTAGGAAACAGCGGCCGGATGAACTGTCCGAATGTATAGGCATGGCGGCTGACAATATCGGCGAGCACCGTAGGAAACACGTCCAAACCCAGCGGGACATAGCGCACACCGTACCGGGCCAGTTCGTCCTGGTGTTCAGGGGACAGGCCGGGGGACACACAGAACCGATCTTGTGCCGCCATGGTGGGCGCACTCTTGGCGATGGAGGCCAGGAGATTGCGGCAATGGAAGAAAAAATTGTCGTCGCAGGCGATGACAATGGCGAACTCGCTTTCCGACACCTGCAATCTCCATATCATCACAAATGAGAATCCGCGCACCGGATGCCGACCCAGCGCGCGGATATCCTCAAACTACGTGATTACGGGAAAGACTGGCAAGCATATGCAATTCTCAGGGCGTCGCAAACGCCGACAGGGTCACCCGCGCCTCAAGCACCATCTGATCCTGCACGCCGGGCAGGGCGTCGGCCATCTGGGGTGCGGCCGCCATCACCATCTTCTCCCGATAGGCACTGGCCGGCATGGCCATACGCTGTTCAGTGAAACTGATATCGCCGGCCCGGTAATTGCGGCCTGGGAAGGCGGCGTTCAGGCGCTTCAGCTCGGCATTGACCTTGGCGTAGATCTTGTCACGCAGGGTCGACCGGGTTTCCTCCGTCTCCGCCAGGGTCGGGTCGAAGGCGACGCCACCCACCCGCACCTGCAGGCCGGGCTTGCTGGCCTTCTTGGCCCGGTCGCCCAGCGCCGACAGCTGGCCTTCCGGCAGACGGGCCCGCAACTGCGCCTGCCAGCGTTCCAGACCGGCGCTGTCGCTCTGCGGGTTCATGGCGACGATGCGCCATTCGGCCTTGTCCGCGATACCGGCCACCGCCTTCAGCACATCCGACCGGACAGTGCCGCCATTGCCGTTGCCCGCGATATCGACGACCAGGGTGACCAGGGCCGTTTCCGTCTTCACCCAATCTTCCACCGAGACGTTGAAGGAAACGGTATCGATCACGGGCTGCACGGGCAGGGTCTGGGCCGACACAACCGGAACGGCGGTGAACAGCAGGCTGGCAAGGGCAAGGGGGACCAGCGACCGGCGCATTTCATTTCTCCACAACACGGCTATCCAGGGACGACATCGCCCAGCCCGCATCCTAGCCCATGGGTTGCGGCCAAATTGCGTCGGGATTGCGGAAAGGATCAGAAATCCAGATCGGCGTAATGTTTGGGTGGCGGCAGGCCCGGCTGATGGTCGGTCAGCAGCGGGCGGAAGCTGGGCCGGCTTTTCACGCGGGCATAGAAATTCCGCGCCTCGGGATGATCATCCCAGGGTACATCGCCCAGATAATCGATGGAGGAAAGCTGTGCCGCCGCCGCGATATCGGCCCAGCTGAACTGGTCGCCGGCCAGCCAGGTGCGCCGCTCGCACAGCCAGCCGATATAGTCGAGATGGTAATGGATATTGGCGAGGCCGGCGCGGATCGACTGTGTGTGCGGCGTACCCTGGCCGGAAAAACGCTTGAACAGCTTCTCGCCCACCAGCAGGTCCGTCACCTCGGCCCGGAATTTCACATCGAACCAGCCGACCAGCCGCCGCACCTCTGCCCGCAGCGCCACCTCGCGGCCCAGCAGGCTGCTCTCGGGATAGGCATCTTCCAGATATTCGCAGATGGCGGTCTGGTCGGCGATGACGCTGCCATCTTCCTCCACCAGAACCGGCACTTCGCCGGCGGGGTTCAACAGCATGAATTCCTCACGCCGCTCCCAGGGCTTTTCCAGCTCCAGCGCGAAATCCAGGCGTTTTTCGGCCAGCGCCACCCGCACCTTGCGTGAAAAGGGGGAGAGGGGATGGTGAAAAAGCGTCCGCATATTGATCCCGATCCGCCGTCCGATCACCGGCTGAGTTCAAGCTGTGCCACAGAGAATACCTGTCTGACAAGGGTTGGGCACCGTAACCTTATGGCCAGGGTCTTGTGATCACGGGGAAAATTGCGGCTGAACCCCGGTTCTGCCCCCAAATTGGCCCCCCGTATCGGGGTGGGGTGGACAGGCCCCCCTGCCCGATGCGATATCCGGTGCCGGTTCAGAGCGGGGGGATGGAACATGGACGGTGGCGTGACGGTGCGGGCGATCCAGGCAGATGACCGGGTGCAATGGCGGGGCCTGTGGGATGCCTACTGCACCTTCTACCGTGCCGATGTGCCAGCCGATGTCACCAATGCCTTGTGGGCCCGCATCCTGGACCCGTCCAGCACCGTGAACGGTCTGGTGGCCGTGGATGATGCGAGCGGACAGTTGCTGGGCCTGTGCCATTACGTCCTGCACCCGCATACATGGTCGGCCAAGCTGGTCTGTTACCTGGAGGACCTGTTCACGGCAGAGGCCGCGCGCGGCAAGGGTGTAGGCCGCGCCCTGATTACCCGGTTGACGGCGATGGGGCGTGAGGCCGGCTGGGGCCGCGTCTATTGGAATACCGAGGAAGACAATGCCCGCGCCCGCCACCTGTATGACAAGGTGACGGGCGGGGCCGATGGCTATGTGCGTTATATGATCAAGCTGTGAGCGTAAGGCTTCACACAAACAGCACCAGCACACCCGTATAGCCATAAAGCTGCGCGTTGGAGATTTCACCGCCCGCGAAAAAGCCGGTCAGCGGAAAGTCGCCCAGATGGCGGTGGATCAATTCCCGCTCAACTCCTTCCCGCCCGAACAGCCGGCCCCCGCGCGCCACACAGGTGATGTAGATGCCGGCGCGCGGCACCTGCCCTACCGGCAGCCGTCGCTTCAGCCCTTCCAGCATGCGGACCGTGTCCGCCTCGGCGGCGGCCGCGTCGCGGCGGCAGAACTGGATCGGCTGCCCATCCGTCACATTCTCCCCGATGGCGATCCAGCCGCGTTCCAGGTCGATGGCTGTCAGATCACGGACCAGCCGGTCGCCGCGGTCATCGCCGGGAATGGGCAGGCCCGCCATGATCAGCCCCGAAATCCGGCGCAGATCAGCCGACAGTTCCGGCCCGATATCGGCCTTCAGCGCAGAAAGCGCCGGGGCACCGTCAATCTCCATCACCACATGCGCATCCGCCCTGGTGATGGTGCGCACCGGACCGATGGGGGTGCAGCCCTGGGTCAGGCCGGTGGCGACGGCGATATCGGCATCGAACATCACGCCCGCCAGGCCCGGCCCCGTTTCATGCCCGCACAGCACCGCCTGTTCCCCGCGCGAAGCCGTGAGGCCGCCCACAATGAACCCACCCGTCCGCCCCGCCACATCCAGCAGCAGCGACGGCAGCCGCGCATGGCGCGGATCGCCATGCATCAGCAGCAGCAGCGGCGCGTGATCACGCAGCCAGGGCTGGACCGCATCCACGGCCCCCGCGCCATCCGTCATCGGCCCCAGCAGTTGCACTGCCCCGTCGGGCAGCCGCCCGATCAGGACGGACAGGGCCGGGCGGTCATAATATTCGCCCCCCTGGCCCAGCACGCCGATGCCCACCGTGCCGACCCAGTCGCGCACGCCCGTCACCCCACGCAGCAGGGTGGCGATGCTGCCGATCTGGTCGGCCAGATGATCGGTGACATAGAGCACGCCGAAATTGGCACCGGGCACCAGGGTCAGGTGATCCAAACAGTCCTTGGCGGCACTGGACCAGTCGGCCCCGGTGCCGGCCGCGCTGGCGAACAGGGGCGCGTCGTCGGGCATCTCCTCCATCACTTCGCCCCGGCCTTGATCTTGTCCAGCGTGGCGGTAACGGTGGGCAGGATATTCTTGACGATGACGGCCACCCCTTCCGTGGTCGGGTGCATCCCGTCTTCCTGGTTCAGCTTCGGGTCCATCGCCACCCCTTCCAGGAAGAACGGGTACAGCGTCACACCATGCTTCTTGGCAAGGTCAGGATAGATGGCGTCGAACACCTTGCCATATTCACTGCCCAGGTTGCGGGGCGCCATCATGCCGGCCAGGATGACGGGCACGTTCTTTTCCGCCAGCTTGGTTAGGATCTTGTCCAGGTTCTCGCGGGTACGGGCCGGGTCGATGCCGCGCAACCCGTCATTGGCCCCCAGTTCCACGATCATCAGGCCCGGCTTGTCAGCCAGAATCCAGTCCAGCCGCGACAGGCCACCCGATGTCGTCTCCCCCGACACACCGGTATTGGGGACGGAAACGGCATAGCCCTTGGCCTTCAGCGCCGTTTCCAACTGGCTGGTGAACGCCGCCTCACGCGGCAATTTATAGCCGGCGGACAGGCTGTCCCCCAGGACGATGATCTTTAATGGCGCCGGTGTGACCTGCGCCATCGCGCCCGACGGTGCCAATAGGCATGAAAGCAGCAGGATCAGTAGCCCGAGTCGGTTGAAAGCGGCCCCCACGGGGCCATATCGGTTCGGTTCACCCTTGCTGCGAAGGTTTGTCATGGCGATGCCCATAGTTCCGGCCGACCCCGTCGTCCTGTTGCGCGATATCCACCTTAAGCTGGAGAGTGAGGCGGGCAGCGTCAACATCCTGAAAGGCATCAATCTGCATGTCGGCCGCGGAGAAAAGGTCGGCGTGGTCGGGCCCAGCGGGTCCGGCAAGTCCTCTATGATGATGATCCTGGGTGGTTTGCAGCCACCCACCTCAGGCTCGGTCAAGGTGAAGGGCCATGAACTGACCCGCATGAACGAGGATGAACTGGCGCGGTTCCGCCGGGATGAGGTGGGGATCGTGTTCCAGTCCTTCCACCTGATCCCCACCATGACGGCGCTGGAAAATGTCGCCATCCCGCTGGAATTTGCCGGTGCCCCCGACGCCTTTGACCGCGCCCGCAAGGGGTTGGAAGCGGTCGGCCTGGGTCACCGCCTGACCCATTATCCCGGACAGTTGTCGGGCGGTGAACAGCAGCGCGTGGCGCTGGCCCGTGCCTTCGCGCCCGAACCCTCGCTGCTGCTGGCCGATGAGCCGACAGGCAATCTGGATGGCGATACCGGCAAGCGCATCATCGAACTGATGTTCACCATGGCCGACCGGGTGGGCACCACCATCGTGATGATCACCCATGATCCGGGTCTGGCGCGGGAATGCGATCGCGTGATCCGGCTGGTCGATGGTCTGATCGTCGATGACAGCGCCGGCGATGCCCGGCCCCTGGCGGCGGCGGGGCGTTGAGATGACGGCCACCACCCTGTCCACCAACAGCACCCAGGCCGCACCACAAGCGGGCGGCTTCCTGTCGGAATGGAAGCTGGCCTTCACCATCGCGCGGCGGGAACTGCGTGGCGGTCTGTCAGGCTTCCGCATCTTCATCGCCTGTCTGGCCATCGGCGTCGGCGCCATCGCGACGGTGCAATCGATCTCCAGCGGCATCGAGGATGCGATGCGCAGCGATGGCCGCGCCATCCTGGGCGGCGATGTTTCCGCCCGCATCCTCTATCAGCAGGCCACGCCCGAACAGATGGCGTTCTTGGCGGCACGAGGCGAGGTGATGACCGCCGCCGAAATGCGCGCCATGGCCCGCGACCCCAATGATGGCGGCAACACCGCCCTGGTGGAGCTGAAATCGGTCAGTGCCAATTACCCGCTCTATGGCAGTTTCGACATCCAGGGGCCGGACGGGCTGCCACAGACGGTCGATATCCAATCCCTGCTGGCCGAACGCGGCGGGCGTTACGGTGCGGTCGTTGAGGATACGCTGGCCACCCGCTTGAACCTGAAAGTCGGATCGCCGGTCAGCATCGGCGGGCAGGTGGTAGAGGTGCGGGGCCTGATCGCGCGTGAGCCGGACAAGGCCGGGTCAGGCAGCTTCTCCCTTGGCCCCCGCCTGATGCTGTCGGAAGCAGCCTTGGCCAAAACCGAACTGATCCAGCCGGGCAGCCTGATCACCTGGTCCTATCAGGTGAAGCTGCGGGACGGGATCACGCCCAAGGAATTCCGCGAACAGGCCAAGACGGAGATGGAAGGTGCCCCCTGGCGCCTGCGTGACTACCTGAATGCGGCACCGCAGCTATCGCGGTTCATCGACCGCATGACCCTGTTCCTGACCCTCGTTGGCCTGACGGCCCTGTTGGTCGGCGGAGTGGGCGTGGGCAATGCCGTGCGCGCCTATATGGATGCCAAGTCGAACACCATCGCCATGTTGAAATGCGTGGGCGCGTCGGGTTCGCTGATCTTCAAGACCTATCTGATCCAGATCCTGGCCCTGGCATCGGTCGGCATCGCCATCGGTCTGGCGGTCGGCACCGCCGGCCCCCTGGCCGCAGGGCAAGCGCTGGCGGAGGTGCTGCCCATCACGGCCCGTATCGGTGTCTATCCCGAGGCGCTGGCCGTGGCCGCCGGCTTCGGCTTCCTGACCGCGTTGGCCTTCTCGCTGTGGCCGCTGGGCCATGCGCGGGAGGTGCCGGCCATCGCCCTGTTCCGCGAACTGGTGCAGAAGGCCAAGGGCCGTCCCCGCGCCTCGTACCTGCTGGGCATTGCCGCATCGGGCCTGGGCCTGGGTGCCCTGGCGGTGGCGACGGCGCAGGAAAAGGGCTTTGCCATTTCCTTCGTCATCGGGGCCGTGGTCGTGCTGGGCCTGTTCTGGCTGGCCGGGATCGGCGTGACCAAGGCGGCAAAGGCCGTGGGCCGGCCCCGCCTGCCCGTCCTGCGTCTGGCCTTCGCCAATATCCACCGGCCCGGTAGCCCGACCAGCGCGGTAGTGTTGTCACTAGGTCTTGGCCTGACGGTGCTGGTTGCCATCGCTCTGATTGAGGCGAATTTCCAGAAGGAGGTTTCCGACCGCCTGCCCACCAACGCGCCGGCCTTCTTCTTCGTCGATATCCAACCTGATCAGGTTGAGGAATTCCGTCAGACCGTGCTGGCCGTGCCGGGGACCGAGGATCTGGCGCTCACCCCCAACCTGCGCGCCCGCATCGTGGCCATCGATGGGGTGGAGGCGGAAAAGGCCCTGAAGACCAAGGAATATTCCTGGGTCCTGAACGGCGACCGCGGCATCACCTGGCAGGCAAAGGCGCCCGCCAACGATAAGGTACTGGCCGGCGAATGGTGGCCCGCCGATTACCAGGGTCCGCCCAAGCTGGCCGTGTCCAAGGAGATTGCCGAAAGCTTCGGCATCGGCCCCGGTGCCACCATGACCATCAATGTCCTGGGCCGCGATATTGAGGGCGAGGTGGCGGTGGTGCGTGAACTGGACTGGGACACGATCACCATCAACTTCACCCTGGTCTTCTCCCCCGGTGTACTGGAATCCGCGCCCCAGACCTATCTGGCGACGGTGCGTGCGCCGGTGGAGGCGGAACCGGCGGTGCAACGTAATGTCGCCGTGAAGTTCAGCAATATCAGCGCAGTGCGCGTGAAGGACGCGCTGGAGACGGTGTCGGAGATCCTGGTCAATGTCGGCTTGGCCGTGCGCCTGACAGCGGCGGTCACCCTGCTGGCCGGCACCCTGGTCCTGGCCGGTGCGGTTGCCGCCGGGCACCGCCGCCGTGTCTATGATGCGGTTGTGCTGAAGGTGCTGGGGGCGACACGGGCGACCGTGCTGCGCGCCTTCCTGCTGGAATACGGTCTGCTGGGCCTGATCACGGCGGGTATTGCCGGCATTCTGGGCACCATCGTCGCCTGGATCGTGGTCAGCGAGGTGATGGACTTCCCCTTCATCTTCATGCCCTGGGCGGTAATCAGCACCGCCTTGATTTGTACGGCCATCACGCTGACCTTGGGCTTCATTGGCACTTGGCGCGCTTTGGGCCAGCCCGCCGCACCTGTCCTTAGGATTGATTGACGACAACTGCGCTTGTCTGTTGTAGATATATAAGGAAAGGCTTCCCACGCCTATCACGCGTGGGAAGCCGCTTGGCACCGGATGGGACAGCGATGCAGGTGGCAACGATGGAACCGGCGACGACGGTCGATAGCACCGGCCCGATCCCGGATGAGGTGTTGAACGCCAAGCTGATCGCCTGCTGGCAGGCGGCGTTGAATACCGATGACCCTGATGAAAGCCAGCGCTGGGTGGATATGGCCGAATGGCTGGCCCATCGCGACGATGAACCCGCCCCCACCACGCGCGCCAAGCGCCCCGCAGGCGACCGCCGCCGTTTCCCCCGCGTGCCCGTACGCAGCACGGCGCTGCTGACCCTGGATGGTCGTGTCATCCGGGGTGAAACCGTCAACCTGTCGCGCACGGGCGCCTGTTTTGCCTGCACCGGCCCGGACGGGCTGGAGATCGGCATGCAGGGCGTATTTTCGGTGCGCGGCTGGGTGGAGGATCGCCCCGCCCTTATCGTGGCCCTGGACCCCGGTCAGGTCCGCCTGCGGTTCGACTGATACCAGCGGCACGAAATCATAACCCACGGTCAGGCTTTCGTGCTGTTAGAGCGTATTTCCGTTAACCGGAAATACGCTCTAGACCTTCGTTTTCCTCAGGCGCCGGCGCGGCATCCGCCGCTTGGCTTACGCCGCATGTGCGGCGCGGCGGCGGTCGCCGCCGGAGCTGTTTCCGGTCTACCGAAAACAGCTCTAGTATAGGCTCCCCTACCCCGCATAGACATTGGCCCGGCGCAGGCGCAACGAGACGGTCTGTCCCGGCGTCAGCGGTGTGGTGGTGGCGTGGCGGTCCAGGACCGCTTCCACCACCTTACCATCCAGGTTGAGGTCCAGGCGCAGCTGCGGCCCCACGGGCTGGATCAGGCGGATGGTGGCGGACAGGGTCCCCGCCTCTCCCGGTTCCGCCAGATCGATATCATGGGCGCGGATATAGGCCGTGGCCGGACCCGCCGGCGGCAAGGCGTTGACCACCGGTACACGCGCACCGGCGATGACCGCCGCACCGTCGGCCACCACGCAGTCCAGCCGCGTGCCACCGCCCAGGAAGTCGCAGACAAAGGCCGAGGCCGGGTTGTCATAGACCTCTGCCGGGGTGCCCACCTGTTCGATGCGCCCCTTGTTCAGGATGGCGACGCGGTCGGCCAGTTCCAGTGCTTCTTCCTGGTCATGGGTCACGAATACCGTCGTCACGCCCATGCCCTTATGGATATCGCGCAGCCAGCGGCGCAATTCCTTGCGCACCTTGGCGTCCAGCGCCCCGAACGGTTCATCCAGCAGCAGGACGCGCGGTTCGGTGGCCAGCGCGCGGGCCAGCGCCACACGCTGCCGCTGCCCGCCTGAAAGCTGGTTGGGATAGCGGCCCGACAAGGGCGCCAACTGTACCAGTTCCAGAAGGTTCATGACGCGCGTGCGGATGTCGGCGTCGGAAATCTTGGGCTTGCGGCGGGAGACGCGCAGACCGAAGGCCACATTCTCAAACACGCTCATATGCCGGAACAGGGCGTAATGCTGGAACACGAAGCCGACGCGCCGCGCGTGCGGCTCCGACACCGTCGCATCCTCCCCCTCGATCAGCAGGGTGCCTTCATCGGCAAAATCCAGCCCGCCGATCATGCGCAGCAAGGTGGTCTTGCCCGATCCCGAAGGGCCCAGCAGGGCCATCAGTTCACCGGACTGGATGTCCAGGTCAATCCCGTCCACAGCCGCAAAGCCGCCGAAACGCTTGGTCAGGTTCTTGATATTGATGCTCATGGGTCCGTTCCCATCAATGGCGGCGGGCGGTAGCGGCCAGTTCGGCGCCGTGGCGCCATTCCAGCAGCGATTTGGCGACCAGCGTCACCAGGGCCAGGATGGCCAGCAGCGAGGCGACCGCAAAGGCGGCCACGAAATTATACTCGTTGTAGAGGATCTCCACATGCAGGGGCATGGTGTTGGTCTCCCCCCGAATATGGCCTGACACAACTGACACGGCCCCGAATTCCCCCATGGCGCGGGCATTACACAGCAGCACGCCATAGAGCAGACCCCAGCGGATATTGGGCAGGGTCACGCGGCGAAAGGTCTGCCAGCCGCTGGCGCCCAGCGTGATCGCCGCCTCTTCCTCATCCACGCCCTGCGCCTGCATCAGCGGGATCAGTTCGCGGGCCACAAAGGGGAAGGTGATGAACATGGTGGCCAGCACCAGGCCCGGCACGGCAAAGACGATCTGCACCCCATGTTCACGCAAGAACGGCCCCATCAGGCCATGCGCGCCGAACAGCAGCACATAGACCAGACCGGAAATGACGGGACTGACCGAGAAGGGCAGGTCGATCAGGGTCAGCAGCAGGGATTTACCCGGAAACTTGTGCTTGGCGATGGCCCAGGCGGCGGCGACACCGAACACCACATTCACGGGCACGGCGATGACCGCGACCAGCAGGGTCAGCTTGATAGCCGCCAGCGCGTCCGGTTCCACCAGCGCCTCAAAATAGGCGCCCAGGCCACGGCGCAACGCCTCGGTAAACACAGCCGCCAGCGGCAGCAGGATGAAAAAGCCCAGGAAGCCCAGGCCGGCCAGCATGATCAGCGCCTTGACCCAGCCGGGTTCGGCCACCGTCACGCGGGATTTGGGGGCATGTCCACTCATCTCACACCCCCGCCCAGCGGCGCGACCAGCGCTGCAACAGATTGATCACCAGCAGCATGATGAAGGACAGGATCAGCATGGCGATACCGACCGAGGCGGCACCGGCATAATTGAACTGTTCCAGCTTGATCACGATCAGCAGCGGCGCGATTTCCGACACCATGGGCATGTTGCCGGCGATGAAGATCACCGATCCGTATTCCCCCACCGCCCGCGCCAGGGCCAGCGCGAAACCGGTCAGCAGGGCCGGGAAGATCACGGGGAAAATGACGCGGATGAAGGTTTCAAACCGCGTGGCGCCCAGGCATGCCGCCGCCTCCTCCAGCTCCGTATCCAGTTCCTCCAGCACGGGCTGCACGGTCCGCACCACAAAGGGCAGGCCGATAAAGGTCAGCGCCACCACCACGCCCAGCGGCGTATAGGCGACCTTGATGCCCAGCGGGTCCAGATACTGCCCCACCCAGCCATTGGGCGCATAGAGCGAGGTCAGCGCGATGCCGGCCACCGCCGTGGGCAGGGCGAAGGGCAGATCGACAATGGCATCCACCACCCGCTTGCCCCAGAAATCATAGCGCACCAGCATCCAGGCCACGGCCAGCCCGAAAACGGCATTGATCGCCGCCGCCACGAACGCCGCGCCAAAGGACAGGCGCAATGCCGCCAGCACGCGCGTTTCCGTCACCTGATGCCAGAAGCCGGACAGGCCAATATCCCACGGGCGGATCATCAGGGCCGCCAGCGGGATCAGCACGATCAGGGTCAGATGGGTGAGCGTAATGCCCAGCGTCAGGCCAAAGCCCGGAATGATGGAGCGGTTGCGCCGTTTGAACAGCGAGAAGCCGGAAGCACCGCTCATGCTGCGCCCCCTTTGGTGGCACCCGCCGAACGGCGAAGGGAAGGCAATGAAGGCAAGGCGAAATTCCTGTCCATGACCACCCCCCTGTTTTGACGCGCATGCCCCGCCGGTCCTGTCGGGGCCGGCGGGGATGGCTGGGGGTCAGACTAGTCTGGTTTGCCACCACCACAAAGGGTGCAGTGGTTAACGGCCTTATTACTGACCGGGCTTGTAAATCTCGTCAAACACACCGCCATCGGCGAAGTGGGTCTTCTGGGCCGTGGCCCAGCCGCCGAACTTGGTGATGTCGAACAGTTTGATGTTGGGGAACTGGGTCGCGTATTTCTGCGCCAGGGCCGGCAGACGCGGACGGTAATAGTTCTTGGCCGCAATCTCCTGCCCTTCGGGGGTGTAGAGATAGGTCAGGTAGGCCTCGGCCACCTTGCGGGTGCCCTTGCGGTCAACATTCTTGTCCAGCACGGCGACCGGCGGTTCGGCCAGAATGGAGACGGAGGGAACCACGATCTCCAGCTTGTCGGCGCCCAGTTCGTTGATGGCCAGGAACGCTTCATTCTCCCAGGCCAGCAGCACGTCACCGATGCCACGCTGCACGAAGGTGGTGGTGGAGCCACGGGCACCGGTATCCAGAACCGGCACATTCCGGAACAGCTTGGCGACGAAATCCTTGCCGGCCGCATCGCTGCCGCCGGCCTTGTCCGCCGCATAGCCCCAGGCCGCCAGATAGTTCCAGCGCGCCCCGCCAGAGGTCTTGGGGTTGGGCGTGATCACCTGGATGCCCGGCTTGATCAGATCATCCCAGTCCTTGATGGCCTTGGGATTACCCTTGCGGACCAGGAAGACGATGGTGCTGGTATAGGGCGTGGAATTATAGGGCAGCTTGGCCTGCCACTGCTTGGACAGCAGGTCCGTATTCTCGGCGATCGCATCAATGTCAGACGCCAGCGCCAGGGTCACGACATCGGCGTCCAGCCCGTCAATGACGGAGCGCGCCTGCTTGCCCGAACCGCCATGCGAGGCCTTGATCTCGATATCCTCGCCCGTGGTCGCCTTCCAATGCTTGGCGAAGGCCGCGTTGAACTCCTTATAGAGTTCGCGGGTCGGGTCGTAGGAGACGTTCAGGATCTGCCCGCTGCCCCACACGGGCGACACGGCAAGGCCAACCAGGGCGGCGGTGGTGATGGCGACACGCTTGAACCATTTCATCGTGGAAACTCCTTCATCCATCAGGCGGCTGCCACGAAGCATGGTTCGTGGCGCTTTAGCGTTTGGTGACGCGGCGCAAGCTGCGCGATCAAATTGCCGCGACCGTCGGGTTAATCCCTATCGGTGAAATGGACTTTGTACCCACCTTGATGTGCTGTCAATACGGATTTTTAACGGATACCAAATGTTGATTGCGAAACAACAGCGACTTTTCACTGTTGAAATATGTGAAATATTGGTTAACTATTTAATATCAGATACTTAGTTACAATGTCACCCTGTATCTGGTTGGTATGGCGTCAGAGATGGCAGGCGCGATCGCGCAAAAATGCCCGGACCTGTTCGGGGATATCCCGTATCCATCGGCCTGGGCGCTGCCTATTCTCCACTAAATTCAGGTAAATAAAAAGGGCGCCGGTGGCGCCCTTGTCTGCGGAGATATCAGGGGTCGGGTCGGGCCGTAGGCTCTCAGCCGCCGCGCTGCCAGACCTTGCTGATCAGGAAGTTCTTGGCCAGGAACTGATAGGTACGCTTCAACCGGTTTTCGGTTTCAGGTTCCTTATCGATATCGTTGCCATCCCACATATCGATCATTTCATCCCACACCATCAGCATGGTGTGCAGTTCGTCGCGCATGCGCCGGATGAAGGCGACCTGGGCGTCGAAGGTGCGCAGCATGGCCATCACCTCGGCCGTCTGCCCGTCCACCTGATCGAAGATATCGTCGAAATTGGCGACGGGTGTCTTGGCCAGAGCCTGCATGCGCCCCACATCGGCCACTACCTGCCCCTCACCCTTGAAGGTACGCTTGGCCTGACCGAGCTTCGACATGATCTTCTGAACATGGCTGTAACGGTCGCGCAGCGCCTCGATATAGGAGAGTTCGCGGGCCAGATAATCGACCTTGTCGACCATCTCCTGCTTGCGGTCTTCGGGCAGGCCGAACTGCTTGGCCAGCTTGGAAAAGGCTTCCTGGGCCTTCTGCTTGGTCTGCGGGTCTTCCACGATCTGTTCCAGTTGGAACCGGTCAGTGATCATGGATTCGCGTCCCGTGATCCAGGACACGAGCTGCAGCGTCAGGCGGCCACGGGCGATGGTCAGGTGACGTTCATCCACCCGCCACGACGCCGAACCATCCAGCAACTCGCGCGGGATGCTGTCGCCCGGACGGATCTCCTTGACGAATTTCAGCCCCTTTTCGACGATGGTCAGCAGACGTGCATCGTCACTCTTGTCTTCGATCTGAAAACTCTCGCGAAGGGTGCGGAAAGGGATCTTCCCCCAGACATCGCCCAGATGAACATTGAAGACGGGATCGTTATTATCCTTGGACAAGGCAAAATAGCCGCCCGGAAGCTGAAAGACCTTGGAGGTGAACAGGAAATGGGTGCTGGTGTCGCCCTTCTGGTCACCCTGGTCCTTGCCCTGGCCTTCTGTCGCGTTTCTTTCAGACACTGAAACCATCCGGGCTGACCCGGTCCCCATCTTCCGCGATCATTGCAACGGCCAGTATAGCCTGCCCGTCCCCTTTTACGACACGAACCATATCACCCAAAGGGTGGGTTGACGAACCCTTATCTGGATTTCCGGGATGTATCGTATTGGAAATGGACAGACCCTTGTAACCTTGCCGGCCCGCGTTACAGACGACCGGCAACTGCCATCAATCATTCATCATCTTGGCGCTCTTGATGGCGTCGCGCAGCAGCACGCCCTTGCGCAGGATATTGTCAACGATACGGCCCTGGACCATCTGGATGCCCGCTTTTTCCGCGAACATCAGGCCCGATACCGACCCGCAGCGGGCCAGGATGAACCGGCAATTGCTCTGTGCCTTGATCTTCTCGGAAAACACCTCGAACTCATGGTCCGACATCATGTCCATTTCGTCGTTCCAGAAGATCTTGGCATAGTCGCAGGCCATATATTCCAGGTCCATATGCGTGACCCAGAAGTCGTTCAGCCCATCGATACAGATCTGGTAGCCCTTGGAAGAGGCGAAATCGACCACTTCCTTGTAGGTGTCGATATTCTCCACCAGATCGGCCTTGTTGATCTCCAGGATCACATTGCCGCGCAGGTCCGCCGTCAGACGTTCGTCAAACTTCACGAACGAGGCGGACATGATGGTGGACAGGTTCAGGTTCAACCCGATGCGCCGACCGCGCAGGAAATCCACACCGTAATTCAGCGCCTTCAGCACCGAATTATCGAGATTGGCCGTGAAGTAGCTGAACAGCCACTTGTTGGCGGTGATGTCGTAATTGGGCGACAGCCGTTCTTCCAGCGCCTTGATGGCGATATACAGCTCGAAATATTCGAACTGGTTCTGTTCACCATTGGTGATATCGACCACCGGCTGGTTCAGCATGAAGGGCGACAGGTCGAACATCTGCACGGCGCGTTCGATCTTGCCCAGTTCCTCCAGCGTGATGGGCGGCTTCGTCTCCGCCTTGGCCGCGTCGGCATTGCTCTCCCGCGCCAGACCTTCGATGAACCGGATCACGTTCACGAAGTTCAGCGACAGTTCCATGATGGAATAGAGGCTGTCTTCCCCATAGGGATTGCGCTTCACCATGGAGGTGCGCGACAGCATCAGCTTTTCGATCTTGGAACAAACGTCGGAGATCAGGGAAAATTTGATGCCCTTGTACAGGACGATGACGTCGTCGTTGGACAGAGAGAAAAGCTGGAGATAGGCGGACTGATCAGCGGTTTCCTGCATGGCCCGCTTGATGGAGATCAGGTCAAGCTGGCTCTTATCCTTCAGAAGAGACATATGCAAATGGATCAGGCGCAGCCCCTGCACCTCGCGCTTGGCGCTTTGGAGCAGCGTCAGCAGCTTCTGATCGTCATATTCGGGCTTTTCATTCATCGCAGTGGCAGACGAACGCTCGCCCGGCTTTACCCGGACCCAGTCGCGTTTCGGTGCATTCGGTTGGCGATTCATGAAGTTGCCCTTGCGCCCTTCCGCTTGGAATGTGCCAGTACCGGCCTTTGCCTGCGATGGTGGTTAATCAGCCATTAAAGGGGCTTATACCCCAAAGGCATAGATTTCACTATCCACCATCGGACAAGTATACAAAATTTTATCTATTCCTCCTACCGTGATTTTCCCCCCGAACGACCCGAACCGCAAGATGACCGGTCGCATATATGCGGAAGATGGAACGCCACGGCGTACCAACCTTGATAACAGGCGATAGGGAGGAAGAGGGGTGGCTGGGGCGCCAGGATTCGAACCTGGGAATGGCGGTACCAAAAACCGCTGCCTTACCGCTTGGCGACGCCCCAACATTGTCCCGTCTGACGGGCGGCGCGCACCATAGTCAGTTTGCCATCGCTGTGCAATAGCTTCGCGAAAGGCTGCGCCCATTGCTGCGTAAGCACTGGCGGGCGCTGGTAATCGTGTTAGTGTCGCGTTCATCCTACCACCTCTTGTGGCTGAAAGACCGGCTCCGCCCGGATACGCGAAGAATGCCCAAATACGCCGCTCGCACCTTGCGCCGATTCGTTCCCGCCCTTCTGGCCCCCCTGCTGCTGTCGGGCCTGACACTGGCGCCCGCCGCGGCCCCCGCTGCGGCGCAGGAGGTGAAGAAGCCGACGGTGCAGAAGCCCGTGAAACCCACCGTGAAGAAGCCGGCCACCACTGCGCCCAAGAAGTCGGCGGCGGCGCCCAGCAAGCCGCGCCGCAAGGCCGGTGCCGCCGCCGCCGGGGCGGCAGCCGCTGCCGGGGGGGCGGCCGCCCTGGCTGCCGGCACGCAGGTTCCGGCCCTGCTACCCGCCGGGACCGACCCGGAATTGAAGGCGCTGGAAGGGAAGGCCCGGGAAGGCGACGCCGATTCGCAGATGGCCCTGGCTGATGCCCTGACCTCACAGACGCCGACCAGCGCGCAGGATCTGCGCCGCGCCATCTACTGGTACGGGCAGGCGGCGACCAAGGGCGACGCCGATGCCGCCTGGACCCTGGCAGAGCTGTTCCGGGGCGATATTGGCATTCCCGACGATATGGAGCAGGCCGCCAACTGGTATCGCAAGGCCGCCGAAATGGGCCATGCCGAGGCCGCGTTCGATCTGGGCCTGCTCTACACCGAAGGCTATGGTGTGGAGCGGGATACGGGCGAAGCCGCACGCTGGTTCCAGCAGGCCGCCGATGCCGGGGTGGCCCGCGCGCTCTATATGCTGGGCACGCTCTATGAACAGGGCGTGGACGGCGCCCCCGACCTGGATGCCGCGCGGGCCTGGTATGGACAGGCGGCGGAGACCGGCGACCCCGGCGCCCGTCAGGCCCTGCGCCGCCTGGATGCCGGGGGCCGCAATGTGGAAGTGGCGGAAGGTCCGCCTGCCGGCATGCTGGGCGGCCCACCGGGCAGCGCCACTATCCGCCGGTCCACCGTGTCCGGCGTCCTGCCCCGCAGTGACCAGGATGGGGACGATGATGAGGATGGGGCCGCCCCGACCGCCGCCGCCAGCCCCGTCACGGCGATGATCAGCGGCGCTGCCGCCGGCACCGGTGCCCGCGCTATCCCCGTCGATCAGGCCGGCGTGCGCGAAATCCAGACCCGTCTGATCAAGCTGGGCTTGCAGAAGGGCAAGGCCGACGGGTTCCTGGGCAAACGGACGGTCGCGGCCATCCGCGCCTATCAGAAATCCGTGGGCCTGCCCGTGGATGGCAAGGCCAGCCAGACCCTGCTGCGCCGCCTGCGGCAGGGATAGGCTAAACCCGGCGTTCCATCAGGATCTCCATGCCGTCGTCGCGGACCTTGGTAAAGCCCGCCCGCGACAGCAGGTGGCGGGCCGGGCTGTCATAGAACAGGGTAGCGCGGATAACCTGTCTGCGTGCGTCAGCGACGGTGGTCAGACCCGACAGTACCCGTGCACCCCGCCCCTGCCCGCGCAGATGCGGCAGGAACAGGAATTCCAGCAGCGTCACCGGCCCCTGAACCGGCCAGTCCAGGACCAGCAGACCCGTGGTGCGCATATCCTCCCCCATCAGCAGGGTGACGGCATCGGGATGGGACCGCCGGACCGCGTTCAACCGGCCCTCCACCTGTGCGGAGACGAGAACGCCACGGGCAGACGCCGGCACATCGGCCAGCATCTGTGCCGCATCCGCCTCAACAATCTGACGCAGCAGGGCGCGGTCACCCGCCTGGGCGAGCCGCGTCTGCATGCCGTCAACAGCGCCGATAAGGGCGGCAATAGGGTCCGGTTTCATGAAGCGGCCATTTTGGGTTGCGCACACCCGATACGATAGCCGCTAAATGACAGGATGCCCCTGTGAACTACTTCACGTCACGCGATGTGAAATGCCACTTTTCCCGCCTAACGCATCATGATTTCATGTCCCCTCAATCGCCGGGGGCGGCATCCGCCGCCGTACCAACGTTCAAAGGATTTTACCGTTGGTATCACTCCGCCGCCGCCCCCGTGGATGGCAGCGGATGGTTCAGGAACCGCTTGCGCAGTTCCGTCTTCAGCAGCTTGCCCGTGGCCGAATGCGGAAGTTCGGGCACGAAGACGATGTCGTCGGGCAACCACCATTTCGCCACCTCGCCTTCCAGATGGCGCATCAAGGCCGCCTTGTCCGGTTCGTGCCCGGCGCGCGGCACGATGATCAGCAGGGGCCGCTCGACCCAGCGCGGATGCGGCACACCCACCACCGCCGCCTCCTGCACAGAGGGGTGGCCCATGGCGGCGTTTTCCAGATCGATGGAACTGATCCATTCGCCGCCCGATTTGATCACATCCTTGGCGCGGTCCACGATGCTCATGGCGCCGTCATCGCTGATCACCGCCACGTCGCCGGTCTTGAACCAGCCATCGGGCGTGAAGGCGTTCTCGTTGGCCTTGTCATCCTTGTAATAGCCGCGCGTGATCCACGGCCCGCGTACCACCAGTTCGCCATAGGAATGGCCGTCGCGCGGCTGGTCCTGGCCATCGGGGCCGATAACCCGCATTTCCACACCATAGAGCGGGCGTCCGGCCCGCAGCTTAGCGTCATGCTGCTGTTCCACGGGCAGGGCCGCTTCGGCCTGCGACAGGGCGCCGACGGACCCGACGGGCGACAGTTCCGTCATGCCCCAGCCCTGGACACAGGCCACGCCATGGGTCAGCTCAAATTCCTCCAGCATGGCGCGCGGCAGGGCGGAACCGCCGACCGTCACATTCTTCAGGCTGCTGAACTTCGCCCCCGTGACGCGCATATGCGCCAGCAGACCCAGCCAGACCGTGGGCACGCCAGAGGAGATGGTGACCAGTTCCTGTTCCATCAGCTCATAGACGCTTTTGCCGTCCAGCTTGGGACCGGGCAGCACCATCTTGGCCCCCACGATGGCGGCGGAATAGGGGTAGCCCCAGGCATTGGCATGGAACAGGGGCACGACAACCAGAATGCTGGACGCCGCCCGCACATCCAGCCCCGGCGCCGTCAGCACGCCATAGGCATGCAGGACTGAGGAACGGTGCGAATAGAGCACGCCCTTGGGATTGCCCGTGGTGCCCGAGGTATAGCAAAGGCCGCAGGCCGTGTTCTCGTCAAACTCCGGCCAGTCATAGGTATCGGGCTGTGTGGACAGCAGGGTCTCATAGCAATGGAGATTGGGGATCACGCTGCTGACCGGCATCAGCTCGGCCCGCGTCATCACCACCACGCCTTCGACCCCCTTGAAGAAAGGCCACAGCTTTTCGACCAGCGGCAGGAACATGGGATCGACGAACAGGAACCGATCCTCGGCATGGTTCACGATATAGGTGATCTGGTCCGGGAACAGGCGCGGGTTGACCGTGTGGCAGACGGCGCCGATGCCCGGCAGGGCATAATAAAGCTCCAGATGCCGATGATCGTTCCAGGCCAGGGTGCCCACCCGGTCCCCCGGCTTCACGCCCAGCGTATCCAGCGCATGGGCCAGCCGCGCGGTGCGGTGCCAGGCATCCTTCCAGGTATAGCGGTGCGCCGCCTCGCCCGCGAAACGCGACGTGATCACCTGATCGGCATAATTCTGCGCGGCATGGCGCAGCAGACCGATGATCATCAGCGGACGGTCCATCATCAAACCAGCGAGCATTCGGATCTTCCTCCCAAGCGTATCCGTCACCTGTGTTTTCCACAGTCTTGTTGACGATAGCTTGGGGCTTTCCGACGCCGGTTTCCAGAGGGATTTAAACGCTTGTTCCAAATTTTTCCGATGGCGGAGACATGCCGCACAGCAACAAAAAACCCGGCCGCCTTTGCCGGGGCCGGGTTTTTTGATCTGACACCAAACTGACAAAGGTTTGAACTTTGTCAGTTTGGAGGCCGCCGACTGGCGGCCCGGCGCTCGTGCGCCGTAAGCCAAGGGCGCGGATGCGCCCGCCCGGCGATTGAGGGGCATGAGCACTATCAACTGATCTGGGAGAGGAGTTCTTCCAGCTCGTTGAAGTCAGGCATATATTCCGAGGGCACCTTTTTTCGGGCTGCTTCGATGGAGACCTGTGGGGCGTATCCGCCCAGATGGGCCACCACCGCCGTCTTGATCACGCCATAGAACAGACTGTCCTCTTCCGCGATGCCCTTCAGCCGCCCGGCAATGGGAGCGGCCAGGCAATAGGCCAGGAAGATGCCCATGAAGGTGCCGACCAGCGCGCCGCCGATCAGCTTGCCCAGCACTTCCGGCGGTTCGGAGATCGAGGCCATGGTCTTGATCACGCCCAGCACGGCAGCCACGATGCCAAGGGCGGGCAATGCGTCGGCCAGACCCTGGATGGCATGGGACGAATGCTGGTCCTCATGCTTCATCTTGTCGATCTCGGCCTCCATCAGGCTTTCCATTTCCATCGGGTTATCGACGCCGATGGAATACATGCGCAGATAGTCGGCGATGAACTTCACCGTCGTGTTGCTTTTCATCACGGCGGGATAAGCGTTGAAGATGTTGCTTTCCAACGGCTTTTCGATGTGCTGCTCGATGGCCAGCACACCCTTGCTCTTCATGGTCTTCAGGATCTGATAGAGCAGGGACAGAAGCTCAATATATTCCTTCTTGTGGAAGGGAGAGCCCGCGAAGATCTTCTTGATGTCCTTGCCCGACGCCTTGACCGTGTGCGTGGAATTGGTGATCAGGAAGGAAGACAGGCCGGACCCGCCGATGATCATGATCTCCTTCGGCAGGGCCTCAACGATGATGCCCATCTTGCCGCCGAAGATGACGTAACCGCCGAACACACAGAAAAACACGCCGACAAGGCCGATGATGGCGAACATGCGCTACCCCGGAATGGTGGGTCCCGCCCTGGACCGATGGGTGAAGGTAAACCAACGGCTTGGCAAAACCAACCCGGCATAGGGATGGGGTTTGTAGAAGGTTTGGGGGGTGGGTGTTGCCCTCACCCCACCAGCGAAGCCGCCAGCACCGCCTTCACATCCTCCAACGCCACATCGGCACAGCGGAAGGCCTTGCCGATGCCGCGCGCCAGGATAAAGGTGACGCGGCCATCCTTGACCTTCTTGTCCTTGGCCATGTGGGCCACCAGCTTTTCCGCCGTCCAGGCACCACCGCCCAGATGGGCCGCCGACACGGGCAGGCCCACCGACGACAGATGCGCCTTCACCCGCGCCAGATCCTCGGCGGGGCACAGGCCCATGCGGACCGACAGGTCAAAGGCCATGACCATGCCGATGGCCACCGACTCGCCATGCAGCAAGGCCGTGCCATACCCGGCCTCCGCCTCCAGCGCATGGCCGAACGTGTGGCCCAGGTTCAGCAGTTCGCGCAGGCCGCCTTCGCGTTCATCCTTGGCCACGATGTCGGCCTTGGCATCGCACGAAACCCGGATCGCCTCGGTCAGAAGGGCGTCGTCGCCATCGACCAGCGCCTTCCCGTTGGCCTCCAGCCAGGTGAAGAAATCCGGCCGGTCGATCAGCCCGTATTTCACCACCTCCGCGTACCCGGCCAGAACCTCGCGCTTCGGTAGCGTCTTCAGGCTGTCAGTATCGGCCAGCACCAGACGCGGCTGGTGGAAGGCGCCGATCAGGTTCTTGCCATGGCGGCTGTTGATGCCGGTCTTGCCGCCGACCGAACTGTCCACCTGGGACAGCAGCGTGGTCGGCACCTGGACGAAGTCGATGCCGCGCAGGGCAATGGCCGCCGCGAAGCCGCCCAGGTCGCCTACGACCCCGCCGCCCAGCGCCACCAGCACCGTCTTGCGCTCAATCCCGCGCGACAGCAAGGCGTCCATCACCTCGCCCAGCTTTTCCATATCCTTGCTGGCCTCGCCCGACGGCACCACGATCGGGTCCAGGACCCGCGCCCCCGCGGCGCGCAAACTGTCCAGCAGCGGCGACAGGTGCAATTCGGCCACGGCACTGTCGGTCAGCACCACCAGCGGGCGGTTGCCCACCGCGTCGCGGATCAAGGTGCCGGCATTGCGGATCAGGCCCGGCCCGATATGGATGTCATAGGAACGGTCGCCCAGGGCGACGGGGACGATGGTGCTCGGGCGGGTCATGGTCGGTTCCGGATGCTGTCGGATCGGTCAGGCGGCGGTGCTGTCGGCATCGCCCAGCCAATGGCGAAGGGCGGCGATGACGCGGTCGGTGGTGACGTCGGGTGGGCTGTCGTCGCTGTCCACGGTCAGGTCGGCCTGGGCATAGACGGGATAACGGACATCCATCAGCCGGCCCAGAACCGCGCGCGGGTCGCCCTGGCGCAGTAGCGGCCGGTGATCGCGTCGGGCGGTACGGTGGACCAGCAGATCCAGATCGGCGCGCAGCCAGATGGAGATGCCATGGTCGCGGATGGTCTGGCGCGTCGCCTCATCCATGAAGGCGCCGCCGCCCGTGGACAGGACCTGCACCGGCTGGTCCAGCAGGCGGGCGATGACGCGGCGTTCGCCGTCGCGAAAGCCCGCTTCCCCGAAACGGTCAAAGATTTCCTGGATGGTGCAGCCGGCGGCCCGCTCGATCTCGTGATCGGCATCGACGAAGGGCAGGCCCAGCTTGGCGGCCAGGCGCTTGCCGATGCTGGTCTTGCCGGCCCCCATCAGGCCGATCAGCACCAGTGTCTTGGGGATGGGCAGCACCGTCACGGACATGGGCTCCAAGGTCCAGCTTGCCGGCAGACCCAGACGGGGGACAACCGGGATGGCGGATGGTGGCGTGATTGCCAGCCCATGGCGCGGGCGCTATGGTGCGGGTCAAGGCCACCGGAACGGACGTTTCCATAGCACGAGGGGGTGGGGTCACCCAACCCTGGGAGCCAAGGGAAAAGCGGAGCCGGCACTGGTCGCCGACGCATGGCTGGACCATCTATCCATGCGACTGTCTGTCAATCTGGTTCGGGACCTGTTTTCCATGAGCATGCTGGTGAAGATTCTGCTGCTGGTCGTTGTGCTTGTCGGTGTCGGCGGTTTCGCCGTGCTGGCCAGCGTCGATCTGCCCGCCCCCTCGCAGCCGGTGGAACGGGTGATCCCGAATGACCGTTTCAAGTAACCGGCGCCACCGGCTGGGTGGCCCCCTGGGTGGAATTGCGGCCCTGGGCCTGACGCTGCTGGCCGGCACCGCGCAGGCACAGCAAGCGGAGCCTGTGCCCTCCATCCCCACAGGCGCCCCTGTCTCCCTGTTCCCGCCACCGCCCGCCACGGATCCGGCCCCCGCACCCGATGCCGCCGGCCCCGATGCCGTCGCCAGCCCGGATGCAGCGGCAGCCCCCACCCCCGACGCCCGCTCGCCCAAGGGCGTGATGGTGGAGGAGTTGAAGGCGCAGGACCCGGAACTGGCTGGTACGCTGGGCCCCGACAATGGTGGCCTGACGCCCGATCTGTGGCAGGGGCTGCCGCGCGCCGATGTGGAGGCGCTGGTGGCCGGCATTCCTGCCGGCCTGACCAGCCCGGCCCTGCGGGACATGACCCGTGGCTTGCTTCTGACCAGCGCCGATGGCTTGGGTGGCGGGGAAAAGACCCGGAATTTCGCGGCCCTACGGACCGAGGCCCTGTTGCGCATCGGCGATGCCGACGGGGCCGATGCCCTGCGCAATGTCGCCCCCGCCGTTCTGGAGGATGAAGGGGCGGCGCTGGCCTGGCTGGAGATGCGCTTCTTCACGGGTGACCGGCAATCGGCCTGTGATCAGGTGCCGGGCCTGCTGTCGCGGTTCCAGCATCCCGTCTGGCAGAAATGGCAGATCGTCTGCCAGATCGCCAATGGACAGATGGACGGCGTTTTTCTGGGCCTGGACCTGATGCGCGAACAGGGCGACAAGGACGACCTGTTCGCCCGGCTGGCCGAAGGGGCCGCCAACGCGGTGAAGACGCCCGTGAAGGGCGTTCTGGAACCCACGCCCACGCAACTGGCCTTGATCCTGGTGTCGGGCCGGCCATTCCCGCCGGAAACCAAAATCGCCGGCCCCGGCCCGCTGGCCGCCTTGGCGCGGCTTGGTACCCTGCCGGTGCCACAGCGTCTGGCCGCCGCCGAACGCGCTGTGGCGCTGGGCGGGCTGGACGGTCCCGGCCTGCTGTCGGTCTATGAGGCGGTGGCCGATGCCGATCCAAAGGCCCTGACCGTGGCCGCCGCCAAGAAGCCGACGCCGCTGCTGCGGGCGCAGTTGCTGAAGGCCCTGCGCGCCGAACCGACGCCCGCCGCCAAGGCCGGGCTGTTCAAGGTGGCGATGCTGGCCAGTTCCACCGAACAGCAGGCGGGCGCTTACGGCGCTTTGCTGCTGGAAGAGGCGCGGCAATTCCGCCTGACGGTCGGTTTCGCCTCCATCGCACCACTGGTTGCCCGCCTGCATCTGTTGCAGGGGGAGGCCACCGCCGCCGGCCCCTGGATCAATCTGGCGCGCGATGATTTCAACGCGTCGAAAGATGAAGGGGCCTTTGCCCGGCTCTGGCCGCTGGCCGCCGCCCATGGATTGCTGCGGGAGACGGACTTTGACCGCGCCCGCTGGGTCCGCGACCTGGGTGGCGATACCGCCCGCGACAAGGCGGAAGAGGTGCTGATCCTGCTGACCGCCTTGCATGGCGGCAAGGATGCGCCCCTGCCGCCGCTGGCCGATGGCGGCGCCCCGCCGGGTCAGGTGAAGGGGGCGGTTCTGCTGGACGCCGTTACGGCACTGGGCAGTGACGGGGCCGTGGGCACGCCGGCCTTCGATCTTGCTGCCATCCTGACCGATCTGACCCGCGCCGGCCTGTCCGATCAGGCCCGCCAGATCGGGGCGGAGGCGATTGCCGGCCTGCTGCGGCCGGGGGCGTGACCAGGATGGCGGGGGCAGCGGCCACAGCAGGGGCGGCAAAGGCACGGCCGGGCCGGCCCCGCAAGGCCCCTGCCCCGCCGCCGCCCTGGGTCGATGCCTTTCTGGACATGATGGTGGCCGAACGCGCCGCCAGCCCCAACACGCGCGATGCCTATCGCCGCGACCTGACGGATGTGGCGTCGTTCCTGACACAGGCCAAGCGGCCCGGCTTGGATCAGGCCAGCAGCGATGATCTGCGGGCATATCTGGAACATCTGGCCGCCACCCGCATCAAGGATGCATCAGCAGCAAAGACCGTAGCGCGCCGCCTGTCGGCCCTGCGCCAGTATTACAAATTCCTGGTGTCGGAAGGGCACCGGGCGGAGGACCCGGCCAGCGTGCTGGATACGCCCAAACAGGGCCGGTCCCTGCCCAAGATCCTGTCGGAAGGCGACGTCGCCGCCATGCTGACGGCGGCGGCAGCGCTGGGTGCGCCGGAGGGGCGGCGGCTGAATGCCCTGCTGGAGGTGCTGTACGCCACGGGCCTGCGCGTGTCGGAACTGGTGGGCCTGCCCATGAACGCGCTCACCCGTGACGCCCGCGCCCTGATCGTGCGCGGCAAGGGCGGCAAGGAACGGCTGGTGCCCTTGTCGGCCCCGGCCCGCGACGCCATCGCAGCATATCTGCCCGACCGGCCCTATTTCATGACCAAGGGACGGGAAGGCAAGCAGCAGGCCTATCTTTTCCCCTCGCGCGCCACCGCCGGAATCCTGACCCGGCAGCGGTTCGGGCAATTGCTGAAGGAACTGGCCATCCGCGCCGGGCTGGACCCCGCCAAGGTCAGCCCCCATGTCCTGCGCCATTGCTTCGCCACCCACCTTCTGGATCATGGCGCCGACCTGCGCTCAGTGCAGAAGATGCTGGGCCATGCCGATATCGGCACGACGCAGATTTACACCCATGTCGTGGGCGAGCGCCTGAAACAGGCGGTGGAACAGCATCACCCCCTGTCGGCCAAACGAAAGGCAAAGGCATGATCCGTCTCTTCGCCGCCCTGGCCCTGACCGTCGCCCTGTCCCTGCCATCCTTGGCGCAGGAGGTGGTGCTGGTCCGCCACGCGGAGAAGGCGACGGAAACCGATCCCGGCCTGACCCCGGACGGCCAGGCCCGCGCCCAGGCCCTGGCCAGCCTGCTGCGCGCCACCCCGCCCGCGATGATCCTGACCAGCCACGCACGCCGCACCCGCGACACCGCCGCACCCACAGCGGCAGCCCTGGGCGTGACGCCGGAAGTGGTGCCCATCCCGCCCGGCGATATGCCGGCCCATATCCGCATGACGGCGGAGAAGCTGGCAGCCCTGAAACCGGGTCAGGTGGCGCTGGTGGTTGGCCATTCCAACACTGTGCCCGCCATCATCAAGGCTCTGGGCGGCCCAGCCGTCCCCGACCTGCCGGAATGCGCCTTTGGTCGGTTGTACCGCTGGGACGTGGCGGAGAAGACGCTGCGGATTGAGCGGTATGGGGTGGAGAGCAACTGCCCTCTGGCCGAATAAGGCGCGCAGGCCGGGGAGACGATTGCGGCAGTGCCCCGCCCAACAAAAAAGCCCGCCTCGTTGGAGGCGGGCTTTTTCATTCTCAGGCGGGGTCCGCCGTCGTGATCTTCGGCTTGGGAAGGTCCAGCTTGATGTGCAGTTCCTTCAGCCGATCCGGCGTGGTGGCGTTGGGGGCCTGCATCAGCAGATCTTCGGCGCGCTGGTTCAGCGGGAAGACGATGACCTCGCGGATGTTCGGCTCGTCGGCCAGCAGCATGACCATGCGGTCGATACCGGGGGCCGAACCGCCGTGCGGCGGGGCGCCCAGCTTGAAGGCCGACAGCATGCCGCCGAACTTGGCTTCCAGAACCTCCGGCGGATATCCGGCGATCTCGAACGCCTTGTACATAATCTCCGGTTTGTGGTTACGGATGGCGCCGGACGACAGCTCAACCCCGTTACAGACGATGTCGTACTGATAGGCGTTGATGGTCAGCGGGTCCTGGTTCAGCAGCGCGTCCAGCCCGCCCTGCGGCATGGAGAACGGGTTGTGGCTGAAATCGATCTTCTTACGCTCTTCGTCATATTCGAACATCGGGAAATCGACGATCCAGCAGAACTTGTAGGTGTCCTTCTCGATCAGGTCCAATTCCTCAGCAATCTTGGTGCGGGCCAGACCGGCCAGCTTGGCGGCGGGGCCGACCTGATCGCAGACGAAGAAAACGGCATCGCCATCCTTCAGACCCACCAACTCACGCAAGGCCGCCTGGGCTGCTTCCGGCACGAACTTGGCGATGGGGCCCTTGCCGCCGGCCGCTTCGAACAGGATATAGCCCAAGCCGGGCGCACCCAGGCCACGGGCCCAGTCGTTCAGCTTGTCAAAGAAGCTGCGCGGACGGTCGCTGACCGAGGGCGCGCGGATGGCGCGGACGACGCCGCCCTTCTCGATCACGCCCTTGAAGGCCTTGAACTCCACATCGTCGCGCTTGAACACTTCCGTCACGTCGGTGATCAGCAGCGGGTTGCGCAGGTCAGGCTTGTCATTGCCGTATTTCAGCATGGATTCAGCGTACGGAATGCGCACGAACGGGTACGGGGACACGGCCCGCTTGGTGCCCGTGAAGCTGCTGAATTCCTCAAAAATGCCGTGGATCACCGGCTCAATGGCGGCGAACACGTCTTCCTGGGTGACGAAGCTCATCTCGAAATCGAGCTGGTAGAACTCACCCGGCGAACGGTCGGCGCGGCTGTCTTCGTCACGGAAGCAGGGGGCGATTTGGAAATACCGGTCGAAGCCCGACACCATCAGCAGCTGCTTGAACTGCTGCGGCGCCTGCGGCAGGGCGTAGAACTTGCCGGGATGGTTGCGGCTCGGCACCAGGAAGTCGCGCGCACCCTCCGGGCTGCTGGCCGTCAGGATCGGGGTCTGGAACTCGACAAACCCCTGCTCGATCATGCGGCGGCGGGCCGACGCGATGACGTTGGAGCGCAGAAGGATGTTCTTCTGCATCTTCTCGCGGCGTAGGTCCAGGAAGCGGTAGCGCAGGCGCAGTTCCTCGCCGGCATCCTGCTCGCTATTGACCTGCAAGGGCAGCGGGTCGGCGGCAGACTGCACCGACACGTCGCGCACCACCACCTCGATATGGCCGGTGGGCAGATTCTCGTTCACCGTCTCGCCCGTGCGGGCCACCACTTCACCGGTGATGGTCACCACCGATTCCAGGCGCAGACCTTCAAGCACCTTGAAATGCGGGGAGGATGTGTCGACGACCAGCTGCGTGATGCCGAAATGGTCGCGCAGATCGACGAACAGCAACTGCCCATGGTCGCGCTTGCGGTTGATCCAGCCGGACAGGCGGACGGTCTGACCGGCATGGTCCAGGCGGAGTTGGCCACAATTATGCGAGCGATAGGCGTGCATGGCGGATCGATCCCAGATGCGAACAGGCAACAGAAAGGGGACACCGGCGGCAAAGCCTCCGGCACTTGTCGCGCACACCACACCGGACGGGCCTTGCTTGTCAAGGCCGGCAAGCGATGTGCTGCTACCCGGTTTCCCGCCAGCGCTGAACAATCGCATCGATGGCCCCTTCAACCCGCAACGCCATCAGCGCCGCCTCCAGCCGGGCCGCCTTGTCCGACCGGTTGAAAGGAAGGCCAATATAATGCGGCGACACGACCAACGGCTTGGGCAACAACCGCACCTGATCGGCCACGCCGAGGTGCCGCGCCTTCCATTCCAGGGCGAAACGATCCCCCACCACCATGTCGACCCGGCCGGCCGCCAGTTTCAGCAGGGACAGTTCATCGTTGCGGGCCGGATCGCGGCTGAAATGGGTGGCGCGGTCGAAATCGGAGCCATAGGAATTGCGAAGGGCCGTGCCGATGGTCAGGCCCTGCAGATCATCCAGCGTGTTGAAGGTCAGGACGCTGTCGGCGCGCACGGCAAAGGCGATCTCCCCATCCCGGAACGACCCGACAAGGTGGTAATCCCGCCGCCGCTCCGGCGTTGCCACCATACCGAACAGCAGATCGCACCGCGCCTGCTCCAGCCCCACAATCGCCCGTGACCAGGCCATCTGTTCAATGATGTAGGGCGCGCGGGCGCGTTGCAGCAGGGCGCGGACGATCTCCACATCCATGCCCACCGCTCCCTTCACGGGGTCGGCCCAGCAATAGGGTGGGAAATCGTTGCTGCAATAGACCAGCCAGGGCGGCTCGGCGGCATGGGCGGTGCCGGCGATAAGCAGACCGACGGCACAGACCAGAACATCACGCCGGCCAGAGACCGGCATGGGGGCGGCCACTGCATCGCCTGATCCCCGCCTGTTCACGGTCAACGTCCTTTCAACGTCGTCCTGCGCGGCATTATATACCGTCCCGGCGGGGGCCGGTTATCAATCTGCATGCCGGATTGCCGGATATCCGCATTCGACAGCGGCGATGGCGTGTTGTATCACATCCGGCCATGAGCTTGATCACCACCACCGACGCCCTGTCCGCCTTCATAGAACGTATCCGTGACGCCGAGTACGTCACCGTCGATACGGAATTCATGCGGGAAAAAACCTACTGGCCCGAACTGTGCCTGGTTCAGGTGGCTGGCCCGGATGAGGCCGCCGCCATCGACCCACTGGCCCCCGGTATCGACCTGTCGCCGCTGTATGAATTGCTGGCCGACCCAAAGGTGCTGAAGGTTTTCCATGCGGCCCGCCAGGACCTGGAAATCTTCGTCAACCTGACGGGTCAGGTGCCGGCCCCGCTGTTCGACACGCAGGTCGCGGCCATGGTCTGCGGCTTTGGCGATTCGGTCGGGTATGAGACGCTGATCACCAAGCTGACGCCGGCCCGCATCGACAAATCCAGCCGCTTCACCGACTGGTCGCATCGCCCCCTGACCGACCGGCAGCTGCATTACGCACTGTCCGACGTCACGCATCTGCGCCCGGCCTATGAGAAGATCCGCGCCAAGCTGACCCGCACGGGGCGCGAAGGTTGGCTGGCCGATGAAATGGCCATCCTGACCGATCCGGCCACATACCGCACCGAACCGGAAGATGCCTGGAAGCGCCTCAAGGTCCGCACCGAGAAGCCGCGCTTCCTGGCCATCCTGAAAGAGGTCGCCGCCTGGCGCGAACGGGAGGCGCAGCGCAAGAACCTGCCGCGCAACCGCGTGCTGCGGGATGAGGCGCTGATGGAAATCGCCGCTCATGCGCCCAGCAATGTCGATGATCTGGGCCGCACGCGCGGGCTGGGTGCCGGCATGGCGCAGGGCCGTTACGGTACGGAAATCCTGGCCGCCATCAAGACGGCCCAGGCCATCCCCGACAGCGCCCTGCCCCGGGGGGAGCCGCGCGTGGAACCCGCGCCTGGCATCGCCCCCATCGTCGAGCTGTTGCGCGTGCTGCTGAAAATGGTCTGTGACGACAATGACGTGGCCAGCCGCCTTGTCGCCAACGCCGCTGACCTGGAAGCCATCGCCGGCGACGACAAGGCCGATGTCCAGGCCCTGAAAGGCTGGCGCCGCGACCTGTTCGGCGACGCCGCCCTGCGGTTGAAACAGGGAAAGCTGGCGCTTGCCATCGCGGGCAAGAAAGTGAAGATCGTCGATCTCCCGTAACGGTGATCCAGCGTAGGTCAGGTCGAGCCAAAGGCGAGCCCTGACAGAGTAGGCCTTCGATCCATATACCTGTCAGGGCGCGGCTTCTGCCGCGACCTGACCTACGCTTTACCGCCAAAAAGAAAAACCGCCGAGGTTTCCCCCGGCGGTTTTCTTCAGATGCGCGTTCCTGTCGGAACCGTCAACCGTGGCTGAATCAGCCGACGATCTCGGTACCTGCGAAGAAGTAGGCGATCTCGATCTTGGCGTTGTCCAGGCTGTCGGAGCCATGGACGGAGTTCGCCTCGATGCTCTCGGCGAAGTCCTTGCGGATCGTGCCGGCGGCGGCGTTGGCCGGGTTGGTGGCGCCCATGATCTCGCGGTTGCGAGCCACAGCGTTCTCACCTTCCAGAACCTGCACGACCACCGGGCCGGAGATCATGAAGGACACCAGCTCGCCGAAGAACGGACGCTCGCGGTGAACGTCGTAGAACTGCTCGGCCTGCTGCTTGGACAGCCAGACGCGCTTCTGGGCAACGATGCGCAGGCCGGCTTCTTCGAAGCGGGCGTTGATCTTGCCGGTCAGGTTGCGGCGGGTCGCGTCGGGCTTGACGATCGACAGCGTCCGTTCGACAGCCATGGGTATCTCCATAAGACATAAGGCTTGAAACTGCGGCGGCTTATACAGGGGGACTTTCCGCGCCGCAACGCCGAATCCGGCGGGCCATGTATGCGTCCCGCTTCTGCACCTGTCCGCTTTATGCTATGGGGCGGGCATCATGCTGCAGATCACCGACCTCACCTATCGCATCGCCGGCCGCCTGTTGCTGGATCAGGCCTCTGTCACCATCCCCGCCGGCCACCGTGTGGCGCTGGTGGGCAGGAACGGCACGGGCAAATCCACCCTGCTGCGCCTGATTGCCGGCGAGGTGCAGGGCGATGCCGGGTCCATCACCCTGCCCACCGGCCTGAAGATGGGTTGGGTGAAACAGGAAGCGCCGGGCAGCGAGATGTCGCTGATCGATGCCGTGCTGGCCGCCGATACTGAACGCACCGCGTTGCTGGCCGAGGCGGAGACAGCGACCGATCCGTTGCGCATCGCGGAAATCCATCACCGCCTGTCCGATATCCAGGCCCATTCGGCAGAGGCGCGCGCCGCGCGCATTCTGTCGGGCCTGGGTTTTGATGCCGACGCACAGCGGCGGCCCTGTTCGGATTTCTCCGGCGGTTGGCGCATGCGTGTGGCGCTGGCCGGCGTGCTGTTTGCCGAACCCGACCTGCTGCTGCTGGACGAGCCGACCAACCATCTGGATCTGGAAGCGACCCTCTGGCTGGAGGAGTACCTCCGCAACTACCCGCACACGATGCTGATCGTGAGCCATGATCGCGGCCTGCTGAACCGCGTACCGACCAGCATCGTGCATCTGGATCAGTTGAAGCTGACCGCCTATGGCGGCAATTACGATCAGTTCGTGCAGGTCCGCACCATGCGGATGGAGCATGCCAAGGCCCAGGCCGCCAAGCAGGACGCCCAGCGCGCGCACCTGCAGGCCTTCGTGGACCGGTTCCGCGCCAAGGCCAGCAAGGCCACCCAGGCGCAATCGAAACTGAAAGCGATTGAACGGCTGGGCCCGCGCATCCAGGTCATTGACGACACGCCCGTCAATTTCAACTTCCCCTCGCCCGACGAACTGGCCCCGCCGCTGATCCGGCTGGACGATGTTTCCGTCGGTTATGGCGACCGGGTGGTGTTGCGAAAGCTGGGCCTGCGCATCGATGCCGATGACCGCATCGCGCTCTTGGGCGCCAACGGCAATGGCAAGTCGACGCTGGTCAAGCTGCTGGCCGGTCGCCTGGGCACCATGGGCGGGGAGATGTTCCGCTCAAGCAAGCTGCGTGTCGGCTATTTTGCACAGCATCAGTCAGATGAGCTGAACCTGGGTTGGACGGCCCTGCAACAGATGCAGTCGGTGATGCCGGCGGGTACACTGGAGGGGCAGGCGCGGTCGCATCTGGGCCGCTTCGGCTTTACCCAGCCCAAGGCCGATACCAAGATCAGCAGCCTGTCGGGCGGGGAGAAGGCCAAGCTGCTGCTGGCCATGATGACCCGCGACGCGCCGCATATCCTGATGCTGGACGAACCGACCAACCATCTGGATATCGACAGCCGCGAGGCGCTGGTCGAGGCGCTGAACGAGTATGAAGGCGCGGTGATCGTCATCAGCCACGACCCTTATCTGGTGGAGCTGACCGCCGACCGCCTGTGGCTGGTAAATGACGGCACCTGCAAGCCGTTCGAGGGCGACCTGGACGATTACAAGCGCCTGCTGCTGGAGAAAAGCCGGGCAGAGCGCGCGGCTGCCGCTGGCGTCGGCGGGGGTACTGCCGCCGACAAGTCCGGCGGGCGCGATGCGCGCAAGGACGAACGCCGGGCAGCGGCAGAGTTGCGTCAGCAACTGGCCCCGCTGCGCCGGCAGATCGAGGCGCTTGAGAAGAAAATGGCCACCCTGACCAAGCGCAAGACGGAGCTGGAGGCCAAACTGGCCGATCCCAAGCTTTATGAAGGGCCGTCGGACAAGGTGTCGAAGTTGCAGATTGAGCTGGGTTCCGTCGCCAACGACCTGGAGGGCGTGGAAATGGAATGGCTGGACCTGTCCGAACAGATGGAAACGGCGCTGGCGGCGGGCGGGGTATAGGCCCAATCTCCCTTGATCGTGCCCGACCCAGGGAGATGTCGTGTTCCCTCAATCGCCGGGCGCCCGCATCCGCGGGCTTGGCTTTCGGCGCATGAGCGCCGGGCTGGCAGTCGCCAGCCTGCAAGCAGATGCGGCGAGACATCCCAGGCTTGTCACGGGGCTGTCGTTGCATTGCGGCATTGGGCATGCCATGTCTGATGCTGGTATCACCGTCAGGTTGACAGAATGATCCATCGCCACGCCACGGTCCGCACGCATCAAGACGCCAGCGCCGCCTGGCTGTTCTTCAAGCGCTGGCTGGCCAATCCGCTGAGCATGGCGTCCATCACCCCATCCGCCCCGTCCCTGTCGCGCCTGATGGCCGAACAGATCACACGCGGACCGGACGAGGTGGTGGTGGAGTTTGGTGGCGGCACCGGATCGGTGACCCGCGCCATCCTGGAAGCGGGTGTGCCCGCCGACAAGCTCTACACCGTCGAGCGCGACCCCGAGCTGGCGGATTATCTGCGCCGGCATTATCCCGGCATCCATGTGCTGGAAGGCGACGTGGCCGATATCCGCACCATGCTGCCCGATGATGTGAAGGGCAAGGTGGGCACGGTCCTGGTCTGCCTGCCGATGATCTTGATCCCGGCAGAGGATCAGGGCCGCATCGTCGACGCCATCTTCGACATTATGCCGCCGGGCCGCGCCTTCTATTCCTACACCTATTCCGCCCGTTCCCCAGTGAAGCGCCGGGCGCTGAGCCTAAAGGGCCGCCGCGTTGGCTTCACCATCGCCAATATCCCGCCGGCCAGCGTCTGGCGGTTCTGGCGGGAATAGGGTTACCGCCACACAACCGCTTGCATAGACGACCCCGCATGGCATCCTGGCTCTGGTCGGGAATGGTGGAGAAGCCGCATGCGGGTTCTGGCGGGGTTACTTGTGGCCATCTGCTTGGCAAACGCACACCCCGCACAGGCCTGGGTGCCGCAACGGTTGGGTGTCAGCGAAGAGATCATGCTCGGCCATCTGGAAAATGGCTGGCCAATCGAACAGGCGCATTATTCATTCTGCGTCAAGGTGGACATCGACCGGGAAGGCCGGGTCCTGCCGGGCACCCAACTCTCGTCACGATGGGCGGGGGACAGGCCGCCGCCGCCACCCGAGCCAACAACCCAGGACATCTGGCGCAAGGACAGGGACAGGATGCTGGAACTGGCAAAAGGCCTGCGCTTCCGGCCCGTCACCTGGCAGGGCGCCCCCGTCATGGCCGCCGGCAGGTTGTGTTTTCCCCGTTCCATGGTCCGGGTAGAGGATTGGCTGCCGAACCCACCGGCCTTCCCGGGCATCAAACAGTGGGACGATGTAGAAATCGGCATGCGCCGTGCCCGTTGTCTGGGCTGCTCCATTTACGATGTTTGGATCACGGGAGCCGGCACGGTGGTTTTCAGCGGTCATTCCACGGCATTGTCAGGCAAGTTCAAGACCAGCATCCCGCCTTCCAAGGTCCAGGAACTGGTGGAGCGTTTTCGGCAGGCCCGGTTTTTGGCCATGCGTGATCGATACGATATGCGCTTTCCCCATCAGGGCTACACGACCCTTTGGCTCAGGATCGGCAAGCTGGAAAAAACTGTGTACAGCAGCACCTACAGCGAGGAACTGGGCCGCCCTGCCATATTCAATGATCTGGCGAACGCGATTGATGATACCACCGGCACGGTGCGTTGGGTGAAAGGTGACCCCGGGACGGTTCCTTTCCTGGTGACATCCGGAACTGACTTAGCCTCGCCGACGGTCTTGGCGCTGGCGCAGGAAATGATCCGCACGGGTAACGCGCAGGTCCTGATTGGCTTGGTCGATCAGGACCTGCCACTGGATCAGGTCGTGGACGCAAACGGACTGAATTTCTGGTCAGACAGCCCTATAGGAAATCTGCCGCTGGGTCAGGCCCTGCTGATGATGTCGTTGCGGGATAACCTGCCCGACCTGTTCAGCAGGATGCAGGCGAAAGGATGGGTGAAACGGACCCCTCCCCCCTTTCTCCAACGGTTCAGGCTGACCAATCCCGATATTATCCGCGCTCTTGACGCCGCTGGGATCGAGCAGCCCTACTGGCCGCCGGAGCAGGTGGTTTCCTCTCCTGAAAAATGCTCGATCATGTCCTGGCCAAGCGCAAGCCAGGTCAGCGGGGCGGAGGAAACGCAACTCCTGGAATGCACACAGGAACTGCTGCGGCGTGGCGTCAAGCTGGACCGACCGGAAATGGACGGCTATCGCTATGTGGACCATGCTGCCCTGTCCAGCCTGAAAGTAGCGCGATACCTGCTGTCAAACGGACCGCAGCCGCGCCTGCCGCCCGACGACAATGGCTATCACAATCTCGATATCGGCCATGACGCCACCATCCTGACCCTGCTGGAGGCCGGCATAGACCCGCGCGGACGCGACGGTACCGCGAGCGCGCTGCGCAAGGCCGCCACCAAAAAGCCCCTTCCCGCCACCCTGGAATGGCTGGACGCACACGGTATTCATTGATGTCCCCGAACGCAAAACGGGGCGCTGTTGCCAGCGCCCCGTCCGCGAATTCAAAAGGCCTGTGAGGCGCCGTATCAGGCGGCCTTCAGCTTCGACAGCTTTTCGACCGTCGCGTTGACGCGGGCGGTGATCGGCTCGGCGGCCTCGTTGGCGACCTTGATGCCGGCTTCGGAGACCTTGGTGGCCTCGGCGACGATGGCGTCGAAGGAGGACTTGGCGAATTCGGTCTGCAGGTCGACCAGTTCCTTCACCGACTTCACGGCGAACAGGGCCTTGGTGGTCGCGACCGACTGCTCATACTGGGCCTGGGTGAAGGCGGCGATTTCCTTCGACAGGGCTTCAAAGCCCTTGGACAGGATCGTGGAAGAAGCCACGAAAGCCTCCACATTCTCCTTCTGGAAGCCGACGACATCTTCGAACGTGGCGAAAACCTGCTTGCTCATCTTTTCCACCTTTTCCTTGGTATAGGCGACAGCCTGGACAACGTCTTTTGCCGCAGGAGCGGCGGGTTCAATGGCCGCTGGAACGGCCGGGGCGGCCACCGCTTCCGGGGTCGGGGCGGAGGCAGGGGCGGCCTTGGGGGCCGCCGATTTCGCTTCTTTGGGCGCCGCCGGCTTCACTGCCGCCTTGGGCGCAGCTGCCTTCGGCACCTCGGGGGCCACGGCCACCGGGGTCTCTGCGGCCACAGGCGTCGGCGCTGCTTCAGCGGGGGCGGTCTTCACCTCCTCCACCGCATGCGCGACAACCGGGGTCAGCGTTTCGACCGCCACGGGCGCGGGGGCCACAGGAGCTTCTGTAATCTTTTCAGCCGGCGGAACCACCGTAGGCTTCGCAACGACTTTCTTGGGCGTCGTGCCAGCCACGGGCCCCTTCGGCGTGCGGGTTGCCATATGCTATCTCCTTCGCGCTCTGTCGTTGCCGGTCCGCTGGTGCAGCCCCGGCACCGGTCGCCGCCTCATTGTCCCGTCGCGGGCCTGTCGGCCTGGACCTGGACGTGCTGCAATGCAGCATGTGGATAGATATATCGGCGCGATGGAGATGAGTCAAGGCGCTTTTGTGCAGTGCAACAAAAATGACGCCCGTCCATTCGGATAGGGTCCGTGGCCCGCCCGCACATGCCGTGCCGTCGCGGCGGGGATGTTCGCTTTTTGGTTTCGCGGGTGGGGGTGGGCATGACAGGATGCCGGCCCTTCCGCATCGCACCCGGAGCCGCTGGCCCATGACCTATTGTCTCGGCATCAAGATCAAGGATGGGCTGATCGCCCTGGCCGATGGCCGCATCACCGCCGGCACCCAGGTGACGGCGGCGCGCAAGGTCACCTTGATGAAGAACGGCAAGGAGCAGTTCTTCGTCATGACCTCGGGCCTGCGCTCCGTCCGCGACAAGACGTTGGCCTATCTGCGCCGGGAAATGGCGGACAAGAAAGCCAAGCCGTTTCCCACCATGCTGGACGCGGCCAACGCCTTTGCCCGCTGCCTGCGCACGGTCGCCAAGGAGGACAAGGAGGCGCTGGAGGCGTCGAACCTGAAGTTCAACCTGCATGCCATCATCGGCGGCCAACTGTCCAAGGATGAGGAACCGACCATGTTCCTGATCTATCCAGAGGGCAATTGGATCGAGGTGGATGAGCGCACGCCCTATCTGTCCATCGGCGCCACCACCTATGGCAAGCCGATCCTGGACCGCGCGTTGAAGCATGACACGACCATGACGATGGCGCTGAAACTGGCCTATCTGTCCTTCGACAGCACGCGCTATTCCTCCGCCGATGTCGGCTATCCTATTGATGTGCTGACCTACCACCCGTCCGACCGCAAATGGCGGGAGGATCAGTTCGACTATGATCATCTGGTCGAACAGCGCCATTGGTGGAACAAGCACATCACCGATCTGGCCAACCGCCTGCCCAACGGCCCCTGGATGGATACGCTGCTGCCCGATCAGAAATAAGCAGCCGATTCGCCCGTACCCCCAGCCCGCCGCCGGTCACCGACAGCGGCGGGCCGGGCAGGGCCGTCAAAGGCCTGCATACATGCATGTGCGGATGATTGCCCGACAGCGCAATCAGATGGCGGACCACGCCATGGGCGTGCATAAAACTTGAACCTGAACACGCCGAAAGCGTAGTTTACCACCATAGATATAGTTAACGGGAGTCCGTGGCCGTGACGGATTTCACCATCGTTCCACCCGCTTCGCAGGACGAAGAAGGCTGGCGCCGTAACTGGGCCGCCTATCAGACACGGTATGATGTCATTGTTCAGCCACTGACCACGGATGTCATCTGGGCCCGGCTGCTGGACCCCGCATCCTCCATGCGGGGGCTGATCGCCCGTGACGAACAGGGCAACGGCATCGGTTTCTGCCATCTGGTCCTGCATGACAATGCCTGGACCCTGCACCCCTTCTGCAATCTGGCCGACATGTTCGTGGCCGCCAGCCACCGCCGGCGCGGTGTGGGGCGCGCCATGCTGAAGCGTATCATTGCCATGGCGGAGGAGAACCAGTGGGCCCGCGTCTATTGGACCACGGGCAGGGGCAATGAGCCGGCCCGCGCCCTTTATGACAGCGTCGCTGGCGGTCCCGACCAGATGGTGCAGTACACGGTCAAGATGAAGCCCTGACCGCATCCCTTCCATCAGTGCCGATGATTTTCGACAGCGCTGTCGTTCCCCTTTGGTTCGCGCGGTAACCATGTTAGGCTGCTGCCCGCCGGAAGGGTCGGGGGAGCCCTGTCCGGCGGGCCGGTCCGTTTCACGAAACCGCGAACCCGTTTCGCGTAATCGACCGTGAAAAGACCGCCCCCTTTACCGATATCCAAGCCGCCCCACCCTTATCGCCACGCCGCATGCCGGCGGGGAATGTCTGGATGCTGGACGGAAAACAACGATGACCGATAAACGTGACCTGCTGCGCTCCCTGACCATCGACCGCCCGGCGGATATGCCGGCGGCGGGGATGGCCCCGCCCCGATCCGGTCTGCCGGGCTGGGCCAAGGGGGTGGGTGTGGTGGCCTTGCTAGCCCTGGGTGTTGCAGGTGGCGTCTATGGCCCGGCCCTGCTGGGGGGCAAGGAAGCCGCTGCCCCGGCCAAGGTGGCGGCATCGGGTGCGCAGGCCACAGCACCTGCAAGCGGCGGTGCATCTGCCGCGGCACCCGCGGCCACACCACGTCCCACCAACACGCTGGTGGCGTCGGGCTATATCGTGGCGCGGCGCACGGCCACGGTTTCAGCAGAGATCACGGGACGGGTACAGGATGTGCTGGTCGATGAAGGCATGGTGGTGACCAAGGGCCAGGAGTTAGCCCGGCTGGACGCCACGCTGGCCGGCATCGACCTGGAGCTTTCCAAGGCGCGCGTAACTGCGGCCCAGGCGCAGATCGAAGGTTTCTCCGCCGATCTGCGCGATGCCGAACGAATCCTAACCCGCACCGCGTCGCTATCCAGGGCGTCCAACGCGTCGGAAGCCGAACTGACCCGCGCCCAGGCCCGCGCCGAAACCCTGCGTGCCCAGTTGAAGGGAGCCAGGGCCGATCTGGAAATTGCGCGCATTTCCGTGGCCCGGCAGACGGAAACGGTCGATCGCCATATCGTGCGCGCGCCCTTCAACGGCGTTGTCATCGACAAGAATGCGCAGCCGGGGGAAATCATCTCCCCCATGTCGTCGGGCGGCTTTACCCGTACTGGTGTCTGTACCCTGGTCGATATGGACAGCCTGGAGGTGGAGGTGGACGTGAACGAGGCCAATATCGGCCGCGTCCGCAGCGGCCAGAAGGTGGAGGCGGTGCTGGACGCCTATCCCGACTGGAAAATCCCGGCCAGCGTCATCGCCGTGGTTCCGCGTGCCAACCGCGACAAGGCGACCATCAAGGTCCGTATCAAGCTGGAACAGCGTGATGGCCGCGTGCTGCCCGACATGGGGGCCAAGGTCACTTTCCTGGACGCGCGTCCGGCGGGCAACTGAACCTGTTTCATCGATATTCAACCGGCTTCGGGAATGGCCGGCAACTGGGGGAATACCATGACAGCACTGATCAGCATCCAGGGTGGGGCCAAGCGCTTCGTGAAGGGGCGTGAGACCATCACCATCTTCGACCATCTGGACATGACCATCGAGGCAGGCGACTTCATCGCTATCATGGGGCCCTCCGGCTCGGGAAAGACCACGCTGCTGAACCTGCTGGGCGGCATTGACCGCGCCACCGCCGGCAGCATCACCTTCGCCGGGCAGCGCCTGGACCAGATGAGTGAGGGGCAGTTGTCGGGCTGGCGGGCCGCCAATGTCGGCTTCATCTTCCAGTTCTACAATCTGATGCCGGCTCTGAACGCCGCCCGCAATGTCGAACTGCCCCTGCTGCTGACCAGCCTGGGGGGCGATGAACGCAAGCGCCGGGTGGAAACCGCACTGCAGATCGTCGGCCTGGCCGAACGGGCCAAGCATTTCCCCCGCGAAATGTCGGGCGGTCAGCAGCAGCGCGTTGCCATCGCGCGTGCCATCGTGGCCGACCCCAAGATGCTGCTCTGCGACGAGCCGACGGGCGATCTGGACCGCAAGACGGCGGACGAGATCCTGTCCATGCTCCAGCTTCTGAACAAGGAAATGGGCAAGACCATCATCATGGTCACCCATGACCCGGAGGCCGCGCGCTATGCCAACCGCGTCCTGCATCTGGACAAGGGCCGCTTCGTCGAGCAGGTGGCGGCATGACGGATTTCTCCCTGATCCTGGCCAATCTGTTCAGCCGGAAACTGCGCGCGATCCTGATGCTGGTGGCGATCTTCTTCGCCTTCCTGATCTTCGGCGTGCTGGCCGGTGTGCAGAACGGCTTCAACAGCATCGGTGGCGGGGCTGGTGAGAACCGGCTGGTCACCATCAACAAGATCAACTTCACCCAGCCCCTGCCCGTCGCCTATGTGGAGCGTATCCGCGCGGTGAACGGGGTGGCCCGCGCCACCTATGCCAACTGGTTCGGCGGCTATTACCAGGATGGCAAGAACCAAGTCGTGACCTTCGCCATCGACCCGGAATTCTATCTGGATGTCTTTGCCAGCGAATTCACCCTGACGCCGGAAGAACGCGCGGCCTTCATGACCGACCGTACGGGCCTGCTGGTCGGGCGCAAGACGGCGGATCAGCAGGGCTGGAAGCTGGGTGACCGCATCCCGCTCTCTTCCAACATCTACACCAACAAGAATACCGGCAAGCAGACCTGGGATTTCACCATTGTCGGCATCCTGGAACCGGCGCGGGAGGATGCGGGCACCAATGTCACCTTCTTCCACCACGCCTATTTCAACGAATCGGTGACCTTTGGCCAGGATACGGTGGGCTGGATCGTCATCGAGACGGCTGACAAGGCCCAGAATACCGCCGTATCGAAGGCGATTGACGAGATGTTCGCCAACTCCCCCGCCGAAACGGCGACCGACACGGAGAAGGCCTTCAATCAGGCCTTCGTGGGTCAGCTGGGCAATATCACGCTGATCGTGACGCTGGTGGTGGGGGCGGCCTTCATCACCATCCTGATGATCGTGGGCAACACCATGGTCATGGCGGTACGCGAACGGACCAAGGAGATCGGCGTCATGAAGACGCTGGGCTTCCCGTCGGGCCGCATCTTCAAGATGGTGCTGGGCGAATCGCTGATGCTGTCGCTGCTGGGCGGTCTTCCGGCCCTGGGCGTGGCCGCCCTGCTGCTGCATCTGATGCGCAAGGCGGTGGGTTTTCCGGGCCTGGCCCTGTCGTCGGACTTCGTGGCGCTGGGCATCGCCATCATGCTGGCCCTGGGCCTTCTGACCGGGATCATTCCGGCCTGGAACGCGCTGCGGCTGAATATCGTGACCGCGCTCGGTCGGCAGTAAGGACAGGGGGCAAGGATGCGTATCCTCAATCAGATCATCGCCGTCTGTTCCATCAATCTGAAAAGCCTGCCGCAGCGTTTCTGGCTGTCCTTTTCCACCGTGGTCGCGGTGGCCATGGTGGTGACCGTGCTACTGGGCTTCCTGGCGCTGGCCGCCGGGTTCAAACGCACGCTGGACGGCACCGGCTCCGATACTATCGCCATCCTGCTGCGCGACGGCTCGCAGCAGGAGGTGAACTCTGTCGTCATGCTGGATCAGATCCGCCTGATCGGCGAGGCGCCGGGCATCGTCCGTAAGCCGGACGGCAACCCGCTGATATCGGGTGAGCTTTACGTCATCGTCGATGGTGTGAAGCGCTCAACCGGGTTGAAGGCCAACCTGCCCCTGCGCGGGATCGGCAAGGATGGTGCGGTCCTTCGCGACGACCTGACCATCACCCAGGGCCGCATGTTCGAACCGGGCAGCAACGAGATCGTGGTGGGCGAAGGCCTGGTGCGGGAATTTGCAGGCTTCGACCTGGGCAGCGAGGTCCGTCTGGGCACCGGCACCTGGAAGGTGGTGGGCGTCTTCTCCATGAAGGGGTCGGTTTTCGAAAGCGAGCTGTGGGGTGACGCGGCGGTGGTGCAGAGCCTGTTCCGCCGTGGCTCCTCGTTCCAGACGGTGCGCGTCCGCCTGGAAAGCCCGGAAGCCATCGACCAGTTGCGTGACTATGTGGCGGGCGAACCGCGCCTGAAGCTGGAAGTATTTTCGGAGAAGGGCTATTTCGCGGGCCAGTCGTCCAACACCGTCAAGCTGATCCAGAATGCCGGCTGGCCGCTGGCCATCGCCATGGCGTTGGGTGCGCTCGCCGGGGCACTGAACACCATGTACAGCTCTGTCGCATCCCGCGCGCGGGAGATCGCGACCCTGCGCTGCCTGGGTTTCGGCGGCTTCCCCAGCTTTGTCGCCACCTTGCTGGAAAGTCTGGTGCTGGCCGGCATCGGCGGCGTGATCGGGTCGATGGGCATTTTCCTGTTCTTTGACGGGTTCAGCACCTCGACCCTGGGTCAAGGCTTCACGCAGATCGTCTTCTCGGTCAGCCTGACGCCCGCCCTGGTGAAGCAGGGTATTATCCTGGCCCTGCTGGTCGGTTTGATTGGCGGCTTCTTCCCGGCCCTGCGCGCCGCCCGCGTGCCCATCGTGACGGCCTATTCACAGGGTTAATTCCCCATATCCCCCGTGATGGTCCTGAAATGGGCCATCACGGGAGATGGCGCGTAGTAGGGGGCGGGATCGCCGGGCAGTGCCTTTGCGCCCCGCAGGGCCGCCAACCGCCCCTCTTCATCCAGCAGTATCCAGGGCGGGTTGCGCCATAACTCCTCGTCCAGGTCCAGAAGCAGGGACGGTATCTCCGTCGCCTGCGCGCGGACGGGTCCGGTATGGGCCGCCACCATGGCGACCGGCCCCCTGCCCTCCCCATCCAGGCGGTGCAGCCACTGGCTGACCGCTGGGCGCTGACGACGGATGGCAAGGGCGGGCCAGTTCCCTTCCGGCAGGCGGACCAGCAGGAAACCGAAGGCACGCGCCGCCAACTGCCCCGTCACCACCTGCCCATCCGCCAGCAGCAGCGGCAATGGATCGGCCAGATCGGCACTGGTATCGGGCAGCAGCACCCATCCACGCGGATCGACGATCACCCCGGCATTCGCCCCCATCTGCACCCGCGCCGCCCCCGGTGCCACGGGCGTTGCGGCCTGCATCGCCGGCTCCGGTTCCGGCGTTTCATCTGCTTCCACAGTTTCAACGAACGCGGCAGGCTGACCAGGCGATGATACCGGCAAGGCCGGGACCGGCCCGGCGGCGGCAGGCCCCTCACCCCCCATCGGCGACATCACCAGCTGGCGGAATTCCGGCATTGCGGCCAGACGACGGGCGGCATCGGCGGCGGCATTACGCAGGATGATATCGTACTGACCATTCAGGGACGGGATATCGGTCTCCCCCTCACCCACCGTGGTGAAACGGCGGACGGGTCCCGGCGGGTCGGTCAGTTCCCAGTCGATGCGGACATTGCCTTGTCCCGTGATGCCGATCGGCTTCTGCGACAGGGCATCGCGCTGCCGGCACAGCGACAGTTCCAAATCGACCAGCCGCCCCGTCAGCACACGTGCCGCCCCCGCCGTCAGGCCCAAACCGCCCAGGCCGACCCCATCGCGCGCCGCCTGGGTCAGCAGTCCGGGCGTCCGCCCCTCCGTGATCCAGGCCACCTCGTTGAAGGGCGCCACGCAGCTCCAGTCCCAGCGCCAGCCATAGGCGCCGGCCTTGTGCCCCACGGGAAGATCGACCTGTATCCGCCCCAGGCTCAACGCCACCGGCACCCGTGGCCCCGGCGGCGGCGGTGCCTCCGCACAGGCCGTCAGCAGCAGGATCAGACAGAGGGCAAGGAACGAACCAGCGGAATGGCGCATGCGACACAATCTGAAATGATCAAGCCTCCATAAAATTACAATTATAATCCGCCCTGCGTCCAGGCCCGCGCAAGGGAACGGACGCTGCCTTGCAAAAGGGCCGGATGACAGGGACGGCCCCGGTTGATAGGACATTCCCATGTCGAACGCAGCCGCCCCCTCCGCCCGTTCTCCGCGCCGTGCCGTTGTCGAACGCACGACGAAGGAGACCCGCATCCGTGTCGCCGTCGACCTGGACGGCACCGGGGTCTACAAGGTGTCCACCGGCATCGGGTTCCTGGACCATATGCTGGAACAGCTGTCGCGCCATTCGCTGATCGACCTGGAGGTTGAGGCGGTGGGCGATCTGCATATCGACTTCCACCATACGACCGAGGATACGGGCATCGCCATCGGCGAGGCCGTGGCCAAGGCGCTGGGCGACCGCAAGGGTATCCAGCGCTATGGCGACGCCCTGATCCCCATGGATGAGACGCTGACCCGCGTCGCCATCGACCTGTCGAATCGCCCCTACCTGATCTGGAAGGTCAATTTCACCCGCGACAAGCTGGGTGACATGGACACCGAGCTGTTCAAGGAATGGTTCCAGGCCTTTGCGCAGGCCGCGGGCGCGACGCTGCATGTCGAGAACCTGTATGGTGAGAATAACCACCATATCGTGGAGAGCAGCTACAAGGCACTGGCCCGCGCCTTCCGCGCTGCGGTTGAGATCGACCCGCGCAAGGCTGATGCCGTGCCCTCCACCAAGGGTGTGCTGGGCGGGTCGCTGTAAGCGCCCTCCCCTTTTCCCTTCCCTTCCCGTCGCATGGGCAAGGCACCATGACCGATAGCGTCGCCCTGATCGATTACGGCTCCGGCAATCTGCGTTCCGCCGCCAAGGCCCTGGAACGTGCCGTGGCCGATGGCGGGCTGGATGCCCGCATCATCGTCACCAATGACCCGGATGTGGTGCGCGGTGCTGCCCGCGTCGTCCTGCCCGGCGTCGGCGCGTTTGCCGATTGCAAGGCGGGGCTGGACGCCGTGCCCGGCATGGTCGATGCCCTGACCGAACGCGTGATCCGCCAGGGCGCCCCCTTCCTGGGCATCTGTGTCGGCATGCAGCTGATGGCCAAGGCCGGGGTGGAGCATGGCGTGCATCCGGGCCTGGGCTGGCTGGATGCGACGGTGGAGGCGCTGACGCCCGCCGATCCCGCCCTGAAAATCCCGCATATGGGCTGGAACGAGTTGATCGTGAAGGCACCGGCGCACCCGGTTCTGGCCGGCATCACACCCGGCACCCACACCTACTACGTCCATTCCTATGCCATGAAGGTCGCCGATCCGGCCCTGGTCCTGGCCGCCTGCGATTATGCGGGCGAGTTCCCGGCCATTGTCGGGCGCGACAATCTGGTTGGCATGCAGTTCCACCCCGAGAAAAGCCAGGCCGCCGGCCTGTCCATCATCGGCAATTTCCTGCGGTGGCGGCCATGAGCACGCAGCATCAGAACCCGCTGGCCGGGTCCGACAGCATCGTGACCGTGGAAAAGGTGACGGAGCTGAAGCGTTCCGACCTGTACGACCTGTGCGACGCGGCAGAGGCGGCCATCATTGATGGCGGCGGTTTCGGTTGGGTCACCCCGCCCGACCGCGAGGTGATGGAGCGCTACTGGAAGGGCGTGATGGCCGTTCCTGAACGCACCCTGGTCGTGGGGCGTCTGGATGGGGTTATCGCCGGTTCGGCGCAGTTGGTGCGCCCGACCCGCAATAATGAGGCGCAGGCCTTTGCCTGCAACCTGACCACCAGCTTTGTCGCCCCCTGGGCGCGCGGTCATGGCATGGCGCGCAAGCTGACCCAGGCCATCATCGACGAGGCCACCAATCTCGGCTTCGGCATCCTGAACCTGGATGTGCGGGAGACGCAGCGGGCTGCCATCACGCTTTACGACCATATGGGTTTCACGCGCTGGGGCACGCATCCGCATTATGCCCGCGCCAAGGGCCGGACCATCGCCGGCCATTTCTATTACAAGGTCCTGGAACGGCCGGAAGACGAGACGGAGCCGCAAGCATGATCCTCTACCCCGCTATCGACCTGAAGGATGGCAATGCCGTCCGCCTGCTGCGCGGCGAGATGGATCAGGCGACCATCTTCAACACCGATCCCGCTGCCCAGGCGGAGACGTTTCAGGCCCAGGGCTTCGAATGGCTGCATCTGGTGGACCTGAACGGCGCCTTCGCGGGATCGCCCGTCAATGGGGCGGCGGTTGAGTCTATCCTCAAGCGCGTGAAGCTGCCGACCCAGTTGGGTGGCGGTATCCGCGATCTGGACACGATCGGTTTCTGGCTGGAACGCGGGCTGACCCGCGTCATTCTGGGCACGGTCGCCGTCAAGAACCCGACCCTGGTGAAGGAAGCCTGCAAGGCCTTCCCCGGCCATGTCGCCGTCGGCATCGACGCCCGCGACGGCTATGTCGCCGTCGAAGGTTGGGCGGAGACCAGCAGTCTGAAGGCGCTGGACCTGGCCCTGAAGTTCGAGGATTGCGGGGTTGCCGCCATCATCTATACCGATATCGACCGCGATGGCGCCCTGGGTGGGGTGAATGTGGAGGCGACCGCCGATCTGGCCAGCCACCTGACCACCCCCGTCATCGCGTCGGGCGGCGTGTCCTCGCTGGCCGATCTGCGGGCGCTGAAAGAGGTGGAGCATACGGGGATCAACGGCGTCATCTCCGGTCGCGCGCTTTATGACGGGCGCATCGACCCGGCGGCGGCGCTGGCCGTCCTGCGAGGGGAATGAGCCGATGCTGAAGGCCCGCATCATCCCCTGCCTGGACGTGAAGGATGGCCGCGTCGTCAAGGGCGTGAACTTTGTCGACCTGATCGATGCCGGCGATCCCGTGGAACAGGCCCGTCTCTATGATGCCGCTGGTGCCGACGAGCTGACCTTTCTCGACATCACGGCCAGCAGCGACAATCGCGAGACCATTTTCGATGTGGTCCGCCGCACCGCCGAACAGGTCTTCATGCCGCTGACGGTCGGCGGCGGCGTGCGCACAGTTGAGGATATCCGCAAACTTCTGCTGGCCGGTGCCGACAAGGTGTCGATCAACACCGCCGCCGTCCACCGCCCGGAATTCGTGCAGGAAGGGGCGCAGAAGTTCGGCGCGCAATGCATCGTGGTCGCCATCGACGCCAAGGAGGTCGAGCGCGGCCCCAATGGTGAGCAGCGCTGGGAAGTGTTCACCCATGGCGGGCGCAACCGCACCGGCATCGACGCCGTCCAATGGGCGCGGCGCATGGCGGAATACGGGGCCGGTGAGATCCTGCTGACCTCCATGGATCGCGACGGCACCAAGCAGGGCTTCAACCTGGAACTGACCCGCGCCGTGGCCGACGCCGTGACCATCCCCGTCATCGCCTCTGGCGGCGTCGGGAACCTCGACCATCTGGTCGATGGCGTGAAGTTGGGCCATGCCTCCGCCGTTCTGGCCGCCAGCATCTTCCATTTCGGCACCTACACCATCGCCCAGGCCAAGGAACACATGGCCAAGGCGGGGATACCGATCCGACTGTAAAGGGAACGCCGATGTCCAATCCCGCCATCCTGGACGATCTCTACGCCACCATCCTGTCGCGCAAGGGCGGCGATCCCGACAGTTCGCATACCGCGCGCCTGTTCCATAAGGGCCGCGCCAAGATCGCCCAGAAGGTGGGGGAAGAGGCGGTGGAAACGGTGATCGAGGCCATGGCGGGAACGCCGGAAAAACTGGCTTCGGAATCCGCCGATCTTCTTTACCATCTTCTGGTGCTTTGGGCCGATGCCGGGGTGCAACCTGCCGATGTCTATGCCATCCTGGAAGGACGGAAGGGCGTCAGCGGGATCGAGGAAAAGAAGAACCGCACACAAGCCTGAAACGGCGTTCCCATAACAGTGGCCAAAACAGCGGAAGGATCGGTGCCTTGATCTATGATCGCAGCAATATCTTTGCCCGTATCCTGCGCGGGGAAATTCCCTGCAAGAAGGTGTACGAGGACCCGTACGCCCTGGCCTTCCACGATATCAATCCCCAGGCCCCAACCCATATCCTGGTGATCCCCAAGGGCCCCTTCACCAGCTTCGCCGATTTCTCATCCCAGGCCACGATTGAGGAAATCGCCGGCTTCGTGCGCGCCGCCGGTCTGGTGGCCCGTCAGGCGGGGGTGGAGGATAGCGGCTATCGCCTGCTCGCCAATCACGGCCCTGACAGCCACCAGGAAGTCCCGCATTTCCACATCCACATCGTGGGCGGAAAGCCGCTGGGTCCGTTGCTGGCTTAGTTAGGGGCTATTAAAGTTCATCTGACATTGAAAGCCCGCCTCCTCGGCGAAGTTTCGCCGGGGAGGCGGCCAGGCTCAAGCTGAGATCAATCTCAACAGTCCCTCATCAAGCCGCCATACCTGCCGGCAGGGCGATGCGGATGCGGGTTCCCTGGCCGTTGTCGGGGCGGTCTGCCGACAGGCGTCCGCCATGGCGGCTGGTCAGCAGGGTGGCGAGATAGAGGCCCAGGCCCAGCCCGCCGACACTGGCCGTCAGCGGATCGCCGCCGCGCAGGAAGGGGCGGCCCATGCCCATCACCACTTCCGGCGGCAGGCCCGGCCCGTCATCGACGATACTGACCACCACCTCGCCCGCCGGCGTCGCCTCCCCATCGATGCGGACATGGCTATGTTCGGGCGTATGGGTGACGGCATTGTCCAGCAGCGCGAACAGGATTTGACGCAGGGCCAGCGGGTCGGCCTTCACAATCAACCCGTCGGGCACCAGATTCTCCACCGAAGTGCGGCGATGCTGTGCCCGCACCCGCGCCTGCCCTGCGACGCGGCCCACCTCTTCGCGCAGGTTCACCAGTTCGGGCGCCAGGGTGTGGCCCGTCTCGGCCTCCGCGCAGGCCACGATGCTTTCCACCAGTTCCAGCAGGTGATGGCCGGCGGCCGAAATCTCCCCCGCATAATCGCGCACCCGGTCCGCTGGCATGGGCAGGGTCGGGTCGCCCAGCATGTCGGCAAAGCCAATGACGGCGTTCAAGGGCGTGCGCAATTCATGGCTGACCGATGACAGGAACTGGCTTTTGGCGCGTTCCAGGGCGCGACTTTCAATGCCGGCCTGACGCATCGCCTCCGCCGCTGCCTCGCGTGCGCCCAGCGCCTCCGTCGTTCGGTCGGCCAGACGGCCCACCAGAAACCGGACCAGCAGGAACAGCATCAGCCCCGTCACGCCGACATAGAACAGGCCCTTGACCGTCTGAAAGGCCGACAGGTCGGCAACATCCCCGAACATGGCTTTGGCCGCCTGATCGGAAAAGATGATCCACAGGGCCGAGACGGCGACAAATGCAAAGGCCACCCGAAAGGCCGCCTTGTTAGGCGCAGATGCCAGCCAGCGTACCGTGTCCATGGCGCCTCCGCGCATCAGGGCAGCGAATAGGGGAGAAAGCATAATCCACAATGGTCGGGTGAAGAAAGTGTGTCAGTGGACACGCGACGCGCGATCTGTTCGTCTGTCTGGACCCGTGGGGTATGGTGCCTGTAGGCTGCGCCCTCATGAATGACATCCGCCCCACCGATCCCAATGTCCTGCAACGGCTGGCCTCCGATCCTGAAAGTTCGGTGTGGGTGGGCGCGTCGGCGGGAACGGGCAAGACCAAGGTCCTGACCGACCGCGTGCTGCGCCTGATGCTGGCGGGCACTGACCCGTCGCGCATCCTGTGCCTGACCTTCACCAAGGCGGCGGCGGCGGAAATGGCCAACCGTATCGCCGACCGTCTGTCGGTCTGGGCGGTGCAGGACGAGGATAAGCTGCGCGCCAACCTGCACGCGCTGACGGGGCGGGAACCGTCGCGCGGGGATGTGGTGGCGGCCCGCCGCCTGTTCGCCCGCGTGCTGGATACGGCCGGCGGCATGAAGATCCAGACCATCCATGCCTTCTGCCAATCGCTGCTGCGCCGCTTCCCCCTGGAGGCCGGGCTTGCCCCGAACTTCGAGGTCATGGACGACCGCACGGCAGAGGAATTGCTTGCGGAGGCAAAACAATCCGTTCTGCTGGCTGGTCGTTTCGAACCCGGAAGCCTTTTAGCGAACGCGGTAGATCTGCTGACCGGGTCGGTGTCGGAGGATGAGTTCAATGATCTTCTGGCCAGCCTGACGGCGGAACGCGGGCGGCTGAAACGCATCCTGGACGCCCAGGGCGGGCTGGAACCCGCCATCGCGGCCCTGCGCAGCAGCCTGCGCGTGCCCGCCGGGGAGACAGACCTGTCGGTGCTGTCGCGCGCCTGCGCCGCCGGCACCGTGGATGAGATGGGGTTACGCCGCGCCTGCGGAACCCTGGCCACAGGCACCAAGACGGATGTGGAACGGGGGATCGGCATCCAGGCCTGGCTGGACGGTGATGAACCGCGCCGCCTGCGCGGCTGGTCCGATTATACGTCGCTGTACCTGACCAATGAGGGGGAGCCGCGCAAGGCCCTGATGACCAAGAAGCCGTCGGAAGCCGATCCGATGGCGCTGGAGATTTTGCAGCGGGAGGCGGCGCGTCTTGTCGCCGTGATGGAGGAACGGCGGCGGGTGGCCGTGGCGGCCCATACATCTGCCCTGCTGGTGCTGGGTGAGGCGCTGCTGGGCCGGTATCAGCGGTTGAAGGATGCGCGCGGGGTCCTGGATTTCGACGATCTGATCCTGGCGGCCTCAAGCCTGCTGTCGGGCGGGGCGGGGGCGGATGCCTGCGCCTGGGTACTGTTCAAGCTGGATGGTGGCCTGGATCATGTCCTGATCGATGAGGCGCAGGACACCAACCCCGAACAATGGGCCGTGGTGTCGGCCATCGCGGAGGAATTCTTCGCTGGCCTGGGGGCGCGTGATGACCGGGTGCGCACCCTGTTCGTGGTGGGCGACGACAAGCAATCGATCTTCAGTTTTCAGCGCGCCGACCCCGCCGAATTTGCCCGCATGCGCCGGCATTTCGACGCCAAGGTCAATGCGGCCCAGCGGACATGGCGGGTGGTTGACCTGCAGACCAGTTTCCGGTCGGTGGGGGCCGTCCTGTCGGCGGTGGACAAGGTGTTTGCCAGCGGTCTGGCCCGTGACGGTGTGGCCGGGCCAGAGGTGGAGGTGCGGCACATCCCGCACCGGCGCGGCCACGCGGGACGGGTGGAAATCTGGCCCCTGGTCAGCCCGAATGAGGCCACCGATCCCGACCCCTGGTCCCTGCCGCTGAAACCCGAACAGGCGGACAAGCCCGTGGCGCGGCTGGCCCGCACCATGGCGGATCAGATCGCCCGCTGGCTGGCCGATGGCGAGATGCTGGTGTCGCGCAACCGGCCCCTGCGGCCCGGCGACATCATGGTGCTGGTCCGCAGCCGGGATCAGTTCGTGGGCCATCTGGTCCGCGCCCTGAAGGACCGGGATGTGCCTGTGGCCGGCGTTGACCGCATGGTGTTGACCGAGCAGTTGGCGGTGATGGACCTGATGGCGCTGGCCCGGTTCCTTGTCCTGCCGGAGGATGATCTGAACCTCGCCATCCTGCTGAAATCCCCGCTGGTGGGGTTGAGCGAGGAGCAGTTGTTCCAGGTGGCGCATGGGCGGCCAGGGCGGCTGTGGGCGGCCCTGACGGAGAAGGCCAAGGAGGATGCGGCCCTGACCACGGCCTGGGATTATCTGCGCGCCATCCTGAACGATACCGATTACCGGGCACCCTATGAGCTGTTTGCCGGCGTGCTGTCGCGGCCCTGTCCGCCCGATCCCGCCGGGTCGGGGCGGCGGGCCATCCTGTCCCGTCTGGGGGCGGAGGCGCAGGACCCGCTGGAGGAGTTCCTGACCGCCTGCCTGCTGTTCGAGCGGGAGCATGTGGCCTCCCTGCAAGGCTTCCTGCATTGGCTGGAGGCATCGGAGGCGGAGATCAAGCGCGAGTTGGATACCGGTGGCGGCGATGGTCCGGGGCAGGTGCGCATCATGACGGTGCATGGATCGAAGGGGTTGCAGGCTCCCATCGTCTTCCTGCCCGACACCATGCGCGAACCGGACAAAAGCCCGAAAATCCTGTGGCCGGAAAAGCCGCTGGCAGGCGAGGCGCAGGCCGATCATGGCCCGCCCTTGCCGCTTTATGCACCAAGGCGGGGGATGGAGGATGCGACGGCGGGCGTGCGCCGGGCCATCGCCAACCGCCGGCGCGATCAGGAATATCGCCGCCTGCTCTATGTCGCGCTGACCCGCGCCGAGGATCGGCTGATCGTCTGCGGCTGGGAACAGCAACGCAAGACGGGCGGTCCCGGTTCCTGGTACCGGCTGGTCGAAAGCGCGCTGGAGGGGATGGCGCGACCGGAACCGTTTGATTTCACGGCCCTGTCGCCCGCCGGCTGGGCCGGAACCGGACTGGTGCTGCATGAGGCGCAGACGGTGCCGGTGCGCGACGAGGCCGTGGCTGTGGCGGCAACGGCGACGGGGGTGGAGTTGCCGGCCTGGGCGCTGGAACCGGCACCGCGCGATCCCAGCCCGTCCAAGCCGCTGGCCCCGTCACAGCCCGATGCGCCGGAACCGTCCCTGCGCTCCCCCCTGGGGCCCGATGATGGCTTGCGGTTCAAGCGCGGGAACCTGATCCATACGCTGTTGCAGGTGCTGCCGGAGACAGAGCCGGCGAGGTGGACCGATGTGGCGGCGGCCTGGCTGGCGCGACCCGCCCACAACCTGACCGGCGTGCAGCAGGCGGAGATCGGGGCGGAGGCGCTGCGCGTCCTGAATGACCCGACCTTTGCGCCCCTGTTCGCGCCCGGCAGCCGGGCGGAGGTGCCGCTGGTCGGTCTGGTCGGCGGTCGTGCCCTGTCGGGCCGGATCGACCGGCTGTGCGTGACCGACGATGCCGTCTGGATCGTGGATTACAAAACCAACCGCCCACCCCCGCGCGAGGTGGAGAAGGTGCCGGCCATTTATCTTCAGCAGATGGCCGCCTATCGCGCCGCCCTGTCGCGGATCTATCCGGGCAAGGATGTGCGCTGTGTCCTGCTCTGGACCGATGGGCCGTTCATGATGGAACTGCCGGGCGATCTGATGGATGCGCATGCACCGTAAGGGGGCGGCCACCCTCTACGCGCCAACCCAGCGCCGGACCATGGCCACGAGCGGTTCGGCCTTCGCGTCCATCTCTGTACTGTTCTTGATCACCACCACGCCCCGGTCGGGTGCGGGCCAGTCGGCCAGCCCGTCCGGGTCGTCGAAGCGGAAGCCGCTATTGTCCTTGGCCTTGGCCCCCCGATGCAGCACCAGCCGGGTGGTGCCGTCGCGTTGCAGCCCAAGGGTGACAAGGTCGGTGCCGTCCAGGGCGAAGCTGGGGGCGTTCCACTTGATCCCCTCCACCAGCCCTGGATGGGCGGCCCGGATCAGGGCGCGCAGTTCCCGCACGACGGCCAGCGTTTCCGCCGGCAGGTCCGCCAGGAACGCCTCTACAGTTTTATAGGCCTTGGGCGGCATCAGCCTTCATCCCCGTCATCGCCATCATCGACCTCACGCGGGCCATGGCGGCGTTCCAGAAGGCCGTATTTGCGAAGATAGCCCCGGAACTGGTGATAGTTCAGGCCCAGATCGGCGGCGGCGCGCTTCTGGTGGAACTGGTTGCGTTCCAGGGCATTGCGCAGCAGCACCTTCTCATAATCCGCAACCAGACCCAGGAAGTCGCACGGACCCTCGGGCAGGGCGGGGCCGGTGCTGTCCGCAGGTGCGGCGGCGGCGGGCGTGCTGGGCGTGGATGCGGGCGGGGGCATCGTGACGACGATGGGGGCGGGTGCCGCATCAGCATAGATCGACATTTGCTTGGGCCGCCAGGGCGACTGGAACGGGTCGAAATGGATGTCGGTGATGGGACTTTCCGGGTCGCCGGCACGATAGACGGCGCGTTCCACCACATTCTTCAGTTCACGCACATTGCCGGGCCAGTCATAGGCCAGCATCTGCTGCATCGCATCGGGCGTGAAGCCGCCGAAAAAGGGCCTGCCCAGTTCGCGGGCCATGGCCACGCCGAAATGCTCGGCCAAGATCGGAATATCCTCCGGCCGGGCCCGCATGGGCGGGATGGTGACCACGTCGAAGGACAGCCGGTCCAGAAGGTCGGCGCGGAACTTTCCCTGATCGGCCAGGTGCGGCAGGTCGGCGTTGGTGGCGCCTACGACGCGCACATCGATCTGGATGGTGGTGTTCCCGCCCACCCGCTCAAACTCCCCATATTCGATGACGCGCAGGATCTTCTCCTGCACGCGCAGGGTGGCGGTCGCAATCTCGTCCAGGAACAGGGTGCCGCCATCGGCCAGTTCGAACCGGCCCACATGCCGCTTGGCGGCCCCCGTGAAGGACCCGGCCTCATGCCCGAACAGTTCGGTTTCCAGAAGCGTGTCGGACAAAGCCGCACAGTTCAGCTTCACGAACGGCTTGTCCCAGCGGGGCGACAGGTAATGCAGGCGGGCGGCCACCAGTTCCTTGCCCGTCCCGCGTTCCCCGATCACCAGGGTCGGGCGGTTCAGGGGGGCGGCCTGCGAGACATGTTCCATCAGACCCAGGAAGGAGGGGGCCTGACCGATCAGCGACGGGGGGGAAACGGCGGGAGACATGGGGCCGGTGCCACTCTTTTTTGACTGCCAATATCAGCATCTTAGCGAAGAGTGGGCGGATTGGCGAGCGAGTGGTGAGAATCGCCAACGAGTGGGTTGATTGCCACCCATCCCCCGATCGCCGTAGAATTCTCAATTCCACTAAGATATTGATATTAAACAAAAGTGAGATTGTGGCGGAGAGTTGGCACACCCCTTGCTCTTACTGTTTTCAGACACCGGGGAAACAACGAGATCGCAAGGAAGCCAGCCATGACCGACTTCACCTACGACAATGGGATGTCCGATCAGCCGGCAACCGGCTATACCAAGTCCGCTGACGGGTTCTTTGCCCGGCCCGCGGGCGGCATGTTCCGGGACCTCTATGAGGATTTCCGGGCTGTGCCGGTAGAAGCCTGGATCATCCTTGCGGTGGCCACCGGTTTGAGCAACCTTTTCATTGCCCTTGCCTGAAGGAGACCCCGACATGGGCATTTTTTCCCGCCTCGGCGACATCGTCAATTCGAACATCAACGCCATCCTGGATCGCGCTGAGGACCCGGAAAAGCTGGTCCGGCTGATCATCCAGGAAATGGAAGACACGCTGGTCGAAGTCCGCTCTTCTGCCGTCAAGACGGTCGCGGAGAAGAAGGAGATCGAGCGCCGCCTCTCCGAAATCCGCCGCGAGTCGGAGGATTGGCAGCGCAAGGCCGAATTCGCGCTGTCCAAGGACCGCGAAGATCTGGCCAAGGGTGCCCTGGTTGCCAAGGCCAAGCTGGCCGAAGCCGCCGAGCAGATGGCTGGCGAACTGGGCCGTCTGGACAGCGCACTGGCCAAGACCAACGAGGATATCGGCGCGCTCCAGGTCAAGCTGGCCGATGCCAAGACCCGCGAAAAGACCTTGATTGCGCGGCATAAAACCGCCACCAACCGCCTGAAGGTCCGCACCCAGCTTTATGACGATCGCATCACCGATGCCTTCTCCCGCTTCGAGCAGGTTGAACGCAACCTCGATGTGTTGGAAGGTCGCTCTGAAGTGCTGGGCATGGGCCGCGGCGCCAAGAGCCTGGAGGACGAGATCGCCGAGCTGGAAGCCGAGTCCAAGGTGGAGTCGGAACTGGCAGCGCTCAAGGCCAGGCTCGCGGCCAAGGATCAGCAGGGGTAACCCCGACCGGGGCGCCCCTCGCATCGGGAATGAGAGGGGGCCGCCCGCACTGGGCTGGGCCTTGGGATAAGGGGGGCAACTATGCCTGAAGGAGTATTTGTCGTCGCAGTCATCTTCATGGTGATCGTGGCGCCCGTCTGGATCATCTTTCACTACGTAACCCGCTGGCGCATCGCCAAGACGCTGTCGGCGGATGATGAGCAGATGCTGTCCGAACTCTGGCATTCCGCCAACAAGATGGAAGACCGCATCCGGCAGCTGGAAAAGATCCTGGATGCCGAGGCGCCGGGCTGGAGGGCGAAAGCATGAGCGACCGCCCCGGCCCCGGCACCCCGCCGCCCTTCCCTGGCCGCGACCAATACCGGTCGCGGTCGGGGCGCGGTTCCGGCCACAACCGGAACTGGGAACAGGAATATTTCGGCAAGCGCCCGGAACAGAGCTGGGCGGATTATTTCGGCCTGGGGCCCGACACGTTCGGCGGGTCCAAGCGCAAGCAGCGGCAGCGTGAGGATTGGGGCCCGGCCCCGTCATCATCCGATCCCGGCCGCGCCCAAGACCACCACGGACAGTATGCGGAGGAAAGCATGGGCGACCATTATCCTTCCCGACCGTACCGGCTATGGCGCAGCCGCACCGACAGCAAGATTGCCGGCGTCTGCGGCGGTATCGCCGAATATGCCAATGTCGATGCCTGGATCATCCGTCTGGGTTTCATCATCGGCTTCTTCTTCTTCCCGCCGGTCTTTCTGTTCGGCTATCCGATCCTGTGGTGGCTGCTAAAGGAACGGCCCTCGGGCCTCTATGAGAGCCGGGAGGAGGAAGTGTTCATGCGCTCCGTCGCCACCAAGCCCGACCAGACCCTGTCTGGTCTGCGCGGTAAGTTCCGCGACCTGGACCGTGACCTTGCCAAGCTGGAAGGGTTCGTGGCATCCCGCGAATATGACCTGCACCGGCAGTTCCGCGACCTGGAGAAGAAGTAAGGCGCCCCGCCGCTTCTTCTCCCGCATCAGGTGAAGCCATGAGCCCTTACATGATCCCCGTGCTGGCGCTTTCCATCCCCATTCTGGTGCTGATCGCCCGGGGTGTGCGGCGGTGGCACCAGATCGATATCGAGGTGGCGCAGAGCGAGGTCGACCTGCGCCGACGCTTTCGGGCGCTGGACGATATCGACCGGCGGGTGGCCGGCATCGAACGCTATGTCACCAGCCCTGAATTCGGTTTGAACCGGCAGTTCCGCGACCTGGAACGCCCCTCCCCCTGATCCGGTAGCCAAGGCGACGCACGATGTTCAACTCACCCTATATCGTTCCCGTCATGGCCCTGATGATCCCCATCGTGGCCATCGTCATGAAGCATCTGACCCAGATGCGGGCCATGCGGGTCGGGGGCCTGTCGGAAGGGGCGGCTGCCGAACTGTCGGATCGGGCCGCACGGCTGGAGGACCGGGTCCTGCAGCTTGAAAGGATCCTGGACGCGGAAGCGCCAGGTTGGCGCAGTCGCGCCTGATTACCCGGCGGATGTCCGCCGCCGGTCTTGCAGGGGGCAGCAAGGGATAGTCCGACCCGACCTGCCCCGTCATCTCACACCCATACCTACCCACTTGACGCGCCTTCCCTGCCCGGCCGCCCCTGCTGCCGGAACAGGAAAGGCGCGTCTTTTCTTGTCGTGATAGCAATTTTCGGGTGGCGAATAATTCTTGCTGACATACAGTGATCGGCCAGAGGAAACGCAGATAAGCGAACGGCCATGACCGTAATTGCCCTGTATGGGACATCAAATCCATTATATTGCGATGCAAAGACGAAAATTTTGCAGCGCAATATTGAGCATTATTATTCACTGATACGGCGTATCGCCATTCTGGTATTGGTTACTAAAATATTAATATTTAACTATCGGCAAGATAGTCTCTATATACTTCGATCTATAACTCTTGACCGGTTGCGCCGCCTGTCGCCCTTCCTGGCGCTGGCCCTGCTTCTGGCCACGGTCCTGACGGCCAATGCGCCGGCCCTTGCCCTGGCCTGGGACGGGGAGATGGAGCCGCTGGCCCAGTACCGCAGCTATTGCCAGACCTATGGTGACCGTGACCCCGGCTGCGCCGTGGGTCTGGGCGGCAAGGTGGGCACGCCCGTCGGGATGGACCGGGTCGATGCCGGTCGCGCCACGCTGGGTATGGCCGTGCTGGTCCACCGGCAGGTGGTGGATGACCTGATCTATCGCGAGGACAAGCAGGACCGGTGGGAGATTCTGGGCACGCCGGGGCGCGGCATGGCCGGGGATTGTGATGATGTGGTCATGACCAGCATTTCCCGACTGCTGCGCCGGGGTTTTCCGCGCGCCGCCCTGCGTGCCACCATCGTGCGCCTGCCCGGCAATGGCGGCCACCATCTGATCCTGTCTGTCCGGCGTCAGGCGGAACAGGGGGTGGAAGAGATCTATCTGGATGATCGCCACCATCAACCGATGCGGCCCGAACAACTGGCCGCCGAGGGCTATGTCTTCGTGGCGCAGGAAGTGCCGGGCCACCGCACCTGGCGCCGGGCACAGAGCCAGCCGGCCCTGATGATGGCCGAGCGCGGGGATGGATGACAATTTGCTCAATTCATAAGCAATCGAGGCCGGATAGGGGTTTCAACCAAACTTTGCCGCGAAGATCGGCACTGTTCTTGCGTTAATTAAGGAAAAATTAACCAAAATGCCCTTTTTCAATTCTTGCCTGCCTCAAAAATCACCACAACTTCTTCTTTGATGGCAGGCTGCCCCTTTGTTGAGCAGTCGTCTTGGTGGCTTCCCCTGCGGCATCCTTGATTTCGCACATGCACAGCCGTGGCACGGTTGTTGCTGAAACCCTGTTTCGTATCAGGGGGATGGGCGGCGACGCGAAGGCCCGATGGCTGCCGCCTCCCCGCCGACAGACGCGAAGGTGGACATGGCCAAACATGCCGTAAGGGTCGCCGTCAGGAATGTCGTCAGGGTGGTCAAGGCCCCGCCGGCCCTTGTCGCCGCCAAGGCGCGGGCGACGGACCGTCAGGTCCGGCAACCGACCGCCAGCCTTCACACGCCGGAGCTTCTGTCCGGTGTCTCCTGGGATGAAGGCCGCAAGGTCTGGCTTGTTCATCCCCTGTCTTTGCCGGCCCGTGGCTGACACGCGGTCCCGGCCCATCCATAACGGAGGAAGAATGTTGAAGCGGTTGGGTAGTCTCCTGGTCCTCGCGGCGGCCTTGACGGGTTGCGCCAAGGAAGAGGCCCGCGAGATCAAGCGCACGGATGTGCCGAACTTCCCCATTGCCTCGGCGGTGCAGGTGCCGGCCGGGTCCGATCTGTTCTTCCTGTCCGGCACGGTGCCGCCGGCCGTGAACAAGGATGCCCCCGCCGGCAGCGTGGATGTGTTCGGCGATACAGAGACGCAGACGGTCAATGTCCTGACCCGCATCCAGGAAACGCTGAAGGCCCAGGGCCTAACCATGGGCGATGTCGTGCTGATGCATGTCTACCTGGTCGGCGACCCGGCCAAGGAGGGCAAGATGGATTTCGCCGGCATGATGGCCGGCTATACCAAGTTCTTCGGCACGCCGGAGCAGCCCAACAAACCGGCCCGCTCCACAGTGCAGATTTCCAGCCTGGTGACGCCGGGCATGCTGGTGGAAATCGAAGTGGTGGCCGCCAAGGCCAAGAAATAACCGGCTGGGGCCGGTCGGGGGCACGGGAAAGCCCCTGACCGGCCCCTTCGGTTTTCAACGAACCTCCAGCCTGCTCCACGGGTAGGGACAGGCGGGGGATCGGGGACGGGGGGCCTGTACGACCGGAAAACCGGCGGCGGGGACCGGACCCCGGCAAAGCGTCCCGCAAAGGGACCGTATCAGGGAAGAAACGCAACCGAGGAGGAAGGAACCAAACAACCGAGTTGAACAGGGGACCTCTCATGCAGGTAAATAACAGCAAGCCGGCCAAGCGCGCATCCGTGCGGAAGGTCGCGTTCGGCATCCTGTGCACGACCAGCCTTCTGCCACTGACCGCCCTGGCCCAGCCGGTGGGCGAGATCGAAGAGATCATTGTGACCGGTACGCGCGTTGCCAACCGCACCGCGACCGAAAGCTTGGCGCCCATTGATGTTCTGGGGGCGGGCGATCTGGAAAAGCAGGCCTTTAGCGATACCAACGACATCCTGCGTACCCTGGTGCCGTCCTTCAATGTCAGCCGTAACGGCATCTCCGACGGTTCCACCTTCGTGCGTCCGCCCACGCTGCGCGGCCTGCCGCCCGACCAGACCCTGATCCTGGTGAATGGCAAGCGCCGTCACCGGTCGGCCCTGGTGCAGCTGTCCGGCGGTGCCCTGGCCGCGGGTGCCCAGGCATCCGATCTGTCGCAGATCCCCTCCATCGCCATCAAGCAGGTGGAAGTGCTGCGCGACGGTGCGGCGGCACAGTACGGCTCCGACGCCATCGCCGGTGTGATGAACTTCCAGCTCAAGGACGCGTCCGAAGGCGGCTCTGCCACGATCCAGTATGGCTCCACCTATGAAGGCGATGGCGACAATGCCAAGTTCGCCGCCAATGTCGGTCTGCCGCTGGGCCCCAATGGCTTCTTCAACCTGTCGGCGGAATATAGCCAGGGCGACCCGACCAACCGTGGCGTTCAGGACCCGCGCGCACCGGCGGCCAAGAAGGACTTGGCCATGAACTGGGGCGACCCGGATTCGGAAGCCACGCGCGTCTTCGTGAATTCCGGCATCGACCTGACCGACACGGCCTCGATTTATCTGTTCGGCAATTATGGAGCGTCGAAGGCCAATGGCTCCTTCTATTATCGCCCGCCGACGCTCGATCATGCTGTGAACGGCCCGACGATGCCGGTCCCCGGTGATGCGAACGGGTTCCGTTTCGCGGAATGGTTCCCGACTGGCTTTACGCCCCGCTTCTATGGTGATGTGAAGGATGCCTCCATTCTGGGTGGCTTCAAGCATGAGCTGGAAAGCGGTCTGACTTACAACGTTTCCGGCTCCTTTGGCCGCAGCCAGATCGATTACGACCTGAAGAATACCGTCAACCCGTCCCTGGGGCCGGCCAGCCCGACCGAATTCTATGTCGGTCGTCTGGTGCAGGAAGAAGAGAATTTCAACGTCGATCTGTCCTATCCGGTGGAGATCGGCTGGGCCACGCCGCTGAACATCGCGGTCGGTACCGAATTCCGCCGCGAACTGTATGAAATCGGGCCCGGCGACACGGCCTCCTACACGGTCGGCCCCTATGCCTCCTTCATCGATGTCCGCACCGGTCTGCCGGCGGCCCTGCCCATCGGGTCCAACGGTTATCCCGGTTTCCGCCCGGAGGATTCAGGCGAGTTCAAGCGCGACAACATCGCCTTCTACGCTGACCTGGAAGGCGACGTGACCGACAGCCTGACGGTCGGTGCTGCTGCCCGGTACGAGGATTTCGACTATTTCGGCTCCACCTTCAACTGGAAGCTCAGCAGCCGTTATGACTTCACGGATGAGTTTGCCATCCGTGGTTCCGTCAATACCGGCTTCCGTGCGCCGACGCCCGGTCAGTCGCAGACCTCTTCGGTGCAGACCTTCTTCCCCGCCGGCAGCTCCAGCCCGGTGGCGCGCGGCACCTATCCGGCGGCCAGCGTCGTGGCACAGTATTTCGGTGCCAAGCCGCTGTCGGAAGAAAAGAGCGTGAACTTTGCCGGCGGTATCGTCGCCGATCTGGCCGATATCAATGTCACCATCGACTATTACAACATCAAGGTTGAGGACCGCATCGCGCTGTCTGGTGACTTCAACCCCACAGCAGCGGATAAGTTGGCGCTGGCCGCCCTGGGCGTGCCGGGTGCCAACACGCTGGGGGCCGTCAACTACTTCACCAACTCCTTCGATACCCGCACTCAGGGTGTGGATTTCGTGGCCAATACCACGGTGCCGGCGGGCGAGGGCAAGGTCGATCTGACCACGGCCCTGAACTACAACAAGACCAAGGTCATCAAGCGCAACACCGCCGTTATCGACGATACGCGCAAGGCGGACCTGGAGAAGCAACTGCCGAAGTTCCGTGGCAACTTCTCCGCCCAGTATACGCTGGACGCCTTCTCGATCCTGGGTCGCGCCAGCTATTACAGCAAGTTCACGGACACCGCGAACTATGGCAAGACCTTCGGTTCGGAATGGCTCTTCGATGCCGAAGTTTCCTACGATCTCTATGACAACATGAACTTCGCCATCGGTGTGCAGAACCTGTTCGACAATTACCCGGACAAGGTCGATGCGCTGGCTGGTGGCGGATATGCCGTGGGTCAGGTTTATCCCGACACCTCGCCCATGGGCTACAATGGCGGCATGTATTATGCCCGCGTGACCGTCAAGTTCTGAGCGTGAGGCACATGGCCGGGGGCGGCGGCCCATCCCCCGCCCCCGGCCTTCTTGAAATCCCTGTCATCTCGACCTTCGCCGCCCCCGGCGCCACCGGGGGCGGTGCTTGCGAGGTCGTGCCCTGAATTTCCCATCCGAGGCGATGATGGTTGCAATGAACAACATGCCACCCCGGTCCCGCATGACGCGGCGCGAACTGCTGGCCATGATCGGTACGGCTGCCGGCAGCTCCGTCATGTATCAGGCGGCGACGTCGCTGGGCTATGCGGCGGAGAGCGAGTTCAAGGGGCCGCCCAATCTGTCCGGCGCGCCCAAGGGCACGTCGGTGCTGATCCTGGGTGCCGGCTGGGCCGGTCTGGTGGCGGCTTATGAGCTGGGCAAGGCCGGGTACAAGGTGCAGGTTCTGGAATACCGGGAAAAGGCCGGTGGCCGCGCCTGGACCCTGCGCGGTGGCGACACCTATACCGAACTGGGCGGATTCACGCAGAAGGTGGGGTTCGACAAGGGCCATTACCTGAATCCCGGTCCCTGGCGCGTGCCATACCATCATCGCGGCGTGATGCATTACTATCACGAGCTGGGCGTGAAGCTGGAGCCGTTCTTCCAGGTCAATTACAACGCCTATGTCCATTCCAAGAATGCTTTTGGTGGCAAGCCGCAGCGCTACCGCCATGTGCTGGCTGATTTCAACGGCCATGTCGCCGAGCTTTTGTCCAAGCTGGGGCACAAGGGCGGCCTGGATGGCTATGTCACCAAGGAGGACCAGGAAAAGCTGCTGGAGGCCATGCAGGACTGGGGCGCGCTCGACGACAACTACGCCTACAAGGCCAATGCCGAGACCTCCAACCGCCGCGGCTTCGAGAAGGACCCCGGCGGTGGCCTGTCGGGGGAGCCTGTCTTCTCCAAGCCCATCGAGTTCTCACAGTTGCTGCAATCCGGCCTGTGGCGGGCCATCGGCACCGGATCGGGCTATGAGTTCCAGACGGCCCTGTTCCAGCCCGAAGGCGGCATGGATGCCGGCCCCCTGGCGCTGGCCGAAAAGGTGAAGGACAAGATCACCTTCAACGCCAAGGTCACCGAAATTCAGCAGGATACGGGCGGCGTCACCGTCACCTATCAAGATACCAAGGCCGGCGGGGCCGTGAAGACGGCCAAGGCGGACTGGTGCCTCTGCACCATCCCCGCCTCCATCCTGTCGCAGATCAAGAAGAACGTGTCGTCCGACATGGACGCCGCCATCAACGCCCTGCCGTACGAGGCAGCGTTCAAGGTGGGCTTGCAGTTCAAGCGCCGTTTCTGGGAACAGGATGAGGAGATTTATGGCGGCATCACCTATACCGACCTGCCCATCTCCCTGATCGCCTATCCCCACAGCCATTATGGCGAGAAGGGCAAGGGCGTGCTGCTGGGCGCCTATCCCTGGGGTCCGTTCGCCTATGAGTTCGCCTCCATGGCACCGGAGGAGCGGGTGAAGAAATGCGTGGAGTTCGGCGCGCAGATCCATCCGCAATATCTCAAGGAATTCGATAATGGCGTAGCGGTCGCCTGGCACCGCGTGCCCTGGACGCTGGGCTGCTTCGGGTCCTGGACGGAGGCGAAGCGGGCCGAGCATTACAAGAACATGTGCCAGATCGACGGGCGCATCCTGCTGGCCGGTGAACATGTCTCCTACCTGCCGGCCTGGCAGGAAGGGGCGGTGCAATCGTCGCTGGACGCCATCACCCGCCTGCACCAGCGCGTTACTGCGAAATGATCATGGGGAAGAACGACATGCGCATGATCAAGCCGATCTCCATCGCCGCCCTGTTCCTGGCCGCCCTAGCCGCCACCGGCCCCGCAGGCGCCCAGCGCACCGATGCGCAGAGCAGCGATTTCGCCGATGCCCGCCGCTTCTCCTATCAGAATGGCGAACAGCTCTATCACGCCATCTGCCAGGGCTGTCACATGCCCGATGGCAAGGGCGCGCAAGGGGCCGGTGCCTATCCGGCCCTGGCCGCCAATGGCAATCTGGAGGCCGGGACCTATCCGATCCACATGGTGGTCAACGGGCAGAAGGCCATGCCTTCCTTCGCCTATCTGTCGGATGAACAGGTGGCCGCCGTCGTGAATTATGTCCGCACACATTTCGGCAACGGCTATAAGGATGCTGTGACGCCCGAGGATGTGAAGGGGATGCGGCAGTAACCATGGTGGATGAACCCGTCCTGCGCCTGGCCACGCCCGAAGACCGGCCGGCGCTGGAAGCGCTTTTGGAACGGTCGGTGCGCGATCTCAGCCGGGACTTTTACAGCCCCGGCCAGATCGATGCATCGCTGAAGGCGATCTTCGGCATTGATGGCACCCTGATCGCCGACGGCACCTATTTCGCGGTGATGGTCGGCGATCGCTATGCCGCCTGTGGCGGGTGGAGCCGGCGCCGGACGCTGTTCGGGGGGGATCAGGCGGCGGGCCGGTCGCCGGAATTGCTGGACCCAGGCGTCGATGCCGCCAAGATCCGGGCCTTCTTCGTCGACCCATCCTTTGCCCGGCGCGGCATTGCCAGCCTGATGATGCGCGTCGCCGAACAGGCAGCTCTGGCCGAGGGGTTCCGCAGCCTGGAACTCATGGCGACTCTGCCCGGCGTTCCGCTCTACAAGGCGCTGGGCTTCATCGCCACCGGTACCCATGCCGAGAAATTGTCAGACGGCAACGTCATCCCCTTCGTCCCGATGCGCAAGGACATCGGGCAGGAGGGGGGAGTTCAAGAATTTATATAGTCTAAGCCATTGAAGTTTATAAACCTCAGAGAGATAACCAGGAACACTCCCGGAATTTCAACGAACTGCCCTACACAACCCTTTGGCATCACTTCGCAGGGGGCGCGGCCCAGCTGATGACGATGACCTCGATCCCCAGCAAGGCCGACATTTCGCCTGCCACGCGCTTGGCCGTCGCCTCGTCCGGCTGCGGGGCCAGGGTGACCAGATACCAGGGCGGCATGCCGGCATAGTCGGCCATCACGATCTGGGGCTTATATCCCTTTTCCGCCAGACGCTTGGCAAAGACCGTGGCGCTGTCCTGGCGTGTGAACCGGCCCAGCTGCACCGCCAGGATACGGGTGGAGGGGGGCGGGGCCGGTACCGCCGGCTGTGGCGGGGGCGGCGGTGGGGGCGGTGTCGCCGCCTGTGCCGCCAACGGCCCCATCAGCGGGGATGATACGGGCTGTTTGGGATCGGCGGCACTGGTGACATCCGTCACCATGGGCGGCGGCGGGCCGATGGGAATGATGGGGGGCGGGTCCACGATGGTGCCCTTGGCCGGCACCGCCGCCGTGTCAGGTGTCGGGGCCGGGGCCGCATCCGGCGTGGCCGCCGCCGATGAAGCCTTGGGTCCCGGCGTTTGGGCGGCGGGCGGTACCGTAGGGGCCTGCATGTTCAGCCCGACCAGCAGGCCGATGCCAAAGGTCAGCAGACCGAACAGCAGGATACCGGACAGGATCAGGATCAGACGGCCGCGCGTCACCGGGGCAACCCGGACCAGCGGACAGGCGGCGGGGCCATGCCGGCCCGCGCCATCTTCGCCTGCGCCGGTGCCACCGCCGGGGCGGGCGCTGCGGTAGGCGACACGGGTGCCGGGGTGGCGGGGACGGGTGCAGCAGCGGCGGAAGCCGCCGGCTTGGCCGCTGTCGGGGCCGGGGCGGGCTTTACCGGGGCCGGCGGTGTGAGGGCGGCGACTTTCACGGCGGGCCGGGCAGCAGACCCTTCCTTCGTGGCGGCAGGGGCCGGCGCCGCGGGCTTGGCCGGTGCACCGGGTTTTTCCGGGGCCGTGGGGGCGGACGGGTCGCGGCGGTCCAGGAAGGTACCGCGCTGCATGCCCACACCGCCCATCTGCAATTTCTGCCAGGGCTGAAACCGCTCCACTGGCAATCCGGCCTGTCCCTTGAACGCGGCCATGGGCTGATAGGTGCCGGAATAATTGCTCCACCATTCCAGCGCGCCATTATCGAATCGGGCCGTCCCGGCATAAAGCACGGGCCGCCCGGCGGCGATGGCCGCGTGGCCGGCCTTGGATGATACCAGCGTTTCCGCCTTGGCCTGCGTCTCCCCCGTTACCCGCACGAAATTATAGGTGCCGTTGGGGCGAACCATTACGCCGCGCCCGCTGTCGCGCACCTGGAACATATCGGCGGTGGCACGGACCAGGGGATCGCCCGCCGTCGCCGTCTGCTGCCCGCCGCTGGGTCCGGGGCGCAGCGCCTCGAACGTCTTCTGCCGCTGTGCCACGGCGGCACCCGCGCCCGCCGGCGGGGCCGGGCGGGCTGGGATCGGGGACTTGCGCGCAGCGTGGCCGGACATGCGGTCCTCGGGCTGGTATATCAACAGGGATGATAGGGGAACTGGAGTCCTGACTCAACCGGCGGCAGTCAGCGTCATGGGACCTGCACCGTCGCCTGACCGGCGAAATTGATGGCGATCGACCCGCCCCAGGCGCACATGCATTTCGACGAGTTATTCAGCGCCGGCATATTGCCGATCAGCACCGTCGGCGCCCCAACGACCCATGGCGCCACCGTCATGGGAATGCAGGGCATAGGCGTCAGCACGCCCAGCGCCGCCGCCGTCGCCGCCGCCACCATCGGGTTGGCCATGGATATACAGGTGCCGAACGGCATCACGTTCATCATGGGCACGTAATCCATGATGTTGGCTGCCGGCATGTTGCAGGCCAGGGTGCAATTGGCGGGCAGCACCATCATGCTGCTGGGGGCCGCCCCCATGGAACATTGCAAAAGGGCACCCATCACGACCTGCTGTCCCATGCATCACCCGCCTTTCTTGCCAAAGAAACGCTGCCGCAGCCCCGCCTTGGGCACCGGCCCTGCCAGCGGCGCCAGCGGTCCCTGCGCCAGCCCCTTGTCGAAGATCACCCGCTCCGGCTCCGTCCCAGCCGGACCGAAGGTCAGCACCTCCCCATGCAGCAGGTTGGCCACATAGGTCGACCGGCGCAGCAGGCTGCCATCGGGATTGAACACCTCCACCGGGCCGTGCATCTGGTCATCCTGCCAGGTTTCGCGCCGGAACAGGGTGCCGTCGGGCCGGAAAATCTGGCTGTCACCCGACCGTTTGCCACCCACGAAGCTTGTCACCGCCGTCAACCGTCCGGCGGGGTCGAAGCTGCGCACCTCCCCATGCAGCAGGCCGTTGACGTAGGACATCTGCACCGCCGGCCGTCCCGCCTGGAAAATGGTGGACGGCCCGTGCAGCGTGCCCTGGTGGAAACTCATCCGCGACTCCGGCACACCATCGGCGTCGAACGTCTCCATCACGCCCTGCAAGACCCCGCCTTCCATGGCATAGCGGCGGCGGACGGTCCCGGCCTCGTCCCGGTCCTCCATGGGCACCGGCGGTTCGGGCGGTGGGGCGGCTTGCTGCTGTTCGTCCATCACCGCCCCCTCAATTGATCTTCACCAGGCCGCCCTTGACGGTCAGCATGCCGCCGCCATCGATGGTGCCCGTGGCCGATCCCTTGACCGTGGCGCCGACATCGCCCTGCAACGTGGCGTTCAGGCCCTGCACCTTGGCATCGGTGGAGGCCTTGGCCGTCAATGCCGTTCCCGCCTTCAAATCCATACTGGTGCCCGACTGCACCGTCAGACCGGTGCCGGATTTCAGGGTCACCGATCCCCCCGCCTCGATGGTGATATTGCCATCAACCTTGAGGGAGAAATTACCGCTGACGGTCCAGGTGACCTTGTCCTTGTTGGTCTTGGTCTCCGCCCCTTCCACGGTAATGGCGCGTGTCCCCTTCACCCCATAGGTTTCCTTGCCCTTAGCCACCGAAAAGGTGCGATCCCCCTCCGTGATGGTCAGGGTGTCATTACCCTTGGTGATGGTGGTGGCGCGGTTGCCCTTGTCCAGCGTCAGGGTATCGTCGGCCTCGTTGATGGTGGTGGTACGGGAATTCTTGATCAGGACATTCATGTCCTTCTGGGCCTGGAGATATATCTCTTCTGAGTCCTTCTTATCCTCGAACCGCAGCTCGTTATAGCCGCCGCCGCCCTTCGACGTGTTGGTCTTGACGGTGCTTTTCGTCTGGTCGTCGGGCAGGGTGTAGGGCACCTGCTGTTCGCCATTATAGACGGACCCGGTGACCAGCGGGCGGTCGGGATCGCCTTCCAGAAAGCTGACCACCACCTCCTGCCCCACGCGCGGCAGGAAGAAGGCGCCCCAGTTCTTGCCGGCCCAACCCTGCGCCACCCGCACCCAGCAGGAGGAATTTTCATCCTTCTTGCCGACCTGATCCCAATGGAACTGCACCTTGATGCGGCCGAACTTGTCCGTCCACACCTCCTCCCCCGACTTGCCCACCACGATGGCGGTCTGGGTGCCGGGAATGCGGGGACGCGGGGTGCGGCGGGCGGGGCGGAAGGTGGTGTCGGCGGGCAGCGCCTCAAAACTGTTGGAATAGCCGCCCAGGCTGACCGAATGGTTGACCCCGTGCAGGACGTAAGCCGCATTGGCGTCGCTGCGCGGATGGCCCGACAGGGTGAATTTCAACCCCGCCGCCACGCCGCGCACCGTAGAAGACCCCGATGCCCGCTTGGCCGCGACCTCCAGCTCTGCCAGCCGCACCTTGCCGCGCGCGTCGCCCGCATCCTTTTTGGTGTAGCCGCCGGGATATTCATAGACCTGCAGGCTGCCGGTACCCGCGACATTGACCTTCAGCTCCGTGGACGGCGTTTCCAGGAAATAATCATCGGTCTGGTATTTGCCGGGCACCATGGCGGTCTCAATCAGGAAGCTATCGACCCGGTCATCCTCCAGCCATTCCTTGCCCGATGGCAGCGGCAGATAGGGCAGGGTCGCCAGGACCGGCAGGTTGGTATGGGCGCTGGCATCATCGGCCAGGACCATGGTGTGGGTGCCGTCGGCGAAGGTGAAGAACCAGAATATCCCCTCGTCCTCCATCAGGCGGCAGACGAAATCCAGGGCGGTCTCATTATACTGCACACAATATTCGCGCGCCGTGTAACTGCCGGTCAGACTGTCCTTGAAATCGGAAAAACCCAGATCGCCGAACACCGCCTTCACGATCTCCGGCACCGTCTTGTCCTGAAAAATCTTGCAGTCCGCCGTCAGGCCCAGTTGCCACAGCCAGGGGCGCAGTTGCAGGGAATAGGTCTTCTCCATCTGCACGGCGCGCACGCAGATGCCGTTGATATAGCGCTTGGTGCTGTCCGGTCCCGTCAGGGTGACGGTGACCGACTTGCCCACCACCTTGCTCATGTCCAGCGCCGCATCGGATGCGATGGCGGTGATATCGAACTGGAACAGCTCGCATATCCCCTCCCGCCCCGTCATCTCCCGCAGGATCAGCTTGTCGGCGCCCAGCGGTGTCGTGATCGACAGCGACTGGCCGCTTTGCTTCTGATCGGCGTCGCTCATCGCCGGGCCGCCGGACGGTCGAACTGGATGCGGATGTCACCATCCTCGGCCACCGTCACATGCGCCATGTCGATACTGTCGCCCATCGACAGCCGGTCCAGGATGGTGGCCGACATCTGCGGCAGCAGGCCATTGGTCAAAATCTGATCAATGGCACGCGCGCCGGATTCCACGGCCTGACAGCGCGACAGGACATGGACCACCAGACTGTCATCCCAACTCAGTTCCGCCTGGTAGGCATCCTCCATGCGGCGCTGGATACGGGCCAGCTTCAAGGTCACGATCTCCCGCAGCCGCCCCTCATCCAGCGGCAGATAGGGCACCACCACCATGCGGCCCAGCAAGGCCGCCTTGAAATGGCGCAGCAGGTCGGGGCGGATCAAGGCCTCCAGCGCATCAGGCCCCGGCGGCGGGCCGGGTCGGCGGGCACGGTCGATGATGGCATCCGACCCGAGATTGCTGGTCAGCAGGATCACGGTGTTCTTGAAATCGACCAGAATGCCCTCGCCATCCTCCAGCATGCCCTTGTCGAACACCTGATAGAACAGCTCCAGCACGTCCGGATGCGCCTTCTCCACCTCGTCCAGCAGGACGACGGAATAGGGGTTGCGCCGCACCGCCTCCGTCAGGACCCCGCCGCGCCCATAGCCGACATAGCCCGGCGGTGCCCCCTTCAGGCCGGAAACGCTGTGCGCCTCCTGATATTCCGACATGTTGATGGTGATAACGGACCTTTCGCCCCCGAACAGGGTTTCGGCCAGCGCCAGGGCCGTTTCCGTCTTGCCCACGCCCGACGGGCCGACCAGCAGGAACACGCCCGTGGGTTTGCCCGGTTCGGCCAGAGAGGCGTAATAGGTGCTGATGCGTTTGGTGATGGCGTCCAGGGCCGCCTCCTGCCCCACCACCCGCTCGCCCAGCTTGGCGCGCAGGTTGCGGACGACCGCGATGCTGTCGGTCAGCATGCGGCCCACGGGAATACCGGTCCAACCTGAGACGACCGACGCCACCGCCCGGTGATCGACCGACAGCGGCACCATGGCATCGGTCGCCTGCAACTGCTCCAGTTCCAGCCGCAGCCCGTCCAGCCGGGCCTTCACCCGCGTGAAGTCGGCCCCATTCAGGGTGCCACCCGCCAGTTGGCCTTCCAGGTCGCGTACGCGGCCCGCCAGATCGCTTTCCTGCTGCCAGCGCTGCTGCAGGTGGGCTTCCTCCTCCTCGGCCTTGGCCTGTTCGTCGGACAGGGCGTCGATGCGGTCGGCATGGTCGCGGCCCAGCGCCGACTCGCGGCCCAGCAGGGCGATTTCGTCGGACAGAAGCTTGCGCCGACGCTGTGCGGCCTCAAGCTGCGGCGGCGGGCCGCTGCGGGCGATGGCGACGCGGGCACACGCCGTGTCCAGCACCCCGATGGCCTTGTCCGGCAATTGCCGCCCCGTGATGTAGCGGTGCGACAAGCGGACGGCGTCGGAGACCGCCTCATCCAGGATGCGCACGCCGTGATGGGCTTCCAGCTTGGCCACCAGACCGCGCAGCATGGCGATGGCGTTCTTTTCGTCCGGCTCCTCCACCTTCACCACCTGGAAGCGGCGGGCCAGCGCGGGGTCCTTCTCGAAATATTTCTTATATTCGGCCCAGGTGGTGGCCGCGATGGTGCGCAACTCGCCCCGTGCCAAGGCGGGTTTCAGCAGGTTGGCCGCATCCCCCTGCCCCGCCGCCCCGCCGGCCCCGATCAGGCTGTGCGCCTCGTCGATGAACAGGATGATGGGCTGGGGCGACGCCGCCACCTCTTCGATCACCTGTTTCAGGCGGTTCTCGAACTCGCCCCGCACGCCGGCACCGGCCTGCAGCAGACCCAAATCCAGCGACAGGACGCGGACTTGGCGCAGCGGCGGGGGAACGGAGCCTTCGACCACGCGCTGTGCAAACCCTTCCACCACCGCCGTCTTGCCCACGCCGGGATCGCCCGTCAGGATCGGGTTATTCTGGCGCCGGCGCATCAGCACATCGACCAATTGCCGGATTTCCGGGTCACGGCCCACCACGGGATCGGACTTGCCGGTCCGTGCCTGCGCCGTCATGTCGATCGTGTAGGCATCCAGCCCAGGCGTCGGCCCACCCGACAGCTTCACCCCCGCCGGGGCACCCGGCGCCGCACCCGACATCATCGCCGGCTTCGGTGTAGCGACCGCAGACGGGGCGGAAGGCGATCCGCCCCCGCCGCCCGCATCCTCCGCCGTGCCCCGCACCAGTTCCTTCAAATCCTCCACCAGCCGCCCGCGCGGAATTTTCGCCAGCAGCGGCACCGGTTCCAGCAGCAAACCGCGCAGCGCATCATCCTCCAGCAGCGCCTTCAGGATGGCGCCCGAGCGTACATGGCTAGCGCCCAACTCCAGCGACGACACCAGCCAGGCCGATTGCAGCAGCCGCACCACATGGTCGGAAAAGGCCGGCGTGCGGCTGTTTCCGCGCTTCAGCCGATCCAGCGCGGTTGTCAGCTCCTTCTGCAACGCCCCCACATCGACGCCGTAATAGCGCAGCACGGGCGTCAGATCGCCCTCCCCCCGCTCCACCAGCTTCAGCAGCAGATGCTCCACCTCCACGGCGTAATGGGTCTGCGCCAGACAGAGCTGTGCAGCCCCCTCCATGGCCCGCTTGGTCAGCGGATTGAGGCGGGCGATCAGGGTGGCGATGGAGGACATGAGAGATTCCAGCCTTCTGCGGGATCGCGTGATCCTAATGGATGCAATGGGAAGGCGCAAAGGTCAGCCGACCCGGTTGGCACGAAAGAGGGCAAACAGGCCTCCGGGCAGTACGCGACAGGAAGTCCATCGCCCTTGCGCGCCAGGATTGTATTTACCGTATATTGAGGGCATGGTGGCATTCAGAAATTTCTGGAGGCATTCCTGTGGCCAAACCACCTCCAACGAAGTTCGGCAGCCTACCGTCAGCCGCCGGCGGAACCCGGTCTCATCAGGGCTTGGGTATTCAGCCGAAAATGGCTCATCCTTCTCCCGGCGCCGGCTCCCGCCCATCGGTGGCACCGCCGCCCGTGACATGGCCGGGAAACACTGCTTCCTCGGCGCCCTTGCAGTTAAAGGCGAAGCCTTGCGGGCCGAAATGTCGGCATGCCCCGCCGCCAATTGCCCCAATGCGCTGGGGCGGCACGACACCTGTCGCGCAGGCAATGTTCAGCGGCACCACAAGTGGTCAGCTCAACAACAACCAGATCAATTCCGGATTCGGCACCTTTGCCCAGGTGAATTTCACCCCTACACAGTCCGTTATCACCCAGAGCTATAAGCCATCAGCAACTTATGAGGATTTGGTTGGCGAGGATCTGGTCGATGATGAACATAATCATGCCGAAGATTATGTCACCAGCCTGGTTCCGCAGCGCTGGATAGAACTTGGCTGTCCCCAGAGCCGTGTACGCTTTGATCTCTATATCACTTCCAGCCCCTGCTCCAGCGAGCAAGGCACCAGTGGCAAAGATGAGGGATGCGCCGAAAAACTAGCCCGGCTTTACGAGTCGGGCATTGGCGTCAGGGACATGTTTGGCATAACCCATACCGTCTATTTTCAGATCGGAACCCTTCGCGTGAAAAAGCTTTACCGCCCGAAGGTCACAGGGGCGGCGGAAAAGTCCTTCCAGGCGCTTTTCATGCTGAAGCATATGGGCGTCTGCGAACGGGTGGTGATCGAGAAGATCGGCAAGAAGACCAACGTCACTCTGTGACGTTCAACGCATGAAGCGTATCAGACGGTCAGCGTCTGGTCTTATAGAATGGCTGCGGCGAATGTCGAAGGGCACGCCAGACATAAACCGCGCCATTCCACCTCAAATCTTCCGGTACCACTCACGCGGGCTGGCCACTTTGGCACCGGCGAAATCATCCACGCCTGCCGCCCGCGCCACATCCATGGCGAAGCTGCTGCATTGCTTGCGGGCCAGGCTGAACTGCGTGCCCTTACGGTACTCGGCCACCTTGCCCATGGCCTGTTCGGCCTGTTCGCGGCTGATGGCATAGGAACGGGTGCGCACACCGGGCTTGGTGAAGGCGCTTGCGTCATCATGCACGCGGCCCGGCACGCCCGCCGTCAATTTGCCCAGGTCACGCTTGGCATCCATGTTGGATAAACCAGCGGGGGAGAAGCCGAAGGCCTGACGCCCGCCACCCGGCTTTTCGATGGCCACGAAGCCATGACCCGCCATGCCGTCGGGCAGGCCCTTCTCCTGATGCAGATAGCCGCCGACAATCAGGCGATAACCGCCGGCATCGGGGGCTTTCGGCGCCTTGGGCTGGACAGGCCGTGGTACACCGGCCCCGCGCGGCACCAGAGCGGGGGCCGGTTTGGCCTGCACAGGCTGCGGCATGCGGTGGTTGGCGGCACGTGCGCCCATCCGGTCGGCCTCTGCCTCCAGATGCAGATCCTGGACGACGGCGATCCCGCTGCCGAACGGGTTGCGCACCCGTCCCTGCCGCTGCTGCACCACATGCGTCAACTCATGTCCCAGCAAGGCCAGACCCTGCGGGCTGTCGGGATTATACTGGCCGGGTGCGAAATAGAGGCTGGACCCCATGGTGAAAGCGAGCGCGCCGATGCTGGCCGCCTCTGACCCGACATGCACCCGCACGTCGGAAAAATCGGCGCCAAAGAAGCTTTCCATCTGGCCGCGCACACGTTCGGGCAGGGGCCTGCCGCCCCCGCCGGGCCGGATCAGACCGGGGGGCAGCTGCTGGGCACCGGGATGGCCGCTGCCATGCCCGCCGGATGCCATGACGACACGAACATGCCCCGGCCCGCCGGCCGTGATGCCGCCCAGCGCCCCCGGCAGCTTGGCACCGCCGGCCCCGAACCGTCCCTGTATCACTGCCCCGGCCATGACCCTGTCCCCCGCATGGTTCCCATTGTCCGCCAGACCCCTGATCCTAACCCAGTCCTATAACCCGTCAAAGCGTGAAGCATGGTTCCCTCACACCAACCGCTGGGTCAGAACCACTTCGCGCTTTTCGCGTGCCGGCAGCCAGGCGGTGCGGCCCAGCACGCGGTCCTGGCGGTCGGGCTTGAACTCCACCGCCGGCACTTCCTCCGCCTTCAGGCGCAGGCGAAGGGTGACGCCCAGGTCCGGCCCTGCATGCAGGGCCACCAGATCGGCCAGCGCCCTGGCCGCATCCCCGCCCGGCAGGAAGGCGCGGAAGGTGGCAAGGTCCAGCGGACCCAGTTCCACCGTGATCCCCGCCCCCTGGTCCCAGACGCGTCCACCCAGAACCGCACCGACGCCCAACCTGGCATTATCACCCTTGTCGCCCAGGCGCGTACGATCCTCCGGCTCCAGTTCCATCCAGTCGCCGGTCAGCGGTTCCACCTGCACCGGCACCGCGAAATGCGCCATCAGCAGCCGTTCCAGCCCGTGCTGGCTGGCCACAGGCCGGTTCAGCAGGCCTGTGTGCCGGTACAGCGACCGGTCCGGCAGTGACAGGCGGCGGCGCAGCGGCTCCACCCCCAGCCCACAGAGCGCGGCCAGCCAGTCGGCCATGCCGGTGCGCCACGGCGCCTTGCCGGTCATGTCGGGCCGGTGCGCGCGGCGCGACCGCACCAGCAGGCTGGCCAGCCGGTGGTTGAACAGGTCCAGGAAGTCGCGCATGGCGGCATCGCCGGCCCGCACCCGGTCGGCCAGCAGTTCCGATACCGGCGGCGGCAGCGGCGCGAAGGGTCCGCCCAGGCCCAGGAAATTGATCTTCACCCGGAACCGCGTGCGGCCCGACGGCATCTCCCGCCGGTCGATCCGCTCCAGCGGATCGGCGGACGGGCGGGCGCGCAGGCTGGCATGGAAACGGATGGCCTCCTGGCCGGCATCGGCCCCTTCGCCCACGGGCACGGGCGCGGCCCCGCCGCGCGCAGCGTCGCGTTCCATGATCAGTGCCGCCTGATACAGGTCGAACCATTCCGGGTTCGCCCGCAACTGGCTGATCAGAGAATGTTCCGTTCGCCAACCCGCGCCGGCCATCGCTTCCACACTCCTTCGCGCTGCGCGCTGTTCAGCACCAGCTGGGTGAAACTGTTGACCCGGCCATAAAGCGCCAGGAACCGGTCCAGGATGCTGGCCAGAAGATAGGCGCTGCCGCCCGCAAACTGGCTTTCATCGATGGTCAGGCTGATTTCCGTGCCCCGCACGAAACCGCGCCAGGCCTCGTTCCCCAAACGCCGGGTGACGGGGCGCGACGACAGGGCCGTCATGCCGCCCGCCTGCTGATGCACGGCGGCACCGCAGCCATCGCCATAAAGCACCATGATCTCCCTGAGCGCGCGCAGGGCCGACCCGCTGCCATCATCGGCCAGCGACAGATGGTTCAAGGTCAGGGCCGACACCAGCTGCCACAGGGTTTCGCCCTGCTCGGGCGCGCTGATCTGCGGCGTTGGCCGGGTCAGACAGCGCACCTCGCGCACCGGCGCATCCACCTCCAGGTTCAGTAACGTATCGGGCGGCAGCTGTTCGGCCATGCCCCGGTTGGTACAAAGCGTGTGCGCGAACAGGGTGCGCGTGGGTGGCAGCGACGGGTCGAGCGCCAGATCGACAAAGGACAGGAACATGTCCGTCCCCGGCATGTCGGCCCGCACCGTGGGCCGCCGCCGCGCCATCCAGAAACAGTCGGGCGCGGCCCGCACGGCCATATGGTCGTAGGAAAAGAAGGGACGCACCAACGCCGTCTCGTCCGCCCGGTTCATGACGGCGGAGACCTTCTGGATCGAATGGATTTCCGTGGACCGTTCCCAGCGGCTGTCAGGCAACAGACGATATTCGGACTGTGTCTGATCCAGGCGCAGCGGCTCGCTGGTCTTGGGAAACAGGTTGATGATGGGCGCGCAGTTCAGGCGCACCGTCACCCGTTCCAGCCGTTCCGCCCGTTCCGGCTGCTGTTTCAGCAGGAAGAACAGGTCCACCTCCGCCCCCGTTGGCCAGGTGGCGGGATTGCCGTCCGCATCGGTGAAATCCACGTCCAGGAACAGGAATTTCTGCGGAAACACGAAATATTCCCGGATCAGGCGATAGCCCTGATGGGCATGGACGGGGAAACTCAGCAGGTCCTCATCCGGCGCGAAGCCCACAGGCGACAGACAATCCGGCTTCAAGGTCGCGGTGGGTTCCGCACCATCCACGGCGGGCACCAGAACGACGGCGCGCGACTGGTCCAGCAGCATTTCCATCAGGGGACCGGCCACCGCAGGCTCCCCGTCCAGGAACAGGCGCAGGCGGTCGGGCTGCATGTCGGCGAAGGTCAGGTTGCCTTGCGCCCGCAGCCGCAGACGCCAGACGGCGGCCCCGCCAAGGCGCGCCAGGAAGGGGAATTTCTCCGGCCGCAACATCTCCTGCCGCACCACCTGCACCGGCCACAGCTTGACCGGATAACAGGTATTGAAGCGGCAAGTCAGCCCGTGCGAGGGGCTTTCGGCATGCAGGGCGATATTATCGGGCAGGTGGAAACCCTGCGCCGCCCGCGCCTGACCGGGGTCCACCTCGAAATGCGCGATGGCGGCACTGGGCACCGGGGCCATCAGGGCGGGGTACAGCGTGTCCAGCAGCGCCGACGGGATCAGCGGGAATTCCGCGTCCAGGGTGCGCTGGATGCGCGCCGTCAGAAAGGCGAAGCTTTCCAGCAACCGTTCGGTATGCGGGTCACGGCTTTCATGGCCGTTGAAATCCAGACGCCCCGCCACGCGCGGATAGGTGCGGGCAAACTCCGCCCCCTCATTGCGCAGATACATCAGTTCGCGTTCATACGCCGCGAACAGGGCTTCGGCCTCGTCACGCGGCATCGCGGCCTCCCGAGGCATCGCGCAGCATCACGGGGAAACTGACCGGTTCGATCCGGTCATCCAGCCGGATTGAACCTGTGACCTCCACCAGCAGGGCCCGGCGGTCATGTTCGGGCGGCAGCACCGTGAACCAAGCCCCCTGCCGGCGCAGCCCCTGATTGGGCGGCAGCGATGCGGCACGCTGCGACCATTCGGTCAGGAACGCTTCCTTCAGGGCCGGCGTCAGGCGCGACAGATGCACACGCGGCGACAGAAGACGGGGCTCGAAGGTGGCGATGGCCATCTCCAGCTCCGCCACCAGGGCAGCCTCTGCGGCACTGTCGAAGGGCTGGAAACCCGACAGGTCGGGAATGCCGTAATCCAGGGTCGTGCGCCGCCGTCCCGCCATCACGTCACGGGACCGGGGGCAGCGCGTGTTCAGCAGCAGTGAAATCTCCCCCGCAATGGACAGGATCAGCCCGTCGCGGTCCAGCATGGACTGCGCGCCTGCCGCGTCCTCCGTATCGACCAGCCGGTCGAACAGCGGCGCGGGCACACCTGGCATCAGGCGGGGACCCGTGATCATGCATCCTCCCGTCGGGGCGGCACTAAAGTGTGATCGGTTCAAATGCAATCATTTGAAGCGTGAATCACACGGCAAAACAGACTCTAACAACGCCGGCGGAAAGGCCTGATACCGGTCCAGGGTGGGCAACGCCCGCTCTGGACCGGTTGGCGCATTGAGCGCCCGCGGGCACGTGCCCGCGCAAGCCAAGGGCGCGGATGCGCCCACCCGGCGCCTGAGGGCGCGTGTTAAGACACTTCCTGCTTGATCAGGTCGTGCTTGACCGGCTGGGCGCCCTCGCCCGTGCCGTCATCTTCCTTCTGCGGGATGTACTTGTACTCGACGGTGCCATAGGAGAGCGTGATCGTCTCCGTCGGGATGTCGCCGGTACCACCGCCGATGGAGACGTTGGAGACGATGATCTTCTCCATCGTGATCACCAGATATTCCACCGGCTTGTTGTCGCCGTTGGAACGGTAAGCGGAGAAGACGCCCTTCTGAATGTGCTTGCCGCTCCAGCACATTTTCAGCAGGTCGTCGGTCGACGCGTCGATATATTTGGTGAAGGAGAAGTCGGAGTGGTTCGCCTGCTCCACGGTGCCGCCGCCCGCGCTGCTGCGGGTGGGGGAGGTGGGCTGGTTGAAGGAATGGCTCCAGGACAGAACCTGGATTTCTTCCTTGTGGGAACTGTCGGTCGACTCACCCTTGATATCCGGGGTGGTCAACTTCAGGAACATATTGCCGGCCATGGCCGCTCTCCATCTCGATATCTGTTCGGTCTGGGACTATCGCAACGAGTACCCCGCCCCAGGACGATACCTGGGGCGGGGCCGCACGGATCAGAAGGCAGCCGGTGCCGGCAGTTCGGCGACGAGGCGGATGGAGGCGGTCAGTTCCTCCAGCTGGAAATGCGGCCGCAGGAACACGGTGGCGCGGTAGGCACCGGGCTTGCCCGGCACGTCGAACACATCGACGCGGGCTTCACGCAGCGGATACTTGGCCTTCAGTTCCTGGCCGGCATCGTCCTTGCCCAGCACGTAATCCATGATCCAGGTGTTCAGGAAGGTCTGAACATTGTCCTTGGTCATGAAGCTGCCGACCTTGTCGCGCATGATGACCTTGATGTAATGCGCGAAACGCGAGGCGTTCAGCACATAGGGCAGCATGGCGGAGATACGGGCATTGGCATTGGCCGCGTCCGTATTGTACTGGCGCGGCTTGTTGGCCGTCTGACCGCCGAAGAAGGCGGCATAGTCGGTGCCCTTGCAATGGACCAGCGAGATGAAGCCGAGATCGTTCAGCTCCTTCTCGCGGCGGTCGGTAATGGCGATCTCCGTCGGGCATTTCAGCGCGACATCGCCCTCATCCGTGCGGAAGGTGTGGGCCGGCAGGCCTTCGACCTTGCCGCCGCCTTCGACGCCGCGGATGGCGGCGGTCCAGCCATGCTTGGAAAAGGCGTCGGTGACGCGCTGGGTCAGGACATAGGCGGCATTGCCCCACAGGTACTTCTTGTGGTCACGACCGTCTGTATCCTCCACGAAGTTCACGCCCTCCACCGGCTTGGTGTCCGGACCATAGGGCAGGCGCAGCAGCACATGCGGCAGCACCAGGCTGACATAGCGGCTGTCCTCGCTGTTGCGGAAGGACCGCCACTTCACCAGTTCCATGCTCTCGAAGATCTTGGACAGATCGCGCGGCACGCCCAGCTCGGTAAAGCTGTCCATGTCAAACAGGCGCGGGCTGGCGGCGGAGATGAACGGCGCATGCGCGGCGGCAGCGACGTTCGACACCAGTTCCAGCAGTTTCACATCGTTGGGATGGCGGCCGAACTCGTAATCGCCCATCAGCATGCTGTAGGGGTTGCCGCCGAAGGTGCCGTATTCTTCCTCGTACACCTTCTTGAACAGCGCCGACTGGTCGAACTCGACGGCCTTCTCCAGGTCCTTCAGTAGCTCTTCCTTGGTGATGTTCAGGATGCGCAGCTTCAGGCTCGTGCTGGTCTCGGTATTGAAGACCAGGAAGGACAGGCCGCGCCAGGTGGCTTCCAGCTTCTGCAGGTCGGGATCGTGCAGGATCTCGTTCAGCTGGGCCGACAGCAGATCGTCGATCTCGGCGATCTTGTCATTGATCAGGGCCACGACGTCGTTACCGACAGTGCCACCCTCTTCGGCCAGCACGGAATTGACGAACTCGGCAACCAGATCGCGGGCAAATTCCTTCTGGCTGTCATCACGCGCCAGCTTGCCCTCGACAATGATCTTGTCAAGCAATGTAGTATCGGGCATCGCAAAGCCTCCATCGGCTTGGCCGGCACGCCTTCATGGGCGCCGGCCCGGAATGGTTTCAAGCGGGTGCGGGCGCTCAGGCCTGCGGTTGCAGCAGCTTCTTCAGCTCGGCCTGTTCTTCCGTGCTCTTCACGACGGAGGAGAGCAGGGCATCCAGGCTGTCATTGCCATCCAGCTTGGTCAGCAGGTCGCGCAGACGCTTGCGGGCATCCAGCAGCTTCTTCAGTGCCGGAACACGCTCCATGATCTCGACCGGATCGAAATCATCCATGTGCTTGAAGGACAGTTCGACGCCCAGCTGCTCGTCGCTGTCCTTCACCAGCCGGTTCGCCACGCGCAGCGTGACGCGCGGGGTGGCGGCGGAAAGCACCTCGTTGAAATTGTCGCGGTCGATTTCCACGAACTTGCGGTCCTTGACCGGGGCCAGGGCCTCGGCGGGCTTGCCCGACAGATCGGCCATGACGCCGACGATGAAGGGCAGTTCGCGCTTTTCAACCGCGCCACCGGTTTCCACGTCATAGGTGATCTGGACCCGCGGCGGGCGGACCCGGCTCAGCTTGTGCTGTGTACTATCAGCCATCGTGTACCCCCTTTTGCAGCCGGCGCCCGGTTAGGTGATCGGGCCGCCGCGTCAGTCAGTTGGAAGAGATATCAACAATCACGCTCACTCGGGACTCAATTAAAACGATTTTGATCGAGAAAATCACTCGACCAATGGGAATCCCTGGCCCTATCCGGTGTCACCCGGCGCCCCCACCAGTTCAAAGATGGCGGCGACGTCCTTACGGCCCCGGCTCAACTCCCCCAGCAGCACGGGCAGTGGCAGATCGCGCCACTGCACGATGCGGTGCAGGATGTAGGGCGTGGGGCTGTGGGGTTCTGTCCTGGCCAGAAAATCAGCGATTTCGGCCAGTTGGCGATAGGCGTCGCGGCGCGATGCGATGGGACCGGCGGCGGAGAAGGGATGGCCGCCACCAACGGGCGCCTCCTCCTCCAGCTCCAGCACGGTCTCCTCCGCCTCGGGCGGCACCTGTTCCTCATCAATCATTGCTGGATCCTCCCCGCGTTCGCGCAGGATGGTCTGGGCCCATTGCGTCATGTCGCCCAGGCGTTGCACCAGTTCGCTCATGGACGGGGCATCGCCGTTCAGTTCCGTGTCCAGGGCGGCCCGCAACCCCTCCAACGCCGCCGCCGCCGAACGTAGCGAGATGTAGAGATCGCGGTAGAAGGGTGTGCCCGTGCCCCGGACCGTGGCGTTGAAAAGCTGCAAGGTGACGGGGGCGGCACCGGACCTGCGGCCATTGCCCTCATTCCCGCCACCCATGGCCTGCAGGCGCTGGCTGTTCAGGAAATCACCGAAGGTCAGGCCCGCCTCGCGGTCGGCGGGCGGGTTGGTGACGGCCAGCGTCAGAACCATCACCACCAGCCGGTTGTTCAGCCATTCGAACACCAGGGCCAGGCGTGACCGGTCGCCATCCTCGTCGGCACGCGGATGCAGGCTGGGGCCGCGCCCTTCCACCAGCCGGGCCAGCAGGTTCAACCCCGCCTCCATGCCCGGCATGCCATAACGGCCCAGCAGCGCCTCGCACGCCCAGGCGGCGACCTGTGCATCCTTGCTGCGCGAGGTCAGCACACCCTTGGCCAGCCGGATCACTTCCCCCCAGTCGGCCCGCTTGCGGTCGGATTTCCACACGCCCTGCGGCAGGTCGGCATCCTCGCGCCGGGCCTCTTTGATCAGGTCATGTTCGGCGCCATAGCGGATATCCTCCCCGGCGGGATCACCGCCGGGAATATCGGCCAGCAGCGCCTCGATATCGATGGGGGGCTTGCTCTGGGCAGCGCTCATCAACGGCCTCCCCCTACGCTGGCATTTTCATAGGGCGGCGCCTCTACGGGGAAGGAGGGCAGGATATGGCGGCGCTTGGCCGGCGTGCCCCCACCCTCTGCGGGGGGCGGCACCGACGCCAGGGCGACACGGACATAGATACGGCTTTCCTTCTCGGCCTTGCCCAGCGGATCGCTGCCCGCTGGAATGGTGGGAATGGTGAAGCGCAGCAGGTGGGGCTGCGGATCGCCGCCCCGGCCCACATCCTGGTCGCCGGCTTTCTGAGCCTGCAACAACCGCAGCAGCGCCCAGCGGCCCGTATAGCCGAAGATCGCCGACCGATCCTCCACCCCCGGCCCATCATCCAGCGCCAGCGGCACCTCCGCCCCATCCTTGGCCCAGCGCAGGCGCAGGGCCACCGGATCGCCTGGACGCCAGGTCGCAACCTGCTGTTCCGGCCCGTTATGCAGCAGGCCGCCGCCCACCTGCAGAACCCATTCGATGATCTGGTTGGCGCCTTGCTCGCGCTGCCGGTTCACACGGAAATCGGCGGTCACCTCATAGGCACCCGTCTCTGTCGGCTTGCCGGCATCGGGGGCCGCGAAGGGGGCCAGGAAGGTCCGCATTTTCACGATGGATTCCACGAAGCGCGCGGCGGGACGCAGATCGGTGGCGGTCTTGGCGCGCGCCGACAGGATGGAATTCAGGCGTTCGGCCATGGGGCCGTAATCGCGCAGGAAAAGGGCCAGATCGTCGGGATCAGCCTCCTCCGACACATCCGGATCGCTGTCGCGCGCCGTGAAGGGATAGCGGCCCGCCAGCTTGGCATTGAACGTTTCCGCCAGCCGCCCGTAATCGGCCTGCACGGCTGCCCCCGTCAGGTTCTGGCAGCGTTCCAGAAGCTGCTGGCGGATCAGTTCGCGGCGGTAGATGAAGAAATCGCCCGACTGCGCCTTCTCCGATCCCGCCAGCTTCGTCTCGCAATTATCCAGCCGGACCTCGTCCAGGTCGAAGCGGATGAACTGTTCCAGTGCCGCCAGCGTGCTGCCCGGCGCCTTGGCGCGGTATTGCAGCAATTCCCGGCCCAGCGACTGCCAGGAACCCAGCACGACCGGGTCCTGCCAGCCGCTACCCAGTTCGCCACGGGTCATGAAGGCTTCCAGCGGCCCGGCCAGATTGTCCCACAGCATGTCCAGGCGGCCGCGCATCCCGTCCAGATAATGGGCCGTGGCCACGGCATCGCTGGTATAGAAGCCGGCGGGCCGCGGTGATCCCTGCCCATCCCAGCCTTCGAAGCTCTCAGCGGCCTCATAAAAGGACTGGGTGCTGGCCAGTTCCTCCAGTTCCTGCAACAGGTTGCCGGACTGTTCGCGCAACACCTGACGCAGTTCGGCCTGCAGGCGGTCCATCTTGTATTGCGACAGGATGGTCAGCAGCGCCATCAGCTGCTCTCGCGCATTGGACAGGTCGCGGATCTGGCTGGTCAGGGCCGCTTCGCCATAATCATCGACGTCACTATCCTCCACCGCCAGACGCTGTGCCGCGACCAGTTCGGCGCGCAGCGCATTCTCCAGCCGCTGGCGGGCCATGCGGTCCGCCGCCCCCTGGAATTCCGACGGGATGCGCGGCAGGTCGGTGATGCGGAAATCCTCGTAGGATTGCTGATACGCGACGGCCTGGGCCAGATGCTCGCTATCCCAGCTCATCCCCCGGCCAGAAAAGGCGGGCGGGGCGGAGGCCAGTTTCTCCGCCGGGCGCACCCGCATGAACGGGCGGGCCAGCGCGGGCTGGAAATGTTTCGACAGCCCGTCCAGATGGTCGTTCAGACGCAGACCCGGCCCGTCCGTCACCTGCACGAACAAGGGCTGGCCCTGATTATCCTTCAACCCGGTCAGATAGGTGCGCAGGCTTTGCTGCGCATTGCGCAGGTCCGTCGCGAATTGTTCGTGCATCTCCCGGCCCACGGTGGGCGTGTCCATGGTGCGCAGCAGGTCGGACAGCATCGGGTCGGTGGTGATGTCGCGCAGGCCCAGCCAGAAGAAGCCGGGATCGTCCAGCATCTGCCGGACATCGACCAAGGCATTGGCCATGTCCTGCATTCGCGCGCCGACATCGGTGCCCGACCGGGGCTGTCGCACATCGATGACCGCATCGCGCAGGCGGCCCGCACGCTGCGCAATCTCCCCCGACGGGCCCAGCCGCATCAGCACGGCGCGCGACATCTTCTCCACCACAGGGCGGATGCGGCGGGGATGATCCTCGCTGATATGGTCCAGCTTGATCGATTCCAGGCCCAACTGATAAAGCCGCGAATTATGCGCGAAATTGCCGTCCAGCTTGGTCTTGAACAGGCTGTTTGACAGATCCGCCAGCCCTTCCACGGGACCCTTGGTCACGCCGTGATACTGTGCCGACAGCCGGTCAAGCTTGCTCACATCGGTCACGAAATCGACCATGACCTTCAGATCGGCGCTGCCGGAGAGAAGGTAATAGCCGTCGGCCCCCGCCTTCTCCACGCCCGGATGGCGCGCAAGGTCCAGGTAGCGGGCATCCAGTTCCTTGTGCAGCGAGGACAGGACGATATGGTGGATACCGCGCCCGAAGGCCGCCACCACCTCATCCTCCGTATCCCCGGACCAGGAGGACGGGATAAGGCCGTAGAGCAGAAAACCCCGGCTGATCCCCTCGAAATCCGTCAGAAGCTGGCGGGCGGCCTCGACATCGAACGTCTCCCCCTGCCCCGCCGCCATGTCGCGGCGGATCAGTTCCAGCGGCGGCTCCAGGGTGGAGACCAGCCGGCGCAGCGAGGCATCGACCAGCACCAGCCCCACGACCAACGCCGCCGTCACGCCGATCAGTCCCAGTTGCGCCATGCGGGCACCCCGGGTGCGGGCAACAAGACCGGCGCGGGCGGGACGGGTCAGCCGGGTCTCCCGGAACAGCTTTTCCGCCAGAAGGTCGGTGACGAACATCACCTTGGCCGGGGTCACGTCCAGCGGCACCTCTTCTGCCGCGGGGGCCGCAGCGGCGCCGGGCCGCAGGCCGGACAGCGCCGCCGACAGGGGTGGCGGGGCACCGGCGGCGGCGGCAGGCACCGGCGGTGCTGCACCGACCAGAAGATGCGCGGGCTCCAGTTCCGGCTGTGCGCCCGTGAACCAGATGCCGCGCAGGAAATGCCCTTCCTGATAGGGGGGCACGCGCAGAACGCGCCCCAATATCGTCTTCAATGGCGAGGCGATGGCCGCGAAGGAAGCCGGGAAACTGAACATCCCGTCGGGATCGGCCGGCTTGTCCAACCCGGCCGCCGCCTTGACATAGTGGGTCCACAGCGTCTGGGTCAGGTCCACCATGGCCTTGTCAATGTCCGCCGGTTCAAACGGCAGGTCACTGACATGGGGCTGGGACCAGCCCAGCATGGTATCGGGGCCACCGGCGGGCGGCATCTGCCAGAAATCGGTAAAGCCCGGCAGGCGGTCGCACTGGGTGACGACGATATGGACAGGCAGACGCAAGCCCGTCTGCCGCATCAGATCCAGCAACCGTTCCTGCAGGATGTCGCCCTTGGCCAGCAGGCTGTCCGGACCCAGCGCACCGGCGCCGGTCAGGTCGGTGACGGGGATGGTCAGGATCAACCCGTCCAGCCCACGCTGTGGCCGGTGCGCCTGCAACCGCCGCGTCAACCCGCGCCAGCGATCACGGTCGCCGGGCCGGCCTTCCGCCGTCATGATCAGGGCGCCGCGCGCATCGATGACAATGCCGCCTTCGAACGCATGCAGGGTGGCGTCCTTGCCGATCGGCGTTTCTTCAAGCGGCAGCAGGCGCGGAACGCGGGCCGAGTGCAGAAGCGAGCTTTTACCGCTGCCCGCTTCCCCGATCAGCAGGAACCAGGGCAGCGCATAGGGCGACTTCACCCCGGCCCAGTCGGACAGACGGCGCAGGGTGGTGGTGAAGGCCATGCCGGTGCCGGTTTGGCGGCTGGCGGTGGAGGCAGGGGGCGCAGCGGCGGCGGGCCCCGCCCCCGCGGGCTGTTCAGGCTTGGCCGCAGCCTTGCCGCGTTTCAAGGTCATGATCACCAGGATCAGCACAGCCAGGGCCAGCAGACCCAGGCCCAGCGCCACCCACAGACCATATTCCGCCAGGAAGGCCCCGATATTCATCGTGCGGCCTCCGGCTTGCCGGCGGGAACGATTGGCACCGCCGCCGGCTTTTCCGCCGTCACGGGCGTGGCCAGCGGCCCCAGCCGGTAGGTGCGGACATACCAGACGCCATGCGCCACCGCCGTATGCAGGGCCAGTACAATCAGCAATCCATAGAACCAGGGCCGCAGATGCGGCAGCCGCACCTCCCGCCCCTCGGTCACGGTGGCGGCATAGGCAGCGGGGCAGAGGAAGGGCGCCGGTCCGGCATATCCCGTCGCTTCCGCCAGACGGTCGGCCAACCCCTGACGGTAGCGGCGGCGGATGGGTTCATCCTGATGCCGGTGATACCGGCCCCGGAAACCCAGCGACAGGGCCGCCAGATAGACCGACAGCAGCTCATATTCCTGCTGCGGCGGGCCGGCCAGCAGGGCGTCGAGCCGCTGAAACACCCGCTCTCCCGCCACCCGCGTGCCGAACAGCGACAGTTCCAGCAGATTGTCCAGCCAATGTTCCCGCCCTGCCCAGGCATCGCCATGCAGCAGCATTTCATCGGCCAGGGCGGCCATCACATATTGCGCCTCCCGGTACAGCTCCACCCCGAACCTTCCGCCAAGGCGCATGGCGGTGGCGGCCTGGGTATCCAGCAGCCGATGCAGGCGGCGGTTGATACGAATCGCCACCTGGGCCGGGTCGGGCAGCGGCTGCCCCTGTTCCGCCATGCGGTCGCCCAGCGACAGGGCGTTGCGGATGCCTGACAGTTCGGCATGGAATTCCTGGAACATCGACAGCAGCGACAGGGCGCCGTTGGACGCCCCTTCTGTCTGCGGCTGTGTTGTCAGGGCGATGCTCATGCTTCGTCTGCGGCGGCGGGGATGAACAGGAGGATTTCGCCCGGCCGTGATGTGGCCGAGCGGTCCAGCGGATTGACGATCAACAGCGTCTCGCCGGCCTTCACATACTCATCCTCGGCGATGCGGAACAAAACCATGTCGCGGCTGGTGGCAAATCCCGCCGCCTCTTCCGGCATCAGGGCGGCGCGCATGGCGCCACGCAGGCGGTAGGACAGCAGCTCCTCCACCTGCCCGTCGGGCACGATCAGGGCGGCATCGAACCAAGCCAGCACATCCGCAGGCCCCTGCCCACCCTTCATGCGCAGACCCACGACCAGCCCGTGTCCCGTCAGCCATTGTTCCTCGATCCGCAGCTTGAAACCCTCCGGGATGGGTTGGAAGCTGATGGCGGAGAAGGCCTGGGACACCAGTTCCACGACCCCGTCGATCTGGGCCAGCAGCGCCCCGATGCAGCCACTTGGATTGTCATGGTCATAGGGTTCGGTCAGGGGCGGCGTCATGGCGGGGCGCAGCACGGCTGTATGGCCCGCCACCGTTTGCAACGCCATGTACAGATCGAACGGATGCACGTGCGGCAGGCGCAGCAGCGTCTCCAGCGCCGGCAGCCCCGCCACCAGACACATGACGGTGAACCGCGCTTCGGCCCGGTTCACCTCATGTCCCTGACTTTCGGCGACATAAGTCGCCTTCTCCCGCAGCTTGGCCACCAGCTCGCGGCATTCGCGCGACAGCGGGTCATCGGGTTCCAGGGCCGGGGTCGGCGGCTGATAGGGGGTCAGCTGGAAGCCCTGATTTCGGAACTCCACCTCGGCGATGGGCAGATGCGTGTGACGCGGCGGCACATCATCGGCCAGCAGCAGGCGCGGCATCGGCTGCAGGCGTGCCACCGGCACGGCATCCTGGCCGGTATTCTCATCAACCGCATCGCTGCTGTAGGAGCGCCAGCGGGCCAGATTGTCCCCGGCCTTGGCGGCCCCGGGATGATATTCCGGCACCACCAGATGCAGCCGCTGCGGCATGCGCAGCTTGTCCTTCACGGCAGCCAGATTGAAATCCAGCTCCCGCGACAGCCCGTCGATCCATATCAGAAGCCCGTCCGGCATCACGGCTTCCAGCGCGATGATGCGGAACCGGCCCGCCGCCAGCTGTGCGCGGTCGATCTCCAGCCGCGTGACGCCATAATGGAACGGTGACAGGCGGCGCAGGTGATAGGTCAGTTGAGCATCGCCCTGCAGCCAGGCCTGCTGCATGTGCTGCGGCGACAGCAGCATGCCCTCGCTCCACTGCACCGGGTCTGGGACAGGCTGGCCCAAGCGCTTTTCGTCCTTGGCCATGATCATTGTCCTGCTTCCACGGAAAAGGCACTGCGGCCCAGACGGATCACCGGGCTTTTCAGCCGGTCGATGCGGGCCCGGTGGGTGCCGGGCGTGGGATATGCGGCAAAGACGAAGGCGCCGACGGCCTCCTCTTCATTGCGCCCGATCTCGTACTGCACGCTGCGCTGCGGGGAGAGTTCGAAGGACTGCACGCGCAGCCCCGTGGGCAGGGCCAGCATGATCTGCGACTTGTCCTTGAACCATTGCGCCGATGCCAGATTGGAAACAGCGGCCAGCGCATCTTCATCCATGGCGAAGACCAGATCGACGGCCACGGGGGCGTCGGCATTGGCATCCATGGCGGCTGAAATCTTCAATTGTTCTGTATCGATGCTCGGCAATCCGCCGCCGCACCCGCCTAACGAGAGACCGAGAATCAGGATTATCGCCGCCGTCGCAGCATGTGAAAAAGACCGGCACCGGGCAGCGGTCAAAACCACAGCAATCCCCTTGTCGCCCATTCGGGTCTATGGCTTCCGACATCTCCGGAAGCGGTACTTCATAGTACCCCAATGAAATTCTGAATCTCCAGAATATTGGCGAAACAAGGGGTTCCGGCGTTCAACCTAAGGCCGTCTCAGGCGGGTTCCTTGGGCGTGGTTTTCGACTTGGGCTTCAAGGTTTTGATGGTTTCCATCAGTTTCTGACCCAAGACCTTGATTTCCTCACGCAGAGTCCGCAGCAGACGTTTTTCCATCGCCTGCATCGCTTCGGCCTGACGGCGCTGCTCTTCGGCCAACTGGCCAATCTTTTCCATCAGCTCCGCATGATTTGGGGCGGGAATCGGAGAGGTTGTGGCGGAAATCCTAGGTTCCGTGCTTGCGACGACCGAAAGCCTGGGAGGGTTGATCGCAACCCGCAGCGGCTCTACCGGTGCGCGAATCGGAGGGTCGTCCAACCAGACCTGAATCGTAGCATATGAGACTGAAAGCGCATCGGCGATGCGGCGATAGGACCATCCCTGCTTACGCAGCCGTTCGGCAATCTCCCGCCGACGGCTGACGGTCGCATGGCCATCCACCTTGACGCCATTGGCCTCGGGCAGGCCGGCGACGATGGTGATATTGCCGTTGGTGCGTTCGCCCATGGATCAGGGTCCATTCCGTGTCGGCGCACCCGTGGCGCGCCTTTGGCATCGTATCAGAAACAGACCGGTGACCGCAGCCAAAGATCGCAGAAAGGCGCTCATGCCTTCTGGCAGTTGGCCTTATCCTCGCTCAACGCCCGGCAGATCAGGCCGGTGCTGGTCTTGAAGCTGTTATCCGGGTTGCGGCGCACGGCAATCCGGTTGGAAAACTGTACCCATCCGGCACTGCCCCAATGGGACCGGATGCCGTTGGAGAAGGCCAGAGTCCCATCCGGGAACTTCACCACGGAGGTTCCGTCCTTGAAGGTGATGCGGTCCACATCCAGGGTCACCACCTGCTTATTGGAACAGAGCACCATTTCCTCGGTCCCCTGCTGGCGCGTACAGACCAGCGGCTCATTGCCGCCCGCCAGCACCATCGCGAAGATTGTCACTTCCAGCACATTCAACGGCATCGCCGCCTCTCCCCCTCTGCACCCCTGGGGCCACTATCCTAAATCCGGGCCAGAATGAAAATACGCCGGAAGGGGAAGAGGGTACTGCCATCGGCCTCTACCGGATAGGCATCGCGCAGGGCGGCACCATAGGCCGCACGGAAGGACGCCGCCTGATCGGGCGGCAAACGGCTGGTCACCGGCAGCAGGGCCGTGGCCGACACCCATTCCAGCACCGGATCATCGCCTTCCAGCACCTGCAGGTAATCGCTGTGCCAGATATCGATGCTGCGGCAATGCGGGCGCAGGATGCGCCAGTATTCGTCGGGCCGCAGCACGGTGCCATGGTCCAGGGCACCCGAAAGGGCGTCGCGCCACGGTTCCCGCGCCGCCAGATCGGCCAGCAGCCGGTGCGACGGGGCCGCGAAATTATCCGGCATCTGCACCGCCAGCACCCCGCCCGGCGCCAGGAACCCCGCCAGCCGCGCGAACAGCCCCGCATGATCGGGCAGCCAATGCAGGGCGGCGTTGGAAAAGATCAGGTCGGGCGCTGTGTCGGGCTGCCATTCCCCGATATCGCCCTGCCGCCAGAACACGCGTGAGGCCGCCCCCGCCGCCTTGGCCAGCATGGCGGCATCGCTGTCCAGGCCGGTGACGGTGGCCGCCTGAAACCGCTCTGCCAGTTGCCGGGTCAGATAGCCGGTGCCACAGCCCAGGTCGGTGATAATACCGGGCATGATATCGGGAAGGGCCGATAGAAGATCCCGCCCCGGCCGTTCGCGCAGGGCGCGATAACGTTCATAGAGATCGGGGTTCCAAGCCAAGGCATCCTCCCGCTTCGCATCAGGCCGCCATGGTGGCGCGAGGCGGGAGGTTCGGCAAGCACTCCGAATGTCAGGCTGCCGCTGCTTCCGCCACAGGCAGTTGCCGCGCCAGATGCGCGCCCAGGCGCAGGGACAGGGCCACAATGGTCAGCGTCGGGTTGGCCCAGCCGGAGGTGGGGAAGATTGAGCTGCCGGCCACGAACAGGTTCTCCTTGCCCCAGACCTTGGCATTGGCATCGACCACGCCGGTGGATGGATCGGCAGACATGCGGGTGGTGCCAATATGGTGGTGGCCGCCCTGCAGCACATCATGATGGTCGCCATCATCCGCACCCGTGGGCCAGGCATCGGTCCCGTCCAGCAGCCAATTATCCAGGGTGATGCGGCCCAGGCCGGTACGGGCCAGTTCCGCCCCCACCAGTTCGGTGACGGCATGGGCCGAGCGCTTGTCCAGCGGCGACAATTGCCAGTCCAGGTCGGCCCGGCGCTGGCCCAGCATGTCGCGGGCCTGCGACAGGCGCACGCGGCTGTCGGGATTGGGCGCCTGCTCGCCGCGCACCAGCAGATATAGCGCCTTGGGCTGCGCGATCAGGGCGCGGCGGCGGACATAGCGGCGGAACAGGTTGCCCGGCACCGTGGGCAGCACCGGCAGCAGCCGCATCAGGTTGCGCCCCGCCCCTTCCGGCCACCATTGCCCCTTCTTCCAGGCGGCGTTCAGTTCGGTGGCCGCATCCGTCACGCCGGCCAAGGACCGGTAATAAAGCGCGATGGAGCTGTTCAACACGCCCAGTTCCGCCTGCTTTTCCGCCGACAGGACCAGGGAGGGGCAGAGCGGGGGCATGTGGCGCGGATAGGTGGTGCGCAGCTGTTCCAGAAGCCGGACGGGATTGTCGGTCTGCACCCGCGCCGTCCGGCATTTGGGATGTTCCATGAAGAAGCGACCGACCAGATCGCGGCCATTGCCGATGCCCGCCTTCTCCACATCGGTGGAGGCCAGAAGCAGGCGCGCATTCTCGATCCCGCCGGCGGCCAGCACATAATGGCGGGCCCGCACCCGGTGCCGCACGCCCGAGGGGGTGGCCAGACGCAGGCCCGTGACACGGCGGGCATCGCCGGCCACATCGATATTCACCACGGTGCCGCGCAGCAGGGTACGCACGCGCGGACTGGCCTCCAGTTCGGCGCGGAATGCTTCCCCGAACCGTTGCGCCTTCATGCGCCAGAACCGGGTCTGCACCAGGGCGGGATCAAAGCCGGGATCATCCAGCCCCGCCTCCAGCCACAGATCATTGAACTTCGCCTCCCCCACGCCGCACAGTTCGGCGGCAAGCTGGTAATCGCCGGCCAGATCGGCTTCGGTCACGGGCCAGCCGCTATGCGGGACCCAGGCGCGGCGTTCGAAATCGATGGGGTCGAGTGGCACGCAGCGCCCCGACCAGGTGGCCGTGGTCCCGCCCAGCACACGGTTGCGCGTCACATCCAGCGGGTAATAGGGCAGGCCCACATTCTCCCCGCTGTTCAGGCTTTGCAGTTCCGCCTCCAGCGTCGGCCCGCCGCTTTCGATCAGGCACACATCGGTGCCCGCGCGGGACAATTGCAGGGCCAGCGCAATGCCGGCGGCACCCGCACCGACGATGGCGACATCGGCGGCGAATTCCTGGTCGGGCGGCAGGGACAGCAGATCGATCAACATGATGGCACGTCCGGGTTGGCTCTATCCTGTTGTTTACGCGCCAGCACCGGCCTTATTCCCTGCGTCGCCGAAATTTTTGCGGCAGCGCAGCATGACACCCTGTCCCAGGAAAATTTCGCAAGGCGCGGGAATAGGTGGGGCCAAGCGGCGTATATGCTTGAAACACCGCAAACCAACCGATGGGTCCCTGGCCGTGCTTCCCGATATCACCCGCCATAAACCGGCCCTGCGCCGCTATGCGCTGGTGCTGACCCGTGATCCGGGGCAGGTGGAGGATCTTGTCCAGGAAAGCCTGACCCGCGCCCTGGCCGGCAGCCGCACCTGGCGGCCCGGATCGGACCTGCGCGCCTGGCTTCTGTCCATCACCCACAATACCTTCATTTCCGGCTGGCGGCGCGAACAGGTGGCGCGCACCGGCCTGGAACAGGGGGCGGAGATGGTGCCGGAACCTATGGCAGCCGCCCTGCCCGACCTGCGGGTGGAGGCACGGCAGGTGGTGGAACGGCTTCTGGCCCTGCCCGACGGCATGCGCGAAATCCTGCTGCTGGCCGTCGTGGAAGAGATGAGTTATCGCGAGATCGCGGATATGCTGAACATCCCGCTGGGCACCGTCATGTCCCGGCTGGCACGGGCCCGGCAGGCCCTGCGGCAGCAGGCGGGCGACGGCCCCGCCACGCCCGCCGAACGCCGTGCATCCTTCAAGCTGGTGGAGTAGGCCGATGCATCCGTTCGACCCGATCACCGAGGATGACCTGAACGCCTATATCGATGGCGGTCTGGACACGCGCCGCCGGGCAGAGGTGGAGCGCTGGCTGGCGCAATACCCAGACGAAGCGGCGCGGGTGATGGCGGAACTGGGCGATGCCGACCTGCTGCGCGAGGGGCTGGGCGACAGCGGCTTCAGCACCCCGCCGGATGGGGAGACACGGCATCTGGCCGGGCGTCTGCGCCGCCGCCTAATCTGGCGCGGGGCGGAACATGTCATGCAGCGCGCCCTGGTCATCGTCCTGTGTCTGGCCGCCGGTTACGGCATCAGCTGGCTGCCCATCGGGGCCCAGCCATCGGCAGAGGCGGCCCATATCGTGCCCCTGTTTGCAGATGAGGCCGCGGAAGCCTTCCGCACCGCCATGAAGGAAGTGCGCACCGACCAGAGCCTGGCCTATCCCACACCCGAGGTACCGGCCCGTCTGGCCGCCGTCGACGCCGCCCATCCCCTGCCCATCCCCGATCCGCCCAGCCAGCGCTGGCGACTGCTGGGCGCGCAGCTGGCGGCCTGGGACCGGGGCGACGCGGTGCAGGTCTTCTGGCGGCACGAAACCAAGGGCACGGTCATGCTGTTCGTGACGCAGGATGGGGTGGACCCCGCCGAACCGGCCATGGCCCCCACTCTGGGCCATACGGAGGAAGGCGATGTCATCTATTGGCGTTCCGGCCCCTATCTTTACGCCCTGCTGGGCACCGCCGACACCAAGGCCCTGGAACGCCTCGCCAACCTGATCGCCCGGCCCAGCCCGTAATGATCGCGGGGATTGGCCCCTTCCAAAAGTATGATAAATAGGCGCAATCTCAAGAGAGGGTTCCCAATCCCCCTCCCTACCCGTGCCTGTTGCTGATGGAACCGCAATGATCCCCGCCCCGTTTCAGACCCTGGTCCGTGTTGCCAAGGATACGCCCGGCGTGCCGGTGACCCTGGCCGATTTCAACCCCACCTTCCTGCCGCGTTTCTTCGCCTTCGCGGCCGAAAGGGCGCGGGGGCGCTATGCCTTCTGTCTGGTCAATCCGATGGGACGCGTGGTGCTCTCCTATGCCGATCCCTGTACTGTCCTGACAGCTGATCGCACGGCCTTGGCCAAGGCCATGACCGCTGTCCAGATCGGCTATGGCTCTGACATCTGGGGCGATGGTTTCAACCCGCAACTGGCCGGCATGCCGGGCCTGTGCGCCTATAAGGGATCGCGTGCCCTGCTGGTGCCGGCCACCCCACATCCGCTCTATCTTGGGTGCCTGGGTGTCAGCAGCGGTGCTGCCGGCGATGACGACCCGCTGTGCCAGATTCTGGCCGATTTCATCCTGACAGAGGCGGCACGTGCGCCGGGCAGCGTCGTGGCGCTGCAATAGCCTCCACACGACCTGAAACCAGCCCGGAAAAAGGCCCCGCCCCCGAAGCGGGGCCTTTTTTGCGTTCGTCAAAGGCGAGGCCCACCTTCCCGCTTTCCTAATTATGAAATTTGTTTTATTTATTCTTCCCGCCGCCCCATGCACCATCGCGCACCGGGGGCCGGACAAAAGCAGCCCCGCCAAAGGGGCCGATCCATGGGAAGGAAAAATCAATGAAGCAGGCAGTTGTCCGCAATCATGTCCGCACCGCCCTGTTGACAGCGCTGGCGCTCGGCTTTGCCACCCAGGCCGGATGGGGACAGGCGCATCAGGGGCTGGGTGGTTCCGGTGGCCTTGGACCCGGCGGCTACGGCCCCTTCGATGCACAATTCCCTGCCGGCGGCGACGGTCTGGCCAAGCCTAAGCTGGAAGAAAAGCAAAGCCCCGGCACACCGGTGCCCGCGAACGCCCCCTGGACGCTGTATGGCTGGGTACAGGCCGAAGCGGCGGGCAAGGGCCTGTCGCTGCTGGGCGGGTTTGCCACCGCCGACGGCAAGGCCCCCGCCTGGTTCTTGTCCCTGTCCGATGGCAAACCGGCGGTCGTGGCAGGGGCCAAGACCATCAGCGGCGGCAAGGCGCTGGCCGCTGGTCAGTGGGCCTTCCTGGCCGCCAGCTTTGACGGGGCCAAGATCCGGCTTTATGTCGATGCACGGGAAGTCGCTTCGGGCGATGCCGCCACCCCGGCGGCCATGGCACAGTTCATGTTGGCCCCGCGCCGCAGCCGCACCGCCGCCTTCGTGCCCGCCGGCACCACGCCGTTCGCGGGCCGCCTGGCCGGCTTCTCCACCCTGCCCCGCGCCCTGTCGGCCAGCGAAATCAAGACCCTGGGCGGCGGTGCCCCCAATATTGACCTGACCAATTTCGAAAGCGGCGCGCCCAGCTGGCCCGTGCAGGTGCGGCAGATGTATGGGCAGGTGGCCCCGCAGGACCCGTGGACCCGGCCCAAGGCTAAGACAGGCTTCAGCCAGCCGGTGGCGAAGCCCATCATCGAAACCCCCGCCCTGGCCCCGCTGGGCAATGGCGAATGGGTGCTGGGTGCCTGGAAGCTGGTGGAGGCGCCGAAGCTGCGCGATGGCGGCCCCGCCCTGTCGCGCCCCGGCTATGACGCCAAATCCTGGTATGCGGCGACGGTGCCGGGCACGGTGCTGACCACCCTGGTCGATCGCGGCATCTATCCCGATCCCGATTACGGCCTGAACAATCTGGCCATCCCGGAAAGCCTGAACAAGCAGGATTACTGGTACCGCAGCGAATTCACCGTGCCCGCCGATCAGGCCGGCAAGCGCCTGCAATTGTCGCTGAATGGCGTGAATTATCAGGCGGAAATCTGGCTGAACGGGCAAAAGCTGGGCAGCATGAAGGGCGCCTTCATCCGCGGCCGCTTCGACGTGACAGGCATTGCCAAGCCGGGGCAGCCCAACGCGCTCGCCATCCGCGTCAGCCCTCCGCCGCGACCGGGCATCCCGCATGAGGAAAGCCTGACCTCCGCCGTGGGGGAAAATGGCGGCATCATGGCCCTGGACGGCCCCACCTTCGTGGCGTCCGAAGGCTGGGACTGGATCCCCTCGGTGCGGGATCGCAATACCGGCCTGTGGCGCAACGTCACCCTGTCGGCCACGGGCGACGCCCGCCTGGGCGACACACAGGTCATCACGTCCCTGCCCAAGCCCGACAATTCCGTCGCCGATATCAGCGTCAATGTCCCGGTGGAAAACCTGTCGGGTCAGCCTTTGTCGGCCAGCGTCACTGCCAGCTTTGACGGGATCAGCGTCACCAAGCAGGCGACCATTCCCGCCGGGGGCGGCACCATCGCCCTGTCGCCCGCCGAATTCCCGCAATTGTCGGTGAAGAACCCGAAACTCTGGTGGCCCAACGGCTATGGTGAGCCGGCCCTGCACCAGATGAAGCTGGCGGTGTCGGTCAATGGTCAGCCGTCGGACAGCCAGGAACTCCGCTTCGGCATCCGCGAGGTCACCTACGAATTCTCCCTGATGGATCAGAAGGGGGCGCTGCGCCGGGTGGAGGTTGACCTGACCGACGCCCATTCACGCGGGGAGAAGATCATCGACGTCACGCATGAGGGCATCCGCAAGGTGCCCGACGGCTGGGCCGCCTCGCTCTATCCCGGTGCCGAAAACTCCCCCGCGGTAAAGCCGGTGGACGCCGCCGAACTGTCGCCGCACATGGTGATCAAGGTGAACGGCGTCCGCATCGCGGCACGCGGCGGCAATTGGGGAACGGATGATTGGCGCAAGCGGGTGGCCAAGGACCGGCTGGAGCCCTATTTCCGCCTGCACCGCGACGCGCATGTGAACGTCATCCGCAACTGGGTCGGCCAGAATACGGAGGAGGAATTCTTCGAACTGGCGGATGAGTACGGCCTGATGGTGCTGAACGATTTCTGGGCCTCGACCCAGGATTATCAGCTGGAACCGCAGGATGTGCCGCTGTTCATGGCCAATGCCACCGACACGGTCCGCCGCTATCGTAACCATCCCTCCATCGTGCTGTGGTTTGGGCGCAATGAAGGCGTGCCGCAGCCGATCCTGAACGAAGCGCTGGATACCATGATCCGGGCCGAAGATGGCACCCGCCATTACACCGGTTCCTCCAACCGCGTGAACCTGGCCGGCAGCGGCCCTTATAATTACCGCGAGCCTGACAGCTATTTCACCGAACATGCCCAGGGCTTCTCGGTGGAGGTGGGCACCCCCTCCTTCCCCACCATGGAATCCCTGCAGGCCGCCATGCCGGAGACGGAGCTGTGGCCCATTTCCGACAGCTGGGCCTATCATGACTGGCACCAGACCGGAAACGGCGCCACCCAGACCTTCATGGATGCCATCAGCGCCAAGTTCGGCCCCGCCAGCAGTCTGGCGGATTTCGAACGCAAGGCGCAGATGCTGAATTATGAAGGCTACCGCGCCATCTTCGAGGGCATGAATGCCGGCCTGTGGACGAAGCATTCAGGCCGCATGCTGTGGATGACCCAGCCCGCCTGGCCCAGCACCATGTGGCAGATCCTGTCGCATGATTACGACACGCACGGCGCCTTCTACGGCATGAAGAAGGCCTCTGAACCCGTCCATGCGCAGCTGGACCTGCCCGACCATCGCATCACCGTCGTCAATAATACCCGCGATGGCCTGACGGGCCTGACCCTGACGGCGCGCACGCGGTCCATGTCGGGCAAGGCGCTGGGCGACCGCACCGCGACCCTGGATGCCGGGGCCGGCGCTGTCACCCATCCCTTCACACTGGACCTGAAGGGTCTGCTGGCCACAGAAAAACTGGTGCTGGTCAGCCTGGAACTGACCGATAAGGCCGGCAAGGTCCTGTCGCGCAACGATTACTGGGTCGCCGCCGACACCCCCTCGCATCAGCGCCTGAACGAGTTGCCCACCACCCCCGTCACCCTGTCCGCCAAGGGCAAGGTCGGGGCGAATGGGGAGGTGGCGCTGGACGTGACCCTTTCCAATGGCGGGACCAGCCCCGCCCTTCTGGCCAAGCTGACACCGCAGAAGGCGGACGGGACCCGCATCCTGCCCGCCTATGTCAGTGACAATTACGTGACCCTTATGCCGGGTGAGACGCGGCACATCGCCGTCACCTACCCGGCCAGTGCCGCGGGAACGGGCGCACCCACCCTGTCCCTGCGCGGCTGGAATATCCAGCCGGCCAGCGTCAGCGTGACAATCACGCCCTGACGCGCTTTGACGGGGCCCGGCCTTCCATCCCGGTCGGGCCCCGCTTTTTTAAGGATTCTGCTGTCCCTGCGGGGACCTGGAGACGTTGTTTCGATGATCAGGATCGGTGTTGATTTCGGCGGCACGAAAATCGAAGTGGCCGCCCTGTCGGAGGAAGGAGAATTCCTATCCCGTCTGCGGGCCCCCAATCCCGGCGCCTATGTTGCCGCCATCGAGACGGTGCGTGACCTGATCACGCAGACAGAGGCGGCCATCGGCCCGGCAGCCAGCATCGGGCTGGGCGTTCCGGGCAGCGTCAATCCCGCCACCGGCCTGATGCGCAACGCCAACTCAACCTATCTGAACGGGCGCGACTTCGCCGCCGACCTCTCCGCCGCCCTGGCCCGGCCCGTGCGGCTGGCCAATGACGCCAATTGTCTGGCTTTGTCAGAGGCGGTCGACGGAGCCGCCGCCGGCGCCGCTGTCGCCTTCGCCATCATCATCGGCACCGGCTGTGGCGGCGGGCTGGTTGTGAATGGCAGGCTGGTGGAAGGGGCCAATGGCATTGGCGGCGAATGGGGGCACATGCCCCTGCCCTGGCCGACGGCGGCGGAGCTGCCGGGTCCCGATTGCTGGTGCGGGCAGCGTGGCTGCCTGGAGACCTGGGTATCGGGCACCGGCCTGCGCCGGGACCATGCCAGCGTCACCGGCCATGACCAGCCCGGCGAATGGATCATCAAGGCGGCACGCAGCGGCGATGCCGGGGCCAAGGCGGCACTGGACCGCTATATCCACCGGCTGGGCCGCTCCATGGCCGTGATCGCCAATATCGTCGATCCCGACGTTTTCGTGCTGGGCGGCGGCCTGTCGAATGTGGCGGAGATCTATGAGGGCCTGCCCAGGGCCATCGCCGCCCATGTCTTCTGCGACACCTGGAGCGCGCGGATTCTGCCGGCCCGCTGGGGCGACAGTTCCGGTGTGCGGGGTGCCGCCCGGCTCTGGCTTTCCTGACAGAAAAGCAGGTATCCCATGACCCGTTCCTTCGCCTGTGATCAGGCCACCCTTCGTCGCGACCGGCTGGTGGCCTGGCTGGTCGACCATGCCTATCCGCTCTGGTCCCGGAAGGGACACGGACCGGATGGCAGCTTCCATGAAAAGCTGGATCAGGGGACGGGTCATCCCGTTCCCGGCTCCCGCCGCGCGCGGGTACAGCCTCGGCAGGTCTATGCCTTTTCCATGGCACCCTCTTTCGGCTGGACCGGTCCCGCCACTGATCTGGTGCGCCGGGGCTTGGATGCCTATCTGGCTCAGTATCGCCGCCCCGACGGCCTGTTCCGGGCATCCGTCACCATGGATGGCAGACCGCTGGATGACGGCCCGTCGCTCTATGATCAGGCCTTCACCCTGTTCGGGCTGGCATCGGCTGCACCGGTCCTGGGTGACATTGCGCGTCTGCATGGGGTGGCCGTGGGCTTGCGTGATCTGCTGATCGCCCAGTGCCGCTACCAAGGCGGCTTTACCGAGCTGCCGCAGGGCACGCTGCCTCTGCAATCAAACCCCAACATGCATCTGTTCGAAGCGGCCCTGGCCTGGGAAGCGGCAGGCGGCGATACAGGCTGGACTCGCATGGCCGACGGCATCGCCGAACTGGCGCTCAGCCATTTCATCGGTGCCGATACGGGCGCCTTGCGTGAATTCTTCGACGCCGACTGGCACCCAGCCCCTGGCATGGCGGGCCGCATCGTGGAGCCGGGGCATCAGTTCGAATGGGCCTGGCTGCTGCTGCGCTGGGGACGGGCGCGGCGGCGGGACGAAGCGGTGCAGGCTGGCCTGCGACTTTTGGAGATCGGGGAAAGACACGGTGTCGATCCCGCCCGCACTGTGGCTTTCAACAGCCTGCTGGATGATTTCTCCATCCACGATCATAGTGCCCGCCTCTGGCCGCAGACGGAGCGGCTGAAGGCCGCCGTGCTGGCGGCGGAGATTACGGGACAGGCCGATTTCTGGACCGTGGCCAGCCATGCCGCCGATGGTCTGCTGCGCTATCTGGACACACCGGTACCGGGCCTATGGTGGGACAAGCTGTCCGCCGATGGCCTCTTCACCGATGAACCGGCCCCGGCCAGCAGCTTTTACCACATTGTCTGCGCGGTGGCGGAGTTCGACCGGGCTGTGCGCGCTGCCGGCAAGTGATCGTCCATGCGCTCTAGAGTAGTCTTTGAACAGCAGAAAGCCCCGGTGGATTTCTCCATCGGGGCTCTTAGGTTTGGATGCGGGGGCAGGATTTGAACCTGC
>NZ_JBQVOH010000015.1:0-93507 GCF_052437035.1 Niveispirillum sp.
GTCGAACAACATCGACGCGGGTCTGGAATACTATCTGAAGCCTCTGGGCGTGATCTCAGTCAACGCCTTCTACAAGGACCTGTCGGACTACCGGTTCACCCTGAACACGGCGACGCCCTACACGGACCCGACCGCCCCGACGATCACCCAGGCCGTCTACACCGAGGCCCTCAACGCCCCCGACGGCCACCTGGCGGGGGTGGAGTTCAACTGGCAGCAGACCTTCGACTTCCTGCCGGGCTGGGCGTCGGGCTTCGGCGTATTCGCCAACTACACGATGACGGATGCGGAGATCAAAACCGCCGCCAGCTACGCCGGGCGCAACACCTTCACCCTGCCGGGCCAGTCGGACACGATCTACAACGCCGCCCTCTTCTACGAGAAGGCCGGGTTCAGCGCCCGCGTCTCCTACACCCACCGGTCTGACTTCCTGGAAGCCATCGACGCGACCCGTCCGGGCCTGGACCTGTGGGTCGAGGGCCGCGGCCAGCTGGACTTCACCTCCAGCTATGACTTCGGCAACGGGGTGGAGGTGTTCGGCGAGGCCAAGAACCTGACCGACAGCGCCGGCGTTCGCTACTACGGCTCCAAGGAGCGGACCTACGAGTACGAGAAGTTCGGCTACAACGTCTTCGTCGGCGTCCGCTTCAAGCTCTGATCGACCGAGAGCGTTGGACAGGAGAGGGCCGGGCGGCGACACCCGGCCCTTTTTGTTGCCGAAGGCCAAACCCGACAGGCGAGCGCGCAACGGGTTTCTGGCGATCGACGGTTGACCCCGGCGGGCCAGGGCTTAGGTATCGGCCGCGCCTTCATCTCCCGCGCGCGCGATCCATCCCGAGGACACTCCCATGGCTGAAGCTTCCTACGATGTCGTCATCATCGGCGGCGGGCCGGGCGGCTATAATGCCGCGATCCGCGCGGGCCAGCTGGGCCTGAAGGTCGCCTGCGTCGAGATGCGCGACACCCTGGGCGGCACCTGCCTGAACGTCGGCTGCATGCCGTCCAAGGCCCTGCTGCACGCCTCGGAGCTGTTCGAGGTGGCTAACAAGGAGTTCGGCACGCTGGGCATCGACGTGGGGACTCCCAAGGTCAACCTGCCGCAGATGATGAAGCAGAAGGCCGAAAGCGTCACCGCCCTGACCAAGGGGATCGAGTTCCTGTTCAAGAAGAACAAGGCCGACTGGATCAAGGGCAAGGGCAAGATCGTCGGAAAGGGCAAGGTCGAGGTGACCGCCGCCGACGGCTCGGTCCAGACGGTGGAGGCCAAGAACATCGTGATCGCCACCGGCTCGGAGCCCACTCCGCTGCCGGGCGTCGCCTTTGAAGCGGGCAAGGTGATCGATTCCACCGGCGCCCTGTCCCTGCCGGCCGTGCCCAAGAAGCTGATTGTGGTCGGCGCCGGCATCATCGGCCTGGAGCTGGGTTCGGTCTGGCGCCGCCTGGGCGCCGAGGTGACGGTGGTCGAGTTCCTGGACCGCATCACCCCCGGCATGGACACCGAGGTCGCCACCGCCTTCCAGCGCACCCTGACCAAACAGGGCATGGCGTTCAAACTGGGCGCCAAGGTCACGGCCGCCAAGTCGGGCAAGGACGGGGTCGAGCTGACGGTCGAGCCCTCGGCCGGCGGCGCCGCCGAAACCCTGAAGGGCGACGTCGTCCTGGTCGCCATCGGCCGCCGGCCCTATACGGACGGCCTGGGTCTGGAGACCATCGGCGTCACGCCGGACAAGCGCGGCTTCATCGACCATGATCACTTCAAGGTCGCCGACGGCGTCTGGGTGATCGGCGACGTGACCCATGGCCCGATGCTGGCGCACAAGGCGGAGGAAGACGCGGTCGCCGTGATCGACACCATCGCCGGCAAATACGGCCACGTCGATTACGCTCTGGTCCCCAGCGTGGTCTACACCTTCCCCGAAGTGGCCTGGGTCGGTCAGACCGAGGATCAGCTGAAGGCCGCCGGCGTCGCCTACAAGAAGGGCAAATTCCCCTTCACCGCCAACAGCCGCGCCAAGATCAACCACGAGACCGACGGCTTCGTTAAGGTTCTGGCCGACGCCGCGACGGACAAGGTGCTGGGCGTCCACATCATGGGCCCCCAGGCCGGCGAAATGATCCACGAAGCCGCCGTCACCATGAGCTTCGGCGGCGCCTCGGAAGACATCGCCCGCACCTGCCACGCCCACCCCACCCGTTCGGAAGCCGTCCGTCAGGCGGCCATGGACGTCGAAGGCTGGATGATGCAGGCCTGATCCGGCTCCGATCGACCTCTCAGTCGATGCGACGAGGCCCGCCCGGAGGCTCCGGGCGGGCCTTTCATTTGCGCCTGTTCGATCCCGCTCAGGCGGCCCAGACCGTCCGTTCGTCCTGAGCGTCGCCGTATGGCGCCCCGTCGCCCAGACGGAAGCGCGACACCAGTTCGGCCAGCCGTTCCGCATCCTGGCTGAGCGCCTGGTTGGCGGCGGTGGTCTGTTGGACCATGGCGGCGTTCTGCTGGGTGGTTTGGTCCATCTGGTTGACGGCCGTATTGACCTCGGCCAGCCCCTCGGCCTGCGCCTTGGCCGAGGCGGCGATCTCGCCGGCCAGCTGGTTGATTTCGGCCACCTGGCCGATCAGGGCGGTCAGGGCCGCACCGGTCTGGGACACCAGTCGGGCGCCTTCGCCGACGCTGGCGCTGGAGGCGGCGATCAGGTCTTTGATCTCCCGCGCGGCCTCCGCCGACCTTTGGGCCAGGGCGCGAACCTCTGAAGCCACCACCGCGAAACCGCGACCGGCCTCGCCCGCCCGCGCCGCCTCGACCCCGGCGTTAAGCGCCAGAAGGTTGGTCTGGAAGGCGATTTCGTCGATCACCCCAATGATCTGCCCGATCCGACCCGAGGTCGCCTCGATCTCGCCCATGGCGGTTGTGGTCTCGGCGATGATCTGCTCTCGCGTCGCGGCGCCGCTCCGGGCCTCGGCGGTGATGTCGGCGGCGGACCGGGCGCCTTGCGCAGTCTTGCGCACCGTGACCGTGATCTGGTCCAGAGCGGCGGCGGTCTGTTCCAGGGCGGCGGCCTGTCTTTCGGTGCGGCGCGACAGGTCGTCGGTCGCGGTCGTCACCTCCGATGTTCCCGCCCGCATCGCCTCAACCAGGTCGATGATGTCGGCCATGGTCGCCGCCAGGGTGTCCACGGCGGCGTTGTAGTCGTCCTTCAGCTGGCGGCTGCGCTCAGCGAAGTCTGCGGTGATCCGGTGGCTCAGATCGCCGCGCGCCAGGGCGGACAGGCCCTCCCCGAGGGCTGCGGCGACCCGGGCGTCTTCCTCGGCCAGACGATCCCGCTCCGCCTCTCCCGCCTCTCGCGTCGCGCGGGCGGCCTCACGCATGGCCTCGGTCTCGGCTTCCGTGGCCTTCTGGCGCACGGCGGCCTCGCGGAAGGCGACCACCGCCCGGGCGATTTGGCCGATGTCGTCCTGACGGGCCGCCCAGGGCGCGTCGAAGTCGGTCCGGCCCTGTCGCAGGGCCTCCATCCGATCGCAAAGCGCCTTCAGGGGCGAGAACATGCGGCGAGAGGCGAGCAGGCAGAGCGCCACCCCTATCAGGGCGGCGATCAGGCCGCATAGGACGAGGGCCGAGATGACCTGGTTTACCGGGGCCATGAAGTCGGCCTTGGGGATGCCGACGTACAGCACGCCGATGGTCTGACCCGAAGCGGTCTTGATCGGGTCGTAGGCGACGAAATAAGGCTTGCCCAGAATGTCCGCCTGACCGCGATAGGGTTCGCCCGCCTTCAGCACCGCGTCATAGACGGGGCCGGGCTTCAGCCGAGTGCCCACGGCGCGGGAGCCGTCATCCTTGACCACATTGGTCGTCACCCGCAGATCGTTCAGGAAGACGGTCGCGGTTCCCCCGACCAGGGCCTTGATCCGGTCCACGGGCTCGACGAAGTCGTTCATCGGAGTCGATCCGACATACAGCCTGCCGTCGCGCGCCGTGAAGCCGTCGCCGTAATCGGCCAGCACGTCCCAGGCGACCCGCATATTGGCCTCCTGACGCTCGGCGGCCTGGGCCTCAGCGTCGCGGGTCAGCAGGACCGCAGCGACGGCCGTCAGCACCAGGGTCAGGACGCCGAGGGCCGTAATGACCATCAAGGCCGTCTTGCCGGAAAGGGAAAGCGCGCTGGGCTTCATGGCCGATCCTCAGCGATTCGGTCTGGCGGACCACGACTGTTACCGAACAGGGTCTAGATTTCTATCCCTGGCAAGGGCCGACCTTCTCAATCAGCCAGGCTCTTCAACCTGTAGAGCGTCTCCAGAGCCTCGCGCGGCGTCAGGGCGTCGGGGTCCACCGCCTGCAAGGCCGCCTCCAGCTTGGAAGGCGCGCGCGGCGGCTCCGGCTCGGCCACGGCGAACAGCGGCAGATCGTCCAGGCGGGCCGCTGCCGCCTTCTCCCCTTCCAGCCGCTCCAGCACCGCCTTGGCCCGCGCCACCACCGCGGCCGGCGCCCCGGCCAGCTTGGCCACCTGAACGCCGTAGGACCGGTCCGCCGCCCCCGGCGCCGCCTCGTGCAGAAAGACCAGGTCGCCGTTCCACTCCTTGGCCGTCATGGACAGGTTGCAGACGTGGTCCAGCCGCGTCTCCAGCTGGGCCAGCTCGTGATAGTGGGTGGCGAACAGGGTGCGGGCGCGGTTGACGTCGTGCAGGGCCTCGGCCGTGGCCCAGGCGATGGCCAGGCCGTCATAGGTCGCCGTGCCCCGGCCGATCTCGTCCAGAACCACGAAACTGCGCGGCGTGGCCTGGGTCAGGATGGCGGCGGTCTCGACCATCTCCATCATGAAGGTCGACCGCCCCCGCGCCAGGTCGTCGCCGGCGCCGACGCGGCTGAACAGCCGGTCGACCACGCCCAGACGCATGGCGCGCGCGGGCACGAAGGCCCCGGCCTGGGCCAGGATCACCAGAAGGGCGTTCTGGCGCAGGAAGGTCGATTTACCGGCCATGTTCGGCCCGGTGACGATGGCCAGCCGGGCGCAGTCCGATCCAGACCCGTCCAGCCGCGCATTGTTGGGCGTATAGGGATCGCCGGCCGCCTTGACCGCCGCCTCGACCACCGGATGCCGCCCGGCCTCGACCGAAAAGACCAGACTGTCGTCCACCACCGGCCGGGTCGCCCCGGCCTCCTGGGCCCATTCCGCCAGGGCCGCATGGGCGTCCAGCTCCGCCAGGGCTTCGGCGACTGCTTGCAGCGGCTGGGCCAGGCGGGCGACCTCGCGCCGCCAGCCCTCGAAGGTCTCGGCCTCGATGGCCAGGGCGCGGTGACCGGCCTGGCTGATCCTGGCGTCCAGTTCCGACAGTTCGACGGTGGTGAACCGCACCTGGCTGGCCAGGGTCTGGCGGTGGATGAAGGGACTGTCCGGCCCGGCCCGCAACAGGCCCTCCGCCGCCTTGGCCGAGGTTTCCAGGAAATAGCCCAGGACGGCGTTGTGCTTGACCTTGAAGGGTACGCCGGACTCGGCGACCGCCCGCGCCTCCAGATCGGCGACCACCCGGCGGCTGTCGTCGCGCAGGGTGCGGGCGGCGTCCAGTTCGGGCCGATAGTCGGGGCGCACGAAACCGCCGTCGCGGGCCAGATGCGACGGCTCGTCCACCAGGCCGTCGATCAGATCGGCCTTCAGCCGCGACACCTCGGGCGACAGGCTCAGACGATCCAGGGCCAGGGCGATGCGGCGCGGCCGGCCGGTGAGCGGGTCCACCTGACCGATGAACAGGCCCGCGATCCCCTCGGCGACGGACAGGCCCACGCGCACCGCCGCCAGATCGCGCGGACCGCCGCGCCCCAGGGCCAGCCGTCCGACCGCCCGCGCCACATCGGCCGAGGCCTTCAGCCCGTCGCGAAGGGCGCGCCGCAGATCGCGCCGCTCCAGCAGCCATTCGACCGCGTCGAGCTGTTCATTGATCGCCAGGGGGTCGCGCAGCGGCCGGGCGATCCGTTCCGCCAGGGCCCGGGCCCCGCCCGAGGTGACGGTGCGGTCGATACAGGCCAACAGCGAGCCTTCGCGTTCGCCCCTCTGCGTCCGGTCGATCTCCAGACTGGCCCGGGTCGCCGGGTCGATGGCCAGAAACCCGCTCTCGCCCAGACGGCGGGGCGGGGCCAGGGCCGGAACCTTGCCGGCCTGGGTCGTCTCCAGATAGGCGGCGATCAGGCCGAGCGCCGAGACCTCGGCCTCCTCGAAGGCGCCGAATCCGTCCAGGGCCGCAACCCCGTACAGCCGCTCGACCCGCGTCCGCGCCGCCTGGGGCTCGGCGATGGCCGAGGCCAGGGCCTGAACCACGCCGCCGGACCCGTCCAGGGCGTCCCGCGTCGTCGGGTCGGAATAGATGCGGTCAGTGACCAGGACCTCGGACGGGCGGAAGGCGGCGAGCGTCGCCCCGAGATCCTCCAGCGCACAGGCGACGCTGTCCACCGCGCCGGAAGACAGTTCGACCACCGCCACGGCCGCGCGACCCTTGCGCACCGCTGCGGCGGCCAGCCGGTTGGCGCCGCGCGCATCCAGCAGACTGTCCTCGGTCAGGGTGCCGGGCGTCACCACCCGCACCACGCCGCGCTGGACCACGGCCTTGCCGCCGCGCTTCTTGGCCTCGGCCGGGTCTTCCAGCTGTTCGCAGATGGCCACCTTGTGACCCAGGCGGATCAGCCGGGCCAGATAGCCCTCCATGGCGTGGACCGGCACCCCGGCCATGGGGATGTCCTCGCCCTGGTGCTTGCCCCGCTTGGTCAGGGTGATGCCCAGAGCCGCCGCCGCCACCTCGGCGTCCTTGAAGAACAGCTCGTAGAAGTCGCCCATGCGGAAGAACAGGATGGCGTCCGGCTGTCCGGCCTTGGCCGTCAGATATTGCGCCATAAAGGGCGTCGCGCCCTCAAGCGAGGCGGCGATGTCAGGCGGGTGAGAGACAGGGGCGTTCATGTTGCGACAGGGTGACGGATCGCGTCCTGGCGCTCAAGCCCGTTGACCGGCTCTTGCACAGGCTTGTCGCCCCTGCGATAGGCCGGATCAGGCGGTTAAGGGAACACGGTGTGACGCCGTGGCTGTGCCCGCAACTGTAGGCGGCGAGAGCGTCGTCCGTCCGGGGTTCTTCACCTCGGCGCCACTGGGTGACTGGGAAGGCGAGGACGGCGGTTTATGACCCGCAAGCCAGGAGACCTGGCCGCCGACGTCGCTCGCTCCTGTCCGGGACCAGACAGAGGCGCGGTTTCTCCGTGGAAGCGACCCGATCTTGCGTCGTCCCGACCTCGCGGCCGGGCGGATCGGCTCGCTGGTCACGACCCTGCGCGCGCATTCGCCGGGCCGATACGGGGACATCGCTCACAATGAAGCGCTCCATTCTTCTGTCGACGGCGGCCATGGCCGCCGTCATCGCCGCACCTGCTCTCGCCGATGAGGCGACCCAGCTGGACGAGGTCGTGGTCACCGCCACCCGCCTGCCCGCCATCGTCGCCGAGACGCCCGGCGCCCGGGTCATCGATTCCAGGATCATCGAGCAACGCGGCGCCGTCTTCGCCGCCGACATCCTGTCCGACGTGCCTGGCCTGTCGGTGACGCGAACAGGGGCCTTCGGCGGGATCGCCCAGGTCCGCATGCGCGGCGCGACGCCGGGCAAGACCCTGGTGCTGGTGGACGACGCGCCGGTCAATGATGCGGCCGAACCGAACGGCGCCTATGACTTCTCCAGCTTCGAACTGGCCGACATCGACCGGATCGAGGTGCTCAGCGGTCCGCAGTCGTCCCTGTGGGGATCGGACGCCATCGGCGGGGTGATTTCCTTCACCACGCGTGAAATCGACGGCGTTCGCGCCGAGGCCGAGGCCGGCAGCTTCGACACGGCGCGCGGTCGTCTGTCGGCCGGCGTCGCCAATGAGACCTACGCCTTCAGCGCCTATGTCTCGCGCTTCCAGACCGACGGGATTTCGGCGGCGGACAAGGCGGACGGCAATCCCGAGACCGACGGCTTTCGCAGCACGACCCTGGGCGCCAAGGGCCGCTATGTCCTGTCCGACGCGGTCAAGGTCGAAGGCGCGGCGCGCTGGAACGACAGCCACGCCGACATCGACGGCTTCCCCGCGCCTGACTATGTGCTGGCCGACACCGGCGACGCCCAGGACAGCGAACAGTGGTCGGGCTTCGGTCGGGTGACGGCCCAGGCTTTCGGTCTTGATCATCAGTTCAGCATCTCGGCGTCCGATCTGGAGCGCACCTCCTACAGCGACGGCTTCGGCTCGACCTTCAGCGGCGACCGTCAGGCCTACCGCTGGCAGGCGGACGGTCAGGCGCAAGGCGTGGACTACGCCTTCGGCGTCGAACGCAACGAGGCCTCGGCGGCCCTGTCGTCAGGTCTGTCGCGCGACCTGTCGATAACCTCGGTGTTCGGCGTGGCCCGGTATGACGCCGGCCCGCTGAACCTGAGCGGCGGATTGCGGTACGACGACACGGACGATTTCGGCTCAAAGACCACGGGGCGGATTTCGGCGGCCTATGATCTGGCCGGCGGCTTCATCCTGTCGGGCGCCTATGGCACAGGCTTCAAGGCCCCGACCGTCAGCCAGGCGGTGTGCGACTATTGTTTCGCGCCCCAGCCGTGGCCCGCGCTGAAGCCGGAGACGGCCGACAGCGTCGAGATCGCCCTGGGCTGGGCCTCCGCCGGCGGTCGGTTCGAGGGACGCGCGACCCTGTATCGGCTGAACGTCGAGGACCAAATCACCTATTCCGCCGGCCGCTACGTCAACGTCGCCAAGACGCGGTCGGACGGGCTCGAGCTGGAAGGCCGCGCGCGCCTCGGCGCCGGTTTCGACCTGACCTTGGCCTACGCCTGGACCGACGCTGCGGACCGCACCACGGGCGCCCGGCTGCTCCGCGTGCCCGAACACGCCGGTTCGGCGACCCTGGGCTGGACGGGGGATCGCCTGTCCGGCGCCCTGACCGTGCGGGCGGAAGGCGATCAGGACGACTCTGGCGGCTTTTCCACAGTGGTCCGCGAGAGCTTCGTCACGGCCAATCTGAACGCGGCCTACGCTTTGACGGACAAGGTCGCCCTGACGGCGCGGATCGAGAACCTGGGCGACGAACACTATCAGCAGGTGTTCGGCTATGGAGAGCCCGGCCGGTCGGCCTATGTCGGGGTCAGGCTGCGCTACTGATCAGGTTGCGGGCGTCGGCGGCGAAGGCCGCCGGCGCCTCCAGCGCCAGTTCCGACCAGTCCAGGTCGGGACCGGGCGCATGGGCGGCCGCCAATATGGCGCGCAGCTCGGCGGCGGAGGCCACGCTGGCCACCACCCGGTCCACCGCCTCCAGAGAAAAGGCGTAGGCCAGGGCGGCCTGCATCGGATCGCAGCGCCGTTCCGCCAGGCGCCGTCGGATGCGCGACAGGGCCTGATCATAGCCGGTCAAATGGGCCGGAAGATCGTCGCCGGGGGCGAACAACAGGCCGCCGGCGAAGACCGAAGACAGGTGGACCTGGGCCCCCAGGGCCTTGATCTCATCCAGAATTCCCTCGGCCGCCGCGCGCTGATCCAGAAGATTGCAGGCGACCTGAACCACATCGGCCTCCAGGCGCCGGGCTAGGAGGACGGGTCCGTCCTCGACCGTGGCGCAAAAGCCGATGCTGCGAAACAGGCCGCGGGCCTTCAAGGCCTGCAGCCGGTCCCAAAGGGCCCGCCCCTCGGCGCCGGCCAGGTCGGCGGGATTGTTGACCAGCAGGGCCTCGCCCCGCGGCAGGCCCAGACGTTCCAAGGAGCGGCGCGCCCGCGCCTCAACCCGATCCAGTCCTTCGCCCAGGCCGACGGTGCGAACCGTGACGCGGAAGGGGGAGGGGAAGGGCCAGGCCTGGCCCAACAGCCGTTCGCCGTCGCCGGTCGGCTTGGTCGCGATCACCTTGACCCCCGCGTCCGCTCCCGTCTGCAACAGGAAACGCATCGCGTCCTCGCGGGCGCCCGACGGGGCGGCCATGAGGGGCTTGGCGGCGCGCTCGGGCTCGGTCACCACGGCCAGGGCCAGGCGATCGACCGGCGATGGCGCCGAGGGAGAGGGTGGGGACTGCGTCACCCCCCGATCATGCCCCCCAAAGCTTAAGGGAGGTTGATCAAGACCTTACGCGAGTCTTACTCATCGACCGCCGATATGGGTCGGGCGCGCTCAGCCGTCGGCGTCGGGCTGCCGGTCCGGGTGGGCCGCCTGAAAGGCCGGATGGGCCTGGGCGGCGGCCTCGACCGCCACAAGGCGCGGCCAGGGCGTCAGGGCCAGATTGAACCGCCGCGCCGAATAGAGCTGTGGAATCAGATAGCAGTCCGCCAGTCCGGGACGATCGCCGAAACTCCAACCCGCACCGTGGCGCGCGACCAGGACCTCCAGAGCGTCGAAGCCCGGCGTAATCCAGCGCCCCGCCCAGGCGTCGACCGTCGCCTGATCGGCGCCGAACTCCTGACGCAGGGCGGTCAGGACGCGAAGATTGTTCAGCGGATGGATGTCGCAGCCGATCAGGGCCGCCATGGCCCGGACCTGGGCGCGGTCCTGGGCGTCCTTCGGCAACAGGGGCGGCTCGGGATGGGTCTCCTCCAGCCATTCCAGGATCGCCGGGCTTTGGGTCAGGACCGTCTCCCCCTGCTGCAAGGCGGGGGTCATGCCCTGGGGATTGATCGCCAGAAAGGCGGGGGCCTTCTGTTCGCCCTTGCGCAGATCAAGGGCCGCAGTCTGATAAGCCAGTCCCTTCAGCCCCAGGCCGATGCGGACCCGATAGCTGGCGCCGGACCGCCAATAGCCGTGCAGGATCATCAGACGATCTCGAAGCTCAGGGGCGCCAGACCCTCGATGGCGACCGCCACCTTGTCGCCGCGCACGATCGGCCCGACGCCGGACGGGGTTCCGGTGAAGATCAGGTCGCCCGGCTGAAGCGTCCAGAGCCCGCCCGCCGCCGCGACGATCTGGTCCGGGTTCAGGATCATGTCGCTGAGGACGCTGGATTGGCGGGTTTCGCCATTGACGGTCAGGACGATGGACCCGTCCGGGTTCGGCAGGGCGCCAAGGGTTATGGCGCCGCAGGGCGCCGACTGATCAAACCCCTTGGCGGCGTCCCAAGGGCGACCGGCCGCCTTGGCCTGGGCCTGCAGATCGCGTCGGGTCAGATCGCACCCGGCGGCCCAGCCGACGATCCGCCCGCCTTCGCCGATGGCCGCCACCAGCTCGGCCTCATAGTGCAGCTGGGCCGTCGCGGACGGGTAGGCCGGATCGGCGCTGTCGGTCACCACGGCGTCGGCCGGCTTCGAAAAGAAGAAGGGCGTCTGCTTCTCCGGATCCGACCCCATTTCTCGCGCATGGGCGGCGTAGTTCTGGCCCACGCACAGAATCCGCCGCACGGGAAACCGTCGCGCATCGCCGATGATCGGCAGGCTGGGCTGGGGTCGGGGCTCGAACAGAAAGGCGGTCATGGCGCCAATCTAAGGCGCCGGGACGGAGGTGACGAGGCCTTCACCGACATTGGCGACGACGGAACCTCGACAGGGGTGTGGCGTTGGCAGACGGGGTTCCCTATTCTAATGCCAAGCTTGAAACTGGAGCGCGCATCATGGCCACCACCAAGGCTCGAGAAGACATCAAGGCCGATCTGAAGACCCTGAAGGAGGATCTGAAGGCCGGCGCTCGTGAAGAAACCCAGCGCCTGCGCGAAAAGGCCGAGGAGGCCGAGGCCCGCCTGCGCGCCAAGAGCGAGGAAGTGCGCGAACAGGCCCGCACCTATTACGACGCCGCCCGCGTTCGGGGCCGCGAATATTACGACGACGCCGCCGAGCGCCTGGACGAAGCCCAGCGCTATGTCGTCGAACGGGTGCAGGAACGTCCGCTCCAGTCCACGGCCATCGCCCTGGGCGTCGGTCTGGTGCTGGGCATGCTGCTGGCCGGTCGCCGCCGCTGATGTTCAAGGGCATCCTCAAGCGCGCCGTGGCGACCGCCGTGGTCGCCGCCAGCGTCTTTTTGGCCGTCATCTTCCTGGGCGTCGCTGTGTTCTACGCCCTCCAATTGATGACCACGCCCTTGGGCGCGGCCGCCATCACCTTCGGCCTGTTCGCCTTGACGGCCCTGATCGTCGCCCTCGTCTTCCTGAAGCGCGCCGAAGGGGACGATGAGGACGAGGAGGAGGAGCCGGAGGGTCTGGCCGGCAAGATCCTGCATATGGTGCGCGAGCGCCCTGTCATCGGGGTGGTCGGCGGACTGGGGGCCGCCTTCCTGCTGCTGCGCAATCCCGCCCTGGCCGCGATCGTGGCCGGCATGGTGGCGGACCGCAAGATGGAGCATCGCGGCTACGGCCGTCGCCGGCGGCGATAGTCTTTCCTTTCTCTGTCGCGGGCGGAACGCCCCGCGACCGGGAACGTTGATCCACCGACGGACGAACGGCTGCGAGGCCGCCGTCGGAAACATCAACGCAGGAGAGCTAAACCCATGATTCGCTGGGCAATTATCTTCCTGGTCGTGGCTTTGATCGCAGCCGTTCTCGGCTTCGGCGGCATCGCGAACTTCTCGTTCGAGATCGCCAAATTCATCGCCGTGATCGCCATCATCCTGTTCGTCATCGCCCTTGTGGCCGGCGGACTTCGCGGACGCGGCGCGCCTCGATTGTAAAGGGCGTCGAGCTTCAAAACGGAAAGGGCCGGAACGCGAGTTCCGGCCCTTTCTTCATGCCGAGGTCCTTATGGGCCGTGGCCGAGATGGAAGGGCGGCGTCAGACCGCCGCCTTTTCCAGCATGCCCGGCGCGTTCGGATCGGGCGCCGTCGCCGCGCGGCGGGTGTCCTGCCGACGCGGAAGCCTCCACACCTGATGCGGCCTGTAGGCCGCGCCGTCCCAGGCCAGGGCGGTGACCGTGATGGTCTTGGCGTCCCAATCCACCTGATTGAAGCCGGGCGGCGATCCCCGCTCCCGATGCGACAAGGTTCCGCAACCCACCGCATAGGAACAGCGATCCGCCAGGTCGATCGCCAGGGCGAAGGGCACATGGACATGGCCCGTCATGATCAGATCCACGCCCGCCTCGGCGAAGATCAGCGCCGCCTCGTCCCCGCGCTTGACCTCACCGGTCATCGGCGCCCCGATCATCTCGATCAGCGGATGGTGACAGGCGAGGATGCGCAGCGCCCCGATCGGCGCCTGCCGCAGGGCCTCGGCCGCGCGCCGGGTCTGGTCCAGATCGATGACCCCCTTTGACCAGTTGGGCCGGGCCTGCCAGCCGCGTGCGGTGACGACGCCGCGCACCATGACGGTCTCATTGCAGAACTGGCCGTCGTGGGCGGGAAACCCGGTCGCCGTCTCGAACGCTTTCCAGGGATGGAACAGCCTTGCGACCGCGTCCCAGTAGGGGACGTCGTGGTTGCCGACGATGACGAAGCGCGGCTCGGGCATGGCGCGCATCCAACGACCCGCCGCCGCGAACTCCTTGGGATAGCCCTTCTGGGTGATGTCGCCTGTGATCAGGACCAGGTCGTTGGGCGTGGCGTGGGCGTATTCCAGGGCGGCGGCGACCGCCCCCTTGTGCTCACATCCGAAATGAACATCGGAAAACTGGAGAATACGCCCCATTACAGACTGTCCTCGGCGGCGGGGGGTTTGGGCGCCAGGGCGCGAAACGCCTTGGGAATGAACCGCACCGTCGCCTCGGGGCTCAGAAGAAGGGGTTCGCCGTCGATCACGGCGGGAATCTTGGACCGGGCGCGGACGTCGATCCGCTTGGCGGGGCGGGTCGAGACCGCGGGATCATGGCGCCAGTCGCTGAACAGGGCCGTCGCCGCCAGACGGAAGGCCTGGGTGGCGTCCGACGGATCCAGCGCCGCCGCCTCCAGCCCCGTCGGCTCCTCCATCGCCTTGGAGATCATCGGACTGATCAACACCAGGGCTTCGGCGCGGCGACGGCCGCCGCCGTCCAGGCTGAACCTCAATCGGCCGGAAAAGGCTCGCTTCAGCGCCCGTCGAGCATAGGCCCAGGCCAGTCTCAGCTTTCCGGTCCGCATCGCCTCCCGCGCCGGGGCCCACAGGGCCGGCGACCCCAGGATGGCCGCGCAGTAGAAATATTCCCCGCCGACCTCGCCGCCGGACACCGTCTGGGGCTCGCCCTCCTCCAGGGCGTGGCGCAAGGCCGCCTTCCAATCGCCGGTGCCGTAAAGCGCCTTGGGCAACATGTTCATGGTGCCGCCGGGCAGGGGGGCGATCATCGGACCGTCCGGCCTGGCCTTGGCCGCCACCGAACGGGCCGTGCCGTCCCCGGCAAGAACGAAGATGACGTCGGGCGTTGCGGCGAAGGCGTCGGCGATGGCCTGGTCGAAGCCGCCGCCTTGCAACAGCACGACCTGGCTCTCCACCTCATAGTCGGTCAGGATCGCCTCGACCTCTGCGACGGCGCGCGGTCCGACGCCGCCTGACAGCGGATTCACCAGAATGACCAACCGCTTCAGCGACGCATGAGGCGTCAGGACGCGGCCCGCGCCCGGGCGCTGCCCGCCCGCCCCTGTGTCGGGCTCAGAGCTCAGGATGTCGGTCATGTCGGGCCGAACGCCTGCCAAGCCGAGCCGTTCCCCTCAGTGTGGTGCGGACGTCGCTTTGACGCTTCAGCGGCTGGGGCTGGGCGTTCGGTCGATCAAGGCCTGCCCGTGGGCCCAGGCCGTCGCGATCCATCCGTCCATGGTCCGGCCGGCGGTCTCGACTGAACCCGCCCTGATCGACAGAACCAGCGTCAGGGCGCCGATCAGGGCCAGCAGAACCAGAAGGGTGTTGACCAGGGACGCCGCCGAGACTCTGCGTTTGCGTTTGCGAGGCCGCGACCAGATCGGTCCCTCGGCGCCGGTCGAAGCCCGCGTGAGTGTGGAAAATCGCATCGTCCTGCCCCCATAAGCTTGACTGCCGTGCGGCGATTTTAGCCGCTTCAGCGGAACAGTGATAGACAAGGGAACCGGTGCGGGAGTCCAGCGTTCTCGTATTCGGGGCGAACCCAGGATAAAGGAATTCACCATGAACAAGGCCATCATCGCCATAGCCGGCGCCGGTCTTCTGGCTTCGGCCTGCGCCAGCGATCCTTACGGCGGCACCAACCAGACGGTGCGCCAGGGCGCCATCGGCGCGGGCCTCGGCGCCGTGGCGGGCGCGGTCATCGGCAACAATGTCGGCGGCGGCAATGCGGCCACCGGCGCCCTGATCGGCGGCGCCCTGGGCGGTGCGGCCGGCGCGGTGCGCGGCTCTCAGGCGGACCGCAACAACCAGCAGCGTTATCGCGACAGCCAGGGTCGCTACTACTACTGCTACGACAACCGCCAGGACGAATGCTACTGGGACAATGGCCAACGGCGCTATTGAGCCTCAGGGTTTCTGAACGGACGTGAGACGGTTCGCGTCCGTTCAACCGGGCGGCTCGTCGGCGACGGGCCGCCCTTTTTGCGTCTGCAGACGCACAACCGAGGGGGACGGTATGAGATATCTGACGATTTCGGCATTGGGTTTGGCTGCGGCCGTGTCGGCCTGCGCCACCGCGCCTTCGCGAGACGCAATCGTGACGGGGGAATCTCCGTGCGCGCCGGTGCGGTTCGACATCTATTTCCGTGAAGGCGAGGCTCGGCTTACGCCTGCGGCCGATCAGGCGATCACGGCGGCGGCGAATGTGCTGAAGACCTGCGACGTTCGGCGGGTCCAGGTGCTGGGCCTCGCGGACGCCACGGGCGGGTCTGCGGCCAACCTCAGCCTCTCTCAACAGAGGGCGCGGTCCGTGGCCCAGGCCTTGAACACCGCCGGCCTGCCCGCCCCCGTCTTCGACGTGGCCGCCGCCGGGGACGTCGGCGCAGTCACGACCGAGGGCGCTGCCGAGCCGTTGCGCCGCCGCACCGAGGTGGCGATCGACGCCCATCCTCGCTGATCCCGTAAAGGCGCCCTGACAGGGGCGGTCTCCCGGCCTAAAAGGCCGATCATGCGCCTTCTTTTCTCCATCCTGTTCAAGGCCGGCGAGCCCCGCGACGGCTCCAGATTCGGGGTGCGCCTGCTGCTGGTCTTGAACCTGGGCCTGCTGCTGGGCCTGGCCTGTCCGGCCCTGGCCCAGGTCCGAAGCCAAGCCCCCGTCGAGACGGGCGCTCAGGGCGCGCAGAACATCCGGGCGGAACTCATTCCTCTGACGCGCTGGGCGGCGCCGGGCTCCACCGCCGTGGTGGCGGTGCGACAGCAGATCGCCGAGGGGTGGCACACCTATTGGCGCAACCCCGGCGATTCCGGGGGCCCCACCACCCTGAACTGGCGCCTTCCGCCGGGGGTCGAGGCCGGCGACATCGTCTGGCCCCTGCCGACCCGCCAGCGGCTGATGAGCCTGGTCAACTACGGCTATTCGGGCGAGGTCTATCTGCCCGTGCCGATCGAGATCCCGGCCTCGGCCCGACCCGGCACCACCCTGCCCCTGGTCGCCGACGCCCTGCTTCTGGTGTGCAGCGACCAGATGTGCGTGCCGGTGCAGATGAGCCTGAGGCTGGACCTGCCGATCCGGGAGGGGGCGCCGCCGCTGGACCCGGATCACGGCCGGGCGCTCCAGGCCGTGCTCGAGGCCGCGCCACGCCCTGCGGGGATCGAGGCGCGCGCCGCGCTCGAGAACGGCGTCCTGACCCTGTCGGCGGCGGGCGGACCGCTGGCGGAGATCATGGGCCGCGCGCCGGGCGTGACCCAGGCCTATTTCTATCCCTACGACAGCAGCGTGATCGACCATGCGGCGGCCCAGTCGGGCCAGGCCGGCCCCCGGGGGCTGAGCCTGACCCTGACTCCCGGGGCCGATCTGAAGGCTCAGGGCCTGACCCGGCCGGTGTCCGGCGTCCTGGCCACCGACGCCGGCGCCTGGGAGATCACGGCCCAGCCCGGTCCCCCCCTGCCCGGAACGGCCGGCGGCGCGGCCCTCAGCGGCGAGGCCGCCCCCCCCGCCGAAGGGGCCGGCGCGGGCTTGATCCTGCAGTCGATCCTGTTCGCCTTCGTCGGCGGACTGATCCTGAACCTGATGCCCTGCGTCTTCCCCATACTGGCGATGAAGGCCGCCGCCCTGGCCGTCTCGGCCCATCAGGCCGGCGAGGCGCGGCGCGACGGCCTGCTGTTCCTGGCCGGGGTCCTGTCCAGCTTCCTGGTCCTGGCGGGCGTCCTGCTGATCCTGCGCGCGGGCGGCGAGGCCATAGGCTGGGGCTTCCAGCTTCAGTCGCCGGCGGTGATCGCGGGCCTGGCCCTGCTGATGCTGGGCGTCGGCCTGAACCTGTCGGGCGTCTTCCATGTCGGGGCAGGACTGCAGGGGGCCGGCGCCGGTCCCCTGTCGCGGCTGCCCGGCGGCGTGGGGGCCTTCTTCACCGGGGTGCTGGCCGTGGTCGTCGCCGCCCCCTGCACCGCCCCCTTCATGGCCGCCGCCCTGGGCGCAGCCCTGCTGGCGCCCTGGCCCGCGGCCCTGGCGATCTTCCTGATGCTGGGCCTGGGCCTGGCCCTGCCCTATGTGGCGATCAGCCTGTCGCCCGGCCTGTTGCGACGCTTCCCCCGGCCGGGGCCGTGGATGGAGCGGCTGAAGGCCCTGCTGGCCTTCCCCATGTACGGCGCGGCCCTGTGGCTGGTCTGGGTCTTTTCGCGCCAGACGGGGCCCGACGCCCTGGCCCTGGTCCTCGCTGCGGGCCTGACGCTGGCCTTCGGTCTGTGGCTGTCCGGTATGAACCAGGCGCGCCGGGCCCAGGGCGGGACCGCCGTGGTCAGCGCCGTCGCCGCCGCCCTGGCCCTGCTCCTCGCCGTCGGTTTCGCCGCTCTGGCCGCCACCCGGCCGCCTTCAGCGGCGGCGGCCGAGACCGGTTCCCTCACAGCCGCCCCCTGGTCGGCCGAGGCCGTCCGCGCCGCCCAGGCGGCCGGCCGGCCGGTCCTGGTGAACTTCACCGCCGACTGGTGCGTCACCTGCAAGATCAACGAGCGCGCCGCCCTGTCCTCGCCCCGCGTCGCCGAGGCCCTGAAGGCGTCGAACGCCCTCTATCTGGTCGGCGACTGGACCCGCCGCGACGACGCCATCAGCCGTGAACTGGAGCGTCACGGCCGCTCGGGCGTGCCCCTGTATCTGTTCTATCCCGCCGCCGGCGGCGAACCCCGCATCCTGCCGCAGTTGTTGACCGAGGGTGTGGTGGTCGAAGCGCTGACGGGACGGTGAAGACGCGGCGAGCGTCGGATGCGGCGGCTCAGTGGCGGATGACCAGCGTCCTCCGGATCTCGACCGCCTCCAGGCGGTCGATGCCCTTCAGCACCACGATCCACGACTGGCCGTCCGGAGGCGTGCTGTCGAAATGGACCTCGGCCTCGGGCCAGCGGTCGTCGACGACCGGCTGCATCTTTCGAACCCGCACCCGGCCCTCGGTCGGCTCTTCCTGATAGACGGTGTTCTTCAGCCGAACGCCCAGCAGCCGATCCAGCGGCAGGTCGGCCAGGGCGCGTCGCGGATCAGCGCAATCTTCCGGCTTGTCCGAACGACACGACAGGGCGAACCCCAGTTCGTCGGGGCCGGCGGCCCGCGCCATCGCCCGCGTCAGCCGGTCGAGCATTCGCAGGGTCGGTTCAAGCTCGCGCTCCGGGGCGCCGATCCAGCCGCCCTCTGACAGACACCCCGCATCAGAGGCGAGGTTCGGATAGGTCGGGGCGTAGAAGACGACGGTCTGAAAAGGCGTCAGCGCCAGCGGCGTGTCGTCGGCCGCCTCCTCGCCCACGCGCGGCGCCCCGGCCGAGGCGACGTGGGAGGTGCGGCGGCACAGGCCGTCCGAATGGACGCTCGGGCGCTCGTCGAAGCGAATGAAATAGCTCTGACCCGGAAGCCACTGTCGCCGGACGAGGCCGCCCTCGATCCGCGCCGCCGTCTCCGGCGGCAGTATCCGCTGCGCCAGGGCGACCGGCTCGGCCCCGCGCACTGCGCCGAGCGGAACGGTCGCGGATTCGACCATTGACGCGGCCATTGATGCGGCAACGGCGATCAGGGGCGCAAGACCAGCCATGGGGACTCCGGAAACGGTTTCCCCCAGCCTGCACCCGCACCGTCACCCCCGCAACCCGCAGAGGTCGGGGTTTCGCTCGCTAGACTTCAGGCTGAGGCGGGGCGGTGATCACTTCGACATTGTCGTTCAGCAGATAGGACAGGTCCGACAGGGCTTCGGCGCGGGCGGCGGGGGTGGCGGCGGCCTGAACCGCCTCAACCTTTTTCGGCATGTCCTCGGAAATGCCGCGCAGGATGCATTTCAGGTCCCCGTCCGTGCCGCGTTCCTTCAGGATCAGATGGCCCTGCATGTCCAGGGCCGCCAGCTGTTCGGCCTGGGCCTTGAAGCCGGCGAAGGCCTGGCTGGTGAAGAAGCCGGCCTCGTCCGCAGCCTTTGACGCCGCCCAGCCGTCGACCATCGCCTTCAGCCTCCCGGACCGGGCCACGATGTCGGCGAACAGGGGCTCGGCCGCCACGGACACGGGGGCGCCGGCGGCCGCAGCGGGCTGATCGGCCGCCAGGGCCACGGCGGGATTGGACAGGGTCAGGGCGATCGTGAGAGCAAGGCCGCAGGACATGGGTGACTTCCTGTTTCAGCGTCGGCTAGGACGTTGAACCGGCATACGCTCGACCCGTAAACGAGTGTTTACCTTCCTTGTCTTCCCAAGACTTCCGCTCCCCAGACTTCGCCTCCCGAGGACGACCGATGACCCGCAAAGACGCCTGGACCGCCTTCGACGCCGCCGCCGAAACGGCGGGCAAGACCCGTATCGTGGACCAGTTCGCCGCCGATCCCGGTCGTCTGGCGCGAATGTCGGTCGAGGCGGCGGGTCTCTATCTGGATCTGTCGAAACAGAGCTGGACCCGGGACGCCTTCGAGGCCTGTCTGGACCTGGCCCACGCCTGCGACGTCGAGGGCCGTCGCGCCGCCCTGTTCGCTGGCGAGGCCGTCAACCTGACCGAGGGGCGGGCCGTGCTGCATCCGGCCCTGCGGGCCCCGGCCGGCGCCGACTTCAAGGCCCTGGGCGAGCCGGTCTCGGCCGAGGTGGACGCCGTGCGGGCCGATATGAAGGCTTACGCCGAAGCTGTCCGCTTTGGCGCCGAGGCGGGGGCGACGGGCAAACGGTTCAAAGCCATCGTCCATGTCGGCATCGGCGGCTCGGACCTGGGGCCGCGCCTGGTCTGGGACGCCCTGCGGCCGCTGGAGCCGTCCATCGACCTGCGTTTCGTCGCCAATATCGACCCGCGCGACATGGCCGAGGCCCTGACCGGCCTCGATCCCGAAACCACCCTGGTCGTGGTGGTGTCCAAGACCTTCACGACCCAAGAGACCCTGGCCAACGCCGAGGCCGCCAAGGCCTGGCTGACCGCGTCCCTGCCCGCCGAGGGCATGACCAAACATTTCATCGGGGTGACGGCGGCGCCGGACAAGGCGGCGGCCTTCGGCTGCGGCCGCACCTTCGCGTTCCGGGACTGGGTCGGCGGGCGCTATTCGCTGTGGTCGGCGGTCAGCCTGTCGTGCGCCATCGCCCTGGGCTGGGAGGTGTTCGAGGCCATGCTGGCCGGGGCTGCGGCCATGGACGATCACTTCGTCTCGGCCCCGCTGGAGCAGAACGCCCCGATCCTTCTGGCCCTGGCCCAGGTGTTCAACGTCGACGGCCTGAACCGGCCCGCCCGCACCGTGGCCCCCTACGCCCACGCCCTGCGCCGCCTGCCCGCCTTCCTGCAACAGCTGGAGATGGAGTCGAACGGCAAGCGGGTGCATCGCGACGGCGCGCCCGTGACGCGCCAGACCTGCCCCGTCGTCTTCGGCGAGCCCGGCACCAACGGCCAGCACGCCTTCTTCCAACAGATCCACCAGGGCCCCAAGATCGTCCCGGCCGAGTTCGTCATCGTGGCCAAGACCCACGGAGACGCGCCGGAATCCCCCCTCTGGTCAAACGCCCTGGCCCAGGGTCAGGCCCTGATGCTGGGCAAGACCACCGAAGCCGCCAAGGCGGAAGGCCTGGCCCAGGGCCTGTCGGAGGAAGAGGCGACGCGTCTCGCGACCCACCGCACCTTCACCGGAAACCGCCCCTCGACCGCCATACTGATGGACCGTCTGACGCCCCAGACCCTGGGCGCCCTTCTGGCCCTCTATGAGCACAAGACCTTCGTCGAGGGCGTGATCTGGGACATCAACAGCTTCGACCAATGGGGCGTGGAGCTGGGCAAGGTCCTGGCCAAGGCGATCCTGAAGGATGTCCACGCCGGCGGCCCCTCCGCCGATCTGGACCCTTCGACGGCCGGCCTGATGACGCGGTTGATGGGCTGACGCTCAGGCCGGCGCGGCGTCGATCGTCAGGACGCGCCGGGGGGTGCGTCTCCCGGCCGGCGGCGAGCGGTGCAGGACCACCGGCAAGTCCGGCCAGGCCTCCCAGCCCGGCGCCGTGCCCTTCATGACGGCGACGTCGCCGGGATGAAGCGTGCGGACCCGGCGGCGCGTGCCGATCTTGCGTCCGTCCAGATCCTCGCCGATCTCGCCGGCGAAGGCCCATTCGGGCCCCGGCCCCTCATAGGCGACGATCAGGCGCACCGGAACGGCGTCCTGGTGGAACCGCGGGCAGGCGCGCCGGGTCACGGTCTCCCACCGCGCGCGCCAGGCGTCGTATCCGCTGATCGCCGCCACAATCTCCGCCAATCCCTCAATATCCTGCAGCAACCATTCGGGCGCCGGGCCGGACGTGGCGATCCAGCGCCCGTCACAGTCGGCGGTGAAGTCCGCCGGGGGTAAGGCGTCCGGCGGCATGGGACTGGGCCGCGACCAGATCGCCATCCGCACCTGCGGCTCGAACAGGGTGGTGAAGACCGTGGGCGCCTGCCCCTGGACGACTGCGCCGACCGCCATGGAAAACCTTGCTGACTGTGCATGTTATAATATAACGTAACTCTCACAGTCGCCGGGCTGTGGTCAAGCTCGGCGCAGCAGCCGTGGAGCGCCGTCATGTCCGAGTTCAAGACCCTGCCCGTCACCGTCCTGTCCGGCTTCCTCGGAGCCGGCAAGACGACCCTGCTGAACCACGTCCTGGCGAACCGCGACGGGCTGCGGGTCGCGGTCATCGTCAACGACATGAGCGAGGTGAACATCGACGCCGCCCTGGTGCGCGACGGCGGCGGGGCGGACCTGTCGCGGACCGAGGAACGGCTGGTTGAGATGTCCAACGGCTGTATCTGCTGCACCCTGCGCGAGGACCTGCTGATCGAGGTCGGCAAGCTGGCGCGCGAGGGTCGGTTCGACTGCCTGCTGATCGAATCCACCGGGATATCCGAACCCATGCCGGTCGCCGCCACCTTCGACTTTCGCGACGAGGACGGTTTCAGCCTGTCGGACCTGGCCCGGATCGACACCATGGTGACGGTGGTGGACGCCTTCAACTTCCACCGCGACTATCCCTCGACCGACCGGCTGAAGACTCGCGGCGAACATCTGGGCGAGGACGACGAACGCACGATCGCCAATCTGCTGATCGACCAGATCGAGTTCGCCGACGTCATCGTGCTGAACAAGTGCGATCTGCTCGATGCGACCCAACTCGGGACGCTGAAGGCGATGATGGCCCAGTTCAATCCGCGTGCCCGGATCATCCAGGCAGTGCGCGGCGCCGTGCCCCTGGATCAGGTCGTCGGCACGGGCCTGTTCGACATGGAAAGGGCGGAACAGGCGGCCGGCTGGTCCCAGGCCCTGCGCGGCGAGGTGACGCCCGAGACCGAGGAATACGGCGTCTCAACCTTCGTCTACAGGGCGCGCAGACCCTTTCATCCCCGGCGCTTCTATGACCTGCTGAACCGTGAATGGCCCGGCGTCTGGCGCTCCAAGGGCTTCTTCTGGCTGGCCAGCCGGATGGACTATGTCGGTTCCTGGAGCCAGGCCGGGGCGGTGACCGAACATGAATGGGGCGGACTGTGGTGGGCCTCGGCGCCGCGCGAGCGCTGGCCCGACGACAACGCCGAATGGCTGAAGGCGATCGAGGCCGTCTGGCGACAACCCTATGGCGACCGTCGTCAGGAGATCGTCCTGATCGGCAAGGACATGAACCGCGATCTGCTGACCTCCCTGTTCGACGCCGCCCTTTTGAGCCGGTTCGAGATGGAACGCGGACCCAAGGGCTGGGCCAGGCTGGAGGATCCCTTCCCGCATTGGGACCCGCGTCGGGACGCGGCATGACAAAAGGGGCGTCTTGATAAGGCGCCCCTTCTGAATTTCACGTCCGCAGTCTACCAGCGGCGATCGTAGCGATAGTCGCGGCGCTCGTCGCGCCGGTCATAGCGCTGGTCGCGGCGCCAGTCGCGATAATCACGGCGCTGCTCCCAGCGCGGATCGCGGCTGTTGATGCCGTGTTCGCGCTCCCAGTGACCCTGGTTCCGGTAGCAGCGGCCGCCGCGGTAATAGCCGCAGTCCGATCCGCGATTGGACGAGGCTGCCGCGCCCAAGGCCGCGCCGGCCAAGGCGCCGCCCGCAATATAGGTTCCGTCGCCATTGCCGTAGACGGCGCCCGCCAGTCCGCCGACGGCGGCGCCGATCAGGGCGTTGCGGGCGGTGTCGTCGCGGTCACGCGACTGGGCCGAAGCCGGGGCGGCGGTCAAGGCCAGGGCGGCGGCGGGGGCGACGACGGCGGCGGTGATTTTCAACAGCTTGGACATGGTCCGTCTCCTCTGAATCGCCTCGCGTCTTCCGGGGATCGCGAGCGTTGAGGTGGTTTTAGCGCGCGCCGTTTGAACGGGTTCGGAGGCCGTGGTTCATCGCGCGTTCATCCGTCGCGGAAGTTTCACACGCGGCGGCGCTTGACGCCCCGCCGCCCTCTGACTAACTCCCGCTCGCGTTAGCACTCTCCGTGGTCGGCTGCTAAAACGGCGGTCGCGGAGAGGCTGACCCATTGTTCAAATCGCCCCATTCGGGGGATCAAGGGAGACAACCGATGGCGTTTCGTCCGCTCGGCGACCGCGTGCTGGTCAAGCGCGTTGAAGAAGAATCCAAGACCAAGGGCGGGATCATCATCCCCGACACCGCCAAGGAAAAGCCCCAGGAAGGCGAAGTCGTCGCCGTCGGCCCCGGCGCCCGCGACGACTCGGGCAAGGTCAACGCCCTGGAGCTGAAGACCGGCGACCGCATCCTGTTCGGCAAGTGGTCGGGCACGGAAGTGAAGATCGACGGCGAAGACCTGATCATCATGAAAGAGTCGGACGTGCTTGGAGTGCTGAGCTAAGGCTCAGCCCTCAGTGGCGAGTGATCAGTGGCGAGTGGCGAGCAGGTTTCCGGACGAAACCGCCGCCGTCGCCCCAATCTCAGATCCTCGCCACTCGCCACTAACCACTCGCCACTCACACAAAAGGAGCTGCCCGCATGGCCGCTAAAATCGTACAGTTCAACACCGACGCGCGCGACAAGATGCTGCGCGGCGTCAACGTCCTCGCCAACGCCGTCAAGGTGACCCTGGGTCCGAAGGGTCGCAACGTCGTGATCCAGAAGTCCTTCGGCGCCCCGCGCTCGACCAAGGACGGCGTCTCGGTCGCCAAGGAAATCGAGCTGGAAGACGCCTTCGAGAACATGGGCGCCCAGATGATCCGCGAAGTCGCTTCGAAGACGAACGACAAGGCGGGCGACGGCACCACCACCGCGACCGTTCTGGCTCAAGCCATCGTGCAAGAGGGCCTCAAGGCCGTCGCCGCCGGCATGAACCCGATGGATCTGAAGCGCGGCATCGACAAGGCCGTCGGCCTGGTCCTGGAAGAGGTCAAGACCAACTCCAAGCCCGTTTCCAACAACTCGGAAATCGCCCAGGTCGGCACCATTTCGGCCAACGGCGACTCCGAAATCGGCGAGCTGATCGCCCAGGCCATGGCCAAGGTCGGCAATGAGGGCGTGATCACCGTCGAGGAAGCCAAGACCGCCGACACCACCGTCGACGTCGTCGAAGGCATGCAGTTCGACCGCGGCTATCTGAGCCCCTACTTCATCACCAACGCCGACAAGATGGAGGCCGTTCTCGAAGAGCCGCTGATCCTGCTGTTCGAGAAGAAGCTGACCTCGCTGCAGGCCATGCTGCCGATCCTGGAAGCCGTGGTGCAGTCGGGCCGTCCGCTGCTGATCATCGCCGAGGACATCGAAGGCGAAGCCCTGGCCACCCTGGTGGTCAACAAGCTGCGCGGCGGCCTGCGCGTCGCCGCCGTCAAGGCGCCGGGCTTCGGCGACCGCCGCAAGGCCATGCTGGAAGACATCGCCATCCTGACGGGCGGCCAGGTCATCTCGGAAGACCTGGGCATCAAGCTGGAGAGCGTCACGCTCGACATGCTCGGCAAGGCCAAGAAGGTCTCGATCACCAAGGACGACACCACCATCGTCGAAGGCGTGGGTGAGAAGGCCGACATCGAAGCCCGCGTGGCCCAGATCAAGCGCCAGATCGAAGACACCACCTCCGACTACGACAAGGAAAAGCTGCAGGAACGTCTGGCCAAGCTGGCCGGCGGCGTCGCGGTTCTCCGCGTCGGCGGCTCGACCGAAGTCGAAGTGAAGGAAAAGAAGGACCGCGTCGACGACGCCCTGAACGCCACCCGCGCTGCGGCTGACGAAGGCATCGTTCCCGGCGGCGGCATCGCCCTGTTGAAGGCCTCCAAGATCCTGGCCGACGTCAAGGGCGACAACGCCGACCAGAACGCCGGCATCGCCATCATCCGTCGCGCCCTGCAGGCCCCGATCCGTCAGATCGCCGAAAACGCCGGCGTCGAAGGCTCGATCGTGGTCGGCAAGGTGCTGGAGAACAACGACGCCTCCTTCGGCTTCAACGCCCAGACGGAAGAGTACGGCGACCTGGTCAAGATGGGCGTCATCGACCCCGCCAAGGTCGTCCGCACGGCCCTGCAAGACGCCGCTTCGGTGGCCGGCATCCTGATCACCACGGAAGCCGCCGTCGCCGACGCCCCCAAGAAGTCGGGCGGCGCCGCCGCTCCTGACATGGGCGGCATGGGCGGCATGGGTGGCATGGACTTCTAAGTCCAAGCCTTCCGACGCTGAAATGCAGAAGGGCGGGACCGCGAGGTCCCGCCCTTTTCTATTGTCGCGCCCGTTCTGTGAGCGTCTGGATTATCGCGCTCAAAATTCGGAGATCGCCCCCGGCCGGCGCGACCGGCTCTTCAGCCACATGACGCCCAAGAGATCGGCGAAGGCGACCTTCAGCCGGCCCCAGTTGGTGTATTTCGACCGGCCGGTTTCGCGGTGGCGGTGATCGACGTCCAGATACTGGTTTCGGTAACCCTCGCGGATCATCAGGGCCGGCAGATAGCGGTGGATGTGATCGAAATAGGGAAGCCGCAGGAAGACGTCGCGGCGAAAGGCCTTCAGCCCGCAGCCGGTGTCGTCGGCGTCGTCGCCCAGCAGTCGACGACGGATGCGGTTCGCCCAGACCGAGGCTTGGCGTTTGGCGGCGCTGTCCTGGCGCTTGGCCCGTCGCCCGCCGATCAGACCGACGTCTGCGGGGGCCGCAAGCAGGGCGTCCACCAGCCGGGGCGCATCGGCCGGCGGGTTCTGACCGTCGCCGTCCATCGTCACCACCACCGATCCCCGCGCCGCCAGCACCCCGGTGCGCACCGCCCGGCTCTGGCCCGCATTGGTTCCGTGGGCCAGAACCCGCAAGGTCGGCAGTTCGGCCATGGCCGCCTTCAGCTCGGCCAAGGTCGCGTCCCTGGAGGCGTCGTCGACGAAGATCATTTCATAGGACCGGCCGGCGAAGGCGGCCGCGATTTCACGCGCCAGGGGCACGGCGGCGCCGGCCTCGTCGTGAACGGGAACCACGACGGAGATCTGGGGCGCGTCAGGAGCGATTTGGGCGGTCATGCCGCTCCATAGACGAGATCGACGGCTTAGGGGAGACGGCTGACGCCGGCCCGGTCCCCGTGTAAGGAGTCTCTCATGAAGAGCTTCGATCTGGATCGCCGCATCGCCGGCTGGAGAGGCCCCCTGCTGGCGGCCCTGTTGACGCTGGTCGCCGGCCTGCCGGGCCTGCTGCTCCTGCCGCCGCTGGATCGGGACGAAAGCCGCTTCGCCCAGGCCACCGTCCAGATGCTGGAGAGCGGCGACTATGTGGACATCCGCTTCCAGGACGAGCCGCGCTGGAAGAAGCCGGTCGGCATCTATTGGCTGCAGGCCGCCGCCGTCGCCCTGACCTCGGACCCCGAGGATCGCGAGATCGCCCCCTATCGGATCCCCTCTCTCCTGGGGGCCATGCTGGCCGCCTGGGCTGTCGCCTGGGCGGGTTCGGCCCTGCTGGGCGCGCGCGTCGGCTTCTTCGGCGGCGCGATCATGGGGGCGACCTTCCTTCTGTCCACCGAGGCCGGGATCGCCAAGACGGACGCCATGCTGTGCGGCGCCACCACCCTGGCCATGGCCGCCCTGGCGCGAATCTATATGGCGACCCGAGCCGGGGAACGACCGATCCGGCCCCACAAGCTTCTGTTCTGGCTGGGCCTGGGGCTGTCGATCCTGATCAAGGGGCCGATCGGCCTTCTGGTCGTGGCCCTGGCGATCCTGGCCCTGTCGATCTGGGACCGCGACGTCCGCTGGCTGGGCCGGCTGGGCTGGGGCTGGGGCCTGCCGCTGGTGGCCCTGATGGTCGGCCCCTGGGCGATCGCCATCACCATCGCCACCGACGGGGGCTTCTGGCGCGAAGCCATCGGCGGCGACCTGGCGCCCAAGATCGCCGGGGCCCATGAAAGCCATTCCGGCTTCCCGGGAATGTATGTGCTTCTCGCGCCCCTGCTGTTCTTCCCCTCGACCCTGCTGCTGCCGGCCGCGGTCGCGACCGGCTGGTCCCGTCGGGCCGAGCCGGCCATTCGCTTCCTGGTCTGCTGGCTGGTTCCCGGCTGGCTGATGTTCGAACTGGCCCCGACCAAGCTGTGGCACTACACCCTGCCGACCTTCGGCGCCCTGGCCCTGTTGGCCGCCGCCGCCCTGGCCCGGCCGATCGGCAAGGTCTCGCGGATCACCGGCGCGGTCCTGGCGGTGTTCGCCGCCGTCCTGATCTGCGGCATCACCGTCTATGGCTTGACCGTCTACGGCACCTCGACGGCCCAGACCTGGGCGGCCCTGACGGTCGGTTCGGCCCTGGCGGCCGCAGCCGTCGGCGGTTTTCTGCTGCTGAACCGGGCGCCGGCGGCGGCGCTCGTCGCCTCCCTGGCCTTTGGGATCGTGGCCCACGCCGCCCTGTCGGGCACGATCCGGCAGCTGCGTCCCCTGGCCATCGCACCTCGGCTGGAAAAGACCCTGGAGGCGGCCGACCTGCATCCCCGCCAGGGCCGCACGCCCGGACCGGTCGCCATCACCGGCTTCCATGAGCCCAGCTTCGTCTTCCTGACCGGTCGGGACACGGATCTGACGGACGCCCAAGGCGCCGCCCGCGCCCTGGCCGAAGGGCGGCCGGCCATCGTCGAAGGGCGAGACGCCGACGCCTTCCGCGCCGCCGCCGGGCGGCTGGGTGTGGCGGGCCGGGCGGTCGGCGTGGTGCGGGGCTACAACTATTCCGCCGGAGACGAGGTGAGCCTGACCGTCTATGCGCCTCCGCCCCGCACGGCGGAGCCTGCGACGCAAGCCGCCCCCGCGACGGCGGCGACGCGATGAGCCGCCTCATCCAGATCGTCGAGGTCGGGCCCCGTGACGGGCTTCAAAACGAAAAGGCCGTGCTGGACCCCGCCGTCCGCGCCGAGCTGGTGCGGCGGCTGGAGGCGGCCGGAGCCCGGCGGATCGAGGCCGTCTCCTTCGTCCATCCTAAATATGTGCCGCAGATGGCCGGGGCGGAAACGGTGATGGCGGCCCTGCCTCACGAAGCCGGACGCAGCCGCATCGGTCTGGTGCTGAACGGCCGAGGCTATGATCGCGCCCTGACCACGGCCGTGGACGAGGTCAATGTCTCGCTTTCCGCCACCGACGGCTTCGGCCTGAAGAACCAGGGCCTGGCCGTCAAGGACCAGCTGGCTATGCTGGGCGAGATCGTCGCCCGCCGTCACAACAGCCAGACGTCCGACGTTGTCCCCTCTCTGTCGGCGACCCTGTCATGCGTCTGGGGCTGTCCGTTTGACGGAGAAGTCTCGGTTCAGCAGGTCGGCGACCTTGTGGGGGCGATCGGCGCCTTGGGCGTCGGTGAAATCGCCCTGGCCGACACCATCGGCGCCGGAGATCCCTGGGCGGTGACGCGCAAGGTCGAGGCCGCCCGCCGGGCGGCGCCGGAGGCGCGCCTGCGCCTGCATTTCCACGACACGCGCAACACCGGCCTGGCCAACGCCTATGCCGGCGTGGAGGCGGGGGTGGACGTGTTGGACGCCTCGGTCGGCGGCATCGGCGGCTGTCCCTTCGCGCCCGGCGCCACCGGAAACATCGCCACCGAAGATCTGGTCTATATGCTGGAGCGCGCGGGTTTTCAGACCGGCTATGATCTGGACGCCCTGATCGAAACGGCGCGCTGGATCGGTGCGGTGCTCGGCCGCCCCGCCCCGTCCGCCCTTAGCCGGGCAGGCGGCTTTCCCCGCAGGTGACGAACGGACGCAATAGGGTTAATCAGACTTAAGAAGCGCAGCCGTTGCGCCGGGGAGAGGAGCCGCCATGCTGATCGCCATACCCCTGCTGCTGATCCCGGTGGTCCTCTACAATATCGTCGTGCTGTTCGGCGCAGACGGAAACGGCGGCATGAGCCAGGCCGACGCCCTGCTGCGTGATCCGCTGTTCTCCATTCCCATGGCGTCAGGGGCCCAGTGGAATGTGGGCTCGGGCGACCTGATCCTGTTCGTCGGCCTGATCCTGCTGTTCTTCGAACTGGTGAAATCGACGTCGAGCCAGAGGGTGGCCATCGTCAATCACGCCCTGTCGATGGTCCTGTTCATCATCGTCCTGGTCGAATTCCTGCTGATCCGCGGCTTCGCCACCTCGACCTTCTTTCTGATCGTGGTGATGATCCTGCTGGACGTGCTGGCCGGCTTCATCGTGACCATCATCGCGTCGCGCAAGGATTTCGACCTAGCCAACTGACGGCCGGTGCGCGGGGCGGCGAAAAGACGATTTAGGAAAAGGCGGTGAAGATCAGCGCCACGACGGCGACGTCGAAGACCTTGGCGGCGAGGCTGAGGGCGGCGGGCATGGCGTGTCCTGGCGGAGGCGTTTCGATACGCCTTCAGCAAGTTCCGTGCCGCCCGACGCCTAACGCCCGATCAGACGTCGGTCTTGGACGCGCGCCCGACCGGCGGCCGTCGCTCGGCCTCGCCCGAATACTCAGCCCCCAAATAGGCGGCGCGCGCGGCGTTCAGAACCGGAGGACCGCCCTTCAGGCCGCGCCTTTGCCCCTTCTGGCCCATCTGCTGGGCCACAAAGGCCGCCGCGCCGGGTTCGCCGGCCGTATGGACGGCAGGTCTTGCCGAGGACCCCGTTGCAGCCTCGGCCTCAGCCTCGGTCAGCGGCGCCGGGACCAGGGCCTTGGCCGCCGCCTGCTGAGCGCGCCGTTCGCGCTCGCGCCTTTCACCTTCGCGGCGATCCACGCGCTCAGGTCCGCTGACCGCCTGGATCCGATCGGTCATTTCGGCTTGGACTCGGCGAGACGGTCGATCTGGGCGCGCATTTCGTCCATCTGGCGGCGCATCTCCTCCAGGGCGTCGCTGTCTGCGGCCGCCTTGGTTTCCGCCGCCGGCGGGGCGGCCGGCTCGCTTCGGCCATAGCCGAAGCCGGGGAACATCTGCATCGCCCGTTCGAACACGGCCATATTGGTCTTGGCCGCCTCCTCGATCAGGGTCGCGCCGGCGCCGGCGCCGAAGGCCCGGCTCATCTGACTGGCGAACTGCTCCTGCTGACGGCTGAAGTTGGTCAGGGACATTTCCAGATAGGAGGGCAGAACGCCCTGCATCGAGCCGCCGTAGAAGCCGATCAGCTGACGCAGGAACTGGACCGGCAGCAGGGCCTCGCCCCGGCTTTCCTCTTCGAAGATGATCTGCGTCAGGATCTGGCGCGTCAGGTCGTCGTTGGTCTTGGCGTCATAGACGACGAACTCGGTCCCCTCGCGCACCATGGCGGCAAGGTCGTCCAAGGTCACATAGGTGCTGCTGCGCGTGTTGTAGAGACGCCGGTTCGCATACTTCTTGATGACGACCTGATCGCCTTCGCCGGTCTTTCCGCCCTTGATGTTTTCGTCAGCCACGCTTGTTCTCGCGATTTTGCAACGCGCCACTATCGTCCGTTGCGGCGCGAAGCGCTAGAGGCTGATCCCAAGCGCGCCGTAAGGCCTCAGTGGCTCATCGCCGGAGCCAGGACGACCCCGACCAGGACGGCCGTCCAATGCACCGTCGCCCCGGTGACGACGAAACCGTGCCAGATGGCGCGGCGGAACGGCACCTTCGGGCTGATGAAGACCAGCACCCCGGCCGTATAGATCAGCCCGCCCAGAACCAGCAGGGCCAGGGCGACGGGGTGGACCGTCTCCACCATTGGCTTCAGAGCTGCGACGGCCAGCCAGCCGAAAACGACATAGACCGCGCTCCAGAACCGGTCGGATATGCGCGGCGCGAACAGCTTCACCCCGGCGCCCACGAAGGCCAGGGTCCAGATCAGGGCGGTGAAGCCGATCGACCAGAGACCTTCGAACCTCTGGGTGGTGAAGGGGGTGTAGCTGCCGGCGATCATCAGGAAGATGGCCGCCTCATCCAGGCGGCGAAGCACCGGACGGGCCGCGCACGGGTTGGTCCAGTTATACAGGGTCGAGGCGGTCAGCATGCCGATCAGGCACAGGGCGTAGATGGCCGTGGCCAGAACGCCTCCGACCCCCGTATAGACCCCTGCCAAGCCCGCCAGAACGACGCCGCCGACGGCCGCCAGCATCAGACCCACCGCATGGACCCAGAGGTCCGCCAGCCTTTCGGCCCGGGTCTGATAGTGCTCGATCATGTCCAGCTCGTCCGGCGTGCAGACATGGGTGACAAGGCGTTTCAGCGTTCCCAGCATGGCCAATCAAATCCAAGATCGCCCCTATCGTTCCGACAGAATGCGCCGTCAGGATGACGAAGGACTGAATCCGGCGCGGTGTTTCGTCCGCTAGGTGACGAAGCCGCCCATATGCGGCAAAAGAGCCACTCGATAATTCCGCAGAGAGTGAAATCCCATGACCGAGGTCGTCATCGTCTCCGCCGCCCGCACCCCCGTCGGGTCGTTCCTCGGCGCCCTGTCGTCCTTGCCCGCCTCCAAGCTGGGCGAGATCGCCATCAAGGCGGCGCTGGAGCGGGCCGGGGTCGCGGGTGATGAGGTGGACGAGGTGATCCTGGGCCATGTGCTTCAGGCTGCGGCCGGCCAGGGCCCGGCGCGTCAGGCGGCGGTCGGCGCCGGCGTGCGCCAGTCCGCCCCGGCCTGGAGCCTGAACCAGATCTGCGGTTCCGGCCTGCGGGCCGTCGCCGTCGCCGCCCAACAGATCGCCCTGGGCGACGCCGGGATCGTGGTCGCCGGCGGACAGGAGAGCATGAGCCAGGCGCCCCACGCCCAGCAGCTGCGCACGGGCCACAAGATGGGCGACGTCGCCCTGATCGACACCATGATCAAGGACGGGCTGTGGGACGCCTTCAACGGCTATCACATGGGCCAGACCGCCGAGAACATCGCCGACAAATGGGGCATCACCCGCGAGGCCCAGGACGAGTTCGCCCTGGCCAGCCAGCACAAGGCCGAGGCGGCGCAGAAGGCCGGCAGATTCGCCGAGGAGATCGCCCCGGTGGTCATCCCCGGCAAAAAGGGCGACGTGGTCGTGGACCAGGACGAATACATCCGCCACGGCGCCACCCTGGAGCTGATGCAGAAGCTGCGTCCGGCCTTCGCCAAGGAGGGCAGCGTCACCGCCGCCAACGCCTCGGGCCTGAACGACGGCGCCGCCGCCCTGGTGCTGATGAGCGCCGAAGAGGCGAAGGCGCGCGGGCTTGAGCCCCTGGCCCGCATCGCCGCCTCCGCCACCGCCGGGGTCGATCCGTCGATCATGGGCACGGGGCCGATCCCCGCCTCGAAGAAGGCGCTGGAAAAGGCGGGTTGGACGGTCGCGGATTTGGACCTGATCGAATCCAACGAGGCCTTCGCCGCCCAGAGCCTGTGCGTGGTCAAGGAGCTGGGCCTCGACCCGGCCAAGGTCAACGTCAACGGCGGCGCCATCGCCATCGGCCACCCCATCGGCGCCTCGGGCGCGCGCATCCTGACCACGCTTCTGTTCGAGATGAAGCGGTCCGGCGCGAAGAAGGGCCTCGCCACCCTGTGCATCGGCGGGGGAATGGGCGTGGCCATGTGCGTGGAGCGGGGGTGACCTGAAACTTCCTTCTCCCTTTGGGAGAAGGTGGCCGCGAAGCGGACGGATGAGGGACAGGCGGTGCGCCAAGTCGCACCCACCGAACCCTCACCCTTCGGCTGCTTCGCGCCGCCCTTCGGATCGCACAAAGACGACGGCTCCGCCGCCGTGTGCTCAAGCCCTCTCCCGCCGGGAGAGGGAGTCCAACTTCAGTCCGCCGGATATTCGAAGGGATCGGTCGGCGTCGGCTCGGTCGGCAGGGGCATGCGCGGCAGGGGCTCGTCGCGGTTGGCCGCGTTCAGCAGGAAGCTGGCCAGGATAATCGCCGCCTGACGCATGTCCTCCGGCTTCAGGTGGTCATAGCTGTCGATACTGGTGTGGTGCAGGCGACTGGAATAGTCGAGCGGGTCCTGAATGAACTGATACCCCGGCACGCCGACCGTCTGCATATAGACGTGGTCGGTGCCGCCCGAAGGGCGCAGGGACACGGTGGTCGCCCCCATGCTGGCGAAGGGCGCAAGCCATTCCTGGAAGATCGGGACTGCGGCCACATTGCCCTCGGCGTTGATGCCCCGAATCTTGCCCGAGCCGTTGTCCAGGTTGAAATAGGCGACCAGATCCCGATAGCCTTCGCGCGGCTCGATCGGCCAGCGGCTGCGCCAGGTTCGGTTGTTCGGCAGGTTCGCCAACGCTGGATCGTTCGAGGGCGCGCGAGTGGCCAGATGCCTGTCGACATAGGCCAAAGAGCCCAGGATGCCCTGTTCCTCGCCGCTCCATAGGGCGAAACGGATGGTGCGTTTGGGCCTCACGTTCAGGGTCTTAAGGATGCGTGCGGCCTCCATGACCACTGCGCTGCCGGCGGCGTTGTCCACCGCTCCGTCCGAAGCGACCCAGCTGTCCAGATGGGCGCCCGCCATGACGTATTCGCTGGTTCCCCCGCTGCCGGGGATGTCGGCCAGGATGTTGTAGGCGTTGACGTCCTCGTCATGGAACTGGACCTCGCTCATCAGTTCCAGCGTGGGCGGCGTATCGGTCAGGGCCAGTCGGGCCAGACGACGATAGTCCTCAGCCGCCAGCTCCATGCCCGCCAGCTTGGGCGTCGCGCCGACCTGATAGGTATAGCCCGTGCCGTGCAGCAGGCCGCCGTCCCGCTGGGAAATCCTCACCCAGGCCAGGGCGCCCTGTTCGACCAGGAAGGCGTCGAGCCGCGCCGCGAAATCGGCCGTCTTCAGCTGACGCTCGATCGCAGCGGGCGAATACTGGGGTTGGACATAGGTGTTGCGCTCGGCCAGCTCGGCGCTGGTCCAGCGTTTGAAGGCCGGCTCGGTCGGTTCGGACCCCGTGCCGGGCTGGGACAGCATGACGATCTTGCCCGACAGCTTGCCCCGCCATTTGTCGAAATCCTCGACCTTGGAGATCGGCGCCACGATGACGCCGCCGCTGATCACCCCGTTGGTCGAAGGCGTCCAGGCCACCGGAATGGCCCTCAGGTCCAGCGGCCGCGGGGCCGTCATGCGGGCGCTGGAGCGGACGATGGACCAGCCCCGCCCGAACTCGAACCCCTCGGCCCGGACGTTCGACAGGCCCCAGTCGCGGAACTGCTGCTGGGTCCAGCGTTCCGCCTCTCGCATCTGCGGCGAATTGGTCATTCGCCCGCCGATCCGGTCCGTCAGATAGGCGGCCGTCTGCATCACCTGGCTGTGGTTCAGCCCCTGGTCGATGATGCCGTTGACGGTGGTCCGGTTGACGGACTGGGCCGCGACCGGCGTGGCCAGAAGAGCGGCGGCGGAAACGAAGGCGAGCAGACGCGACATAGGACCCCCTGATTGGCTTAGAGCATGATCGTTTCGGACGGAACCGCTTCGCGGTTCCGACAGAAGCGTGAATCATGCTCTCGCTTCAATCTGCTATCTGACGGAATCCTCGACTGAAGTGCAAATCCAAAAGGCCCGGCGCGACGCTCAACCCCAGGGACCGCGCGGCTCGGCCGGGGTGGCGGGCACGCCGGTGGTCAGGCGCCGGGGCGTCGCGGGGACGGCCGAGAGCGGAACCGCCGGGGCGGACGCGGGCGCCGTCTGGCGCGGCCGCATCCCCATCTTCGCGCCCAGCTCCACCAGAGCCCGAACGCGATTGCCGGTCGCCGGGTGGGTCGAGAACAGATTGTCCGCCCCGCGCCCGGCCAGGGGATTGATGATGAACAGCTGTCCGGAGGCGGGATTGCGCTCGGCCGTCGGATTGTGGATCCGCTTGGCGTAGGCCTCGATCTTTTGCAGGGCCGAGGCCAGGGCGTGAGGGTCATTGGCGATCTCCGCCCCGACGCGATCGGCCTCATATTCGCGGCTGCGCGAAATCGCCATCTGCACCAGGCCGGCCGCCATGGGCGCCAGGATCATCAGGGCCAGGGTTCCGATCAGACCACCCGGCCGCTCGCGGTCGTCGCCGCCCTGGAAGAACAGGGCGAAGTTGGCCAGGGCGGCGATGGCCCCGGCGATGGTGGCCGTCACCGTCATGATCAGGGTGTCGCGGTTCTTCACATGGGCCAGCTCGTGCGCCATCACGCCGCGCACCTCGTCGCGGGTCAGCATGTCCAGAAGACCGGTGGTGGCGCAGACGGCCGCGCGCTCCGGATTGCGGCCGGTGGCGAAGGCGTTGGGCTGGTCGCTGGGGATGATGGCGACCTGGGGCTGGGGCAGGCCGGCGTCGCGCGCCATCTGGCGCACGTCGGCGACATAGTTGCGGACCACCGCATTGGGATGCTGCTCATCGACCGGCTGGGCCCGGTACATCTTCATGACGATCTTGTCGGCGTTCCAGTAGCTGAACAGATTCATGCCGCCGGCGAAGACCAGGGCGATCGCCATGCCGGTCGCGCCGCCGATCAGATAGCCCAGCCCCCCGAAGAGCGCCGTTAGGGCGGCCAGAAGAATGAAGGTCTTCAGATGGTTCATCGTCGTTCCGTCGCCGTCGGCGGCTTTTTGTGGCGTCGCGGCTTTGATCGACTATTTGAGGCCATGAGCCACCGTCCTCAAGGGAGCCGACCTGTGACCGAACATCCCACCCCCGATCCGGCCGAAGCTGCGGCGGAGGATGGGGAAACCCCCGCCTTCAACCAGTACGTCCCCCACGCCACGCCCGAAAGACCGCTGAGCACGGTCGCCCGCCGCGCCCTGCTGGAGGCGGCCGAACGCCGCATGGCCGAGGAGGGCGCGGCGGCCGCAACCGAATACGGCGGTCCGACGGGGCCTGAACCGACCCGCTACGGCGATTGGGAGAAAAAGGGTCTGGCCGTCGATTTCTGACGGGCGCCGACGGCGCGACAATTGCCGAGACAAGACTCAAGTCAAGGAGTCTGTCCCGCAATGACACAGCCCATCATCGCCGCCGCGTCTGCGGTCCTCCTGCTTTCCGCCGCACCCGCTCTGGCGGGCGGTCCTTCAGGCGCTCACGGCGGCGGCTGTGGAGGCTGCGGCGGCGGGCATCAGGGCGGACACCCCGGCGGCGGTAATTACGGCGGCGGCCACAACAGCAACGTCAATGTGAACGTGAATGCGAATGCGGGGGCCAACGCCTCGGCCTACGCCGGGGCTTCAGCCTATTCGGCGATCAACGCCCGCGCCTATTCCCAGTCGTCCAGCTTCAGCCGTCACGGCGGAGGCGGGGGCGGGGGCGGGGGCGGGGTGGTCTATGTCGGCGGCGGCTATGCCGAGGGCGGCGCCGTCGGCGGGGGCTATGCGTCCGCCCCGGCGGTGGTCTTCGTGGGGCCTGCGCCCGTCAGCGCCCCTGTCGGCTATCCGGTCTATGGCTTCGGTCGCGACTATATCGGCTGGCGCCCCTATCGGCCTCAGCCGCCGATCGACTGCGGCTGCCGCCCGCCGTATCCCGGTCACGACCGCGAGATGCGCTACGAGGATCGGCGCGACCTGAGCCGCCGAGACGCCTATGAGGCGCACGTCTACGAAGAGCGCGCCTATGAAGAGCGGGCCTATGAGGCGGGCGGCTATTATAGGGAGGAAGGGTCCGTTCCGGCGCCGACGCCCTATGTCGAATACCCGCCGATCTACGGGGAGCCTGAACCCCTGCCGCCGCCTCCCCCTCCGCCGCCGACGGACTATTACGGCGACCTGCCGCCGCCCGGCAATGTTCCGCCGCAAGCCCCGCCCCGCCAGTACTACGCCCAGGAACCGGGCGAGCGCGGCTGATCAGATCAGGGCGATGCTTTCGGCGACGGCCAGGGCGGCGGCGCGGGGGTCGGCCGCCGCCGAGATCGGCCGGCCGATCACCAGATGGGTGGCGCCGGCCTGAAGCGCAGCCTCGGGCGTGGCGGCGCGGGCCTGATCGTCCAGGGCCGACCCCGCAGGCCGAACGCCGGGCGTCACGATCAGAAAGTCGGGCCGGCCGGCGGCCTGTGCGATCTCGCGCACCCGGGCCGCCTCCTGCGGGCTGGAGACCACCCCGTCGATCCCCGCCTCAAGCGCCTGCCGCACACGCAGCTCCACCAGTTCGGCCGGCGACAGACTGTGGTCGTCCGCCGCCAGATCCTCGGCCGTCAGGCTGGTCAGAACGGTCACGCCCAAAACCTTGAGCCCTGATCCGGCCACGCCCCGCGCCGCCGCCGCCATGACCTGGGGCCGGGCGTGGACGGTCAGGAGGTCGCAACCCGAGGCCGCCAGATTCGCCGCCGCCTTTTCGACCGTCGCGCCGATGTCGTGCAGCTTCCAGTCCAGAAACACCTTGCGGCCCTCGGCCTTCAGGTCGCGCGCCAGCTCCATGCCGCCGACGGCGAACAGCTGCAGTCCGATCTTGTAGAAGCCCGCCGCATCCTGAACCCGCCCGACCAGGGCGGCGGCCTCTGCGACCGTCGGCACGTCCAGGGCGCAGATGATCCGTTCGTCGGGACCGCGATTGGGGGCGACGGTTTGGACCTGGGTCATCGACGGACTCGCACTGAGCGGCTATGCCGGGACGCTGAAGGTGCGTCGGCGCGGCCGGCGTGTTGAATTTCAAGAGCGAGGCGAGGCGATGAACGCGGTCGATCTGGGTGTCAACCTGTTCGTGACCCTGTTCGCCCTGTTGGACCCGATCGGCAATCTGCCGATCTTCGCCGCCGCGACCGCCGGGGCCACCCTGCGTCAGCGGATCTCGGTCTCGGCCCTGATCTGCCTGTTCGCCATGCTGTTCCTCAGCTTCTTCCTGTTCACGGGCCTGGGCCTGCTGCAGTTCTTCGGCATTTCCCTGGCGGCCTTCCGCATCGCCGGGGGCATTTTGCTGCTGTTCCTGGGGCTGGACATGGCGCGCGGGGACTTTCTGGCGATGTTCGCCGACAAGGACGCCTTGAGCGACAGCAAGGATGTGCGCGGCTACGCCCGCCGGCGGTTCCAGCGTCTGGTCGTGCCCTTCGCCATCCCGCTGATGATCGGTCCGGGCGCCATCTCGGCCGTGATCATCAATGCGGGCGAGGCCGCTCAACTGGGTTACGCCGGCATGGCGGGCTCGGTCGTCGCCATCGCCGCCGCCTGCGTCGTCTCCTGCATCTGTTTCGCCCTCACCGGCTATCTGAGCCGGGTGCTGGGCGAGGTCGGCATGGCCATCATCGTCAAGGTGCTGGGCCTGATCCTGTGCGCCCTGGCCATCCAGTTCATCCTGCTGGGCCTGGGCGAAGCCATCCCCGGCATGATCTCCGGCGCCGTGACCACCCCCTACCCCGCCGCCTCCTGACGATTCAGTCGGCGGCGTCCTCGATGGCGTGGATGTCGTCGTCGGACAGGCCGAAATGATGGCCGATCTCGTGGATCAGAACATGGGCGATCAGTTCGGCCAGGCCCACGTCGCCGCGCTCGCACCATTCGTCCAGTATGGGGCGGCGATACAGGAAGATCCGCGAAGGCTCCGGCGCCGGCCCCAGACTGTCGCGCCGCCCGATGTCCACGCCGTAATAGAGGCCGGTCAGTTCGAAGGGGTCTTCGATCTCCATCTCGGCCAGGGTCTGTTCGTCGGCGAAGTCGTCGATGCGGAACACCACCTCCCCCGCCGCCGCCCTGAATTCGGCCGGCAGGGCGTCGAAGGCCTGACGGGCCAGACGCGCGAAATCGTCCAGAGAGGGGGCGAAAAGGTCGGGAGCGGGCTCTGTCATCCGTCCGCTATCGCCCCGGTCGGCGGGGCGCGCAACGGGGCGCGATGACGCGATCGGAGGGTCTGACTTTTTCGTGCTGCATTGAGGTATGGTAAAGGCGAATCAGGGCGCGGGACCCAAGGACAAGAATGGCCGAGGCCGACATCGCCTATGTCGCCACTGCAGGCGCAGCCGGACTGGCCTTGGGTGTCAGCGCCTGGGCCTTGCGGCTGCGCGCGCGTCTGAGCGCCGCCGCCGCCGCCGCCGAGCGGGACCGTGACGCCGCCCAGGCCGATCTGAGCCGCCACGACAGCATGTTGCGCGCCTTCGACGACGTGAGCCTGGCCTTGACGGCCGAAGGCGAGGCGAGCGGCGCGCCCATCGGCCCCGCCGAACTGATCGCCCGACTGACCGCCTCGGACGCCGCCGTGGGGTCGGGCATGGATCAGGGCGAGGCGGGCCAGGCCATACTGACGCGGCTGAGGTTGAGCCATGCGGTTTCGATCGAGGCCCTGGTCGAGGCCGGAAAGGCGTTCGAGAGCCTGATCGACCTCGGCGACATCGAGCCTTGGCGCGTCGAAGGCCGGGTCGCCGGCGGGGTCGCCTGGCTGCGCCTGTCGCCGGCGTCCCGCGTGGTGCTGACCGGAGCCGATGCGACCGAGAGCGGCCTGTCTCTGCTGTGCGACGCCTCGCCGATTCCGACCTGGATCGTGGACGGCGCCGGACGACTGGCCTGGGCCAACCGCGCCTGGTTGAGCGAGCTCGGCGCCCAGTCGGTGGATGAGGTGCTGGACAAGGGCCTGTCATTCGACCGCGGGGCCGACGCCCTGATCGCCGAGGCGGGCCGGCTGGGGCTGCGTCAGGAAGGGTTCCGCTGGACGACCGGCGGCGGCCATCGCCGGGCCTGGCGGATCATCGCCGAACCGGCGGCCGGCGGCGCCGTGACCGCCTTCGCCATCGAGGTGACGGAGGCCGAAGAGACCCGCGACACCCTGCGCCGCCACGTCGACGCCCACGACGAGACGCTGAACCACCTCGCCGATGCGGTCGCCATCTTCGGCCCCTCCAAACGCCTGGCCTTTCACAACACCGCCTTCCAGACCCTGTTCGACCTGGACCCCGCCTGGCTGGACGAACGGCCGACCCATGCCGAGCTGCTGGACCGGCTGCGCCAGCGCCGCCGCCTGCCGGAGGTGGTGGACTACGCCGGATGGAAGGCCCGCGAACTGGAATTCTACGGCGCGTCCCAGGCCGCGCCGGACGACAGCTGGTCCCTGCCCGACGGGCGGACGCTCCGGGTCGTGCGCCAGCCCCATCCGCTGGGCGGCATATTGCTGATCTTCTCGGACATCACCGACGAACTGAATCTGCGCAGCCGGTTCAACGCCCAGATCCAGGTGCAGAGGGCGACGCTCGACAAGCTGAACGACGCCGTCGCCGTCTTCGGCTCGGACGGACGGCTGCGGCTGCACAATGAAGCCTTCGAAAGCTTCTGGCGTCTGCCCAGCGATCGGATCGCCGCCTCGATCGACTTCGACGCCCTGGCCGAACTGTGCAAGGCCGTCCTGCCCGATCCGGCCCTGTGGCTGGGATTGAAGGCCCGCGTCGCCGATCCGGACCCCGAAAGCCGCATCGCCATCTCGGGCGAGGGGCGCACGATCGACGGCCGCATCGCCGCCTGGCAGACCCGCCCCCTGCCGGACGGCGCCACCCTGGTCGCCTTTTCCGACGTGACGGCCCGTCGGGGCCTGGAACAGGCCCTGGTTCAGCGCGAACAGGCCCTGGCGGAAAGCCAGGCCTTGAAGCGCGAGTTCGTGGGCAATGTCTCCTATGAACTCCGCACGCCTTTGACGACGATCGTCGGCTATTCCGAACTGCTGGAGACGATGGGCGATCTGCCCGAGCGCAGCCGCCAGCATGCGGGCGCCATCCGCGTCGCCGCCGTCCAGCTGGCCCGCTCGATCGACGACGTTCTGGACATGGCCCAGATCGACGCCGGCGAGATGGAGCTGTCGCTGGGCGACGTCCGGGTCTGCGACCTGCTGAACGAGGCGGCCGAAAAGGTCCGGCCCAAGGTCGAGGGGCGCGGCGCCGTCCTGACCGTCGCCTGCGCCGCCGATCTCAGCCCCATTCGGGCCGACGAGCACCGGATCGGCCAGGCCCTGGATCATCTGCTGGAAAACGCCGCCCGCGCCGTTTCCGAAGGCGGGGCCGTCACCCTGACGGCCGAGGCCGGCGCGTCGGAGGTACGGCTGACCGTCTCCGATACGGGGCGCGGCATCCCCTATCATTTGCAAGCCCATGTGTTCGATCGCTTCGTCCGGCGCGAGCGGGGCGGACCGGGCGTCGGCCTGGCCCTGGTCAAGGCCCTGGTCGAACTGCACGGCGGCTGGGCCGAGGTGGAAAGCGAACCCGGAAAGGGCGCCGCCTTCATCCTGCATCTGCCCTATGGCGCGGCCACCACCGCCGCCCCGCCCGAACTGCAGCTGGATCAGCCCCAAGCCGCCGAGGCGGCCGGCTGAGCCGGAGCCGTCTCTCAGCCCTTCGACCCCAACCAGTCGAGCAGGCCGCGCGCCGCCGCGACGCCTGAGGCGAAACTGGCCTGAAGCAGATAGCCGCCGGTCGGCGCCTCCCAGTCCAGCATCTCGCCCGCGACGAAGACGCCCGGCCTGGCGATCAACATCGAGCGGGCGTCCACCGCCTCCAGCGCCACCCCGCCCGCCGTGGAGATGGCCCGGTCCAGCCCTTGGAACCCTGTCAACCGAACGGGCGCGGCCTTGATGCGCTGGGCCAGGCTGAGCGGATCGGCCGGCAGGGAACCGGTCTCGCGCAGGAGGGCGACGGCCGATGGGTCCAGTTTCACCGTCTTACGCAGGTGGGTGGCCAGACTGGCCTTGGCCCGCGGCCGCGCCAGGCGCTCCGCCAGCTGTTCGACCGTCAGGCCGGGCTTCAGATCAAGGTGGATTTCGACCTGACCGTCGGCCTCGATCGCCTCACGCAGGGCCGCGGACAGGGCGTAGATCGCCCCGCCTTCCAGTCCATAGCGCGTGACCATGACCTCGCCCGGCACCGTTCGATCCCTCAGGCGGACCGAGACGGGCTTCAGGGGCCGCCCGGCGAACCGCGCGCGAAAGGCGGCGGACCAATCCACGTCAAAGCCGACGTTGGCGGGGCGGAAGGGGGCGACGGCCACCCCTTGGGCCTCCAGCCACGGCTTCCAGTCGCCGTCCGACCCCAGACGCGGCCAGCTGGCGCCGCCCAGGGCCAGGACGACGGCGTCAGGCCGCACTCGCCGCTCGCCGTCAGGCGTTTCGAACACCAGATCCGGCCCCGACCAGCCGATCCAGCGCGACCGCGTGCGGATTTCGACGCCCAGCCCTTCCAGCCGCGCCAGCCAGGCACGGAGCAGGGGCGAGGCCTTCATGGCGCGCGGGAAGACGCGCCCGCTGGAACCGACGAAGGTCGGCTGGCCCAGGCCCTCGACCCAGGCGATCAGATCATCCGGCCCGAAGTCGGCGATCCAGGCCCTCGCTGTTTCAGCCGCCGGACCGTACCGGCTCAGAAAGCGCTCCATCGGCTCCGAATGGGTCAGGTTCAGACCGCCGCGCCCGGCCATCAGCAGTTTTCGCGCCGGAGACGGCGTCTGTTCATGCACCACCACCTTCAATCCGGCCTGGGCCAGGTGCTCGGCGGCCGTCAGGCCGGCCGGTCCGGCGCCGATCACATGGATGGCGGGCTCGGCTTGGCGGTCGGAGTGGGTCATCGCCCCGCTTTGCCCGCTCACCGCGACGCTGGCTATAGGGGGCGGGATGGTTATGTTCGGCCGATGAGCGTCGCCTTCACCCGAGAAGAAGATCTGGAAGCCACCGCCGCCGACCTGGCGGACCGGCCGATCTCGCCCCACCCCAACCTGGTCACGGCCGAAGGCCTGGCCCAAATCGAGGCCGAACTGGCCTCCGCGCGCGCCGCCTACGCCGCCGCCCAGATCAAGGGGTCGATCGAAAGCGATCGGACCGCCATGGCCCGCGCCACCCGCGATCTGCGCTACTGGTCGGCCCGCAGGGCGTCGGCCCAGCTGGTGGAGCCGGGCGAGACCGACGGGCGCGTTCGTTTCGGAGGCTCGGTCTGCATCGAGCGCGACGACGGGCGGTCCCAGACCTGGCGCATCGTCGGCGAGGACGAGGCCGATCCCGCGAAGGGCTCGGTCAGCCATGTGTCGCCGCTGGCCCGCGCCGTTCTGGGCCGGCGCATCGGCGACGAGGTGGTGGTGGCGGGCCGGACGGTGGAGATCACGGCCGTCGGCTGACCGCCTTCAGCTCTGCTTTTCGGCGGCGTCTCCCAGCATCTCGCGGATCATGTCCAGGATCAGCTTCTGATTTCGCAGGGGCAGATGCGGCGCCAGACGGGCGATCTCGACACTGTGTTTGGTCATCCGGGGCTCGTGGTCGAAGGCGGGCGCCTCCTCCTCGCCCACGCCGGCCTGGGCCACGCGAAAGCCCGAAAAGAAGTAGGGAATCTCCACCTTCATGAAGTCGGCCATTTCGAACAGTTTCGAGGCCGAGACGCGGTTCGTGCCCTTCTCGTACTTCTGAACCTGCTGGAAACTGACGCCCAAGGCGCGCGCCAGGGCGCTTTGGGTCAAACCCAGGCCCAGACGCTTCTCCTGAACGCGGCGGCCGACGTGGATATCGACGGGATGGGGCTCCTCGAGTTTTTCGCGCGCCATCCCGATTCCCCTCGTCCCGCTGTCAGCCCCTAAGGCGAAGCCTAGTGGGAGAGGTCAACGGCCACAAGCCGGGACGGCGGCCGGCGAAAAGGGAAATCGCCAGGGCGGCCAGAAGACCCGCGAAAAAGAACGCGTCGCCCCATCGGCCGTAGGGGGTCACCGCCGTCGGGCGCGGCAAGGGCGCATCGATCACCCCGGCGACGCCGGGATCAAGCCTTTGATTCTGAACGATCCGGCCCCAGGGATCGATCATGGCCGAGATTCCCGTCGGCGTGGCTCGCGCGATGGGCAGGCCGGTCTCGATGGCGCGATAGCTGGCCAGGTTCAAATGCTGGCGCGGCCCGGAGGTCGCGCCGAACCAGGCGTCGTTCGAGGCGTTGACGATCCAGTCGGGACGCCCGTCCGCGCCGGGCGTGAAGCCGGGATAAAGGCTTTCATAACAGATCAGCGGCTGGACCGGCGGAACGCCCGGAACGCGGATGGGCGCAGGAATGGGCCCGGCGGAGAAATCGCTCGGCATGTGAACCAGGCTGCGAAGCCCGACGGCCGTCATGATCGAACCCAGCGGCAGATATTCGCCGAACGGCACCAGCCGATGCTTGTCATAGACGGCGGCGATCCGCAGGCCCGGCCCGCCTTCGTCCACCAGGGCGAACAGGCTGTTGTAATAGCGGGCGCCTTCAGGCGCCGAAGGGTCCGCCTCGCCCCGCGCCAGCCCCATCAGCAGGGTTTGGCCGGGGCGCAGGGCGTCCGCCATGGCCGTCGCGTCCGCCGAGACGAAGACGTCATTGGCCGAGGCCGGCAGGGCGCCCTCGGGCCAGACCACCACGTCGGGCGTTCGGGCCGCCGGCCGAGCCGACAGGGCGACATAGCGATCGACGATGGAGCGATAGGCCTCGGGCGACCACTTGGTTTCCTGTTTGACGTCGGCCTGGACCAGACGGACCACCGTGTCGGTGAACCGCAACTCGGCCTGGGCCAGCCGCGCGGCGCCGAAGAGGCCGACGGCGGCCAGAACCAGAAGGCCCGACCCCGCCGAGATCAGGCGGCCGCGCGCTGCGCCGGGTCCGATCAAGGGCGCCAGGGCGGCGGTCGAGGCCACCGTGATCAGACTCAATCCATAGACCCCGACCACCGAGGCGAACTGCGACATGCCCCCGCCCGCCCGCCAGGTCGCGCCAGCCGGGTTCCAGGGAAAGCCGGTCAGCACATGGCCGCGCAGCCATTCGGCGGCGCAGAACAGGGCGGCGAACAACAGGACCCGGACCACGCCGATCGGGGCGAACCGACGATAGAGGGCGCAGGCGGCGCCCCAGAACAGGCCTAGGCCGGCCGGCAGTAGGCTGGCGGCGAAGGGCGCCATCCAGGCCTGTTCCGGATTGACGAAGAAGGCCTCGGCCACCCACCAGCAGCCGATGAAGAAATAGGCGAAGCCCGCCAGCCACCCCATCCAGAAGGCGCCGCGCGGGGTGTCCGACCGTTCCGACAGGATCATCAGCAGCGGATAGCCCAGGAGGCCGACCAGCACCCCGAACGGCGGATGGGCCAGGGCCGTCCCCGCCCCGGCCGACAAGGCCAGACCGATGCGGATCAGACGCCAGGTCCAGGCGCGACGCTTCTCGGGAAGGGCGCGAACGCGAGCGGCGAAACGGTCGAGCGCGGCGTCGGGAAACATAGTGTCAGTCCTGCCCCTCTACAGAGACATCAGCGGCATAGGGGTCAGCGACGCCCAGTTCGGCCAGGATCTCGCGCTCCTCGGCCTCCATCGCCTCGGCCTCGGCCTCGTCCTCGTGATCGCGGCCCAACAGGTGCAGCACCCCATGGACGACCAGATGGCTCAGATGGTCCGACAGGCTCTTGCCCTGAACGTTCGCCTCGGTCGCGCAGACGCCATAGGCCAGGACGATGTCGCCCAGGTGGGGCGCGGCGTTCTCGGGCGCGGGAAAGGACAGGACATTGGTCGGCTTGTCCTTGTCTCGGAATCGGGCGTTCAGCGCCCGCACCGCCTCGTCGTCGGTCAGCAGGACGACGATGTCGCCCGCCACGGCGCCCAGGGCCGCCGCTGCGGCCCGTTCCGCTGCGGCTGCGACATCCGGCAGGGCGGCGGTCCAGGCCTCGGCCTCGATTTCGATGTCGATCATTCGGCGTCTTCAAGGTCCGGGGTCGGTCGGGACCGGGCGGCGTCGGCGTCATAGGCGCGCACGATCCGCTCGACCATGGCGTGGCGCACCACATCCTCGGCCGCGAACCGCAGGATGCCGACGCCCTGGACCCCGTCCAGAATCCGCAGGGCATGGGCCAGGCCGGAATCGCGGGGGTTCAGCAGGTCGATCTGGGACGGGTCGCCCGTCACCACCATCCGCGCCCCCTCGCCGAGACGCGTCAGGACCATCTTCATCTGCAGACGCGAGGTGTTCTGCGCCTCATCGACGATGACGAAGGCGTGGCTGAGGGTTCGGCCGCGCATGAAGGCGATGGGGGCGGCCTCGATCTCGCCCTTGTCGCGACGGCGCTGCACGTCCTCGGCGCCGAGGATGTCGTTCAGCGCCTCCCAGATCGGGGCCAGATAGGGATCGACCTTCTCGTTCAGGTCGCCCGGAAGGAAGCCCAGCTTCTCCCCCGCCTCGACCGCAGGGCGGGTGATGACCAGCCGGTCCACCTGGCCGCGCCGCAGCAGGGAGGCGCCGTAGGCGGCGGCAAGGAAAGTCTTGCCCGTGCCGGCCGGACCGACCCCGAAGCTGAGCTCGCAACGGCCCAGCATGTCGACATAGGCGGCCTGGGCCTTGGTCTTGGGCACGATGGCGCCGCGCTTGCCGCCCGGCAGGGAGACGCCCGCGGCCGCCAGACCCGGCGCGCCCTTGCCGCCGCGCGCCTGACCCAGGGCGGCGCGTACATCGGCCTCTGTGACCTCGGCCCCCAGGGCGGCGCGCTTGGCCAGATCCTCGATCACGCGGCGGGCGTCGGACCGGTCGCGCGTGCCCCCGTTGACGGAGACCCCGCCGCCCGGCGCCTCGACCAGAACCTTGAAGGCGTCCTCGATCAGGGCGACGTGACGACTGTTCGGTCCGATCACAGCGCGCAGCTCGGCGTCGTTCAGCGGAACGAACTCGGAATCTCTCGCCACTAGGCCGCCTTTTCTGTCTTGCCCGTCGTCCCGGAGGCGACAAGCCGGCCCGTCAGACTGTTCTGCTGGCCGGAAATGATTTCGACCGGAACGATCTGGCCGATCAGATGATCCGCATCATCGACATGGACCGACTGGAGATAGGGCGAGCGACCGATGGCCTGGCGGCGATCGGGATGGCGGCCCTTGCGGTCGAACAGGACATTCAGGGTCCGGCCCGCCTGGGCCTGGTTGAAGGCCGTCTGCTGTTCCGTCACTAGGTCAATCAGCCGGTGCAGCCGTTCCTTGGCGACCTCGGGCTCGATCTGACGGCCCATGCCGGCGGCTGGGGTGCCGGGACGAGGCGAATACATGAAGGCGAAGGCCGAGGCGTATCGGACCTGGCGCACCAGATCGAGCGTCTCCTCGAACTCGCGATCCGTCTCTCCGGGGAAGCCGACGATGAAGTCGCCCGACAGCGCCATGTCGGGCCGGGCTTCGCGGATGCGGGCGATCAGATCGAGGTAGGTCTGACGGCCGTGCTTGCGGTTCATCAGCCGCAGGATGCGGTCCGAGCCCGCCTGAACCGGCAGGTGGAGATAGGGCATCAGGGCGTCCAGATCGCCGTGGGCGGCGATCAGGTCGTCCGACATGTCGTTGGGATGGCTGGTCGTATAGCGGATCCGGTCCAGGCCGGGGATCTCGGCCAGGGCGTAGGCCAGTTCGGCCAGGCTGGACTTGCGCCCATCCGGCCGCTCGCCGTCATAGGCGTTGACGTTCTGGCCCAGCAGGGTGACCTCGCGCACGCCGCGACCGGCCAGCTGTCGCGCCTCTTCCAGCACCGAGGCCAGGGGCCGCGACCATTCTGCGCCCCGCGTATAGGGCACCACGCAGAAGGTGCAGAACTTGTCGCAGCCTTCCTGCACCGTCAGGAAGGCGGTCGGCCCCTCGCTGAAACGGGCGGCCGGCAGGGCGTCGAACTTGTCGTCCGGGGCGAAGTCGGCGCCGATCCGTTCGCCCCGAGCCCGCGCCGTGCGGGTCAGAAGCTCGGGCAGCTGATGATAGGCCTGGGGGCCGACGACGATGTCGACCGCCGGCTGGCGTTTGATGATCTCCTCGCCCTCGGCCTGGGCGACGCAGCCGGCGACGGCGATGGTCATGTCGCCGCCCGTCTGGCGCTTGAGGTCGCGCAGTTCGCGGATCTTGCCGAGCTCGGAATAGATCTTCTCGGCCGCCTTCTCGCGGATGTGGCAGGTGTTCAGGATGACGAAGTCGGCCGCCTCGACCTCCTCCGTCACGGCATAGCCCAGCGGTCGCAGCACATCGGCCATGCGCTCGCTGTCATAGACGTTCATCTGACAGCCGTAGGTCTTGATGAACAGCCGCTTGGAGGGCGTGTTCTGCGCGGCCTCGGCTTTGGGAACCAGGGTCTCGGTCATGTCGGGCTTATGATCGCCCGCACCGGCGAGGACAAGACCGGGTTTCAGCCCGCATCCACGTCTTCGGGCGCCACGCGCGCGGCATGGCGTTTGAAGATGAGCCCTTCACGCTTGGACGGTTCGGCGCCGTCGATCGGGACGCCGTAAAGCTCCAGCTTGTGGCCGATCAGTTCGAACCCCAGCCGTTCGGCGATCTCGGACTTCAGCTTTTCGATCTCGGCGTCGAAGAATTCGATCACCTCGCCGGTCTTAGTGTCGATCAAGTGATCGTGATGGTCGTCGCCGGCCTCTTCATAGCGGCTGCGGCCGTCGCCGAAGTCGTGCTTCTCGACCACGCCCGCCTCTTCGAACAGGCGCACGGTGCGATAGACGGTGGCGATCGAAATATGCGGGTCGATCGAGGAGGCGCGGCGGTACAGCTCCTCCACATCGGGGTGGTCTTCCGCCGAGGAGAGCACCCGGGCGATCACCCGGCGCTGTTCGGTCATACGCATGCCGCGGTCGGCGCAGAGTTTTTCAATCCGGTCCATAGGCCTAGAATAGGGGCTCAGGCCGCTTCAGGGAAGCGGCGCCTTGTCCGGATTCATCGCAAGATCGCGTCCCAGCACCAGGGCGTCGGTTCGACCGCCGTCGGGCCGCGCATAATAGGCCTTGCGTCGCCCGATCGGGCGGAAGCCGGCGCGGTCGTAAAGGGCGCGGGCGGCCGCATTGTCCTCGGCCACCTCCAGAAACAGGCGCACGGCCCCGGCCTTGGCGGCGGCGACGGCCGCCTGACCGACCAGTCTCCCGCCTAGGCCGGCCCGCCGCGCCTCAGGCCGCACCGCCAGGGTCAGGATCTCGGCCTCATCCAGCACGACCCGGATCAGGATGAAGCCGTCCGGTTCGACCACCGCTAAGACGCCGGGCTGGGCCAGCAGGACGGCGAACTCGTCCCGGCTCCAGGGCGCCGGAAAGGCTCGCGCATGCACGGCGGCCAAGGCGGCGGGATCGGGACGGATCATGGCGCGGTCTGGCGGGGCTGTCCCGGCAGACGGGTGGGCGGCGCCGCATCGGGCGCGCGCAGATACAGGGGCCGGGGCGGATGGGCGGCGGGATCGACTGACCGGGTCAGCCGAGCCAGGGCCGTCGGCGCGGGGGCGACGACGGGATCGGCCGAGGCCAGGCTCAGCTCAGGATAGGCTTCGCTCAGAAGACCGGCCCCGCTGCCGACCGCCTGAACCTTCGTCTCAAGAGCGGCGATGCGGTCTGCGGCCGCCTCCAGGGGCAGGGCCTCTTCCGGGCCGAGGGCCCGGCCGTCCGAGAAGAATTTGGCGTAGACCTGACCCCGCCGGGCGTCGATCAGGGCCGCGACCGGGACGCCCGCCGTCGCCAGGGGATCAGCCAGGGCGTCCAGCGTGGACACCCCCACGACCGGCCGCCTCAGGGCGGCGCCCAGACCCTGGGCGAAGGCCAGGCCCACTCTCAAACCGGTGAAGGAGCCCGGCCCGACCGTGACGCCGATCCGATCAAGACGATCGAAACCGCCCCCCGCCTCGGTCATGACGTCGCGCACCAGACCGCCCAATCGTTCCTGGTGGCCCTTGGCCATCGGTTCGAACCGCACCGACAGGGGCCGGTCGTCCTCAAAAACCGCCGCCGTACAGGCGCCCAGCGCCGTATCAATGACCAAGAGTCTCATGCCGGCCTTCTAGAGGCTGACAGGCGGATGGGAAATCGCTTTGCGGCCTCAACCCGCCCTCAGCCGCCGCTCAGACCGTGCGTCAGGCCGCGCGCGACAGAACCTCGACCAGCTGCGTCAGGGCCTGTCTTACGGAACGGTCCTCAATGGCGGCGAAGCCGGCGGCCATGGCCAGGCCTTCCGGCGTGGCGGCGAGGGTTCGCATGATCGAGAGGTCGGTCGGCTCGCCGGCCTCCGCCCGCGCCGGAAAGAAGGCGCTGATCGGCATGGACAGGGCGATCGCCAGATTGTGCAGCCGGGCGGCCGATATCCGGTTCTGCCCGCCTTCGTACTTCTGCACCTGCTGGCAGCTGACCCCCACCATCTCGCCCAGCGCCGTCTGAGACAGGCCCAGGGCCTGACGCCGAGCGGCGATCCGCGCCCCCACATGCAGGTCCACAGCCTCGACTGAGCGGGCGTTCCGACGGGGAGCGGCGGGGCGGCTGTTCATGGCTCGAAGATGGCGCAACCTGTCCGGGTATGCAACCTTTTCGTTTCATGGCTCGTGGCGCGCCGTGACGAGGCAGAGCTGCGCCACCCGGCTGGGGTCGATGACTTCCTTCCCTTCCAGACCGCCGACGCCCCGCACGTGCAGGCCGTCGGCGGCCGAGCGATCAAAAATGCGCGCCAGCCGCTGACCGTCGGTCGTCAGGATTACGCAGCCCTGCCCCGATCGCGGCTGACCCGGACGATAGTCCAGAACGACGCCGCGGTCGGCCCAGGGCGACAGGGCGTCGTCAGTCACTTCAAGGCGATGGGTCTGAGGGATGGACGCGCCGGAGAAGGCGCGACCCCGCGCTTCGAGACCGGCTGCAGGACCGGCCGGCGCCGCGTCCGGACCGCCGGCCGCCAGCAGAGCCAGGGCCTCGGGCGTGGAATCCAGGGCGCCGGTCAAACGCCTCTGGACATCCGGCCGAAACAGGCCCGGCCGACGACCGGCCTCGTACAGGCCCCAACCCTGGCTGGTCATCTCCAGTCGAGCGCCCGCCTCGGCCTGGGACAGGCCGCGTTGGCGACGCAGGGCGGCGAGCGCCTCGCCGAGACGGAGAACATGAGGATCAGGGACGAAGCGCGCCATCAGAAGTTAAAGATGGCGCCTCCTTGCACGTCTGGCGATAATTTAAAGCGGGATCGCCCTAGATCGTCTGCTCGACCCGCGTCACCTCAGGCACATAGTGGCGCATCATCTGTTCGACCCCCGCCTTCAGGGTGGCGGAGGACGACGGACAACCCGAACAGGCGCCGCGCATCCGCAAGGACAGGACGCCGGTGGCCTCGTCGAAGGAATCGAACAGGATGTCGCCGCCGTCCTGGGCCACCGCCGGGCGGATGCGGCTGTCCAGCAGGGCCTTGATCTCGGCGACGATCTCGCTGTCGGCCTCAGCGTTCTGATCGGCTTCGCCAGCCTGACCGCGCGTCAGGGGCGCGCCCGAGACGAAATGGTCCATGATGACGCCCAGGATCGGCGCCTTCATCTCCGACCATTCCGGCCCGGAAACGCTGCGGACGACGGAAATATGGTCCGCGCCGAACAGGACGGCCTCCACCCCCTCCAGCTCGAACAGGGCTTCGGCGAGCGGCGAGGCGGTCGCTTCGTCGATGGTGCGGTATTCCAGCGTAGCCGACGGCGAGACCTCCCGGCCGGGCAGGAACTTCAACGCATTGGGATTGGGCGTGGGCTCGGTCTGGATGAACATGGGCCGGAGATGCGCACGACGCCGACGGCTTGCAAGTCTTAAACGCTAACGCCGACGCAGGCTTCCCAGAACGCCGCGCAGCAGTTCGCGGGTCAGGGTCGATCCGGCCGTGCGCAGCACGGACTTGGTCAGGGCCTCCATCGGGGTCTGCCGATTGGATGTTCGCTTGCGCCGCGCCGGCGCCGGTCGGACATCGTCCCCGTCATGGTCCTGGGCGGCCCCTGCTCCCCCCTTGACCCGGCCTTGGGCCTTGAGATCCGCCTGGACCTCGGCCTCCCGTTCGACGGCGGCGTGGCGGGCGGCGAGCACTTCTTCAGCGGATTCGCGGTCCAGGACCGGCTCATACCGGCCCTGGACCGGGCTGGCGGCGATTACGGCGGCGCGTTCGGCCTCGGTCGCCGGCCCCAGCCGCGAGGCGGGCGGCCGGATCCTTGTGCGGGCCACGACCGTGGGCGCGCCCTTGTCGTCCAGAACCGAGACCAGGGCCTCGCCGACCCCCAGGGCCTGGATGGCTTCGGCCGTGTCGAAGGCGGGGTTGGGGCGGAAACTCTGGGCCGCAGCCTTCAGCCCCTTCTGTTCGGACGGCGTATAGGCGCGCAGGGCGTGCTGGATGCGATTGCCCAGCTGCGCCAGGACGCTGTCAGGAATATCGGCCGGATTCTGGGTGACGAAATAGACGCCGACCCCCTTGGACCGGATCAGCCGCACCACCTGTTCGACCTTCTCCAGCAGGGCGCGCGGCGCGTCGTTGAACAACAGGTGGGCCTCGTCGAAGAAGAAGACCAGACGCGGCTTCTCCGGGTCCCCGACCTCCGGCAGCTGTTCGAACAGTTCCGACAGCAGCCACAGCAGGAAGGCCGCATACAGACGCGGACTGTTCATCAGCCGGGTGGAATCCAGCACATTGACCTGGCCCCGGCCGTCCAGGCCGACGCGGATGACGTCCTCCAGCTTCAAGGCCGGCTCGCCGAAGAAGGCCGCGCCCCCCTGCTGTTCCAGCTGAAGAATCGCCCGTTGAACGGCGGCGATCGAGGCTGGGGCGACATGGCCGACCTCGCGTCCGATCCGCTCGGCGTTCTCCCCGACATAGGCCAGAAGGCTGCGCAGATCGTCGATGTCCAACAGGAGCAGCCCCTCCTGATCGGCGACGTGGAAGACCACCGTCAGCACGCCCTCCTGGACCTCGTTCAGGTCCAGCATCCGCGCCATCAGCACCGGGCCGATCTCGGAGACCGTCGTGCGGATCGGATGGCCCTTTTGACCATAAAGATCCCAGAAAACCGTGGGCGCCGCGGACGGGGTCAGGGCCAGGCCCATGTCGGCGGCGCGGGCCAGCAGCTTTTCGTTCGGCGTCCCGATCTGGGAAATCCCCGACAGGTCGCCCTTCACATCGGCGCAGAAGACCGGGACGCCCGCGTCCGAAAAGCCCTGGGCCAGGATCTGCAGCGTCACCGTCTTGCCGGTTCCCGTCGCCCCGGCGACCACGCCGTGGCGGTTCGCCCGATGGAACAGAAGGGCCTGGTACTGGCCTTCGTCGGACTGGCCAAGGAAAAGACCGGCGGGGGTGTCGGACATCGAAAGGTCTCCAGAAGCGGGACGAAGGTCTAGCGCAGTCGCGAGCGGGTCGGAACCGCCGCCTTCAAGGCCGGTTGACGGCGTTCTTCGCCCCACCGACAAGGGTGGCCATGAAGAGCCCCATCACCATGCAGTCTTCGGCCGTTTCGCGAAACGCCCTGGTCTTGATCGCCACCGTCGCGGCCGGTGCGGCCCTCTACTGGCTGCGCGACATACTGACGCCCCTGGCCATGGCCGTTTTCCTGTTGATCATGATAGACGGGGTCAAGCGGTCCGTGGCGGCGCGCACTCCTTTGAACGACCGCTGGGCGGGGACAGCGGCCCTGCTGCTGGTGGTCCTGGCCTTCTTCGCCTCCATCGCCATCATCGTGAACGGCGCCGCCGGCTTCTTCGGCGAGGCGTCGGGCGTATCGCAGAACATCGGGCCGCGCATCGACCAGATCATCCGCGACGTCTACGCCCTGATCCGGCTGAACAATCCCCCCACGGCCCAGGACCTGATCAACGGCGTCGATCTGCGCGGCTATCTGACCTCCGTGGCCTTTCAGGTGCAGGGCATCGCCTCGGGCGCCTTCTTCGTCCTGGTCTATCTCGGTTTTCTTCTGGCCTCGCAGATCGGCTTCCGGCGCAAGATCATCGCCATGTTCCCCCACAGGCATCAGCGCGACGAAGCGATCGCGGTGTTCAACCGCGTCCGCGGCGGGGTCGAGGGCTATCTGTGGGTCCAGACCGTGACCGGGGCCCTGATCTGCGCCGCAGCCTGGATATTGATGCGGGCCGTCGGGCTTCAGAACGCGGAGTTCTGGACCTTCGTCATCTTCATCGTCGGCTTCATCCCGGTTCTGGGCGGGGCTGTGGCGGGTCTGGCCCCGCCCCTGTTCGCCCTGGTGCAATTCCCCAGCTACTGGCCGGCGCTGATCCTGCTGGTGGGGCTTCAGACCATTCTGTTCATCGTCGGCAATCTGGTCCAGCCGCGCATGCAGGGCGACAATCAGAACATCGACCCGGTGGTGGTCCTGCTGGCCCTGGCCTTCTGGGGCAAGCTGTGGGGCGTGGTCGGCATGTTCCTGTCGACCCCGCTGGCCGTGATGGCCATGGCGATCCTGGCCGAGTTCAAGGGTTCGCGCTGGATGGCCGTCCTGCTGTCGGGCGACGGCGAACCCTATGCGGACGAACACAAGACGGCGCATCACAGGCGGGGCTCATTCTCCAAGGACGACGCTGACGAAGCCTGAGGCCGCCGTGCGGCGTCAGGCCGCAGAAAAACCTGTGACGCCGGCCTCTTGAAACCCGCCCCGGACCGCCCATCTCAGCCTCAACGCCGCGGCCATCCCCCCTCCGACCGCGGCCGAGCGAGGCCGACGCCCCTCCCCTCCCCATGCGTCGGTCCGCGCAGGCCGCCGAGTTCCCCCACTCGGCGGCCTTCTCGTTTGCGGCGCCGCACAACCCTTCCAACCTGAACGCTGTTCATGAGAATCTTCGCCCCTCAGGGGCTTCCCGAGCGATCAGTCCTGGCCTAGTCAGCGGTGTGGCGCTGCGTCGCGCCAGCCCCCAGCGGCCCCGGCCGCGTCGCCCGAGACTGGAAGTCCATGACCGCCCTCGATCCGCGCTCTGCAACGGTTCAGCCGATCACCCCGGCCCTGCTGGAAGCTTCATTCGCGCGGATTCTGGGAACCAGCCCCGGCGAGGCGGAGCGCTCCTTCCTGGCTCAGGCGCACGAGGACTACGCCGCCGACGAAACGCCGGAGCTGGACGGCGAGGATCTGGCCGCCCTGCTCGCCGCCTCCTGGCGCGCCGCCGGCGACTATCCGGCCGGCTCCCCGCCGCTGATCACCGTGGGGCCGTTGTCGGGCGCCGACGGCCAGGCCCTGGACTATGACCTGGTCCGCATCGTCCAGAACGACGCCCCCTTCCTGGTGGACAGCGTCATGGGCGTCCTGGCCGAGGCCGGGGTCTCTGTGCGCGCCCTCTTCCACCCCGTCGTCGCGCTGGACGGACGCCGACTGTCGGTCATCATCCTGGTCATCGATCCCGTGCCCCAGGAACGCCGCGACGCCCTGGGCGAGGGCCTGGCCCAGAGCCTGAGCGACGTCCACGCCGCGGTCGAGGACCACGAGGCGATGGCCGCCCTGATGCGCCAGGCCGTGCAGAGGTTGGAAACCACTCCGCCCGCGGTCGATCCGGCCATACTGGAAGAAAACATCGCCTTCCTGAAATGGCTGAAGAGCGACCATTTCGTCTTCCTGGGCGCACGCGACTACGACTATCCGCGCGGGGCCGACGGCGACTATGAGGCCGAGGCCCCCCTGAGCCAGTCGGGCGCCGGCCTGGGCATTCTGGCCGATCCGGAACGCACTGTTCTGCGCCGCGCCTCCGAACCGGCCGTCCTGACGCGCCAGATGCGCCGCCAGCTGGACTTCAGCGACCCCGTCACCGTGGCCAAGGCCAACGCCCGTTCGCGGGTCCACCGCCGGGCCTATATGGATTATGTCGGGGTCAAGCGGTACGGGCCGGACGGCAAGGCGACCGGCGAAACCCGGTTCGTGGGCCTGTTCACCTCCGAGGCCTATGACCGTCTGGCGACCGAGACCCCGCTGATCCGCCGCAAGGTGGCCAACGTCCTGTCGCGCGCCGACAAGGCGCCGGGCAGCCACAATGAAAAGCGGCTGAAGAACATCCTCGACAACTATCCGCGCGATGAGCTGTTCCAGATCAGCGAGGACGAGCTGCTGTCCATCGCCCTGGGCATTCTGCACCTCTACGACCGGCCGCGCATCCGCCTGTTCACGCGCCAGGATCCGTTCGACCGCTTCGTCTCGGTCCTGTGTTTCATTCCGCGCGAGAAGTTCGACGCCTCGGTGCGCGAACGGATCGGCCAGATCGTCGCCCGCGCCTGGGGCGGACGCGTCTCCGCCTGGTATCCCCAGCTTTCGGACGCGCCCCTGGTTCGGGTGCATTTCATCATCGGCGTGACGCCCGGCGAACATCCGGTTCCCGATGCAGCCCAGCTGGAACAGGATGTGGCCGAGGCCGGTCGCAGCTGGATCGAACGGTTCGAAGCCGCCCTGCGGCGGGCCGAGGTGGCTGATGTCGAGGTCGGCCCGCTCAGCGCACGCTGGGCTCGCGCCTTCGGGGCCGCCTATCGCGACCGCTATGACGCCGATGAGGCGGCGGTCGATCTGCGTGAGATGGATCGGCTGAACGCCACCGGCCAGGTCGGCGCCGGCGAGCCCGTGGCGGTCCGGGCCTTCCGCAATCTCGACGACAGTCCGCTTCAGTTCCGTTTCAAGCTTTATCGTCGCGGCCCCTCCGTCCCCTTGTCCGACGTCCTGCCGATCATGACGGACATGGGCCTGAAGACGCTGGAGGAATACGGCTATTCCATCCGCCCGATGGGCGAGGAGGAGATCCACGTCCATGAATTCCTGATGGAGGATCCGCGCGGCGAGGATCTGGTCTTCGCCGACGTCAAGGGGCCGTTCGAACGCGCCTTCGCCGCCGTCTGGAGCGGCCTGACCGAGAGCGACGGCTTCAACCGACTGGTGATCGAACTGGGGATGGAGTGGCGCGAGGCCGCCCTGATCCGCACCCTGGCCCGTTATCGTCAGCAGACCGGTCTGGACCCGTCCCAGGCCGTGCAGGAAGAGGCCCTGCGCGAATATCCCGAGGTGTCGCGCGCCCTTTTGGCCCTGTTCAAGGCCAAGTTCGAGCCGAACGGCGCCGCCGTGGAGACCCGCCAGGAGACCGTCGACGCCCTGACGGCCCAGATCACCGCCCTTCTCCAGGCGGTGAAGAGCCTGGACCACGACCGCGCCCTGCGTCGCATCGCCGCCCTGATCGGCGCGATCAAGCGCACCAACTACTTCCAGCAGGACGCTGACGGCCTGCCCAAGCGGCACATCTCGATCAAGATCGCCTCCAGCGAGCTGGAAGACCTGCCCCTGCCCAAGCCCTATCGCGAAATCTTCGTCTGGGCGCCGCACGTCGAGGGCGTGCACCTGCGCTTCGGCCCGGTCGCGCGCGGGGGCCTGCGCTGGTCGGACCGTCGCGACGACTTCCGCACCGAGGTCCTGGGCCTGGTCAAGGCGCAGCAGGTCAAGAACGCCGTCATCGTGCCGGTCGGCTCCAAGGGCGGCTTCTATCCGAAGCAACTGCCCCGCACGACCGACCGAGAGGCTGTTCAGGGCGAGGCCATCCGCGCCTATCGCACCTTCCTGTCGGGCCTTCTGGACATCACCGACAACATCGCCGCCGACGGCGCGGTGACCCGTCCGGCCCATGTGGTCGCCTGGGAGCAGGACGATCCCTATCTGGTCGTCGCGGCCGACAAGGGCACGGCGACCTTCTCGGACATCGCCAACGGCGTCTCGGCGTCCTACGGCTTCTGGCTGGGCGACGCCTTCGCCAGCGGCGGTTCGATCGGCTATGACCACAAGGCCATGGGCATCACCGCCCGCGGCGCCTGGGAGGCGGTGAAGCGCCACTTCCGCGAACTGGGCAAGGACATCCAGACCGAGCCTTTCACAATGGTCGGCGTCGGCGACATGTCCGGCGACGTCTTCGGCAACGGGGCCCTGCTGTCGAAGGCGACCAAGCTGGTCGCCGCCTTCGACCATCGCGACATCTTCATCGACCCGGATCCCAACCCCGAAGTCAGCTGGGCGGAGCGCAAACGCCTGTTCGACCTGCCGCGCTCGTCCTGGCAGGACTATGACAAGGGCCTGATTTCGGCCGGCGGCGGCGTCTTCTCCCGCTCGGCCAAGTCGATCCAGCTGACGCCGCAGATCAAGGCGGCCCTGGACATCGACGAGGACCAGCTGGACCCGGTCAGCCTGATCCGCGCCATACTGAAGGCGCCGGCCGAGCTGCTGTATCTGGGCGGGATCGGCACCTATGTGAAGTCCGCCGCCGAGACCGACGCCCAGGTCGGGGACAAGGGCACCGACGCCCTGCGGATCAACGCCGACGAACTCAGGGTCAAGGTGGTGGGCGAGGGGGCCAATCTGGGCTTCACCCAGGCCGGGCGGATCGTCTTCGGTCAGAACGGCGGGCGCATCAACACCGACGCCATCGACAATTCGGCGGGCGTGGACACCTCGGACCACGAGGTCAACATCAAGATCCTGGTCGGCTCGGCCGTCACCAACGGCGTCCTTCCGGCCGAGGAGCGGACCCCGCTGCTGGCGTCGATGACCGAAGAGGTCGGGCGCAAGGTCCTGGCCCACAACTACGACCAGACCCTGGCCCTGACCCTGCAACAGGCGGAAGGTCCCGGCGCCCTGGACGCCCAGCAGCGCTTCATGCAGAGCCTGTCGGCGCGCGGCAAACTGGACCGCAAGGTCGAGGGCCTGCCCTCCGACGCCCGCATCAAGGAGATGATGGCCTCGGGGATTCCTCTGGCGCGGCCCGAGCTGGCGGTCCTGACCGCCTACGCCAAGCTGGAACTGTCCGAAGAGATCGTGGCGTCCCAGGCGCCCGAGGATCCCTTCTTCGAGCAGATTCTGGTGCGCTACTTCCCCGACGCCCTGGCCCGGTTCGAACCGCAGATGAAGAGCCACCGTCTGCGGCGCGAGATCATCGCCACGGTCCTGTCGAACGAAGTGGTCAATATGTGCGGCCCGACCTTCCCGGACCGCCTGCGCGGCTCGGCGGAATGCGACACCACCGCCCTGATCATCGCCTTCGAGGCGGCGCGGCGCATCTTCCGGCTGGATGAGGCCTGGGACGCCGTCTCGAACCTGGATCTCAAGATTTCCGCCGAGGCGCAGACGGCCCTCTATCGTGAGATCGCCGTGGTCCTGCGCCGCCAGACCTTCTGGCTGGCGCGCCGCGCCAAGAACGGCGCTTCGGTCCAGGCGCTGATCGACCGCTATCGCCCCGTCGCCGACGCGCTCCAGGCCGAGGGCGCGCCGGTCCTGTCCCGTTTCGAACAGGGACGATTGGACGAACGGGTCAAGACCTTCGCCGACCACGGGGCGCCGGAGGATCTGACCCGGCGGATCGGGGTGATGCGGCCCTTGGTCGCCGCCGCCGACATCGGCGACATCGCTCAGGAGACGGGCTGGCCGGTCGCCGCCATGGCCCGGCTCTACCACCAGGTGGGCGCCGCCTTCGATTTCGACCGGCTGCGCGCGGCCGCCGGCTCGATCCCGTCGGTCGATCATTTCGATCGCCTGGCCGTTCGCCGCCTGATCGAGGATCTGATGACCGAACAGGCGACGCTGACGCGCGCCGTGGCGCGGGCGTCGGACGCTTCGGTGGGGATCAGCGAAGACGCCGCCGAAGGGGCCGTCGACGCCTGGATCGGCTCGAAACTGGCGGTGGTCGAGGGGGTTCGCGCCTCGGTGGACGAGATCGAACAGTCGGGCGCAGGCTGGACCTTCGCCAAGCTGACGATCGCCAACGCCACCATTCGCGACCTGGCCTCCGCGGCCGGCAAGGGCTGAACCGGCTGCGGCCGAGACTTGACGAGGGGGCCGCATCCCGGCCTCCTCCGTCAGGGAAAACCGGCTGGGGAGGCCGTCATGCCGAGAAAATTCCTGGTCGTCGTCGACGACAGTCCTGAGTTCGAAGCCGCCCTGCGCTTCGCCTGCCGGCGGGCCAAGTCCACCGGCGGGCGGGTGGTCATGCTGCGTGTCCTGGCGTCCCACAGCGACGCCCACTGGTCCGGCGCGCGCGAGGAGATCGAGCGGCAGCAGCGCGAAGAGGCCGAGGCCCTGCTGAACCGGCTGGGCGAGGAGGCGATGGAGCGGTCGGGCGCGCCGCCGGTCTTCCTGATCGAGAAGGGCGAGCCCCAGGCGGCGATCAAGAAGGTCGTGGGCGACGATCCGGACATCAAGATCCTGGTCCTGGCGGCGGGATCGGGCTCACGCGGCCCCGGCCCCCTGGTCTCCGCCATATTGAAACAGGGCGCCCATGTAGGGGGCCGCAAACTGCCCGTCACCATCGTCCCCGGCGAACTGACCGAGGCGGAGATCGAGGACCTAGCCTAGCGCCAATCTAGGAGAAGCGCCTCGGACGTTGAAGACTCTATTCCATTGAGTGTCGGTCTTCCTTCCCGCGTCAGCGGAAGGGAAACCGTCTGGCGGCGGAACGCCGATTGAGGGTGGGTTCATCACAACGGGGCACGACGAGGTCACGGCGAACACGGCGCGTTCCGATGGCGTCGTGACCGCTGTGAATGCGCCGTGCTCGCCGTGATGAACCCGGTCGCCGCATTAAGGCCCTCTGACGCGGGAAGAGCGGCTCGGCGCGATTTCCGCCTCAAGGCCGCACCAATTCAGAGACTTGCAGATCCGATCGAGGATCTGCCTGGCGCCCCTTCAGCCGCACCTATAATGGCGCGTCGGTCTTTGACATCGCCAAGAGGGCAGAGCGCGTCCGACGCCGGACAGTCCGGTCGGTGTCCGACAGTTTCTTCATGGAAATCAAAGGCCGTCGGACAGATCGGACACATCGGACACCTTTTTTCGAGCCGACGGACCGCCTAGGCCGAAGCGCGGCGTCCTCAGCCCTTGGGGATCAGCCGCCACATATGCAGGGGATGGCGCACCGTCCCGGCCTCGGCGCCGGCGGCGTCTCCACGACCCATATAGAGGTCGGCCCGCACCGGGCCGCGAATGGCCGAGCCCGTATCCAGGGCCATGGCCAGACCGCGATAGGAGGTCGTGGCGCCGCGCAGATTTCCGCCGTCCGCCTCCAGCCAAACCAGGTCCCCGTAGCGCCACTGGGACGGATCGACCGCCACCGCCCGGCGCTCGATCAGGGGCAGGCCCGCCGCCCCGGCGGGATGGCCGTCGTCGTCGGGGTCCAGCCGGAAGAAGATGTAGCGGGGGTTCAGGGCCATGACGGCCTGGGCCTCGGGCCCGCGATGGTCGGCCAGCCAGGCGCGGATCGCCTCTCCGGACGTGCCGTTTTCCGGCAGCAGGCCTTGGCGCGCCATCGGCCGGGCGATGCCGACGAAGGGACGGCCGTTGTCGCCGGCGTAGGCGGCGCGGACGCGGGTTCCGTCCTCGAAGGTCAGATAGCCGGAGCCCTGGATCTGGAGGAAGAAGAGGTCCTCGGCCCGCATCCAGGCCAGGGCCTGATCGGGGCGGGCGTCGGCTTCGATGGCCGCCCGGTCGCCGGCGGCGCGGGGATCGGCCGGCTTGGCCAGGACGGGCGCCGAAAACTCCGCGTCCGGGGCGCGGCGCGCCGAATATTCCGGAGCGAAATAGGCGGTCAAAAGGCCGGGACGCCCGTCTGAGGTCTGCGCCGGGACCGCGCTGAAACGGGCTTCGAAAAAGGCCCGCGCGTCGGACGGAGTGACGGGAGCGGCCGCCATGGCCTGAGCGCGGCTGCAGACGGCGCGGCCGGCCGCATCCCGCGCAGCGGCGCAGCCGCCGACATAGGCGCGAAAGGCCGCCAGATGATCCTCGTCGTTCCAGCCGGGCAGCACCGCCGGGCTGACGCCGTCGGCGGGGCTGGGCATGGGCAGATAGGGGCGGGGACCCGACTCAGTCTCCGAGGGCCGGGACGCCGGCGGCGTCTGAGGAAGTGGCGGGGTGATCGCCGGCCCCGTGGAGCAGGCGGCCACCGCCAGCAGGGGCCACAGACGCGCCGTCCGCCAGCCGAGCCGGCGCGAGGCCGACATCAGGCGCTGGCCGGCTCGACGCGGGCCAGGACCCAGTTGGGATCGGCGGCGCCCAGGCTGCGTTCGAAGGTCCAGTGTTCGGCGGTGCGGCGTTCCTCGACCAGGGGCTCGCCGGTGACGGAATCGGCGGTCTCGCCCGAGGCCTTGGTCACACGGCTGCGCAGTTCGGCCAGGAAACGGACCTTGGCTACGGCCTTGTCGCCCTGAACCGTGGCGCCTTCCAGATCGGCGCGGGGCGGGAAGAGGAATTCGACCGTTTCGGTCTCGCCTCGGGTCTCCCGCGCCCCTATGCCGGCCTCGAACGAGGCCATGACGGTCGGCGTCAGAAGGGGTTTCAAGGCGGCGCGATCGCCGGCGGCGTATCCGCGCACGATGGTCTCATACGCTTGACGCGCCCCTTCCAGGAACCGGTGCGGATCGAAGGCGGGATCGCGCGCCTTCAAACCCGCAATCGAGGCCAGAAGGGCGGCGTCCAGGGCCGGCGTCTTCGACGCCTCAGGGGCAGTCGGGCTGGGCGGGGCCAAGGTCTTGGCGTCCTCCTGCGGCTGTCGCCCCACCTTCTTGCCCAGCACATTGTAGAGCTGGAACAGGACGAAGGCCGCGATGACGGCGAAGATCACGATCTGGAACTGGACCGGCAAGGGGACTTCCTGAATGTCGGCGCGCGAAGGAGAAGGCGCGAGGGAGACGATTAGGGGCTGATATAGGAGGAAGCAAGGCGCGGCGCGCCCCCCGGCGCAGGTGCGACATTGCGGCCGGCCGCCCCGACGTGTTAGTCGCGGCGCCTTATTCCGGCCCTATCGGCCCTTTTTCGCAATCGAACACGCCCATGACCGACGCCGCTCCGCCCGCCGACACCCCCGCACCGGCCCAGCCTCAGCAGGGTCAACCCGCAGGCCCCGGCTTCCGCATCCTGGCCCAGTATGTGCGGGACTTTTCGTTCGAAAACCCGCGCGCCCCGGAATCCCTGCGTATCGACGGCAAGCCGGCGATCGACCTGGGCGTCGAAATGTCGGCCCAAGGCCGCCCCGACGGTCTGTTCGAACTGGACCTGAAGCTGTCGGTCAAGGCGACCCACGAGAACCAGGCCGTCTTCCACGTCGAACTGGTCTATGGCGGTCTGTTCCAGCTGGCGAACGTCCAGGAGCAGGACATTGAGCCCTTGCTGCTGATCGAATGCCCCCGTTATCTCTTCCCGTTCGCCCGCGAAATCATCGCCCGCGCCACGGCCGACGGCGGCTTCTATCCGCCCTTCATGCTGGACCCGATCGACTTCGCCGCCATCTATATCGCGCGCCAGCAGCAGATCGCCCAGCAGCCGGTCGAGACCGGCCAGGCCTGAGCCGAACCCAAATTGACGAGGGAAGGGCGGTCCTCAGAGGGGCCGCCTTTTTCGTTTCGGCCGAGGCGCGTGGAATCAGGCCGCCGCCTCTTCGTCGGCCCCGACGCCGTAGGCCGCCCAGAGCGACCGGTCCTTCAGGGTCTCGGCCAGGAAGGCTAGATGGTCCGCCTGCTCCTCCGGCGTCGAACGCGGAGCCAGGGGGCGGGGGCGGGGGCCGTAAGCAGCCGCTTGAACAGCGCCGGTCGCGCCGCGGCTCGCCGCCGGGGTCGACGACAGGTCCAGCACCCGCTCCTTGCCGCCGCGCAGCTCCAGATAGACCTCGGCCAGCAGACGGGCGTCGATCAGGGCGCCGTGCAGGGTCCGCTCGACCAGGGACACCTTGAAGCGCTTGCACAGGGCGTCCAGCGAGTTGGGCATGCCCGGGAACCGGGTCTGGGCCAGTTTCAGGGTGTCGATCCAGCGCGCCTCGCCGGTGATCGGCCGGCCGCAGCGCGCATATTCGAAGTCGATGAAGTTGCGGTCGAAGGCGGCGTTGTGGGCGATCATCGGGGCGTCGCCGATGAATTCGATCAGATCGTCGACGATCTCGTGGAATTTGGGGGCGTCCTTGACCTTCTCGTCAGTGATGCCGTGGACGCGGATCGCGTCCGGCGGGATCAGCCGCTCGGGATTGACGAACCGGTGGAAGGTGCGGCCCGTCGGCAGCAGATCCAGCAGTTCGATACAGCCGACCTCGATCAGCCGGTCGCCCGTCTTGGGGTCGAAGCCGGTGGTTTCGGTGTCCAGAACGATCTCGCGCGCCATCGCGCCTTAATGGCCCCGTTCGTCAGACGGTGAAAGAGCCCCCGCGCGGCGACGCGGAGATATCCACGCCGGATCCAGCACGGTCTGAACCACGGCGGCGACCTCGGCTCGGGCAGGCTCCAGACCGTGGCCGGTGTCGATAACGAAGTCGGCGCGGGCGCGTTTTTCCGCGTCGGGCAGCTGGCGGGCCAGAACGGCCTCGAACCGGTCGCGGGTCATGCCGGGGCGGGCCAGAACCCGTTCGGCCTGGACCTCCGGATCGGCGGTGACCACGACCACGGCGTCGACATGGGCGTCGCCGCCGGTTTCAAACAGCAGAGGAATGTCCAGGACCGCCAGCCTGACCCCCATGGCCCTGGCCGCCGCCAGATCGCCCGCCCGGCCCTGGGCCACCAGGGGATGGACGATGGCTTCCAGCCGCCGAAAGGCGGTTTCGGCCCGCCCCAGGGCCTCGGCCAGACGGGCGCGGTCCACGGCGCCGTCCACGACCACGCCGGGAAAGGCCGCGCCGACCGGCTCGACCGCAGCTCCGCCCTGCGCATAGAGGCGGTGCACGGCGTCGTCGGCGTTCCAGACCACGGCGCCGAGGTCCGCGAACATGGCGGTCGTCGTCGACTTGCCCATGCCGATGGAGCCGGTCAGGCCGAGCAGGATCATGCCGTCTGATCCAGATGGGCCGTCAGCAGGGCGCGCAGATCCAGCGGCGGGGGCGGTCGGCGGAACAGGGCCTGGAACGACGGCGCCGCCTGGCCGATCAGCATGGCCAGGCCGTCGACGGTCGGCAGACCCCGCGCCCGCGCCGCCGTCAGGAAGGGGGTGATAAGGGGCTTGTAGGTCATGTCCATCATCACCGTGCCGGGGGCGACGGCGTCGAAATCGAAATCCGGCTGGACGCTGAGGGCGTTGATGACCAGGGCGGCGCCGTCCAGGGCCTCAGACGCGGCCATGACGCGGACCGAGGCGCCGAGATCGGCCGCCAGGGCCTCGGCCCGGTCGCGCGAGCGGTTGACGATCCGAACCTCGGCGCCCGCCTCGACCAGGGCGCCGGCCCCGGCCCGCGCCGCGCCGCCCGCGCCCAGGAGGACGACCGGACGGCCCTTCAGCGCCAGATCCGGCGCCTGCTCCTTCAGCCCCAGCATCAGGCCGACGCCGTCCGAACTGTCGGCCGAGACCCGGCCGGCGTCGAAGGTCAGGATGTTGGCGGAGGCGGTCAGCCGGGCCGCCGCCGTGGCCTGGTCGGCCAGGGCGAAGGCCTGTTCCTTGAACGGGGCGGTGACGTTCAGGCCCTGGATCAGACCGGCCCGGCCGGCGGCGACCAGGGCCTCGAACCCCGCCGCATCGGCGGGGGCGAAGGGGACATAGGCGCCGTCGATGTCCCCGGCCGCCAGCCAGGCGTTGTGGATGACGGGGCTCAGGGAATGGGCCACCGGCTTGCCGGCGATGCCGGCGACCAGGGCGGCGCCGGTAATGCGATGACGGCTCATGCGGACAGGACCCCGACGCGACGCAGCTCAGTCAGGACCGGCCAGAGCGGCAGGCCCAGGACGGTGAAATAATCGCCGTCCACCGCCTCGAACAGCTGGGCGCCCAGTCCCTCCAGCCGATAGGAGCCGACACAGGCCAGCAGGGCCTCGCCCTCTGCGGCCAGATAGGCGTCCAGAAAGGCGTCGGAGAAGTCGCGCATCCGCATCTCGACCGTGTCCACGCCCGACCAGACGATCTCGCCCTTTATCGCCAGGGCGGCGCCGGAATGGAGATGGTGGGTGCGACCACGCATCGATTCCAGCCGCGCGCGGGCGGCCTCGAGCGATTGGGCCTTGGAGACCAGCCCCCCGTCGAAGGCCAGGGTCTGGTCCGAGCCGAGAACCCAGGCGGTCGGATCGTCGCGCGAGACCGCCAGGGCCTTGGCTTCAGCCAGACGCACCGCGAGGGCGGCCGGGTCCAGATCGGTCGAGGCGGCCTTGATCGCCGCCTCGTCCACATCGGCGATGCGAATTTCGAAAGGCACGCCGGCGTTTTCCAGCATGGCCCGGCGGGCGGCGCTCTTGGACGCCAGGATGAGGGTCTCGGCCGTCACCAGCTGGTTCCGATCTTATGGGTGCGGTGCTCGCTTAGCAGATTGGTGATGGCGGCCGCCGTCTCCTCCACGGAACGCCGGGTGACGTCGATCGTGGGCCAGCCTCGCCGAGCGAAAGCGCGCTTGGCCTTGATCGTCTCCTCTCGAACCGCGTCCTGGTCCGTATAGCTGGACGACTGGTTGGCGTTCAGGTTTTCGATCCGGTTGCGGCGGATCTGGACCAGCCGGTCGGGCGAGACGGTCAGGCCGATGACCAGGGGATTCTTCAACTGGGTCAAGCGCTCGCCGTCCTCCTGGCCCGGCACCAGGGGCACATTGGCCGCGCGGATGCCGCGATGGGCCAGATAGATGCAGGTCGGAGTCTTGGACGTTCGGCTGACGCCGCACAGCACGACGTCCGCGCCCTCCAACTGCTCCAGGGTGCCCTGACCGTCGTCATAGGCCATGGCGAAATCGAGCGCGGCGATCCGATTGAAATAGTCGTGATCCAGAGCATGCTGCGCCCCTACGCGGGTCGAGAGGGCCGCCGCGCCGAGATAGCGGGACATGGCCCCGACGAGGGGGTCAAGGGCGCCGATCTGGGGCATTTCCAGCCGGCGACATCCCTCCTCCAACTGCTCGCGCAGCTGGCGGTCGACCAGGGTATGCAGCACCACCCCCGGCGCGGCCTCCACCTCCTGCAGAACCCGGTCCATCTGCTTTTCCGAGCGGACCAGGGCGTAGATATGTTCGATCGGGATGACGCCGTCGAACCGCGCCGTCACCGCCTTGGCCATCGCGTTCAGGGTCTCGCCGGTCGAGTCCGACACCAGATGCACGTGAAAATAGGTGGCCAGGCGGGCAGGGCCGGGGCGGGCGGCGGCGGGTCGCGCAGGACTCATTCGGGGATCGTCTCTCTGTTGAAGGACGGGTCGCGCCCTGGGGATGGCTGGGGACCGTCCGGGCGTTTCTCTCCTTAGACCCAGACGGCGACGGCGGCGAGCGGGGATGAGGGTGGACGACGAAAACCCTCCGGCCCCGGTTCATCCCAAGGCGGAAAACCGTTTTCCGCCTCTTTGTGGAAAATCCTAATGAAGGGTTAACACCGGTTTACCTCGTTCACAGGCCGAACGCCCCGCAAAGCCTTTGCCGTTAAGGTTTCATTAGGGATTGTCCACCGGCCGTATAATCCTGTTCCGCATCCCCGAAGGCGCCTGGAGGCGCGTGGATATCCGCTTTTGTTCCGCCACAGCCGCCGCATTCATCCCCGCCGTTCCACCGCCCTACCTGCCACTACGAATCTTTTAATTCTTAACTTGATTAGGGATTGAGAGCGGGGGGCTGTGACCTTAATCGTCCGGCATGACCGATCCGACCCAGAACGCCGTTCAGACGCCCCAAGAGGCGCCGATGATGATTCGGGCTCTCCGAGGAGAGACGCTGGATCGACCGCCGGTCTGGTTTATGCGTCAGGCGGGACGGTATCTGCCCGAATATCGCCGGCTGAGGGCCGAGGCGCCGGATTTCATCAGTTTTTGCCTGAACCCGGAGATGGCCGCTGAGGCGACGCTCCAGCCGATGCGTCGGTTCGGCTTCGATGCGGCCATCGTATTCGCCGACATCCTGCTGATCCCCCAGGCCCTGGGTCAGGACGTGTGGTTCGAGGCGGGGGAGGGACCGCGTCTGGGCGCCATGCCCATTCCGGGGCGGATGATGGAGTTGGCCGCCGGGGCGGGCGAGCATCTGTCCGCCGTGGGCGAAACCCTGTCGATCGTGCGCGCGGCGCTCGAGCCGGAGCGGGCCCTGATCGGTTTCGCCGGCGCGCCCTGGACCGTGGCCACCTATATGCTGGACGGCGAAGCCCGGACCATCGGCAAGGGCGAGCGGGCGGCGGCGCGGACCTACGCCTATGCCGATCCCAGGCGGGTGGATGAGACACTGGAGGTACTGGTCGAGGCGACGGCCCGGTATCTGAAGATGCAGGCCGACTCCGGCGCCCAGGTGCTGAAGATCTTCGAGAGCTGGGCTGAGGGCCTGCCCGACGATCTGTTCGAAAGGCTGGTCCTGAATCCCCACCAGGCGCTTGTGAAGCGCACGCGGGAGTTGGGCGTCACCGTGCCCCTGATCGGTTTCCCGCGGGGCTCTGCAGCCCTGGCGGAGCGGTATGCCCAGGCGGTCGAGGTCGATGCGGTCGCCCTGGACACCGCCTGTCCGCTGGAAGTCGGCGGACGGGTGCAGCAGATCAAGCCGATCCAGGGCGCGCTGGACCCCCTGCTGCTGCGCGCCGGGGGCGAACTGTTGGACCGCCGGGTGGATCAGCTGATGGAGGCATGGGGCCAGGGGCCGTGGGTGTTCAACCTGGGTCATGGCATATTGCCCGACGTGCCCATCGACCATGTCGAACAGGTTCTGAAAAGGATCGGCGCCCAATGACCCAACCCTTGCCGGGCCGCCGCATCGCGGTGGTGCTGTTCAATCTGGGCGGACCCGACGATCAGGCTTCGGTGAAGCCCTTCCTGTTCAATCTGTTCAATGATCCGGCCATCATCGGCCTGCCGGGGATCGTGCGAACGCCCCTGGCGAAGCTGATCTCCAGCCGGCGGGAGGCGAGCGCCCAGGCCAACTACGCCTTGATGGGAGGCGGGTCGCCCCTGCTGCCTGGAACCCGGCTGCAGGCTGAGGCCCTGGAGGCGGTGCTGAACGCCCGGTTGGCCGGGGACGAGGTCCGGGTCTTTATCGCCATGCGCTACTGGCGGCCGCTGACCGATCAGACGGCGGTCGAGGTGGCGGCCTTCGCGCCCGACGAGGTGGTGCTGCTGCCCCTCTATCCGCAGTTCTCGACGACGACGACCCAGTCCTCGCTGAAGATCTGGAACGAGACCTATGCCGGGTCGGGCATCAGCCGGACGGTCTGCTGTTATCCTCGCGCCGACGGCTGGGTCGAGGCCCAGGCCCAGGCGATCGCATCCAAACTGGATGAGGCGGGCGACGGACCGGTGCGGGTGCTGTTCTCGGCCCACGGCATCCCGGAGAAGTTGGTCAGCGGCAAGGGCGACCCCTATCAGGAACAGGTCGAGACGACCGTCGCCGCCGTGGTCGCCGCCATCGAGCGCGACCGGGGCCCCATCGACCATGCCCTCTGCTACCAGAGCCGCGTCGGACCGATGAAATGGCTGGGGCCGTCCACGCCTGAGGCGATCGAACAGGCCGGCCGCGACGGGGTCGGGGTGGTCATCACCCCCATCGCCTTTGTCTCCGAACACATCGAGACCCTGGTCGAGCTGGACATCGAATACGGCGAACTGGCCCATGATAAGGGGGTCAGGCCCTATCTGCGCGCGCCGGCGGTCGGCACTGCGCCCGTGTTCATCGAGGCCCTGGCGGCGGCGACGATCGACGCCCTGGGCCGCACGGGGGTCGCTCCCTTCGGTCTGGGCTGTCAGACGGACTGGAAGGCCTGTCCCTGTCGTAACGAAAGGAGCGCAGCGTGAACCTGTACGATCTGGCCCGGGGCCTGCACATACTGGCGGTGATCGCCTGGATGGCGGGTCTGCTGTTCCTGCCGCGGCTCTATGCTTATGACGTCGAGCAGAACGCCAAGCCCGAGCCCCTGCGCGGCGAGATGCAGGCCCTGCTGAGGCTGTGGCAGACGCGGCTGCTGCGCATCATCCTGAATCCGGCCATGATCCTGGCTTGGGGCTTCGGCCTGTGGCTGATCCATATCGACGTCTCGGCGCGGGGGGCGGCGCTTCTGGCCGAGCCGTGGATGGTGGCCAAACTGATCGGCGTCCTGCTGTTGAGCGGCTGGCACGGCTTCCTGGCGGCGCAGCGCAAGAAGATCGCGGCGGGGACGTCGAAATATTCCGGCAAGTTCTGGCGGATGACGAACGAGGTCCCGTTCGTCCTGGCCATCATCATGGTGCTGTCGGTCACCACGGAGTGGACGTTCGGGTGAGCGGCTCCGCTTGACCTGACCTCTCGCCTGTGGTTCCGCTGGTGGTGAACCGTTCGGTCCGTCCAGCGGTCCCTCTCTTTTCGCGACGCCCGCCGGTTCGACCAGCGGGAGACCGTCGTGCCCCCCTTCGGCCGAAAGGCCAGACATTTCCAGAGACCTGACGCCGTGCGGTTCCGTGCGCGCGTCCGCGAGCCTGTATCATGACCGACGTCACCGACACTCCCGAGACCGAAATCGAGGCCGAAGCCCCGACCCATCACGGCGCCGCGCATGAGGCCGGCGAGGCGGCGGGCGCAGACTCGGGCGTGGACACTACGGCGGACGAGGATGAGGACGGCGAGCCCGTGGTGCCGAACGGCCGGATCACCCTGGCCGAGTTGAATGAGAAGACCCCGGCCGACCTGGTCGCCTTCGCCGAACAGCTGGAGGTCGAGAACGCCTCCAACCTGCGCAAACAGGATCTGCTCTTCGCCATCCTGAAGGCCCTGGCTGAGGAAGAGGTCGAGATCATCGCCGACGGCGTGTTGGAAATCCTTCCCGACGGGTTCGGCTTCCTACGCAGCCCGGACGCCAACTATCTGCCCGGCCCGGACGACGTCTATGTGTCGCCGTCCCAGATCCGCCGCTTCGGCCTGCGCTCGGGCGATACGGTCCACGGCGCCGTGCGGGCGCCGCGCGAGGGCGAGCGCTATTTCGCCCTGCTGAAGGTCGACACCATCAATCTCGAAGACCCTGAGATGGTGAAGACCAAGGTTCTGTTCGACAACCTGACGCCCCTCTATCCGGAGGAGCGGCTGCACATGGAAATCCAGGATCCGACCCTGAAGGACCGTTCGGGTCGGGTCATCGACATCGTCGCCCCCCTGGGCAAGGGCCAGCGCTGCCTGATCGTGGCGCCGCCAAGGGTCGGCAAGACGGTGATGCTGCAGAACATCGCCAAGTCGATCGAGCGGAACCACCCGGAGGTCTTCCTGATCGTCCTGCTGATCGACGAACGGCCGGAAGAGGTCACGGACATGCAGAGGACGGTGAAGGGCGAGGTCGTGGCCTCCACCTTCGACGAGCCGGCCACGCGCCACGTCGCCGTCGCCGAGATGGTGATCGAAAAGGCCAAGCGCCTGGTCGAGCACAAGAAGGATGTGGTGATCCTGCTGGACTCCATCACCCGCCTGGGCCGGGCTTACAACGCCACCGTCCCGTCGTCGGGCAAGGTTCTGACCGGCGGCGTCGACGCCAACGCCCTGCAACGGCCCAAGCGCTTCTTCGGCGCGGCGCGGAATGTGGAGCAGGGCGGGTCCCTGACCATCATCGCTACGGCCCTGATCGACACCGGCAGCCGGATGGACGAGGTGATCTTCGAAGAGTTCAAGGGCACCGGCAACTCGGAAATCGTGCTGGACCGCAAGGTGGCCGACAAGCGCATCTTCCCCGCCATCGACGTGTTGAAGTCCGGCACCCGCAAGGAAGACCTGATCACGCCGAAGGACCAGCTGGCCAAGACCTACGTGCTGCGCCGCATCCTGAATCCGATGGGTCCGCAGGACGCGATCGAATTCCTGCTCGACAAGCTGCGTCAGTCGAAGAACAACGCGGACTTCTTCCAGTCGATGAACACCTGATCCGTCATCTGATGGTTTCACGTGAAACAGGAGGCACGGCGGCATGAAGGTTCAAATCGAGATCGATTGCACTCCGGCGGAGGCGCGCGCCTTTCTGGGACTGCCTGACGTCGCCCCGCTGAACGAGGCCATGGTGGCCGAGATGACCAAGCGGATGGAAGCCAATGTCGCCGCCATGCAGCCGGACGAACTGCTGAAGACCTGGACCAGTTTCGGCCTTCAGGCGCAGGATCAGTTTCGGCGGTTGATGGAAGCGGCGGTGAAGTGAGCCACAGGTTTCTCCGCAGTTGGAGAAGCCCCTGAGACCATGACCCAGGACACCATCTTCGCCCTCGCCACCCCGCCCGGCCGAGGCGCCATCGCCGTCTTGCGTCTTTCGGGGCCGGCCGTCGCGCCGACGCTGAAAGCCCTGGGCGCGGGGGGACTGAAGCCGCGGCTGGCTGCGGTCCGGGATCTGAATCATGATGGCGTCGCCATTGATCAGGCCCTGGTCCTTCGGTTCGTCGGGCCCCATTCCTACACAGGCGAGGACGCAGCCGAACTTCATCTGCACGGCGGCCGGGCGGTGGTCGAAGCGGCCAGTCGCGCCCTGATCGCCTTGGGACTGCGACCCGCCGAGCCGGGTGAGTTCACCCGCCGCGCCTTTCAGAACGGCCGGATGGATCTGGCCCAGGCGGAGGCGGTGGCCGATCTGATTGATGCGGAGACGGCGGCCCAGGCGAGACAGGCTCTGGGTCAGCTGGACGGGAGGCTTAGCCAAACCTACGCCGGTTTCCGCCGCGACCTGCTGAAGGCCCTGGCCCTGGTCGAGGCCGAGATCGACTTCCCCGACGAGGAGGTGCCGGACAATCTGGCGCGGACGGCGGGGCCAGTGCTTGAGCAGCTGGCGCGCGATCTGCATCGCGCCGTCGAGGATGGGGCGCGGGGAGAGCGCGTTCGGGACGGCTATCGCATCGTGCTGATCGGTGAGACCAACGCCGGTAAGTCGTCGCTGTTCAACGCCCTGATCCAGCGCGAGGCGGCGATCGTCACGCCGATCGCCGGGACGACGCGCGATGTTCTGGACGCCGAACTGGTGATCGGCGGCTATGCCGTCACCCTGTCTGATACGGCCGGATTGAGAGACAGCGACGACCCGGTAGAGGCGGAAGGGGTTCGGCGCGCGCGGGCGCGCGCAGAGGGGGCGGATCTGAGGCTATGGGTTCGAGCGCCCGGCGATGTGGAAGGCGTGGCGGCGGACTATGTTCGGTCGGGTGATCTGATCGTGGCCAATAAGAGCGACCTCGCATCGGCCGATATCCGCTCCCAAGGCTGGGATCAGATCGCCGTAAGCAGTCATACCGGCGCGGGCCTGGGCGAGCTTCATGACTGGATCGCCGCGCGATTGGAGCGGGATCTGTCGGGGGCGGACTTCCCGGCGATCACGCGCGAACGTCATCGGCTGCGGCTGAGCGAGGCTCTGGCGGACGTACGGACGGGCCTGGCGGCGCTGGAGGTCTCTCCCGAAATGGCGGGCGACGATCTGCGCCGCGCCGCGCAAGCCCTTTCACGCATCACCGGCGAGATCGGTGTCGAAGAGGTGTTGGGCGAGGTGTTCTCGACCTTCTGCATCGGCAAGTAATACCGGTGTTTCACGTGAAACACCGTAAGTAGGACTACGTTCAGCGAACCCTGTCGTCACCGTCGCTCGCGCTCGCGCTCGCCTCTGGCGAAATCTGCTGTTTTGGCCTATGTGGCGCGCATGATCCCCACAAGCAACTATTCGTTCGACGTCGTTGTCATCGGCGGCGGCCACGCCGGCTGTGAAGCGGCCGCCGCCTCTGCGCGCGCGGGGGCCCGAACCCTGCTTCTGACCCAGAAGTTGGAGACCATCGGCGAAATGTCCTGCAACCCCGCTATCGGCGGCCTGGGCAAGGGGCATCTTGTGCGTGAGATCGACGCCATGGACGGGATCATGGGCCGTCTGGCGGACGCCTCGGGGATCCAGTTCCGGCTCCTGAACCGGTCCAAGGGCGCCGCCGTCCGGGGGCCACGCAGCCAGATCGACCGACGCCTGTATCGAGAAGCCATGCAGGCGGAGCTGGCCCAGACGGCGAACCTGACGCTGATGGCCGCCACGGCGGAGCGGCTGATCCTGGACGGCGAGCGCGTTGTGGGCGTCATTACCGGAGCGGGGGAGAGGATTGGGGCCGCCGTTGTCGTCCTGACGACCGGAACCTTCCTGAACGGCGTCATTCATCGGGGCGATGAGCGTATTCCGGCAGGCCGGCACGGCGAGGCGCCGTCGACGGGTCTGGCCGTTGATCTGCACGCCGCCGGCCTGACCATGGGCCGGTTGAAGACCGGCACGCCCGCGCGACTGGATGGGCGGACCATCGCCTGGGACCGGCTGGAGATGCAGGAGGCCGACGAAACCCCCAGCGCCTTCTCCTTTCTGACGGATCGGATCACCGTTCCTCAGATCGCCTGCGGTGTCACCCACACGACCGAACAGACCCATCGCCTCATCGCTGAGAACCTGGGTGAGAGCGCAGTCTATGGAGGGCGTCTGTCCGGGCGCGGCCCCCGCTACTGCCCCTCGATTGAGGACAAGGTCGTGCGGTTCGCCGACAAGACCAGCCATCAGATCTTCCTCGAACCGGAAGGCCTGGATGACCCGACCGTCTATCCCAACGGGATTTCAACCTCCGTATCCGAAGCCACCCAGAAGGCCTTCCTGCGGACCATCCCCGGTTTGGAGACTGTTGAGGTCTTCCGTTACGGCTATGCGATTGAATACGACTATGTCGATCCGCGCGAATTGACGGCCGCTCTTGAGGTCAAGAAACGACCTGGTCTCTATCTGGCCGGCCAGATCAATGGGACGACCGGATATGAGGAGGCGGCGGCTCAGGGCTTGATGGCCGGCCTGAACGCCGCCCGAGCGGCGGCGGGGCAGGACGCTGTGATCCTGGGTCGTGACCAGGCCTATATCGGCGTCATGGTCGACGACCTGGTGACGCGCGGCGTCACCGAGCCCTATCGCATGTTCACCAGCCGGGCCGAATATCGTCTGACGCTGCGGGCCGACAATGCGGATCAGCGGCTGACGCCGCTGGCGATGCAGTTGGGGATCGTCGGCTCCGACAGGGCCGCGCGCTTCTCGGACAAGGCCGACGCCATGGCCTTGGCGAGCCGTGTTTCACGTGAAACGCTTTTTACGCCGAAAGAGGCCAACGCCCTGGGCATTCCCGTGAACGCCGACGGCCGTCGCCGCTCCATGCGTGAACTGCTCGCCTTTCCGGGCGTCACCCTGCAACAGTTCATGCCGACCATCCCAGCCATTGCGGACTGGACCCCTGAAGTTCGTGAGCAGGTCGAAATCGACGCCGGATACGCCAACTATCTTGATCGCCAGGCGATCGACGCCCAGGCCCTTCGCTCCGAGGAGGATTTGATCCTGCCGGTCGATCTCGACTATGGCGTCGTCGGCAGCCTGTCCAATGAGGTGCGCGAGAAGCTCAGCCGCATCAGGCCCCGCACCCTCGGCCAGGCGGGGCGTATTGAGGGCATGACGCCGGGCGCCCTGACGGCCCTGCTGGCCCATGTCAAAAAGTCGCCCAAGGTCGAGGCGGTCGCCTGATGCTGGAAGGGGAGATGGCCGCCTTCCAACGCAAGGCCGGCGCTTCAGATGCGCAGATGGCCGATCTGGAGGCCTTTCGCCTGCGGTTAGGCGAGGCGAACGCGGTAATGAATCTCGTTGGGCCGGACAGCCTGCCGGATTTTTGGAACCGCCACGCCTGGGACAGCGCGCAACTGCTGCAGACGGCGCCCTCGGCGCGTTGTTGGGCGGACCTCGGCGCGGGCGCGGGTTTTCCCGGCGTGGTCCTGGCGATCATGCTGAAGGGACGATCGGACGCCCGGGTTTGGCTGATCGACAGCTTGGGGAAACGTTGTCGGTTTCTGCAGGAGGCGGTCGATGCGTTCGCCCTGCCCGCCACGGTGATCAACGGCCGGGCGGAGGATCAGACCCTAAAATGCGACGTGGTGACCGCTCGCGCTGTGGCCCCGATGGAGCGGCTGCTGGGTTATGCACAGCCCTATTTTGAAAGGGGTGCACAAGGTCTGTTCCTCAAGGGGGAAAGGGTCGAATCCGAGTTGATCGAGGCCCGTAAATCCTGGCATTTCGAGGCTGAACTGGCCCCGTCGCAAAGCGACCCGCGCGGCCGCATCGTGACCGTCCGGAGTGTTCGTCGTGCCCGTTCCAAGCACTAACAAACTGCCTGCCCGCGTACTCGCCGTCTCCAACCAGAAGGGCGGCGTGGGCAAGACCACGACCGCGATTAATCTGGGAACCGCCCTGGCCGCTATCGGAAAGCGGGTCCTGATCGTCGATATGGACCCCCAGGGCAATGCCTCCACCGGCTTGGGCGTTCCACGTGAAACACGGCGGGTCACCATCTATGATGTGGTGGTGGATCAGCGCTCTATCGAAGACGCCGCCGTCCAAACCACTGTTCCGGGGCTCTGGATCGTCCCTGCCGATGCGGACATGTCTGGGGTCGAGATCGAGTTGAGCCAGGCGGATCGGCGATCCTATCGCTTGAGGGACGCTCTTCGGCAGCATGACGACGGCCCTACCGCGTATGACTATGTGCTGATCGACTGTCCGCCGTCGCTGAACCTGCTGACCCTGAACGCCATGGCGGCGGCGGATGCGGTTCTTGTGCCGCTCCAATGCGAGTTCTTTGCGCTTGAAGGGCTCAGCCAGTTGATGCGGACCATCGACATGGTCAAACAGAGCCTGAACCCGTCTCTCGAAATCCAGGGGCTGGTGCTGACGATGTTCGATCGGCGGAGCGCCCTGTCGGGCCAGGTCGCCAATGACGTGCGCGCCCATTTTGGCGACAAGGTCTATGACAGCGTCATCCCGAGAAATGTTCGGGTCGCCGAGGCGCCGTCGTTCGGAAAGCCCGCCCTGATCTATGACCTCAAATGCGCCGGCAGCCAGGCCTATCTGCGCTTGGCCAAGGAAGTGGTGAAGCGTGAACGCCAGCGCCAGAAGCTGGCCGCCTGAACGGCCGCTACACGCCTGATTAGAAGAAGAAACGGAACAGTATTTTGGCTGAACGACAAAGAGGTCTGGGCCGCGGCCTGTCGGCCCTGATGGGCGAGACCATTGAAGCGCCGACGGCGCTCAACGCCGCCGTGCCTTCGGGCGTGCAGCGCGTGCCGATCGAGAGTTTGAAGCCCAATCCCGATCAACCGCGGAAAATCTTCACCCAGGAACAGCTGGATGAACTGACGGCCTCCATCCGTGACAAGGGGGTGCTTCAGCCGATCCTGGTCCGCACCCATCCGAAGGAGGAGGGGGTCTGGCAGATTATCGCCGGTGAGCGCCGCTGGCGCGCTTCCCAGGCGGCCCGGCTGACGGAGGTGCCGATCGTCGTCCATGAAATGGATGACGTCGAGGTTTACGAAGTCGCCATCATCGAGAACGTCCAGCGCGCCGATCTGAATCCGCTGGAAGAAGCCGACGCCTATCGGATGCTGATGGAGCGGTTCGGCCGCACCCAGGATCAGGTCGCCGGCATCGTCGGCAAGAGCCGCAGCCATGTGGCCAACACCCTGCGTCTGCTGCAACTGCCTGAAGAAGTGCTGTGGTATGTGCGGAACGGCAAGTTGACGGCCGGCCATGCCCGCGCCCTGGTGACGGCGCCCAACGCCGGCGCCCTGGCCGAGCAGGCCTATAATGAGGGGCTGAACGTTCGCCAGGTCGAGGCCCTGGCCCGCCGCGCCGCCGAGGGCCCCAAGCCGGTCAAGGCCAAGCCCGCCCCCAGCGAGGAAGGAACCGCCGACGTCGCCGCCTTGCAACAGGATTTGGCCGACGCCCTGGGCCTGTCCGTTCAGTTGAACGACCGCGCAGGCAAGGGCGAGCTGACCATTCGCTACGGCTCTCTGGAACAGCTCGACGACCTGTGCCGTCGATTGATGCGCGGCTGAGCCTCGCGATGTGCTAGACAGGCGGAATGACCGACAATGTTCCGCCGCCAACCGCCGCCGAAAATCTGAAACAGGCGCTGGCCGCCAAGAAGGCGCGCCGGCAGGGCGGAGCGGGCCAGGGTTTCGCCGGTCCAGCCAGCGCGCCGTCCGCCGGCGACGAGCGCAGCGTGGCTGCCCGCAACACGGCCCTGGCCAAGCCCGCCTTCCGCAAAGCGTCAAAGCGAGGCTGAGCCGCACCAGCCCCGTCAAAGCCCCAGGCGCTTAGCCCGTCCGGCGATCTCCAGCAGCAGGCGTTCGGCGATCAGCTGGTCGGGCATGCCGGTCGTCTTGGTGGCGACGTCGGCGGTGTTGACGCTGTCGAGCACCTCGTCCAGCGCCTCCAGACGCCAGGCGCGGGCCTGACGCAGCATCTCCGCCTCCTGTTTCCAGAAGACGCCCGCCGCCTTGGCCGCCTCCTTGGCGCCGGCGCCGTTGGCCTGAAGAATATTGATCCGCCGCAGCCGCCCCAGATGCAGGGCGGCGGACCGGACCGCCAGGACCGAGGATTCGCCCTCTGCGAAGGCGCGACGCAGACCCGCTTGAGCCGGACCGGGCCGCCCGCCGAAGGCCTGAAGCGCGGCGTCGGACAGGGAGGCGTCCGGCTCGACCCCCAGATGCTGGTCCAGAAGCTCGCTGTCGATCGTCCGGCCGGAACCGGGACCGATGAACAGGGCCAGGCGTTCGATCTCCTGGCGCATCAGACCCCGCTCACGCGGCAGGCGGGCCACGAAACGATCGAGGGCGTCGGGCGTCAGCCCCACCTTGTCGGCCGCCAAGGCCTCGCGGGTCATGCGGGCGACGTCGCCGGTCTCGTCTTCATAGCAGACGATGCCGACGGCGCCGGCCTCCTTCTCGGCGGTCTTGCGCAGGGCGGAGTCACGGCCCAGCTGGTCGGCCTCGACCACCAGCATGGCGTCGGGATTATAGCCGCCCTCGGCATGGATCTTGACGGCGGCGGCCACCGCCTTGTCCACTCCGGGTTTCAGCGCCGACAGCCGGATCCGCACCAGACGGCGCCCGCCCATCAGGGACATGGCCGTCAGGGCCTCTTCCAGCCTGCTTTCGTCGCTGTCGATGTCGCTGTCGGTCAGGACGGTGACGTTGAAAGGGTCGTTCAGGTCCGGGGTGATCGCCCTGCACAGGATCTCGGCCCGTTCGGCGACGCCCGACCGATCCTTGCCGTGGATCACCGCTGCTCGGATCGCCGGATCGGGCGCCTTCAGAAAGCGGTCGATTTCGGGGCGTTTGGCCAGAATCACCGGTTCGACAGGGCCTGCATCAGGTCCAGCCGGATCAGACGCGCCAGTTCGGCGGCCGCGCGTTCTTCACCGTCCTGCTGGGCGGCGATCGCGGCATAGGGCTGGTCGTCGGCGGCGTAGGTGGTGGTGACGGTCTCCACCCCGGTCGCGGGCGCGCCTCCAGCGACGGGCGTAAGGGTCCAGGTCGCCTTGACCGTCAGCTCATAGCGGGTGGCGGTGTCGTCGATCCGGCGCCCCAGGGGCCGCCGGTCCTGTTCGACACGGGTCGTCAGCCGGTAAAGCGGCGCTGCGGACCGATCCCAGGCCAGGGCGTCCTCCAGCTGTTCACGCAGGCGATAGCCCAGTCGGTCGTCCTGGGCCGTCACCGCGATCCGGCGCAGGGGCGAGCCCACGCCCGGCTCGGCGTACATGGGCGTAAAGCCGCAGGCTGCGAGCGCCAGGACGCTTAGTAGGGCAAGGCTGGTTGGGACGCGCATCAGCCGGCCACCAGATTGACGATCCGATCCTTGACCACGACGATCTTCTTCACGCTCAGACCCTCCAGACGCGCCTTAACCGTCTCATCGGCCAGAACCAGGGCCTCGACCTCGGCCGGCTCCATGCCGCGCGCAACGCGGATTTCCGCCCGACGCTTGCCGTTGATCTGGATGGGCAGAACCACCTCGTCGTCGGCCGCGAGCGCAGCGTCCCACACCGGCCAGGGCGCGTCCAGAACCATCCCGTCCTCTCCCAGCCGGGTCCAGCACTCCTCGGCCAGGTGGGGGGTGAAGGGGGCGATCAGGCGCGCCAGGGCCGACAGGGCCTGACGCTTGGCCTCGCCGCCGCCCTGGACGCTGTCGCGCACCGTGGCGACGAAGGCGTACAGCTTGGCGATGGCCGAGTTAAAGCGGAAGCCTTCGACGCCCTCGGACACGGCCTTGATGGCCTTGTGGGTCTCTCGCAGCAGTTCGGCGTTGGCCTTGTCCTCGCCGACGAAGCCGGGGTCATAGGCGTCGAACAGGCTCCAGGTCCGCTGCACGAACCGGCTGGCGCCCTCGACCCCGCCCGGCGTCCATTGCACGTCCCGCTCGGGCGGGCTGTCGGACAGGACGAACAGACGCCCGGCGTCCACCCCGTGGCTTTCCAGGATTTCCTGAGGCGCGACGACGTTCTTCTTGGACTTGGACATCTTCTCGATGTCGCCGATCGAAAGACGCGCGCCGTTCGACAGGCGGGTGGCGACTCGCTGGCCGTCGATCGTCTCGATGCGGACGTCGGTGGGTTCGACCCAGCGCGGCTTTCCGACCTCGTCCTGGCCTTCGAAATAGGTCTCGTGGACCACCATCCCCTGGGTGAACAGGCCCGCGAACGGCTCCTTCACCGCCAGCATGCCGGCGTCCGACAGGGCGCGGGTGATGAACCGGGCGTACAGCAGGTGCAGGACCGCGTGCTCGACCCCGCCGATATACTGATCCACCGCCAGCCAGCGGTTCGCCGCCTCGGTGTTGATCGGCTCGGCCGCCTTCGGGTCGGTGAAGCGGGCGAAATACCAGCTGGAGTCGACGAAGGTGTCGAGCGTGTCGGTCTCGCGCGTCGCATCCTGGCCGCACGACGGGCATTTGACGTGTTTCCAGGTCGGATGGCGGTCCAGCGGATTGCCGGGCACGTCGAAGGTCACATCCTCGGGCAGTTCGACCGGCAGCTGATCCGCCGGAACCTCCACCGGGCCGCAGGACGGGCAGTGGATGATCGGGATGGGGCAGCCCCAGTAGCGCTGGCGTGACACGCCCCAGTCGCGCAGCCGATAGATGGTCGCGCCCTGGCCGGTCCCGGCCGCCTCGACGCGGCGGATCGCCTCGGCCTTGGCGGTTTCGATGTCCAGTCCGTCCAGGAAGTCGGAATGGAAGATGGAGCCGGGGCCTGTATAGGCCTCGTCGCCCACGGCGAAGTCGTCGCCGGCGCCCTCGGGGCGGACCACCGGGATCACCGGCAGGTCGTATTTGCGGGCGAAGTCCAGGTCGCGCTGGTCATGGGCCGGGCAGGCGAAGATGGCGCCCGTGCCGTATTCCGACAGGATGAAGTTGGCGATCCAGACGGGGATTTCGGCGCCGGTGAAGGGATGCAGAACCTTCAGACTCGTGTCCCAGCCGATCTTTTCGGCCTGTTCGATCTCGGCCTGGGAGGCGCCGCCCTTGCGGCATTCGGCGATGAAGTCGGCGACGCGCGGATCGGCCTCGGCCAGTTGCTTCGAAATGGGGTGATCCGGGGCCAGGCCCAGGAAGCTGGCGCCGAACAGGGTGTCGGGCCGGGTGGTGTAGATTTCGACGCCGGTCTCGTAACCGGCGGGGGCTTGGCCGGAGAAGGCCCAGGTCATCTGCAAACCCTTGGAGCGGCCGATCCAGTTCTCCTGCATCAGCCGGACCTTCTCGGGCCAGCGATCCAGGGTCTTCAGCCCGTCGATCAGGTCGTCGGCATAGTCGGTGATGCGCAGGAACCACTGGTTCAGCTTGCGCTTCTCCACCACGGCGCCGGAACGCCAGCCGCGCCCGTCGATCACCTGCTCATTGGCCAGGACTGTGTTGTCGATCGGGTCCCAGTTGACCACCCCGTCCTTGCGATAGACCAGACCGCGCCGATACAGCTCCAGGAACCAGGCCTGCTGCTTGCCGTAGTATTCTGGATCGCAGGTGGCGAACTCGCGCGACCAGTCCAGCGACAGGCCCAGCAGCTTCAGCTGGTCCCGCATCTGGGCGATATTGTCGTAGGTCCAGCCCTTGGGGTGGATGCCGCGTTCCATGGCCGCATTCTCGGCCGGCATGCCGAAGGCGTCCCAGCCCATCGGGTGCAGGACGTCATAGCCTTGCGCGCGCTTGGACCGCGCCACCACGTCGCCCATCACATAGTTGCGGGCGTGGCCCATGTGGATGTTGCCCGACGGATAGGGGAACATCTCAAGCACATAGTATTTCGGCCGGCCGGTGTCCTTGGTCACAAAGGCGGCGGCTTCGGCCCAGCGGGCCTGCTGGCGGGGTTCGGCGGTCTTGGGTTCGTAACGGGCCACGGTCGTCCTGAAGTCAAAAGGGCGCTGCCGCCCTCCCGGCTCACTAGCCCGAAGGGCGGTAGCACCTAAATGGAAAGCTAAAGCAGGCGTTAGCCTGCTTTAGCCCGCATTAGACAGGTTCAGCTGGCGCGCCTTGGTCAGGATGGCGTTTTCCAGGTCCGCCTCGGTCTGGGCGGCGACCGGAGCGGCGGTCCACTGACCGTCGGCGCCCTTGATTTCCTTGGTCACGGTCACGTTCAGCGCATCGGCGCGCAGGCGAGTGTCCAGGATGAAGACGGTGGCCTTGAAACGCTCGTTCGGCGTCTGGGGGTTGATGTACCAGTCATAGTTGATGACCCCGCCCCACGGATCGGCGGTCAGCAGGGGCATGAAGCTGAGGGTGTCCAGCGAGGCGCGCCAAAGATAGCCGTTGACGCCGATGCCCTGCTGGACGTCCGTCTTGGCCTTCTTCTTGCCGTTTCCGACAAAGGGGAGGCTGGAACAGGCGCTCAGGGCCAAGCCTGAGACCAAGGCGACAGCGACGCCGCGAACCAGGGCCTTGTTGAGGCTCATCAAGGAAGTCTCCGTAAACTCAGGGACGTGAAGGCCCTCGCCCCCACGCGCGCGCGGCGTCGCTCTGACGGTCTGCGCCGTTGCGCTGTTCTATAACACGGGCAAAAGGGGCGATGACAAGGCGAACTCGGCCGTGAGACGTCGCGGGAGCGGTCTCGCGGCGGAGGAGAGGACGGTTTTGGCCAGAATCTCGTGACGCTTGAGCCACATCGCGGTGCAACAATGCGGAGGAACCCCGCCCCGGCGCCAACGTTGCGTTGACCGGAAGCGCCCCCGGTGTCTAATCGCGGCGTTCACGGCCCAAAGCGCCGGGGCAGGGTTGAAGGCGTCGCCGTCGGCGGCGTTCGAAGGGTTTGGAATGCGTTTCGGCGGTTTCTCGGCTGGACTGGTTGCGGCGACGGCTGTGCTTGCCGCCACGCCTGTGCTTGCGCAGAGCGCAGCGTCACGCAGTTCGAGCCTGTCCCTGTCGGAAGCCCAGTCGGCTCAGCGCCACGCCCCCGCGCAGCAGCGTCGCGGCCTGCGTCTGAACGACAGCGGACGCTGGGCCCTGGATTTCAATCTGAACCAGCCTGTGGGCCGCGAGACGGACTGGGGAGACGTCGAAGCCGGCGCCTATTACCGGCTCAACGACCGTCTGCGCGTCGGCGCCGCTGCGGCTGTGGCCTCGCCGGAGGCTGATCCTGCGCGAGCGCCGGAAACCAGCGCCCGCACCCAGCCCCGCGTCCGTCTGGAAACAATCTTTAAGTTCTGACGCCGCCGAAGGCGGACTGGATCGTCTCCACCGCCGCCAGGCCGCAGGCGCCCGATCCCGTCAGCAGCGCAACCCGGTCCGGACGCAATCCACCCAGGGCGTAAACCGGAACCCCGGCGCGTTGGACCAGGGTTTTGAACGCCGCCGCCCCCAGGGCCGGCTTGGTCGCCGACGCGCCCCCAGCCGGAAAGATCGGCGACAGGATCAGGGCCTCCACCCCCGAAGCCGGCGGTTCGGCCCCGTGCCAGGCCGCCGTCAGCCGCCAATCCGGGCGCCGTCTTCGCTCATCGGCGGCGCGATCAGCTTCTCTCTCCGGCAGATGCAGGCCGTCGGCCGATACGGCGTCGGCGAGATCGGCGTCCTTTCCGACCAGAAGTTCAACCCCGGCCTCATGCGTCACGGCGCGCAGGCGACGGCCGATCTCGACCGCCTGATCGGCGCCGAAGGCGCGATAGACCACGGCCGATCCCGGCGGCAGGCGGGCCGCCGTCTCCCAGGGGCGGGGGGTGCGCGCCGGGTCGGTGAAGAACAGCAGCGGCGGCAGACGCGCCGCCGCCGGGCTGACAGCGGCGGCGGCGCGGTTTAGAGCGGTGGCCGCATCCCAGAGCATGCGCGCATCGTCGCTGTAACCGGCCGGCAGGATCATGACCTCTTCTTCTCCCGCTTCGGCGTCTCCGTCCACCGATCCCGCCGCAATCTCCGACAGGCTGGCCGTCGTCCGCGCCCGTATCGCAGAGGCCTGCCGGGACGTCGGGCGCGACCCCGAAACCGTCGTTCTGACCGCCGTCTCCAAGACCCAGCCGCCGGGGGCCGTCGCGGCCATGAGGGCGGCGGGCCAGAGGGTGTTCGGCGAAAACCGAGTGCAGGAGGCCCAGGGACGTTGGGCCGAGGGCCTGTACGGCCGCCCCGGCGGAGTGGAACTGGAGCTGCGTCTGATCGGGCCGCTCCAGACCAACAAGGCCGAAGACGCCGTGGCCCTGTTTGACGTCATCGAGACCCTGGACCGGGAGAAGCTGGCGCGGACCCTGGCCGAGGCTGCGGCGAAACGGGGCCGATCGCCTCGTCTGCTGATCCAGGTCAATACGGGGGCCGAGCCGCAGAAGGCCGGCGTCCTGCCCGACGCCGCCGAGGCTCTGATCGCGACGGCGCAGAAGACCTATGGGCTGACGGTCGAGGGGTTGATGTGTATTCCGCCCGCCGATGAGCCGCCTGAACCCCATTTCCGGCTTCTGGCGCGGTTGGCGGAGGACAATGGCCTGTCGGTCCTGTCCATGGGGATGAGCGGCGATTACGAGACGGCGATCCGCTGCGGCGCGACCCATGTCCGGGTGGGAACGGCGTTGTTCGGGGAACGAAAACCATCCGAAACAGTCTCTAGGCCGTAACTCGACGTGAATTCGCACCCCCAAGCCTTGGCGCGGGGGCCAAGCCTCGCCATTGTCTGTCCATGCCCACGCCCAAGACCATCCTGATCATCGATGACGACGACGACCTGCGCGAGGCCTTGGCCGAGCAGTTGAATCTGCACGAAGAGTTCAAGACCCAGCAGGCCTCGACCGCCGCGGACGGCGTTCGTATGGGGCGCGAGATCCGCGCAGACCTGATCCTGCTGGACGTCGACCTGCCCGACATGGACGGCCGCGAGGCCTGCCGCCTGCTGCGCAAGGACGGGGTCTCCACCCCGGTCATCATGCTGACCGCCCAGTCCGCCGACGCCGACGCCATTCTGGGCCTGGACGCGGGCGCCAACGACTATGTCACCAAGCCCTTCCGGTTCGCGGTCCTGCTGGCCCGCATCCGCGCCCATCTGCGCAGCCACGAACAGTCGGAAGACGCCGTCTTCTCCATCGGCCCCTATGAGTTCCGGCCCGCCGCCAAGGTTTTGATGGACGCCAAGGGCAAGAAGGTGCGGCTGACGGAAAAAGAGACGAACATCCTGAAGTATCTCTACCGCGCCGGCGCCAAGCCCGTGTCGCGCGAGGAGCTGCTGACCGAGGTCTGGGGCTATAACGCCGGTGTCACCACCCACACCCTGGAAACCCACATCTATCGCCTGCGCCAGAAGATCGAGCCTGAGCCGGGTCAGGCCAGGCTTCTGCTGACCGACGCGGGCGGTTATCGGCTCCAGCCCTGAGGGGTTCCGAACAAGGCGCCGTTAGGCTGGACGCGTCGGTTTTCCGCCAGGAAGCGTTTTCCGCCCGTCCTCCTTTCCGACCGTGAACGCCGGAAGGAAGATCTGGACCAGCGGGCCGATGGCGAGGGCGTAGAGGATCGTCCCGACCCCGACCGAGCCGCCCAGGGCCCAGCCGGCGGCGACGACGGTCAGTTCGATGGCGGTCCGCACGGCCTTGATCGGCCAGCCGGTGCGGGCGACCAGACCTGTCATCAGGCCGTCGCGCGGTCCTGGACCCAGGCCCGCCCCGATATAGGCGCCGCTCGCCACGCCATTCAGCACGATCCCCGTCGCCAGGAACAGGCTCCGAACCGGTAGGACCGGGTCCGCCGGAATGTATCTCAGCGCCAGGCCGGCGACCGAGCCGATGACCAGAACATTGGCGATCGTGCCTATTCCCGGCTTCTGGCGCAGCGGAATCCACAGCAGCAGCACGGCCATACCGATCAGATTGACCACCATGCCGAAGCCGAGACCGGCCGGTTCGGCGAATCGTTCGAAAATGCCCTGGCTCAGGACGTCCCAAGGGTCGAGACCCAGATCCGCCCTGACGATCAGGCCGATGGACAGGCCGTAAAGGCTCAGGCCCAGGAAGAGTTGGATCAGGCGGCGGGTCATGAGCGGCGTTTCGCCTAAACTGGCTTTGGAAAAAAGGTCCAGTTCTGTCATTCTGGCCCCATGTCCTCGCGGTCTATCGGTACAGCCTCTCTGATCCGCCACCTGGGCGCTTGGCGCGCGCCGGGCGCCGGCCCGGCCTACCGTCAGTTGGCCGGAGCGGTCAGACTTTTGATCCTGGACGGACGGCTTCCTCTGGCGGCGCGACTGCCGGGAGAGCGCGAAGCGGCGCAGGCGCTGGGTTTGAGCCGTACGACCGTGTCGGCCGCCTATGGACGACTGCGGGATGACGGGTTTCTTACAGGGGGACGCGGCGCCTCGGCGCGGACCAGCCTGCCGGGTGAGGCGCCGACGGGCGGCTCGCGCGGCCTTACTGAAGCCAGAACCTCTTCCCGCGCGGACGAGGTCCTCGACCTGACCGCCGCCGTCCTGCCGGCCGATCCCAGCGTTCACGCCGCCTATGTCCGGGCTCTGGAGCGGCTGCCGACCCGTTTGCCGGGCCACGGCTATGAGGCCTCGGGGGTTGAGGCCCTGCGCGAGGCGGTGGCGGCCGCCTATCGGCGGCGCGGCTTGCCGACCTCGCCCGCCCAGATCCTGATCACCCACGGGGCTCACAATGGACTGGTTCATCTGCTGCGGCTGATGGTCAGGCCGGGTCAGCCGGTCGTCTTCGACCATCCCACCTATCCGCAGGCGCTGGACGCCATTCTCGCGGCCGGCGCGCGTCCCACGCCGGTCGCCCTGCCGGACGACGCCGGGGCGGGAGCGGGGACTGAGGGGTGGGATGTGGAGGGTCTGATCGCCGCCTGTCGGACCAGTGGCGCGCCCCTGGCCTATCTGGTCCTCGACCATCACAATCCCACCGGGCGGATGATGCGGGCGGCGGATCGGCTGCGGCTTCTGGCGGGGCTGAAAGGGTGCGAGACTCTGCTGGTGCTGGATGAGACCTTGGTGGAGCTGACCCTCAGCGGCCCGCCTGCCCTGACGGCCTCGGCGGTCGATGCGCCGCGTGTCGTGCGCCTGGGCTCCCTGTCCAAGAGCGTCTGGGGCGGGTTGCGCATCGGGTGGATTCGCGCGGACCGGGCGGTGATCCAGCGCCTGGCCCAAAGCCGCGCCAGTTTCGACCTGGGCGCGCCGATCCTGGAGCAGCTGGCGGCGGTCGAACTGCTGGGCGACGGCGGCGCCGGTCTGGCGGCGCGACGGCCTCTGCTGCGAGCGCGACGCGACCATCTGCGGATGCGGCTGGCGGAACGGCTGCCGGAGTGGGTCTGTCCCCGGCCGGCGGGCGGCCTGTCCGTCTGGGCGCAACTGCCGGCGCCGATCAGCTCGGCCCTGGCGGTCCAGGCGGCCGAGCGCGGCTTGAGATTGGCGTCCGGTCCGCGCTTCGGCGTGGACGGCGCTTTCGAACATCGGCTGCGATTGCCCTATACTCTGCCGGAGCCTGTTTTGGACGTGGCGGTCGAGCGATTGGCTCAGGCGGCCGAGGCGCTGGAGCGCAAGACACGGCCGGTTTCCGCGCCCCCGCCCCGTCGCGTCGCCGTCTATTGAAGGCCCGGTTCGCCTATCCGGAAACGATAGAGGGCGGCGGATTTACTCCGCCGCCCTCCTGAGCGTCAATCGACTGGGCCCGAAGGATCAGAAGGTGGCGTTGACGCTGACCTGGAAGACCCGGCCGGTTTCCAGATAGCCGCCCTTGCGGTCGGGCGAGACATAGCGTTCGCCCGCCCCGACGGTCGACCAACGGGTCGGTTCGTCGGTCAGGTTGCGGACCGCAGCCCCCACTTCCAGTCCGGGCGCCAGGGTCAAGGCCACGCCCAGGTTCAGCTCCTTGGACGGCTGGATGTAGATGTCGGGCTGGCTGTCCTGAACCGTGTCCAGGCGACGACCAGTGTAGTTGTACCAGAGGCTGGCCCGCACCGGCCCATGCTCATAGCCGGCCTCCAGATTGTACATCAGCTCGGGCGCCTGGGGCAGGTCGCTCTTGCGGATGTCGGTCGAGGAGAGGCGGTATTCGGCCTCCGTCTGCTGATAGGTCAGGTTCCCGCCCAGCGACAGGCCGTCCATCCAGCCGTCGACCGGCAGGACATAACGACCGCCCATTTCGATCCCGGTGGCGGAGCCGCCCAGGCCGTTGAACGGCTTGATCAGGATGACGCCGTCGCTGGTCTTGCTCGTGCCCGTCCGCAGGGCGGTCGGCACGACGACATTGTCCAGATCCTTGTGGTAGACGGCCAGTTGCAGGTTGGAGCCGACGGCGTACCATTCCAGACCCAGGTCATAGCTCCAGCCCTCAACCGGTTTCAGATCGGGGTTGGGCTGGCTGATGCTGATGACGGCGTTGGTGACGGGGTCGCGGCTGACGGTGGTCGGACCCGCCAGCTGGCTGCCCGCGGGCCGGCTGTAGCTGGAACGCGCGGCCGCCCGCACCACCAGGGCGTCGCTGGGACGCCAGGCGGCGATGACGCTGGGATCGACATGGTCGTAATCCCGATCTGCGGTCGCGAAACGGGCGCCGTCGGCGTCCTTCACGAAGAAGCGGGCTTCGAAGTGGTTGTCCTCGTAGCGGACCCCCGGCGTGATCTCCAGGGCGCCGCCGGCCAGTTTCAGGGTGGCGGCGGCGAAGGCGGCCGTCCGGTCTTCCCGGCTGTCCGACAGGCCCTGGTTCAGCTTCTCTTGCGAAACCACCACGGTCGAGCCGTACAGATCGCGTTCGTTTTCGACGAAGCGGCGATCGACCAGCTTCACCGGGCGCACCGTGCCGTGGTCCATGAAGTCGGTGATCAGGCGGCCGGGCGTCGCGCCGATCGACGGGCCGTCCACGGTTCCAGCCTGCAAGGACGTGCGGAAACGGTAGCGGGTGTCGTCCGGGGCCAGGCTGCGGCCGTCCTGATCGGCCGTCTCGTACAAGCCGCCGACCGAGGCGCTGGCGAGCACGCCGGAACCGGCCCAGGTCAGGTCGCCCTTCACCGTCTTCTTCACCTCCGACAGATAGCCGTAGCCCTGCTGGACATAGATCTGGCTGGGACGGTCCTGGCTGGCGACATAGGCGGTCGCGCCGGCCGACAGCACCGGCATGGGCCAGCGAGGGTCCGACAGGTCCAGCTTCAGCCCTTCGGTCGAGGCGCCGGTATTGCCCGTCGCGCCGTTATAGGCGACGCCTCGCCAGGCGGCCTCGATCGTATTGGGCGAGTCCAGACGGCCGTCGGCATAGGCGGCTTCCAGCGAGGCGGTGAAGTCGCCGAAGCGCAGCTTGCCCCCCGTCTGGACCGACAGCAGCTCCTGTTCGACGTCCTCGACGCGGAAATAGTTGGCCGGATTGATGCCGTAGGGCGTGTAGTCGCCGGCGGCGTTGTAGTTGGCGCCGCCAGGATTGGGATTGGTCTGGCCCGAGGTCCGCTCGCTGCGAAGCCCCGTCTGGTTCATCGTATTGGTGTTGGTGTAGGTCGCATAGTTGACCCGGGCGAACAGGTCCAAGGGCTGGGTGCGATAGTCCAGAGAGGCCGTGGCGCCGTAGCGTTCCACCGTGGAGTTGAAGAAGTTCCACTGAAGACCGTCCGCCGACAGGGCGTTCTCATTCTCGCGGGCCGAGCCGACATTGGCCCTGGAAGTCTTGTAGTCGTTCTGAACAGCGACGCTTTCGGCGGCGCTGTCCTTCTGCTCGTAATAGGCGGAAGCATAGACGCCCAGGCGACCGTCGGCGAAGCGACGCGCCATGTCCACGCCGACTGCGCCGCCCAGGCTGTCCTGACCGCGATCCTCGGCCAGTTCGGCCATCTGGCCGACGGCGCGCAGGCGCAGCATCTGGTCACCGAAGTCGAAGGCGGTCGGCGTGACCAGATTGACGATACCGGCGATGGCGTCGGCGTCGAGCGTCGCATCCGGCGTCTTTTCGATGCCGATGGTCTGGATGGCGAAGGGGCTGAACAGGTTCAGCGAGATCGAGCGGCCGCCGGCCGTCTGGGGCAGGCGCAGGCCGTCCAGCGTATAGGCGTTGAAGCTGGTGTCGAAGCCGCGGATGGCGACGTATTGGGCTTCGCCGGTGGCCGACTGGTTGCGGCCCTGGTCCTGACTGACCGACACGCCGGGCAGGCGCTTGGCCAGGTCGGCGATGGTGGTTTGGGGGTTCAGGCTGACGTCGCCGACGGCGATGGCGTCCACGACGCCGGTCGCCTGGCGTTCCTCGACCAGAACCGTCTGGGCGCGCCGGGCGCCGGTCACGACGATCTCTTGCAAGGTGGCTGGGCCGGTAGCGGTCTCGGACTGGGCCCAGGCCGAACCGCCGGCGCAGAGCGCGGCGAGGCTGCAGGAAACGCCGAGAAGGGCGCGCCGAGTGGACGAACCTGAAATGGTCATTGGAAATCCGATTAATGAGGCCGCGCCCCCATGGGCGGCGCGGGCTCCTTAGTGCGGGTCAATGACAGGCTGCCTAAAGCTATGCGCCTGAAAGGCTAAGCTTGTGCGACGCTTGTGGGACAGTTGTCGGGGTCAGACGGACAAATCGACCGTCACCGGCGCATGGTCGGACGGCCGGTCCCACTCGCGGACGTCATCATGAATCCGGGCCGTGTCCTTGATGACGGCCGGGGTCAGGCCGGGCGAGGTCCAGATATGATCCAGGCGCAGGCCGCGGTTCGACTTGCGGAAGTCGGCGGCTCGATAACTCCACCAGCTGGCCAGCTTCTGCGGTTCGGGGAAACGGTCGCGCAGCACGTCGGCGAAGCCGCCTGTAGCCTGAAGTCGGTTCAGCACCTCCACCTCGATCGGCGTGTGGCTGACGATCTTGGACATGTAGCGGTGGTTCCACACGTCGCCCTCGCCCGGTGCGATGTTGAAATCGCCGGCCATGACCAGGGGGCGAGACCGATCCTGTCGGGCGACGATCTCGGTCAGCTGTTCGTAGAAGTCGAGCTTGTGATCGAACTTGGGGTTCAGCGTCCGGTCGGGCACGTCGCCGCCGGCGGGAATGTAGAAGTTCTGAACGTCGATCCCGGCGACCCGGGCCGAGACGCAACGGGCGTGGCCCAGTTTGCAGACCTGGAAGGTCTCGCTGTCCTCAAGCGGCAGGCGGCTGGCGATCGCCACCCCGTGCCAACCCTTCTGGCCGGCGACACGCATATGAGGCAGGCCCATCTCTTCGAAGGCGGCGCGCGGGAACTGATCCGTCGTGCATTTGATCTCTTGCAGCATCAGAACGTCGGGAGCCCGTTCGGCGACGAACCGGGCGACCTGATCGATGCGCAGGCGGACGGAGTTGATGTTCCAGGTGGCGAGGCGAAGGGTCATGCTTCGCTTTAACAGGCCGCGCTCCGGAAGAACCACCCAGAAAAAAGGCCCGGCCTCTGCGGGCCGGGCCGATCCAGTTTCGTCTCTCTCGCCGCCGGGGAGGGGGATGCATCCGGGCGGTAGAGCGGCCGCCGCCGCTCTGTGTTCTAGATGTCACGACCGAAGGAAAAGGTCAAATTGTCACATTTCTCGCTTGGCCGTGATTCTCCGGCAACGGACGGATACCGGTGATTCGCGACTCCCGCTCGCACAGGCGCTAATTCCGACCGGGTCGGCGGGTGGGGTCTCGCAGTTGGAACAGGCTGGCCGCCAAGCCGGAGGCAGGCTGAAGCGAGGTCAGCTGAGTGCGGGTCCGCGATCCCTGGGCGTCGGAAATGGTCCATTCGTGCAGGCGGATCGGATCACCGGCGAAGGCCAGAACCACCTGGCCGTCGTTGGGCCGATTGGCGTCGCGGGCGGTGATGGCGAAGGCGCCGGACTGCATCCGCGTGACGCGGTCGATCCGGACGCCCTGGTCCAGCCGCACATTGCGCGCAAGGAAGGTCGAAAGGGGCGTTCGTCCCAGCGGAACCTGCTGGAAATTGTTCAGTCGCGGGTCATAGCGTTTGACGTTGTAGCCGTCCGACACGACCAGCAGGCCGGCCGGATTGGTGTATTCGAACCGCATCTTGCCGGGGCGCTGCAGATAGAAGCGGCCCTCGCGGCGCTGTCCGCCCGGACCCGTCTCGACGAACGTGCCCTGGGCCGAGGTCAAGCCTTGGAGATAGGTCTGGGCCCTTTGAACCACCGCCCGATCCTCGGCCGATAGATTGGATTGGGCCTGGGCCGCGTCGAACATCCCCAGGGCGGCCAAGCCCGTCACAAGTCCGGCGCCCAGCAGCAGGGCGCGGCGTTGCGAATCGACGGGGGCGTCGATCGGGGCGGCGAGGCTCTCGGCGACGGCGGTGGTGGTCATGAAGTCAGTCTCCCGTTCGGGATGGTCAGCGATGCCGCCGTCTTGCCCGATCGGCTTGGCGTCGGAATGACGCGAGCCTGACCATATTCCGGCGCTCCGATGAAGCCCTGTTCATCGAAATGCTGAAGCTTGGATGCGACGGCGGGTCAGACAACGGCTCGAAGGCGCAGCCGTTCCTCGGCTTGGCTCACACCATCGGCGGCGGGCCGGCCAGGACATCGCGCTTGCCGGCGTGGTTGGCGGGGCTGACCACGCCTTCCTGCTCCATGCGCTCGATCAGGGAGGCGGCGCGGTTGTAGCCGATCTGCAGACGACGCTGGACGTAGGAGGTCGAGGCCTTGCGGTCGCGGGTCACGACGGCGACGGCCCGGTCGTACAGATCGTCGCCCCCGCTCCCATTTGGGCCGCCGTTTCCACCCTCGTCGAAGCCGCCGTCCCCGTCGCCGTCCGGTTCGTCGGTGATCAGGTCCAGATAGTCGGGCTCGGCCTGGGCCTTCAGGTGTTTGCAGACGTCCTCGACCTCCTTGTCGTCGACGAAGGGGCCGTGCAGGCGGGTGATGCGTCCGCCGCCGGCCATATAGAGCATGTCGCCCTGGCCCAGCAGCTGTTCGCCGCCCTGTTCGCCCAGGATGGTCCGGCTGTCGATCTTGGAGGTGACCTGGAAGGAAATCCGGGTCGGGAAGTTGGCCTTGATGGTGCCGGTGATGACGTCGACCGACGGGCGTTGGGTCGCCATGATCAGGTGGATGCCGGCGGCGCGGGCCATCTGGGC
>NZ_JBQVOH010000016.1:0-70923 GCF_052437035.1 Niveispirillum sp.
CCGATGTTCCAGGTGGCCGATTACGGCATCGTCGGCGATCTGTTCAAGATCGTTCCGGAGCTGACCGAGGCGCTGGGGTAAACACGTCGTTCCCTCACCCTCTCAAGCCGAAAAGCTTGGGTGGGTGAGGGAACGCGCCCGCCCTTGAAAACTGTCCCCCTGTGACGGCGGGCATAGCGACCGGCCCCGACCCAATGTTCATGACAGAGTGGGATCATATCTCCGGGTGGGCGGATCATGGACAAGTTGCAGGCCATGCAGGTTTTTGTGCAGGTGGTGGAGCTGAACGGCTTTGCCCGGGCCGCCGACAAGCTGGGCCTGCCGCGCGCATCGGTTACGACCATCATCCAGAATCTGGAGGCCCATCTGGGCACCAGCCTGTTGCTGCGGACGACCCGGCGCCTGTCCCTGACTGCTGACGGGGAGCTTTTTCATGAACGCGCGCTCCGCATCCTGGCCGAGGTGGAGGAGGTGGAGATCGGCTTCACCGAAGGCCGCCGGCATCCCAAGGGCCGGCTGCATGTCGATATGCCCACCTCCATCGGGCGGCTGGTGGTGATCCCGCAATTGCGAGAGTTTCACGCGCGCTACCCCGACATCGAACTGAAGCTGGGCATGAATGACCGGCAGATCGATATTGTGCAGGAAGGGGTGGATTGTGTGCTGCGGGTCGGTGAACTGGCCGACAGTTCCATGATCGCCCGCCGTCTGGGCCTTCTCTCCCGCATCACCTGCGCCAGCCCGGCCTATCTGGAGAAATATGGGCTGCCGCAACGGCTGGAGGATCTGTCGGACCATCAGGGTGTGCGGTATTTCTCCCCCCATCTGGGCAACCGCTCCTACCCGTTCGAATTCGTGAAGGATGGGGTGGAGATCGACATCCCTCTGAAGGGGGCGGTCGCGGTCAATGACAGCGAGGCCTATATTGCCTGCGGGGTTCAGGGCTATGGCCTGATGCAGCCCGGCCTGTTCATGGTGCTGGAACAGTTCCAGCGCGGGGAGTTGGTGGAGGTGCTGCCCGAGTTTCGGCCCCGGCCCATGCCCATCTCTGCCGTCTATCCGCCCAATCGCCAGCCCTCACAGAAGGTGCGGCTGTTCATCGACTGGGTTGTCAGCCTGTTCGAACAATGCCCGATCCTGCAGGGCGCCGATAAGCCCTTTGCCTGTTATCAGCACGTCGCCGCCTGAGAAGGCCGGCGACCGCCGGCCCTGTGCGGAAGGGATTGTTCGGATAATCCGAATTCTGTTGTCGAAAAATCGATATTTATTCGTCGCGGCGAATGGGTGATGCTGCAACTGCTCACTGACCTGCGGACGCCTGTTCGCGGGCTTATTGGCTATTTTGATGCTGAAAGGTGTTATTCTCCAAGCCCTTGCGAAAATGCATGGGTGATAAATGAAAAAAATTTAATCCCTGCGACGGCCATCACAGCGGCAATGCAGCAAACTCGATAAACCTGAGAATTGAGGGAGCCTCATCCGGTCTGGGTGCGGTTCCAAACCCGAAACAAAGGTGTTGGACAAGGGGCCCGGATCGCCGGGCATCCAGGGGCGGCGCTGTCCTTAGAGCAGGCCACTTTTGTGTGATCCCCCGTCGATGGGCGGCGGCGGGAAACCCCTTTCTGCACCCTTCTGGCAAGGAGTGGTACCCATGTCGATGACGCGATCCAAGCTGGCCTGGATGATGGCGGCCGGTGTGTCGCTGCTGGTGATCTCGCTGGCGACGTTGCAGGGGCAGGCGGAAGACAAGCCGGTGGCCGTGGCCGCCATGCCCGCCGTGGAGGTCGATGTGGCCCCCGTCGTGGCGCGCAAGGTGGTGGACTGGCAGAGCTATTCCGGGCGTCTGGAGGCGGTGGAGCGGGTGGATATCCGCCCCCGCGTCTCCGGCACCATCACTGAGGTGCATTTCAGGAATGGGGCGCAGGTGAAGAAGGGCGATGTCCTGTTCACCATCGATCCCGCCCCTTATCGTGCCGAGGTGGCGCGGGCCGAGGCTCAGCTGGCGGCGACCCAGGCCCGGGTTCGCTTCACCAGTGCCGAACTGGACCGTGCCGCCAAGCTGGTGGCCGACAGCACCATTCCCCGCCGCACCCTGGACGAGCGGGAGCATAATGCCCGCGACGCCCAGGCCAGCCTGCGGGCCGCCCAGGCGGAACTGGATGTGGCGAAGCTGAACCTGTCCTACACATCCGTCACCGCCCCCATCTCCGGTCGTGTTTCCCGTGCGGAAATTACCGTGGGCAATGTCGTGGCGGCGGGTGCGACCGGTGTGCCACTGACGACGCTGGTTTCCGTCTCTCCCATCTATGCCTCCTTCGACGTGGATGAGCAGACCTATCTGCGCCATATCGCGTCGGTGAAGGATCAGACCGGTGTGCCGGTGCAACTGGGTCTGGCCAACGAGGCGGAGTATTCCCGCGCGGGCACCATCGATGACGTGGATAACCGGCTGGACCCCGTGTCGGGCACCATCCGCGTCCGCGCCCGCTTTGACAATGCCGACGGCCTGCTGGTCCCCGGCCTCTATGCCCGTGTCAAGGTGGGCGGGTCCGATCCGCAGGCCGCCGTGATGGTCGATGAACGCGCCATCGGCACCGATCAGGACAAGAAATTCGTTCTGGTCGTGGGTGATGACAACAAGGTTTCCTACCGTCCCGTCCTGTTGGGCAGCCGTCAGGAAGGCCTGCGCATCGTCACCGGCGGTTTGCAGCCCGGCGAACGCATCATCGTCAACGGCATGCAGCGCGCCCGTCCGGGCGATGTGGTGAAGCCCAAGGCGGTTGCCATGGAACGCCCGGTCACGCAGGTGGCGACGCGGTAAGGCCACCCCATTCCACCCCTCGCCCGCGATAGCGGGAGAGGGAGGGGCCCGAACGCGCAAGCGTTCGGGAGGGTGAGGGGCCCCCCCCCAATCGTTGCTCCCTCACCCTCCCATCGGCTGACACCGATGGGCCCCTCCCTCTCCCACTGACGTGGGCGAGGGGTGATGACTACTCAAATTCCAAGCCCATCCCATTCCGCACCCCCACGCGGAGCCCGAGGCTATCATGAACATCTCCCGTTTCTTCATCGACCGCCCGATCTTCGCGGGCGTGTTGTCGGTGGTCGTCTTCCTGGCGGGGTTCATCGCCCTGTTCCAGCTGCCGGTCTCCGAATATCCGGAGGTCGTGCCGCCCTCCGTTGTCGTGCGTGCCCAGTATCCGGGTGCTAACCCCAAGGTCATCGCCGAAACCGTCGCCTCCCCGCTGGAGGAGCAGATCAACGGCGTTGAGGACATGCTGTACATGCAGTCCCAGGCCAACAGCGACGGCAACATGGCGCTGACGGTCACCTTCAAGCTGGGCACCGACCCGGACAAGGCCACGCAGCTGGTCCAGAACCGCGTGGCCCAGGCGCTGCCGCGTCTGCCGCAGGATGTGCAGCGGCTGGGCGTGACGACGGTCAAGTCGTCGCCGACCCTGACCATGGTGGTGCATCTGCGCTCGCCCGACGACCGCTACGACATGACCTACCTGCGCAACTACGCCGTCCTGAATGTGCGCGACCGTCTGGCGCGCATTTCCGGGGTGGGTGAGGTGCTGCTGTGGGGTTCGGGCGATTATGCCATGCGCGTCTGGCTGGACCCGCACAAGGTGGCCGAACGCGGCATGACGGCGAACGACGTTGTCAACGCCATCCGTGAACAGAATGTGCAGGTGGCCGCCGGTGTGATCGGCGCCAGCCCGTCGGTGCCCGACGCGCCCCTGCAATTGTCGGTTAACGCCCAGGGCCGTTTGAAGTCGGTGGAGGAATTCCAGGACATCGTCCTGAAGACCGAAGCCGGCGCCGTCACCTATCTGCGCGACGTGGCGCGGGTGGAGCTGGCTGCCTCGCAATATGGCCTGCGCTCCCTGCTGGATAACCAGCCGGCGGTGGCCATCGCCATCAACCAGGCGCCGGGTGCCAATGCGCTGGCCATTTCCGAGACCGTTCGGGAGACGATGGCAGAGCTGCAGGCCGACATGCCGGACGGGGTGGAATATTCCATCGTCTATGACCCGACCCGCTTCGTGCAGGCCAGCATTGACGCCGTGATCCATACCCTGCTGGAAGCCATCGCCCTGGTCGTGCTGGTGGTGATCGTCTTCCTGCAGACTTGGCGCGCCTCTATCATTCCGCTGCTGGCGGTGCCCGTCTCCATCGTCGGCACTTTCTCTCTGATGCTGCTGTTTGGCTTCTCTATCAATGCCTTGTCATTGTTCGGCATGGTGCTGGCCATCGGCATCGTGGTCGATGACGCCATCGTGGTCGTGGAGAATGTTGAGCGTAACATCGCCGAGGGCCTGTCACCGAAGCAGGCCACCTACAAGGCCATGCAGGAGGTGAGCGGACCCATCATCGCCATCGCCCTGACGCTGGTGGCCGTGTTCGTGCCGCTAGCCGCCATGTCGGGCCTGTCGGGTGAATTCTACAAGCAGTTCGCGATGACCATCGCGATCTCCACCGTCATCTCCGCCTTCAACTCGCTCACCCTGTCGCCTGCCTTGTCGGCCCTGTTGCTGAAGGGTCATCATGACAAGCAGGACTGGCTGACCAAGGCCATGAACAAGGTGCTGGGCGGCTTCTTCCGGGGCTTCAACCGCGTGTTTCAGCGCGGGTCCGAAGCCTATGGCAAGGGTGTTGGCGGCGTGGTGCGGCACAAGGGTGCCATGATGCTGCTCTATGTGCTGCTGCTGGGCCTGACGGTCGTCCTGGGCCGTGCCGTGCCGGGTGGCTTCGTGCCGGCACAGGACAAGGAGTACCTGATCGCCTTCGCGCAGCTGCCCACCGGCGCCTCGCTGGACCGGACGGAGGAGGTGATCCGCGCCATGACCGATGTGGCGCTGAAACAGCCCGGCGTCGACCATGCGGTTGCCTTCCCCGGCCTGTCGGTCAACGGTTTCACCAACTCGTCTTCCGCTGGCATCGTGTTCGCCACCCTGAAACCCTATGAAGAGCGGCAGAAGGAAGGCCTGTCGGCCAATGTCATCGCCATGTCCCTGCAGCAGCAGTTCAATGGCGTGAAGGAAGCCTTCGTCGCCGTGTTCCCGCCGCCGCCCGTCATGGGCCTGGGCACGCTGGGCGGGTTCAAGATGCAGTTGGAGGATCGCGGCTCCCTGGGTTATGAGGCGCTGGCCAAGGCCGCCAATGATTTCGTGATGAAGGCTCGCCAGACCCCCGAACTGGGGCCGACCTTCAGCAGCTACGAAATCAACGTGCCGCAGTTGGATGTGAACCTGGACCGCGTGAAGGCCAAGCAGCTGGGCGTGCCCGTCACCGACGTGTTCGAGACGATGCAGGTCTATCTCGGCTCCCTCTATGTCAATGACTTCAACACTTTTGGCCGCGTCTATCAGGTGCGGGTGCAGGCGGATGCCCCGTTCCGCGCCCATGCCGATGATATTGGCCTGCTGAAGACCCGCAATGATCAGGGCGTGATGGTGCCGCTGTCCTCGCTGGTGCAGGTGACGCAGAGCTACGGCCCTGAAATGGTGGTCCGTTATAATGGCTACACCGCCGCCGACATCAATGGCGGCCCGGCGCCGGGCTATTCATCGGGCCAGGCCGAGGCAGCGGCGGAGCGGATCGCGGCAGAGGTTCTGCCGCGCGGGATCAAGTTCGAATGGACCGACCTGACCTATCAGCAGATCCTGGCGGGCAACGCCGCCCTGTGGGTGTTTCCCATCTCCGTCCTGCTGGTGTTCCTGGTGCTGGCGGCCCAGTATGAAAGCCTGACCCTGCCGCTGGCCATCCTGATGATCGTGCCGATGAGCCTGATGTCGGCTCTGGCCGGTGTCTGGATCACGGGCGGGGACAACAACATCTTCACCCAGATCGGCTTCATGGTGCTGGTCGGATTGTCGGCGAAGAACGCGATCCTGATCGTGGAATTCGCCCGCGAGCTTGAAACTCATGGCCGTACGGTCGTCCAGGCGGCTATTGAGGCCAGCCGCCTGCGTCTGCGCCCGATCCTGATGACCTCCATCGCCTTCATCATGGGCGTGGTGCCGCTGATCACCTCCACGGGTGCGGGTGCGGAAATGCGTCAGGCCATGGGTGTGGCCGTGTTCGCCGGAATGCTGGGCGTGACCCTGTTCGGCCTGCTGCTGACCCCGGTCTTCTATGTCCTGCTGCGCTTCATGGTTGGTGCACACCGCAAACAGCCCGAACCGGCGCTGCCGGCCGGCATGGTGGTGGCGGGTGAGTGACCTCTCCTGAAAGCAATACCCCCGCCGGGGCGATCCGGCGGGGGTTGTTGTTTTTCAGGCCTTCTGCTTATGCAGCTTATGCCACAGGAACAGCCCGCCCAGGCCCAGGATGGCCAGGATGATCAGCGCATCGAACCGATGCAGCCAGGTGCTCAGCGTCGGGTTGGAATGCCATTCATTGCCCAGCGCAACCCCGGCATAGCCCATGGCGTCGATCACGGCGATGATGCCTGTGGCCAGGAACTCGATAATATCGCTCAACATACTGTCTGTCCGTTCGCCGGGGCAGCATCCACCCATCGGTGGACCGGTCGCGCTCATATACCGTGCGGGGTTGCGCTGCCAGGGGGCGCCATCATGGTACAGACTTGTGCGCGGTTGTATTGGGTGGTCTGGCTTCTGCGCTTACCAGGGGTGGGGCACCTGTACTAATGTATAGAGTATCAGATCGGCAAATTAGGAAATATTAACGAAGTTGAGCATTTCAACTATTTTGATTCCAAAGGTTATAACCTTCCGATTTGGTGAATGTTCGCTAAGTTCGACGTATGGTTCTGACAGGTCGATGCGCCCACCGCATGATATCTGGAGGAACGCGATGTTGTTCGGAAATAATTCAGACGCCGACGCAATCATCTCTGCCCTGAGCAAGGCCCAGGGTATGATCGAGTTCTCTCCGACAGGAGAAATCCTGAACGCCAATGACAATTTCCTGAAGGTCATGGGCTATCGTCTGGACGAAATCAAAGGCCGTCACCATTCGATCTTCGTGGATGAGACGACGCGCAACAGCCGCGACTATGCCCAACTGTGGCAAAGCCTGCGTGAAGGCAAGCCGGGTCAGGTGCAGATGATCCGGCGGTTGGCCAAGGGCGGGCGCGAGGTTTGGATCCACGGTTCCTACAATCCCGTTTTTGACCGCCGTGGCCATGTCTGCAAGGTCGTGAAGCTGGCCAGCGATGTGACGGTCGATCGGCAGCGGGCGCTGGATGTGCAGGGGCAGTTGGCGGCATTGAACCGGGCGCAGGCCGTGATCAGCTTTGCCATGGATGGCACCATCCTGGATGCCAACGAGAATTTCCTGAAGGCCATGGGCTACCGTCTGGACCAGATTCAGGGCCGCCACCACAGCATGTTCGTCGATCCGCAGGAGGTGGTGACCGACAGCTATCGCTCCTTGTGGGCGGGCCTGCGCGCGGGCCGCTTCAGCCAGGCCGAATATAAGCGTCTGGCTGCCGGTGGCCGCGTCATCTATATCCAGGCCACCTACAACCCGATCCTGGATGAGGATGGCAAGCCCGTGAAGGTGGTGAAGTTCGCCACCGACGTGACCGCCGCCGTCGAGGCGCGTCAGCGTAACGAGCAGACCCTGTCGGCGGTGCAATCCTATCTGGGTGATATCGTTTCGGCAGTGGAGCAGTCCAATAATCAGGCGGAGAACGCGACACAGGCATCGGAACGCACCTCCGTCAGCGTTGCTGCCATCGCCAGCGGGTCTGAACAGCTGGACGCCTCCATCCAGGAAATCGCCCGCTCCATGAGCCATTCCAAATCCGCCACGGAGAAAGCCTTTGAAGAGGCGACCGTGGTCGATGCCGCCACCCAGCGCCTGTTGAACAGCACCCAGTCCATGGACGGGATTGTGAAGCTGATCCAGGATATCGCTGGACGGATCAACATGCTGGCCCTGAACGCCACCATCGAGAGCGCGCGGGCCGGTGAGGCGGGCCGTGGTTTCGCCATCGTGGCGGGCGAGGTGAAGAGCTTGGCCCGGCAGGCTGCCAGCGCCACCGCCAGTATCTCAAACGAGATCGTCAGCCTTCAGGGTGCCGCCGGTGACGTGGCGGAGAAGATGGACGCCATCCGCGGCGCCATCGACGCCGTGCGCGGCTATGTGGTCGGCACCTGCTCCGCCGTGGAGGAACAGAGTGCGGTGGCCCGTCTGATGAACAGCACCATGCGCGGCGCCTCGGGTGACGTGGAAAAGATCCACCATTCCATGGACGAAATCGCCCACTCCACCCGCGCCGCCAACCAGCGCATCGGCAATGTCCGCGACGCCCTGCGCCTGATCGCTTAACGCTTGCAATCCCTGATGGTGACCACACGACGCTGGTCACAGGGAATAAGTGACTGGTTTTGTGAAAGAATTGGCGGACCCGAATGGATTCGAACCATCGGCCTCTGCCTTCGGAGGGCTGAGAACGAGGTGTGGAATCCTGTCACCCATACAGCGTTTTTGGAACACCGGATGCTGTCTTATTATTTACTAAGTATCGTCAATTACAAGGATTTCTGAGGGTTTCGTGGATGTCCTAACATCAGCAGTGCAGCGCGTCTGACCGGGTCACTGGCAAAATCACTGAACTTATGCCAATTTTAAGCGATAGTGCTGGTAATGAGGTTTTCTGCGGGCTCTGACGAACGACGACGTATTCTGACAGTGGCTTAGTTCAGTGATTGGTTCAGTGATTTTCAGCTGGCGACATGATTACGCACCACGTTGTCGAGCCCGGCCACCCTTGTCGAGCAGATCTCTGACGCGATCATTGCGGCCGTCATGGTGCGCGTAGACCTTTTCCCCCGTCTCCACAGTCACGTCCACCCAAGCACATGCCTCCCAGAGCGGCAGGCCAGATTGGGCGAGATGGCTGACGCATGTGTGCCTCAAAACATGCGGCGTCACGCGGGCCGGATCCAGGCCGGCGTTGGCTGCAGCTGAGGCAAAGGATCGCTTGACATCCCGCACGGGCTCGCGAAGAGGACCGTATTCCAGGACATGTGTGTTCGTCCGCCGCCGGGCGTACCTCAAGAACCTCAGCAATCTCTCAGGCGCCCTCAGCCGCCCCCGCCGCTTTGCTGTTTCAGCTCGGCCTTGCGGGCGGAAATCGATGTAACCCGTTTCGAGGTCGACATAGCCACCATCGGGGTTCGGCTGCCATTGCAAGCCGAGGATCGCCTCTTTCCGGCGTCCGGTGTAAAAGCCGAGCAAGATAAACAGCGGCAGATGCCGGCGGACCCTCGCATCGCGCCGGGCGGCGCGGATCAAGCGGGCGACCTCTGACCGTGTCAGATAGACCTCCCGGGGCGGTGACATCGGCGGCAGCCACACCGCCGGGGCTGTCAGGAGATGACCCTCTCGGTGGCAGTGGGACAGTGCGGCCGCTAGAGTGGACAGCTCGCGCCTGACCGTCGCCGGCGATACCGGGACATCTTCATATGCAGGCGGCATGCTGCCTGGGACGCGCCGCCGCTTCTTGCGACCGGCCAGGTATCGTCGACAAGCCTCGCCCTTCACTTCGCTGACCAGTATATCCGACCAGAATCCCCCGAGGGCCTGAATCGCATAGCCAATCCGCTCGGGATCTGCCGCAGACGGCGCATGTTCGCGAGCGTAAAGAGTAAGCACCTGGCCGCACGTCATCGCGTGAGCTGCCTGCGGGCCGCCCGGCGGCGCAGCGGCAGCGGCTTCGGCCCGCTCACGAAGAAGGTTAGCCAGGAAAGCCTCAGCACCGGCCCTGTCTTCGATCAAGCAACCCGTCGCAACCTCCCGCTTCCGCCCGGCTTCCTTCCACCTGACGCTCCAGCGCCATGCCGTCGATCCGGTGGAACAAACTGGCACGAGTTTCGGGGTCGAGCCCACATTTGCAGGCCGCGCAGAAGACTTCTGTCTTGCCATTTATCTACCTCACCCAGCCCGCTTGCCAGTTCCTCCTCGCTTCACCAGGGCGGCAGCTGCCGCCGCCAATGGGGCGGATATGGGCTTGTGGTCAATGGGGGCGGCAGGTCGGACCATATTCCCAAAGGCGGGCTTCTGTGGCTTCGGTCGTGTGGCGGCAATGGTTGCTGGAGCCGAGCCGTGAAGACGGGCGCGGGCCAAATAGTCGGCGATATCATCCTCGCTGACCATAAGGCGGCCAGCGATACGGCACGCGGACAGGCGGCCGGCGGAAATCTCAGCGCGCAGACTGCGGGGCGAGATCAGTCCATCCGGCCGGATCCTGAGGGCTGCCTCATGCAATGTCATGAGCATCATGATGGTTTCCGTCATGGGAGTGTCATGCAGCTAGATCTGAACCGAACACGGCCTCGACTGACACGGTGCCGCGGGACTGTGCAGGGTCCATCCTCAGCCACAAGCCTGGCGGCAGTATTGAATCGTGGGCGACCACCATCGCCTCGCCTAGGGACATGTCTATGGTGTCAACATGACGGATGGCGACGTAGTCAGGTGGAATGTCTACCGTCTCACAATGATCTGGGCATTCGGCGCCGACGGCGCCGGGGGTCAAGCCAGCCCGGAGGGCAGAAATGTAAACGGTGATGGTGGTGTTGGGATCGGAGTCCATCGTTGGCCTCATCATAGGGTTAGCGGTTGAGGCCTCGCCTCCCTGATGAGCTATTCATGGATTTTCGGGAAACCACAAAAATCGACATAAGACGTGCGTTTTTTTTGGCATCAAAAAAGGGCCACGCCATCCCTGGCGCGGCCCATCCGACACACTCTATATATGTGTGTGTCCCGCGCGTCAGGTCTCCGGCTCAGCGAGTATTTGCATAATGCGGACCAGCTGATCCATCGTCACGCTACGGTTCAACCTTAGCCATGCTTTACCTGGCTCACCCACTACCTGCGTGACTTGCATTGCCGTCGGTGCGGAGGCCTCACTGACTGCCGGGCAGATGTCGGACGGATCGCAATTCAGGGCCCGGGCCATGGCCGCGAGATGTTTCGCGCCCGGTATGCTCTTGCCGAGGCAATAAACCGATACCGAATCGCGCCCGATTCCGGCCGCTCGGGCCAGCTCCGATTGATTCCAGCCCTTCTTCTCCATCAGTCCTTGCAATCTTTGCGCGATCTCACCGCGCAGTGCCTCACGCGGACCTTGTAAATCCAGTACGCTGACCTTGGCGTCCACGCTGGTTCCTGCGGGCATCTGATATGTCCTATTTTCATAGCTCTAGCATTTCTTATATCTAACATGCCAATCGACAATCCGACAAGCGATTTTTTCGACCGACATTTTGCCGGTCTCGGCACCGCATTTTATCATCTGGGTAGCAGCGATCTCACCGACGATGGAGGATGCGTCATGAATATTGATACCCCAATCGACCGCTCAAAGGAGTTCTATTCTCCTGTAAAAGATGAGTCATGTACCAGTTTATGGAGGGCTGTATTTCATCGCGCATATAATGATGCCACGACACCTGTCCCTCCATATTCTGTTTTACAGCACATGCGCATCCGCGAGATTCATTCTGCTAGGGCTCTTTTCTTAAAATCCGGCTTCCGAGATGACCTCGAGATGATATGCGACCTGGCGGATATCGACATGCCGCTGCGTCGAGATGTGCGTGATGCGATCATGTCGGCTACCGCAGCCGACGGCTCGCATATGATCGACGTACCAGCAAAAAAGTGCTTGCTCAGCTCGGTGGAGTGACTCAGTTTTCTTCCCGGGCGGTCGGCCAGCAGCCAGACCCGCCTGAGGAGGTCACCATGTCGCAGTCACAGTCACACATACGTCATCGCTACGACGCCGACGCCATCCGGGCCCAGCACGACATAGTGGATCTGGCCCGCCAGGACGTCCCGCATGGGCGTCTGATCCAGCAGGGCGGATATTACCAGGCTTTATGTCCTTTTCATGACGAACGGAATCCTAGCCTGTCGATCGATCCGAGGGCGCAGCGATATCGCTGCCACGGTTGCGGCAAGGCGGGCGATATCATCCAGTGGGTGATGGATCGCGATGGTGTCACCTTCCCCGAGGCCTGCGCTACCCTCGGTGGCGAGAGAGAGATCGACCACACTACATCGCGCATCCCAACCCCGCGTCCTGCACCTCCGCCCCGGCCAACCCCGGCCTACACCGCGACCGATGCAGATACGGTCTATCGCTGGCTACTCCCGCGGATGCCGCTCTCTACGCAGCATCGCGAGCAGCTGATGGCCCGCCGCGGCACAGCCATGTCGGCCGAGCAGATGGATGCGATGATTGAGCGCGAGGCCTATGGCACGGTCCCAGCCGACGTCGATCTGAGTGTGATGGGCTACGAGCTGGCGCGGGAGATCGGCACCATGGGGCCGACCGCTCGCAGTGTGCCGGGCGTCGGCGGCACCGGCGGCGGCGCAAAAATTGGCCTCACACCCGGCGCGCTGGTGGTACCGGTCAGGGATGCCGACGGGCGTATAGTGGCGCTCCGCCAGCGGATCGTGGGGTCGGACGGAAAAAAAGCCTACATATACCCGACCGGCACCCGCCCGGCGGTCCATCACCCAGTACGTGTACCTGGCCGACAGTACGCGGATGGCGTGGTCTGCATCACCGAAGGCGAAATCAAGGCGGCGATTGCTGCTGCGATGACAGACACCTATACGATCTCAGTGCCTGGCGCCGCCTTTGTCGAGGCCGCTGTCCAGGCCGTCCGTGCTCTCGGCGCCAGCGCGATCAGGGTTGCCTATGACATGGACTGGCAGCAGAAAAGTAGCGTCAGCGGCCATCTCGTGGCGATGATCCAAGCCCTACGCGACGAGGCCGGCATAGGCGTCGATCTAGCGTACTGGGGGGGCGTACATAAGGGTCTCGACGACGCCCTGACGGCATCCCAGGAGGTCAAGACCGTACATGTAGACGATGAGCTGCTGGCCGAGCTGACCCAGCACCACCAGGAGCTCCTCGAGCGCGATCGAGCCACTCGTGCTGCTCCGCGCCAGGCCCAGGCCGCCGATACCGCCGTCCCCACCCCACACGATGCAGATACGACGCAGCCGGCGCACGAGGACCCGATGACCACGACCACCGCCACAGCCCAGACCACCGCCACCGTCACCCTGATGTCGATCGATGAGGCCATCGCGGCGCTACCCGTGCCTGTCGTTGCAGATGACGCAGATCTCGGTCTCGACCTGGGTGGTGGACATGAGGAGGCGCGTGACATTGAGGCACAGCTGGCGCAGATGTCGCAGATGTCAGCCGCCGACCTGCTGGGCGATCAAGAGGTGCTGCAGCGAGCCCGGATCCTCCTCGATCACGGCCGGATGTGCGGGGCCGAGACGGTGCGTGCCCTAGGCCAGCAGCGCTGGTCAGCCATCCTCGAGATATGCCAAAAGCTGGACTCCTTGCCGTCGGATGAGGCCCGTCTGGAGCTCGTCCGCGCCGTCCGGTGGTACCTCTCGCACACCAGGAGCGAGATAGGGGTCGCACATCGTATCACGGAGATCATCCGTGACCGGGCGATGTATGTACATGGTGACGGCTGGTATTACTACGATAGCGTGAGATGGGCCAAAGACAGCAAAGAGGCCAGTCGCGTTCGTCAACTGATCGAGCGAGCAATACTTGCGATGTATGACTCTGAGTATAGTGCAGTAAAAATACTGACAAAGCATACGATTTATGGCCCTAACATTGATGCCAAGAGACTTTATATGTCAGAGGACTCCCGGAAAACGCCGGAGTCTGTTGAAATCGAAGAGCACGCAAAATGGCTGCAGAAGCTCTGCACTGAGCGCGTGATCGGCTCCACCCTCAAGCTGATTCTGCCGTGGCTGACCCAAGACTCAAAAAGGCTCGATAGCCTCGAGTATCGGCACTTGTTGGTCGCGCAGAACGGCATCATCGACTTGCGAACCGGTGAGTTGATCCCACATTCGCCGAAGTACCTGATCACGAAAGCTGTATCATGCGCCTATGACCCTGAAGCAAAATGCCCAGTATTTGAAAAATTCACGGCTGAAATTCTTGCTGAAGCCGACAAGACGCTAGATCCTGAATATTACGCATATATTCAGCGCGTTTTTGGCTACTCGATCTGGGGTGATGCTCGCGAAGAAGTGATCTTCTTCCTGGATGGCCCAGGCGGTAACGGAAAGTCAAAGTTATTGGAGACTGTTTTCTTTGTGATGGGAAGTTATGCTAAGGCCATTAAACCAAATCTTCTCCTCGATACTGGAGAAAGTTCGGCCCATGGCCCTGAACCGACGATTGTAGCCTTAAAAGGCATTCGCTATGTCATGACTTCGGAACCGAAACGCGGGGCCCATATGGATGAGGGGGTCGTAAAACAACTGACAGGTCGCGACACGATAACGGCGCGAAATCTTTACGAGAATGATGAAATTGAACTTCAAGTTGTCGGAAAATTCTTCATATCTTGCAATGAAAAGCCGAGAATCAAAGGAACAGAGCGTGGTATTTGGCGCAGGCAGGAGGTAATCGACCCGAAGCATATTTGGCGGACCGAGAAAGATACTGATCCAGATCTTCAGCATTTGCCGATGGCCGACATGGAGCTGGACGACAAGCTCCGCGCGGAGGCCCAGGGCATCCTTGCCTGGCTCGTGCGAGGGTGCCTCGAGTGGCAGAAGATGAAGCTTTGCCGCCCCCCACGAGCTCTAGCCGCGATCCAGGCCTATCGTGGGGAAAATGATCGAGTTATGCAATTTTTGCAGGATTGCACCGAACGGCGAGATGGGCATAGCAGTTCGGTCGGACAGTCAGAGCTATACCGCATCTATCAGATGTGGTGCGAGGAATCCGGATCACACCCCCTGGCGAAAGACCGCTTCGGCGCGGCCATGCGCGACCACCGCATGCAAGAGGGACGGACCGGCCCCATCGGGCGAACATGGCGCGGTATCGTCATCATCCCAGAGGTCCGTGACCGGCTCATGTCGCGGACCCGTGGATGGGGTGGGTCCACCGGTGGCGGCGGTGGAGACTGGGTGCCCCGTCAGAGCCAGGACCCGGAGCCGACACGGTCTGCGACCGTCAGCCGTAGAGTCTGAGCCCCCCAAAAATTTCGCTCTGGTGTCGAAAATGACGACCGACAGAGACCTCTATAGGACATATCATGAGCAGCATCTTCTCCACCGGCACCCCATGGACTCCCGCCGAAGACCAGATCCTCCGTCAGCTCTGGGCGGAGGGCATATCCTCCGCAGATATAGCCCGCAGAATTGGCCGGTCCCCCAGAGCGGTCATCAGCAAGGCCTTCCGCGACCGCCTGCGCGCCCGCCGCATGCGCGATCAAGATGACGAGCTCGCCAGGTCGCACCTCACGACCTGCCTGTCCTGCCTCAAACCTTTCGCCGCCGAATGGCGGGGAAACAGGATCTGCCTGAAATGTAAAGAAGATCATGCGGCCCTTGGCATGGCCGCCGGCTACGACGAGCATTCGATTGCCTTTTGACCTTCACATGAGCCTGTGTTGGCAAAGTTCGAACTTTGCCAACACATGCCACCCATCAGTGGATGACGGCTGCCTCGATCTCGATCTCTGCCGCCGCCATGATCGCAGCTCGCACCCGGCGGATATCAGCTCCCCTCCAAAATCCCCGGCGCAATCGGTCCAGCAGCTCGGGTGACAGGTCCGCCCGATAGCCGCCCATCTGCTGGGCGACTTGAACGCGCATTGTCTCGATCACCTGATCTGCATATTGCAGCCCCGGCCTGTCGACCTGGACGATCCGCAGACGGCTGAGCAGCGGCCACGGAATACCCTTGACGCTATTCGCTGTCAGAATCCACGTAATATGCGACAGATCAATCGTGCATCTCAGACAATCGTCATAATATTTCCGGCCTGTCTCAGGCTCCATCATCGTAATAAGCGTTTCCGCGATTTTGCCATTATTCCGACCTTCTGACTCTTTTTCGATTTCATCGATCAGAATGATTGGATTGCAGCTTTTGGACCGCGCAATAGCATCCACCGGGCGCGAAGGATGAGCACCCCGGTAGCCTGATGCCGTCCCCGAAAAGTCTCGATTGTCGCTCATGCCGGCCGCATTGACCGCTTCGAAATGCACGCCTGCAGCCTCGGCGATGATCCGAGCGGCGGCGGATTTGCCGCTACCTGGCGGACCGACAAGCAATGTCGGCCGAAGGCCAAACTCTGCCCGCATTCGCAGCTCTGGGCCGATCGCACGGATCAGTCCGCGCGCCCAGGGCATCTGCTGGCGCATCGCGTCGGCCACACCGGCAGTGCGACCAGCATGGGGCTGGGCATGGACGAGATGCTCGTAGCCGGGATGCTCGATTTTTTTCCGGGGCGGCGGGACGGGGGTAGCAACGGCTGGCGCCAAAGGGATAGGCTGGGCAGCGGGCTTCAGTTTGACAGCTTGATCCACTGCGTATGGCCGAAGCTCGTCATCGACCAGGTCGGCCAGCGCGCTCCGAGCGCCGCCTTTGTGGGACATAGCTTTCCGACGCGGCGTTTCTTCTGCCGGTTCTAACCGCTTCAGATACCTAGTTTTAATATAAAATGCGAATAGTTCATCAGCTGGATTGTCAAATTCTCTAATCAAGGTCATGAAATTCCTACGCGCACCAGCTCGAAAATGCGCGATAGTTCTATTGTATTCTTTGTATTTTTCGTCATCCATCAGGCCGAATTGCTCCTGGCCGTACCGGATCACTAAACGCGCACAGATCACGGCGCGCGTCATGTAGCCGGCAGCGCGAATGACATCGACGGACGAGAAAATCATCATGGTCGAGGCATATGTGGCGATCTGGGTCATGCCGCCACATGGAAGAGGGTCGACGCAATCGGGGCCGAGCCGGTCGATGGCCACCGACGCAGCATCAGCGGCGGCGCGCGCGATCTGGTCCGGCGAGCCTCGGCGTAGGGCCAGCGTGGTTTCGGCACCGAAAATGTCTTTGCGGAGCTGTCCTTCGGCCCAGCCAATTAGGCTGCAGAGCGTGTGACCGGCCTCGGCAAGGTCTACCTTGTCATCACTCGAGGGCAGACGGGCGACAGAAAAAATGTCCTGATCCAGCATGGCATGCGCATCCCATAGATATGCAATCCGAGAAATCGGTCCGGCAATCCACAGGTATGCGTATGAGCTGGGTGTGCGTGGTCATGGACCCTATATGAGTCAGTCGGTCGCCGGCGTCAAGGCCCAGGCCGACCAAGCCCGCACACGAGTGCGCAGATCATCGACATAACGGACAATCGCATCGCGTCCGGCAGGGCCGATGCAGGCCACAGCCGTCGGGTCTCCCGGCGCGATGAATACCGCTGATGGTGGCAAGATCGGCTCCAGCAGCTCAGGTGGCGGATCGGCCTGCACAGCGACCGGGACAAGGGTCGGCGGCGGCGGCGCTGATGTGCAGCCGGGCATAAACATTAAGGCAAAAACAATCAGCATCAATAGCTTAAAGCCGCCCATCTTGCGCCCCCATCCAACGGTTGAGGTCATCGACGGTCTGCGGGGGCGGCTGCGGGGGCCGCTTTATCTCGCGCAGGGCCCGCTCGGCAGCCCGAGCCGCTCGCCTGTCGGCATCGGCGCGCATCTGATGGATCGCGGCGGTCTGTGTGGTCAGCGCGAGCCGGATCTCCTCGGTGGCAGCCTGGGCCGATCGCAGATCAGCACGCAAGGCGCCCACGATCAGCAGGTGTGCGACCACGGCAGCGGCAGCCACCAGCACTGCCCAGACCTGCCAGTATGACAGGATACGTGCGATGAGGGCTGTCATGCGCGACCCTCCATGCGATCGCGGATCCGGGCATAGATGGCCAGGGCCGCACCGGCGATGATCAGGGCGGCCAGCACATATTTGAGTATGGCGCTGTCGATGCCGAGGCTGGCCAGACCTTCATGCACCGGTCGGATGGTATCCTGGGCTTCGACGATAACGGAGCCGGCCGTCGCGGCGATCACCGTCGCCGATCCGCCGATGGTGCGGCTGGCGGCCAGGGGTTTGGCCTCGGCCATGGCGGCAGGGGCGATCTTTTCAGTCCCCTCGAGATAGAGGGCGGACTCCTGCGCCCGACGGGCCACAAGTCCGGGCAGATCGATGCGTTTACCGTCGACCGTGCCCTTTGTCCAAAGGTTGAAAGCGCGGGCCGCGGCGACATCATCGCCGGCGTTATGGCGGCGCAAGACCGTTGAACCGCCAAATCTTTTTTTGCCGAGGCCGATATTGTATGCGAGGGAGATCAGCGCAGCCAACTGTTGGGCACTGGCAGGCGCCCGCAGTTTCGCGACCACGCCGTCTGCGAAAAACCGGACGTCCTCGTCCAGCATCGCATCGCACTGAGCGCGAGAAAAGCCATTGGGCCACAGGGACTGTGCCCGCGCCAGCCCGGCCTTACCCTTGAGCTGCTTGCCCGTATCCGGATCCAGCAGGACCCTGCCCCAACCGACCGTCACATAGCCGGTCGGACACAGGATCGGGTCGCTGTGCGGCGTGCGCGTGTCTCCATCATGCCAGCCCTCGTATCCCTTGATCATCGGGATGGCGATCGCGATGGCCGCGTCGATGACGGCTTGGGTGATGACGGTGCTCATGGAGACATTCCTGCGAAAATAGCGATTGACAGTGACCACTATTAACGACAGCTTAGGACATCACGCAGCAGCAGCGCAAATAATCGCCCAGAGGAGGGGCAACTAAATTGGGGATACGATCAACCTGCCGGTCGCCGCCACGGATGTAGCGCCGACCAGCACCGCCACCGCCGCCAAGACCACGACCTGCCGCTACTGCGGTGCGGCCGTTGAGATCTCGGCCTGCTCTTGCTCCTGCGGGGCGCTCAAGATCCAGCTCAACCCATCTGGCCTTGCCATGGGATGCTATGCCAGCCTTGTTGCTGGCATGGAACAGATCCCCATTTATTTCCTGCCGATCGCGTTATTGGCCTGCGCGCTGTTGTATTCAGTCGCAGCAAGCCGATCGAGGGCTGGCAAGTGCTTCTGGCTCAGAATTTAAGCCGCCTAAGCCGCGGGCGGCCGATCGTCGGTCCAGCGCCCGGTGTCGATGGCGTCCAGCATGATGGCCAGTCCCGCACGGGCGTGCGCCAGATGGGATACACCGCTCTCCGGGTCAACATCCTCGCCGGCATACCAGGCTGCCAGGTGGCGCAGCACTGCGCCGTAATAGACGGACCCAATCAGATCCGATCGGCGCCAATCCCAGCGGCCATATTTGGTGGCGCCATGCGCGAAGGCCCGCGCCTCGGCCATCAGGGCGGCCGGCGGGAGAAGCTGGAGCGGCGCTTTGCCGGCCGATGCGCTGACTTTTTTTGGGGTCTCAGTCATCATGTCCTCCGAAATATCAAGCGGCCAGCCAAGACGGCTGATGGGCGCCGGCGTGGACTGTCCCGCCATGGGGCGCGTCCACAAAAATCTGGGTCTGGATCGTGGTGCCCCAGCGTGGATGGTCGAGATGCAGGGCCTGGCCGGGAGGGTGCGGTTCGAACCGCATCGATCTAGCCCACTCGTCATAGCCCTTGAGGCAGTCGTTCACCGTGATCCCTGGCAGCGTCATGTACTGGTGGAAATGACCCAGCAGCACATGGTCGATATGGCAGCCGCTGGCCGCATAGGCGGCTTTGAGCCTTTTGCAGCCGCGGATGATCGGGCCGGCGGCACCAATAATACCATCGCCTCCCTTGACCCCCAGACTGTCCCCGTGGGTCAGCATGTACTTTTTGCTGTAGACGCTAAATAGCGCGTCGTTGCTTTCGGCAATTTGCCAAGTGATTTCCGTAACACTAGACAATTCACGCTTGGCGATTTGATACGCGAGCCAGTCAGCATTGGTCGCGTTGCGCTTCTTTGCGTATGTTTTGTGGGTGGTCCGGCCATGATTACCAGTTACGCAGACTACATGGACGCGGCCAAATGCCTTTTGGATTTCGCGCAGGGCGGCAGTGATTTCGCCTGACAGCGTGAGCACGGTCTCCATCAGCGTGAGCTCGTTGGACAGCGCGAGCTCCTCGTGGATGTCGCCGGAAACCATGTCGCCGCCGAGGCACACCACGATCCCGTCGTAGGCTGGGCTGGCGATATGCTCGTAGCAAAAATCGATGGTCCGCGTGACGAGGTTGCGCAGACGCTGACGGCCGATCGAGAGATCAAATGCGTTGTAGCCGTCCATCTGCTTGCGATCGACGGTCTCGCCCAAGTGCCAGTCAGACCACATGGCCACCGGGATGCCGGACGTCTTGACCGCTGTCGGGGCCTGTCGCGTCCAGGTCGGGACGGGCAGTTCCGCCGCGCCGGCGGCACCGATCACCTCCAGCACCCGATCTTCGGTCAGGCCATGTCGATGGGCAGCCCGCAGCTCGCGTCGCAGGCGTGAGACCTCGTCCTCGAGCGCAACGATTTTGCGGCTGGCCGGCGATGCGTCCAGCTGGATCGGAGCCGGCTTTTCGGGGGGCACCTCAGGTGCAGTCTGCCGCAAGCGCCTGCCGAAGGTAACCCGGTCCATGCCGGCGGCGGCGGCGGCGCGCCCGATGTTGCCATGCTCAGCGACCAGGGCGGCCGCAACATCGCGGGTGATATCCGGCCGGGAAAATTTGGGAGGCATATTGCGGCTCTCACGATCTGCTGCGACCTCAAAATCCTACAGATCAAAGCGAGCAGAGTGCAAATTTTTGAGGATTCCTGCGGACTATGGCACCTCGCGGAAACCCACGGCGTCGAATATGCTGTGATTGTGGACCAGCGATCGCGATGCAATTTCTGACGTCTCGCTCGGTGTCGCGTCACAGGTCAAAATCGCATGCACGATGCGTCCGTCCACAGGATCGACGTAAAATCCGGCATTGCGCACGGGGCGTCGATCGACGCCGTGATAGGCCGGTGGAGACGGCTCCGCGATAGGGTTCCAGGCAGAGTAGGAGCCGCTGGTGTAGCCGATCTTATAGCGCGGTCCATCCAGGCGCTGGATCTCGTCCAGATCATAGGGCCCATCGATCAGCACCTGGATGTAACCGGGCTGCTGCGGCGTTTCCACGCCGATGAAATAATTGCGCGTCGTGTCGTGTCGGATCTCCTGCGACCCATCCCCCGGCTCGTGCCCCTGCCCCTCAGAGATGATGATGTAGAGCGCCTCACCCTGGGCTGAGTATGGGATGACATTGCCAGCCGGCAGTTTTTGCGGCTGACCGGCGAGATCAAGCGTCAGGCCAGCCAGTTCAGCAGCTGTAGGGGGCAGCATCATTGGGCCGATCACCCGTTTGATCTGCCAGCGCCGCCAGAGATCAATCGTCTCGCCCGCGCCGAGATAGCGCCATTCGGTCACACCGCCAGGACCAGGACCCAGAGAAACCGGCACGACCTGCGTAAAAGCGTAAACATCCTGGCCATATCCATAATATTCCCACCAGGAAAGGAATCCGGTGCGTGTATCCGTGCGGTTTGCTTTACTTATGACGATTTCTTTTCGGCCCGTGCCACCGATCACAGGATCGGGTAGGACAAGGTCAACGACGGAAAATGTCCGCTTGTTGACTACCGCCGGATTATCACCTTCGGACCGCGGGATGATCTCATAGCGCAAAGTCAGATTGAAATTCGGGTCACCGGGATCGTACGACAGCGACGTCGGCTGAAAAATCAGCTGCGACAGCGGAAAGTCGTCACGGACCGACGGGTATTCGGTGCCGATTTCGCCTGCCACCGGTCGCAGGCGGACGCTCTCGACAATCGGCGGAATGGAGATAGGTCCGCCGAATGCACCGGCCCTGCCATTGCCAGTCAAACGCGTCTCGAGCTCACATGCGAGGCCTGTCTCCGGCAGCCAGATCGTCGGCAGAGATATCGGTCGGGATGTATCAGTCGCGGTCAGGCCTGTGTAGCCGGGCGCTGTACCCAGCACTTTTGCGTTCGTAGCCGTTGTCGGCGATGTCCATGTCAGATAGTAAGCACCTAGATAACTAAAGGTCGAGGTGAAAATAACCCAGCGCGGTCCGCTTGTATCAGCAATAAAACCCAGTACGAAATCGTTGATCCAACCAGTCGCGCGGCCAACGAATGTATCGAATATTTTTTCAACAATCCAATTCGTCGGCGCCACAGCGTCACGGATCAGCAAAGCCGCGGTGTTGACCCCGGTCACTGCACTGATATAGAGCGCGATAGCCATCGGGCGGCCATCGGGCCGGGTCCCACCCCCGACGATGCGTAGGACCCGCGTTGCAGGCACCAGCGAGCCGCCGCTGACCTCGAAGACACTATTCATGGTGCGATCAAGGTCAACAGACACCAGATCTTGTGCGGGCGGACGCGCATTGCGGATAAGCTTGAAGTCGATCTCATAATACCCCACGCCGTCGATTGTGCGCAGAGGTGGGCCGGACGGCGGCTGGATCTGTGCATACCCGCGGACTGACGGCGCCCATGGCAGGCGCCAGGGCACGACACCGACCGGCCGCGATCCGCCGAGGGCCTTCTTGGTGACGATCATGGCTCGAAGGACCCTGTCAGCTGGAGATAGTAGACGCCGCTTGTCTCACTATATTGTGCGACCACCCGATCTGTACTACCAGATGTGGTAGACCAGTCGGGTTGAGACCCGCCATCCCACTGACCGGGGATCGACACCGTCCGCGGCCCGCTGGACGCCCAGGTGATCAGCAGGATGATGATATGCGAGCGCTTGCGCGCGGTGCCGCCATAGACCTGCTCGGCCGGCACCGGTGCCCGTGGCACCCAGGTTACGGATGCGGATGAGCCCGGTACAGACCAGGCAACCACACCGCCCAGGGCAGGATCGATTGTCACCGACGCGCCGGAAAGTGATTGCTCCAGCTCCCCGACGTTGAGCGCGTCAAAAGCTTTGATGATGGTGTGCTTGCGGTCATCGTGGGATACGAAGCCGCCCGCCTCGACCGTGGTCGGCGACGTCTGATTGCGGGTCCGCGTGGATCCGGTCCTCAGGCCCGCCGTGTCACGGATCTGCGGCCGGCGCTCTCCTGGCGGCAGTTGTGGCGCCCGCAGAACGGGATCGAGTGCTGTCATGGTCAGCCCTCCAGATCAATATATCGTGGCAGTGGGACAAGGATTGGACTAGATGCTGTGGTTGCCGACGCGGTGAGCGTTTCCAGACCCTCCAGCAATCGGAAGGTCACATAGAGCCCGGCAGGCTTATCCCTCAGTGCTGCCTGTGGGTCAGCTGCGCCGGTGATTGCGGCGGTCTGAATTGAGATCGTGTTTTCGGGCACGATCGACTGAATAAGATATCCAGGAGGGTCCGCCCGCAGCTGGCCAGCATCAACCGGGACCGATGGGGGCGCAAAGCCCGCCGTCGGAAAGGGAGGCAGGCCCACGGACAGGGCATCGACCCCGCCCGCGATATCTCGATATGACCCCATCGAGACACTGGCCGTCGCTCCCGGCGTGGTGCGGCCACGGCCACGGCCAATGATGGCACCGATCGTCAGACGCGTATAACAGCCGTCTGGCTCTACGATCATCTCATACGAAATAATCTTTCCGTAAACCCGCCCGCCCGGCAACCTCTCGTCGATAATCGTCAGCGCCTGGGCGCAGCTGATATCCCAGTAGGGGGCCAGGGGCACGACGCAGGAGATCTCGAGCGCGCGGGCTGAGCGCAGCAGGCGGGCGACGGCCCGCTGCGTGACATGTCGGACAATGCGATCCCCCAGGGCCGACCATGTCCAACCGGAACCGGACTGCGCATAGAGGGCGGATGCCTGCGGGACGATGTATCGGCTCTCCGACACGCTGTACTGCACGCCTCCAGAGATCGATGGGCCCAGGGTATATAGATCAGTCGCATAGGCGCCCAGGGTCAAAGACAGGTCCTGCAGGTCCAGCGTTTCCACCTCTTCACCCGCGTCCAGCACGTCTTGGGCGTCGGACTCATAGGCCAGCTCCAGCGTCTCTTCGCGCGACTGCTCATAGGTCGCGCGAACAACCATGCGTCCGATATAGGTGACGCGGTCGAATGTTACCTGCCGGGCATTCGTCGGGACCGCGTCAAACACGGGGTCGCCGGTAGGCCTCGTTGCCACCGTGACCGGCACACTAACCTGGGAGCGGGCGACCTCTTGTAAGCGCGCATCGATCACCTCGTATCCGCTGCTGGCGTCGATGCCGGGCGATGACCAGACAGACTCCAGCGCGTCGGGCGTCAGCGTGGCAAAGCGTGTGCGGATATGGGGGCCAGGTTCGGGCTCGAGCGCGTCAGCGACATAGTCGGCGGCGTCGAATGTCACGGCGCTGGATTGAAGCCAGGCGGCACGGACGATGTAGCGGATCCGGCGGATCGGGGCCTCGGCCAGCGAGATGGACAGGGAGTCCGCGTCATGGCCCGTGATGTCGGTCGGCAGCGGGGCAGATATCGCCAGCGGCGGACCGTCGGCGATCGGCGACATCGACAGCGCGCCAGTGCGGCGATCCCAGTGAGGGAGGACCGGTCGAGCAGCCAGGACCTCGTCCAGTTCGTCGGCGCGGTCGGGTGATACCAGCAGCGGCTCCCACTGATCGCCAGTCTTGAGGGCGGCGAGCTGGCTGCGCAGGATGTCCTGCCATCCAGATGGCTGGGCGAGCAGCTCCAGGGTCTGGGTGGCGCCGGCCAGCGCGATAGGTATACCGGTCAATCGGCCCGCAAAGAGCAGACGGGTCGCGGTCACGGCGCCGGCGCCGTCCAGAAAATCAGCGGAGATGTAGGCCCGGCGCTTGCGGCCGGCGGCGAGCAGCTTGGCGCCCGTGGACCGGATCTCGACTTCTGCGCGTGGAAATTCGCCCTCGGATTCTGAGATCTTGAGATTGAAGACCTGCTCATCTTCGCGGCGGTGCGTGGATGGGGAATAAGCCTCCCCATCATCGACCCAGGCAAAATAGATGGTGCCGAGGATGTCAGACATGATCGATCAGGCCTCCTCCAGGGACAGAGACCAGCCCTCGGACGCGGCATATTCGTCGGTGTCGTAGGAGAGATCGGCGACGAGCATGGTCAGGATCGGCCGGAATTCGGCGTATACAATCGGGGCTGAGAAGGTCGCGACGCGATCGATCAGGCTCGACAGGGTGGCGCGCGTACCGTCGGCCTGGTAGCCCCGGACGGAGCCTGATACGGGCGTGCGCGGCAGGGTGACGGACGTGCCGCTGGCGGGGACACGCAGGCGCTGGATGCAGTGGACGGTGACGGCTGACCCACGGACGATGCCGGCCAGGGCTGGAGTGCTGACGCCAGTGGCCCGGATATCGGACCGGTATTTGCGCGAGGCGGCACGGGTCAGATCGACGGCTGCGCCATTGATCGTGCGCCGAATATCGCCGTTGTCGATCAGCTCCAGCGTCTGCGTGATATTCCGACCAGCGCCGGTCGGGATCGCGACGCCGGAGATGAATAGGTCTGTCTCGGGCAGAGTTGGCATGGGGGCGAAACTCACAGACGATGTCGGACGCTATCGGTAGACAGATTCGATAGCATGCGGAGTGTATCAGGCGGCGGTGGTGGGGGCAAAAATTGGGGTCGGTGATGTGGGATGGGACGGGTGGGCGCGCGGGGAGCGTCGGGGAAGACAGCGCCGGCAACTGCGCCTGGGCGGAATGAAATGGAGCGGTGGGAGTGATGTAGGTGGAGGGATGGGGCTGGCTTACGGCGGCTGCGCCGCCGCGTGGGGGGCAGGGAAGAGAAAGTCTGTCGGGGTCCTGGATTGGGAACCAGTGGGGTAGACCGGTAAGGCCCTACGGGCCTTTTTTGGGGGACTATCGGGAATTCCGTGCTCGGCTGGGCCATAGTGATGCGAAAGGAGCTTCACGATGGCACGACGCAAGGACCCGATTATCCCCGATGCGCTTCTGGACCAGCTGCTGGCCGGCGGTGACGCGAAGGCGGCCTTTGACCAGAACGGCCTGCTTGATCAGCTGAAGAAGGCGCTGGCGGAGCGTGTATTGAAGGCGGAGATGGATCACCATCTTGCCGGCGACGAGAGCGGCAACCGGCGCAACGGCTATGGCCGCAAGACGGTGCTGACGGATACGGGGTCGGTGGAACTGTCGATCCCGCGTGACCGGGCCTCGACCTTTGATCCGCAGCTGATCGGCAAGTACCAGCGTCGGTTCCCCGGGTTCGACGAGAAGATCATCTCGATGTATGCGCGGGGCATGTCGACGCGGGAGATCACCGGGCATCTGCGGGAGCTGTACGGGATCGAGGTGTCGGCGGACCTGATCTCGGCGGTGACGGACGCGGTGCTGGAAGAGGTGGCGGCCTGGCAGACCAGACCACTTGAAGCCGTCTATCCGCTGGTTTTCCTGGACGCGCTGCGGGTCAAGATCCGGGACGAGAGCCTCGTGAGGAACAAGGCGATCCATATCGCCATCGGTGTGCGGGTGGATGGCACCAAGGAGGTGCTGGGCCTGTGGATCGAGCAGAATGAGGGGGCGAAATTCTGGCTGCGGGTCCTGAACGAGCTGAAGAACCGCGGGGTGGAGGACATCCTGCTGGCCGTGGTCGATGGGCTGAAGGGCTTTCCGGAAGCCATCGCCGCCGCGTTTCCGGAAACGAGCGTGCAAACCTGCATCGTCCATCTCCTGCGCCACAGCATGGAATTCGCCTCCTGGAAGGACCGCAAGCCGGTCGCCGCCGCACTCAAACAGGTTTACGACGCCTTGGATGACACGGAGGCGGAGAAGGCCCTGACCGCATTCGAACAAGGCCCCTGGGGGCAGAAATATGAGGCCATCGGCAAGGCTTGGCGCCGGGCCTGGCAGGAAGTCATCCCGTTCTTTGCCTTTCCGCGCGACGTCAGGCGCATACTCTACACAACAAATACCATCGAGGCCCTGAATTCAAAGCTACGCCGCGCCGTCCGCGCCAAGGGCCATTTCCCCAATGACGAAGCCGCGCTGAAACTGCTGTTCCTGGTCTTGAACAGGGCCGAGAAAGAGTGGAAAATGCCCGCACGTGAATGGACGGCGGCCAAGGCTCAGATGGCAGTCCTGTTCGGCGACAGGTTCACAAAGGCGATGAACGCCTGATTTCAAACCGCCCAGCCGAGCACGGAATTCCCGATAGTCCCTTTTTTGGGAACCAGAAGGCTCGCTATGGCCCCCCGCGGGGGCCCGAAATCACTTCAGTGATCACTCAGTGAATGCCAAAGTGATCGATCATGATATATCTAACGCTTTGTTTTTGCTGTGTTTTATATCGAAGAGTGAAAAAAGTGATGCTCTTTCCGGAGAAAAGTCCCTTTACATATAACGTGATGATGAGAGCCCAATTTTATATCCATTGGATATACTTTTTTTCTTACGTGTAACTTTCTCAAAAAGGCATCACTTTTTTCACTTATAGATAAAAACCCTAGGTTTTCTGCGGGTTTCAGAGAATAATGGTTTATCACTTTGCCTTCACTGAGGCATCACTTACTTCACTTTTGTGATCCTCCGGGGGCCAGAGGCCCCAACAGACAACCCCCAGACGCCGCAAAGAGGCCCGCAGGGCCCAAAGTCTGCCCGCCGGGTTCCACCCCCGGACCCCGACAGACTTTCTCTTCCCTGCCCTTCAAACGCGCCGGCGCAGCCGGCGTCAGTCAGCCCCTCACCCGTCCCGCATCCAAAACCCCACCGCCCCATTCCGCCCAGGCGCTGGTGTCGGCACCATCTCCAAAGCAGCAACGCGGCAAACCCTGCCGCGTTGCTTCACGCCCGATCCAGCCTTTCACACCCGGCCAGCGATCAGCCGGCCCACCGTGGCAGTTTGCCCACCCTGGCTGCATAAGACCGCCGCAGCGTCGATCCCAGCTGCTGTGCCACATCTTGCTGCATCCTCCCCGCGAAGCTCTCGCCGCCGGGCAGCTGCAGCACGAAGGGCCGCCCGCCGCTGCTGCTGGCAGACATCTGCTGCGGCATCGCCAGCCGCGGCCCGGCCGCCACCAGCCCTCCGTCGGCAAAACCCTGGAGCATCGATAGCGCGTCCAGCCCGCGGCGGCGCAGCGCCTCCAGGAACGGCATGCCGAGCTGTCGTACGATCCGTGCCGGCAAGACATACTCGCCATTACTCAACCGCGCCAGGATGCTATCTGAGGTGCCGGAGCCAGGACCGGACACATAACCCCCAACCGCGCGCGAGACGATGGCCGACCCGGTCTGCGTGGCCTGCGTCTGCTGATCATCGCCGCCGATCCCCAGTGCCGCAGCGACAGAGGCTGCCGCCGCCTTTAGCCTGCTGACCAGCGCGTCAAATCGCGTGGCGATCGCCGCCGCTGCCAAGTCGAAGCCAGCGACCAGTCCATCCCAGGCCGCGCGCAGCAGGAACGCCAGCGGGTCAATCAAGATGAACTGGATCGCACGCAGGATGGCCGCGCTGGTCTCGATCATCAGGGCCAGGATGGCATCCGCCGTGATGCGCAGCACCGCGAGGATCGTGTCGCCGATCGCCTGCCAGTCCAGATCGTAGACCAGCAGCTGCACAAGATTGCGCCAGATAACAGCCGCCTCGGACGACAAGGACGCGAATGCCTTCACACCCCCCTCGACGATGAACCGCTGGATCTCGACATACATTTCCCCGATCGTGTCGAAGAATCCGCGGAAGAGTGCGCGGAAATCGATATCCCCCAGGCCCGCGAAAGCCGCCTGGGCGTTGCGGAAAAATCCGTTGATGCCAGCCACCAATGATACGTAGAGACTGTCAGCCCCAGATCTGATCTCATCCCAGAACGTCGAAATGACGGCCAGGCCCGCACCGATCGCCACCGCAACGGTCACTGGCCAACCCACAACGCCGGCCAGGGCCGCCGCAGCGATCCCGATGACCCGACCGATGCCGCCGATGCTGGCGATCAGACGGGTGAGTGGTGCCAGCACCGCTTGCGCAGACCCGCCGATAGAGGCGATGAGCGCACCGACGGGCGCCAGCACCCGCAGGGCAATACCGACTGTACTGAGGATCGCAGCGGACACCAGTTTCAATATGGCCACCAGTGCCAGCAGCTGGGTGTTGTTTTCAAGCCCCAGGGCACGCGCGATCAGACGGCCGAAATCAGCGGCAGCACCCAGGATTGAGCCAAACTGGCGGTCGATGAATGCAAAAACAGCCGAAAGATCGGCGCCGATTTTGGCCGCAGTGGTCGCCACGCGGCTCAGTGTAGATGCCAGCAGACGCGCAGCGACCGCGGTATCAACAGCGATGTCGTAGACGGCACGGATGCGTTGGTCGGCGATGTCATCACGCCGCCCGGAAAGGGCGGCCGTGATATCCTGTCCGACGACAGCGAGAAAATCCCGGAAGCGGTTGTATTCAGCGATCGTATCGTTGATCCAGCTGAAGTGCAGCGCCCGCTGTCCCTGGGCGATCCTGGTCAAATCGGCAAACAGCAGCGCTGCAGCATCAACACCGCGGACCAGGAACGCGTCGATGGCATCACGGTTGCGGACCGCGATATCGGCAATGGTGTTGAGCCACGATCCGAAGCGTACCGTCGTCAACTCCAGCAGCCGGGCGCGGACACCGCGCAGCACAGCACCGATCCGGAACAGACCGCGATCGAACTCCTCGGCCGCCTTGACCTGGCCACGATCGAACACGACGCCCAGACCATCAGCCTCAGCCCCGATCTCTCGGATCGCTTTGCTGCCGCGCTCCAGCAGCGGAATCAGTTTGGCGGCATCATCCTCGCCTGTGATCCGCTGCAAAAGAAAGGTTCGGCGGGGGCCATTTTCGAGGCGTGAGAGGCTGTCGGCGACATCCAGGATCACATCTTCTGCTGACCGCAGCTTGCCGGCAGCGTCGAGGACTGAGACGCCCAGGGTTCTGAAGGACAGAGCCTGATCAGACTCCGCATTGCGCGATGCTTCGACAAGCGCATCCTGCAATCCGGCGATCGCGCCCCGCACATCCTCGAGCTCGACACCAGACAAACGTGCGGCGAAAGCAAATCTCTGGAAGCTTTCGGCGGAGTTGAAGCCGGCGCCTCGGCTTGCCCGCTCGACCGCCAGGATATCGTCGCGGGCGGCCGAGAGAGCGACGCTGGTTGCAGCCGCCGCCGCCGTCACGCTGACCAGGCCCGTCGTCACGCCGGTGGTGCCGATGGAGATTGCCCGCCCACCGATAGCCCGCGCGGCGCCGGCCAGCGTGCGCAGAGCGGCTGTCGTGCGATCGGCTGACTGGCGGGCGGATTCCAGCGGTGCTGAGACCGATCGACCGAGGCCGCGCAGAGAGGCCGCGACGCCCGTCAGAGCGCGGCGGACGGCTTCCGCCCCCGTAGCGGAGAGTTGAATCTCAAGTCCTGCGGTCTCAGTCATGGCGGTTACTCTTCCAGTTGCTTGACAGCTTTTTCGAATTCCTTGCCGTCAGCGTGCATTGCGATGCGGATACCGATGATCTGCGCCTGGCAATCTTTGTTTTTGTTGGCCGCTGCGGCTTCGGCCAGCGCCATGAGCTGTCTGGGCGAGTAGGACAGGACGGTATCCAGATCATCACCGGACGCCGCTCGGACGATCGTCACGGCGTCCAGCAGGGTCTCTGTCAGCCGCCGGCGTTGGCGATTGCGGCGTTGGCGGACAGGGCGCCGCCCATTCCCCCCATCCGCTGGAGAAAATTTGAGAAAGAGATCCTGATGATCTCCTGGGCCAGCTGCAGGGCGATATCGGGATCCAGTTCCAGGGCCGCAGCTTCGGCGGCCGGGCGGCCGGCGGCGTCGGATGTGCCAGCCGCGACGACCGAGGCAACAGCCGCGGGAGCGCTGCGCAGGACAGTGGACCAGTCGATTGCGGCGTCTTCGGTGCCGCGGACGACCAGGTCCTCGACGATTTTCAACAGATCCGGGTAGCGCGCGAAAAGGTCGGCGACGGCACCGGTGGACAGTGCCCGCACCTCGACCCGCAGGGTCTCACCGGATCCCGTCTCCACGATGACATGAGACTTGCGCGGCATAATGTCGAAGATGGTTGCCATTTGATGGTGTCCTCTTGCTGCTGGCAGGCAGGGTGATGACCCCGGCGCCAGGGCCGGGGCCACGCTGGGAAAGGCTTAAGCGATGGTCTGTTCGTAGCCGATGGCAAAGCCGGCAGGCTGACCCGCGATGGGAAATGCAGTGCCGGTGAGCTCGATCGAGGAGCGGTCGGTATCGGACAAGAACGCGCGGGCGCCGGCGGGCGTCAGCTGCACGTCGTGCAGCATCAACAGCGCCTTGGGGCCCTTGCTGTTGGTGCCGACGAACATCAGTGTCCCGCGCAGCCCGGTGCCGCTGGCCACGCCAGACTGGTGCCCGCTCGTCACAGCCGCGGCATCATAGGTCGCCGATGTCGTCCCGCCGGGGACATCAATCAGAAACTCAATCGTGCCGGTCGGGCCATTGACGCGGTAATCATCGCCCGCATCCATGCCGGTGATCACCACATTGGAAATGGCCAGGTGCGGGGTCTTGACGATGCCGCCGGCTTTGACGCCAGTGATATCGATCGTCTGGGCCGTGGTGGCGGTCTGCGTCATCGTGCTGTCTTCGCCCAGGACGGACAGGGCGCGGATCAGGCCAGACATCTGGAGCAGCGTCATGCTGACGGTAGCCGAGGTCTGGGTGATGATCGTGTCCACCAGCGTGCGAGTGCCATACTCATTGGAGTAACGCTCATCGCGCTCGACAGCGACCTCGAGCGAGAAATTGTCGGCGTCACCCAGCAGCGCAAAGGACTTCGCCCCGGCCTTTCGGAACAGGATCTGACCCTTCGGGATCGAGTAGAGATCAGAACTCAGCGGCGAGAAAACGGCGGTCATGGTAGGACTCCATCAGACAATAGTGGTATCGGGGTCGCCCTCGCGGGTTTCAACAAGGACAGACCATGTCATCGCAACAGTGTGCAGCGTCTTGTCGCCGCCGGGTGTCGCCTGAATATCGACGCTGGTCAGGCGGGTATTGATCGACAGGCCGCCCAAACTGTAATCAGCGAAAATCTTGCGCTCGATTGTCTCGCAGATCCCATGGATAGCATCGAGACCAGCCTCGCCGGCGCCGAAGACGACGATCTGGAGATCGATGTCCCGGCGCTGCGGGCGCGGCTGCTGCATCCGCTCGATTTGCTGGGCGACGCGCTCACCGGTGAGATAGACGACGACGGCCGGCAGATCGGCGTTTTCGAATGCGTCAACGCGGTGGACATGCACTGACAGCGCCGGCAGACCAGCACGCAGGATGGACACGATGGCGTCCCGTACCTGTAGGCGGATATGTGGCATCTGTCGATCACCGGCGGTCGCTATTTCTGACATCAGAGTAGCGTAGCGGTGGATCTCGGGGCAAATTTTAGGCCCGGGATAGGGCGCAGACGATCAGGCCGGATCCATCTGGATCGCTGGATCGGATCATGTATGTCGTGCCGTCGGGGGATGTCAGCCGGTGACCGTTGCGCAGGCCGGGGACTGCGGACATCTCGAGGGCTGCGGTCGGTACAGTCGTCTCGTACTCGGCCCCCTCGGTACCGGCGACAATTGTCGTCCCCCGCTCACGGTAGATGACCCGGACCTGGATGCCGGGGTCGGACGGCGCAGCGCGGTAGGTCCAGAGGGCCGGATCGCTGAATGTGGATGTCATGAGGGAGGAGAGCCCTGCAAAGATCGACGCGACCATATTACGGCTCCTCACATCCGGGGGGACGGACCGCCGCCAGGACCGCGGGACGCCAGGGCGGCGAGGACGCTGTCGATGCGCTGGGTCAAACCGCCGAAACCGGCACGGAGTTCAGCGCCGAGATCAGAGATTCGGGTTTCCATGCGCTCGCGGTCAGCGACATATTCGGCGCGTCGCAGGTAGTCGTCGCGGATATCGTCGAGGCGGCTGAATATTTCGTCCCTGTCGCGATCGATGCGCGAGACAATTTCGACGCGGGTTTTGTCGATCCTCTTGGACAAGAAAGAATAGACACCCCAGGCAATGCCGGCTGTTGACAGGGCGGCACCGACGATTTTCAAGAGCAGGTTGATTTCATCCATCTTTGCACCGATAAGTCTGTCTGACTGCCCCAGCGAGCATGTCGATATCATGAGGCCGACATTATCATGGTGCGGGAAGTAGGCGCAAATTGGTGGAGGATGGCCATAGAGAGGGCGGCTGAACAGCCCCAGCTGATACGGACGACCGTGCGCCGCAAGTGTCAAACCTAGCGTAATTGCCTTGAGATTACACCTTACGTGTTCCACAATAGTGCCCATTATGTTGATCACTTCCGCTGCTTTGTGTTAAAGCCCATGCGGATTGGTTGGGCGCTCTCCTAGAGCCTACAATGACGTAAAAAATGGAGCTTGAAATGTTGTGCAAGTCCAATCTCCCCCAGAATTACATGCCATCAAGTAAGTATGATTTTAATAAGACTTATTCAAAAGGTGCCGATCTGAGTATATTTTTTATCGCACTATTTATTATTTCTTCGTTATCATCAATGGGTATTTTCTTCGAAGCTAAAGCGAGTACAACTATCGGAAATAAGGATACATTAAAAATAAAAGACCAAACAACTACACAAAAATTTGATGTCCTTAGTAAATTATATTTGGGTATGGAAGAGGAAAAAGCAGAGAGTTTCCTGTCATCATGTGCTGATTGTATAAAATCCAAGAGAATTGGAATGGGGATTTATACAACGTTAAGTCCAAGGGGATCTATAGGGGAAAAATCAGCGCTACTGACCATTAAGTTTAGCGAAAACAGAGCTTCCTCGATGGATCTGCTTTCGTCATTTGTGGATCCAAGTTCCTCCGAAAATCATTTCAATCGAGTATTGAATTCCATAACGGGATCAGGAAGTTGGATGACTTACTACCCCAACATTTACTCAATTTGCCGTATCAGTCCTAATACAAACAGCATTTACATGAAAGTTTGCAAAATGACGATGGGGCTCAACCCTGCTGTTCCGGCTGTTTCTGTCGAGCAAAAGTTTTTGGATCCACTTGAGAAATCTGTTGAAGCAATAGGCACAGAGGTTTTGTTTACGAAAGGCTCTAACAGAATGCAAATTGAAGCAAAGATGATGCAAATTTGCAAAATTATGAATGATTGCAGACTCAAAATTACTGATGATAAAACGATTACATTAATGGCTGCACCCCAAGGCTTAGATGGATACGGATTGCTGTTTAATTTCTCCAATCACTCTCCGAAAGATCAAGTTATGATTAAGTTTTCTGAAAGTCGCTCATTTAGATCGAAAGCTGAAATGGATTCTCATTTTGCAGCATTCGCTCGATGGCCAAAAACCGTAGATTTTAGCAACAATGAAATGGAAATGGTTTGCGTTGAAAATATAACTAGCGTTGGAAATAATAAAGTTTGCAAGACAATCAGTCCCTCCACCTCGGGCGGACAAAATTATAAATATGAAGTTTTGAGTTCATTAGAGTAAAGTTCACATGGATTGTTTCTCGTAGATTAATGATTAGTAATCTATGTGAAGTTCAGCTATGTAACTGCTATCGGCACAAAACTTAGCCCGCAAACACCATCCTACAACAGCAGTAGAGGAACATAGAATGTCGATTAAAAGAATCAGCAAGGTGATTAGTTATCCTGGTGTCTTCTGGTTAGTCTCCATCTTGATGTTTTTTGCTATTGTGGTTTTCATCAGTTATATTTTTGACGCAGGAATCAGCACAGCGCAAGACAAGTGGTCATTTGTGAGCGACAGATTCTCGCTTATACTGGGCGTACCGGCAACATTGGTGCTTGGCATTGCTGCGGTTTACCTTGGGCGTCAAGCGACCGTAGCCGGCGAGGCGCAGGCTTCTGTCGCTACAGCTGAGCTACTCTTGCGGGTCGGGGACGGTGTGATCGAGCCAATCAGCGCTGCGGATCGCTCACTCCGGCAGTCCATCAGCTCAATCCTCGATCTTGTTGCGACAGCAGATAACGTATTGACCTCCAATGTACATAAATTCAAAACAAGAAAAGTAATTGTGGAATACGAAGAGGAGATGCTGGATGATTTTGGCCAACCCGTTGAGGAATATACGCATGAGTTGATAGATTTCCGTTCAGAAGTCGTCGACCTGCTTTTGCCAATTTGCACTGAGAAGTTTGGAACAATCAAGTCTGAACTACAGGAGTTCTGCGGCAGCTTCGCTCGATTAGACAGCAAGCAATCGTATGGCCTCTGGCTAAAGGATGTCGCCCGGTCCAATGGCAAGGGTCATAACAAGTTTGGGGCGCCCTTAATCTCGAGTGAAATGGATAGGTATTTTAGCTCAACCCTAGAGAAGATGGCTGACGGCGTATTAAGGGAAGCCTTTCTCCGTGACGGGGGACGAAAGCCAATAGCCAATGTAAACTCCGGCTATCTCCAGAGAAACTGTGAGCTTGGGCCATCTGCTATTGCAGCTCTTTTCTCGAATTTAATAGAGAGAATGACTATTTCAGATCTGCTTGAGGCGGTTATTGACGTTTGCTATGGGAATTGGAACAAGCACTTTTCAGCTTTGGTCTATGACCCCAGAGGAATTGACTTGGATCCAGAGACAGAAGAGATACCTCATCCACCCGCAATCGACATAAAGCAATGCTTGGATATTATTGGTCTTTCCATGAAATGTGTTGTCTGTATGCCAAATGATGATGGAAGGTTTGGAGAAATATGGAGAATCAACTATGGCGCTTCTATTCTTCTGGACGTGTTACGCATCGCCAGCGATAAGAGCTTTATATCAGAATATTGCAAGGAGCTTATCAAGACCGTAGCGCCGAGCGCGTCAATCGATGACAGCTCATTGAACAAGCATATTAATATGATGCATCTGGTCCACTATATTAGACCTCAGCACCAAGATGAGAAAGTCTGGTCTGACATCCTGGCTTCAGCTCCGTCGCAGTTCCTGTCTGTTTGGAAGTACAAGTCGTGACGAGCTGGCCATAACGGCATTGCATATTCAAATATGAATGGCCGTGATCATAGATGGTCACGGCCATTCATCTGAGCGCAATCAATTCAATATTTTACTGTGCGATGGTTACGCGAATATTGTAGAAGATGTCCTGGCGGCAGGCCACTGTGGTCATGCGCCGGTCGGAGATGCCGGATAAAACTCAACCTGATTGGAGGAGATACTGAGGGCGTTAGTCCGTCAGATCGTGGTCGACGTACGGAACCGGTCCCAGTCGATGACAAGCTGAAGGTGACCGCTGATGGCTGGCAATTGGCAATGCTCGCTGTATCAGCGCCAGACGCAAAAACGGAGGTTTCTCGTTACGAAGCAGCTCTTCGCGAGGCCGCGGCTTAATGCGACTTTCTCAACATGATCAATTTTCGATCGAACTGGAGCATCATTTCCGTTTCGGCAGCGGTCCTGACCGTGCCATTCTGCCTTACTCAACATTAGAATGAGGAATGTAATGCCATCAGTCAGTTTCCAGCAATGCGCCGAAAATTACCTGCGGGGACGATGGGTAGGCGTTGAAAAGCGCTTCATCGAGAGTATGGCTTATATTACCCCAACTTTGCTTGATGATATCGCCGCCAGTTTCATCATTTCCCGGCAGTTTCCGCGGCGCTCCAATGTTCGATCGTTTGATTTCGAACCTGTCGTGCTGCCCCTCAAGGAAGCACTAGATGGTATAGACTGCCATAATCTCGTCGATCGGGTCGAGGTTATGGCTGACAGACTATGCGCGGTCCCTGGGCTGGTGAAGCGCAATGCTGCAGGAAAACCTGATCGTCCGATCAGTGCTTGCTCAAAATTTATTTGGTGCGGACGTCCAGATATCGGAGTGATATATGATAGGCGGGCCAGGGTTTACTTGCGCGAACTCGGACATGCATCTCCTGATGGTGATTACAGCGCGTATGTCAGGGCCTTCAGGTCGGAGCTGTCGAGGCTTGACAACGAAATTTACCCGGTTGCCGCATCGTATAGTTCTGTCCTAACCATTTCTTCTGGGCAGCTTATCGCTATGGAGTGGTTCCCAGCTAAGCTCTTGGATCTGTGGCTGTATTCGAACGGCACGAGATAATGAACCGCTCGGTTCAGAATTCGTCGTAACCGGTTAGCCGCTCAGTGTATTTTCTATACTACCCCCACGGCGTAAATCAACCCTTTGCTGCTTCCTGGTCTTGTAGCTGGAAAATTCTATGAAGAAAATCAGATCATTGTTGTTGCTCCTGCCGCTGTCATTCGTAGCCGCCTCCACGTTGCCAGGGTGCGGTGATAACGGAGAGATGAAAAGGCGATTCGATGAGGACGTAATTGAGATCAGTAATAGGCCTATAGAGAAAATTGCTGGAAGCACATACACAGCAATACGTAGAGTGTTGTATTCAAGAGGCGTCCGTGAGTGCGCCACGATTTACGGCGTAGATACATCACAGAGCGGCAGGGAGTGGCTGGTATTCTGCGCCATGGATCCACCTGAAGAAATGACAAACGACTTTACGCATTATTTATGGAGAGTTTATACAGTGTGGCCAACACTGGGTGATGTATACAGTGGAAACTATACGCACCACTGCAAAATTATTGCATCCGATGCTTTAGAAGAATGTCCATTTGCAAGACAAGAAGTGAAATGATACTTCTTGTCTTGCTTTATTTTTTTATGAAGACTGCGCGATAGTTAAGTGAATGTTGCGACCGATATCCTGACGGAAGACGGTAGTGATTGTCCGCCAGCCGCCAGCCGGGATCTGCACCGACTGCCCCTGAGAGAGGCCGATAAACTGGTCAGTGGGATTGGTCGGGTAAAGCTCCACCTGATTGGCGGAGGTATTGAGGTAGGTCGTTGGGCCGATGGCAGCCGACGCACGGACACCCTGCCCGGTCGCAGACGAGCTGATGATCACGGCCGATGGCAGCCCATTGGATCCGTGCATAGCCGCACTCACTGCGTCAGAGCCTGACGCATTGGCCGTGTAGCTCGCTGGCGTCACGGCGATCGGCTGCCAGCTGGTGCCGCTGAAAGCATTCCAGCCGCCGGCTGCCTGCGCTCCAGAGGCTGCCACCTGCACGATGTATCCTGCCCCAGCAGCAGGCGCGGCGCTGGCGTCCCAGTCGATGACCCAAGCCGAGCCGGTATACTGGATGACATCGCCGACCGCGACGCCAGGGATCGAGCCCCAGGCACCGGCCGGCGTCCCGACGAAGCCAACAGCATAGCGATCGCCAGCCGTGGCCGCGCCGAGAGGGGCAACACCGGGCTGCTCGAACTGCAAGAATGCGATGCGCAAGACCGGGCGCAGAACCTTATATGCTGCCAGTACGGCATCGGGGTTGGTCCGCACATTGGCTCCCCCCTGAACGGCCGGCAGCATCTCCTTTCCACCGATTGCCGATCCAGCGGTCATTTCGGAAATCTTCTGACTCATGATTGGTCACTCCAGTATGATGGTTACGCCGGCCTCGGTCAGGAACGGCAGGTCGGTTTCAGTCAGGATCGAGTCCTCAACAGGCGGCGGATCGGCCGGATCGGAGATCTCCAGGACGATGGCCTGGCCATTCTCCAAAAGGATCAGTTCGCCGGTTTCCAGCAGGATGGCCGCAACGGGATCCGGATCCGGCGGGGTGGCCCCGTCGGCGATTGCCCGGAGCGCGAATAGTGTGCCTGGTCGGAGGATCATCGGACGGTCCTACTGTAGTATGAGCTGGATGCACAAAACCCCCGACAGGCATGGCCCGCCGGGGGTTTGGGCCGGAACGGCGATGAAGGGGGTGGACCGGGGATTAGGTCCGCTTGCCCTTGATCAGCACGCGGGGACGCGTGCAGAGGCAGAGCGGGTTGGACTGCACTTCCAGGGTCGCTGACCGGATGGTCTGCAGCTCGGGCGGCATGGCGGCGTAGCGCGGCAGGCCCAGGGTGTTGGCCGTCTCGAGGTAGTCCGCCGGGGCGAAGGTAACGGTGAACAGGTCAGGGATGCCCGACGGGAAGAACTGGACCTTCTGGTCTCCGATGCCGCTGGAGCCGTCATCCATGCCCTGGTAGTCGTGCCACAGCACGCCGGCATAGGGGAAAACGCCGTGGGTGAAATCTTCACGCAGGGCGGCGCCTTCCTGATAGCGGTCGTAGGCGGCTTTGACCTCGTGGTGGTTGATCAGCGCATCGAAGAAATCGGCGTCGCAGAAGGCTTCGATGTTGAATGGCAGGCTGCCCTGGACACCCAGCTCGCTCTTCATCAGGCGGCGGATGGCAGCGGTGTTCGACCTGATGCCAGCGGCAGCGGCATCGAGATTGAAGTCAACCTCGGTGTGCTGCGTGACCTGGAACTCGTTGAAAAGATTGTAGATTACCGACCCATCAGCATCCAGCAGCAGGCCGCTGACGGCGCCCAGCATGTGATGTTCCGTGGTGGCGTCCAGATCGCTCAGCGCCTCGTCCATCTTGCCGTTGATCACGGATTGGACAGTCTCCAGGCTGTTCTCACTGCCGAACTGGCGGACACCCTGGACCTCGTCGGCGCGCACGATGCGTTCCTGCTTCAAGTGCGGCACGATGAACGAGCGAGCCTTGCGCTTGCTGTTGCCCTTGGTGGGCGCACGCTCGCCGCGGATTCCGGTCTGGATCAGACCCAGCTGTCCGTTCTTTTCCTCGACCACCACGGAGGTCGTGGCGACGGACTTGGGCGCAAACAGGCCCATCGTGCGCAGCTTGCTGGGCACATACGGGCGCTTGTTGACGGCGGCAGTCAGGCTCGTGGTCGAGAAAGCATCGCCGGTGAAGGGATTGATCATCGACATTTGTCGTATCCTCGTAGGCTGTTGGTCGTGATTTTCGACAATCTGTTGATGTCGATGCTTAGCGGGCGACGATCTGTTTCGTGCTGTTAAGGATGGCCAGGGCGGCGGCCTTCTCGCCGGCATCCACGCCGGCGTGCCAGACCAGATCCGACGCGCGGACCTCGGAGAGCCGAGCCGTCACCACCGCCGGGCCGTTGCCAGCCGCGGCATAAAGGATCGCGCCGGGCACATCGATCGCGGCCGTGGACGGATCATACTGCGTCCAGGTGCCAGCCGTGCCGCCGGACTCTACCTGGGCCAGGACCGTACCGGGGGCATAGGTTGCGCCGCCGGTCAGGCCGGATATGGTGACACGATCACGCGAGATGGCGCCGACCTCGGAGATCAGGTACTCGCCGGGATACAGGCCTTCGGAAAGGACGGGCATGCTGCGATACTCCACATGATAGCGCCAGATGAGGATCAGGCGATAGACGTCGTTACCGATATCCTACATGGGGCGCAGCAGGCAGCGCAAATTTCTGTGCTGAGATAGGTGATAAGACATAGCGGCCGCGAAAACCTAGGCTTGACGGACGCCTAAAGCCCGACCGCTTAACCGACCCACACTTCCGCCTTCGACCCAACTCGGGCCCTCAGCCGGCATCAAATCGGCCCTCGCCACCCCTTCGTTAAATGGACAGATGTCGATCGTCTGCCTTGAACTTCGGAACAAAATGTTGTTACGATTATAGGCGTTTCAAAAATCCATTGGAACGCTGCTGGGATCAAAAATCGTTACCATAGCCCTTTACAATGGCATCCTCCACTCAACTAAGACTAGAAGTCATGTGCCAGGAGAACAATTTTGAGCATCCAAGACTCCTCAAGCGAGATAAATCGTATCGCTGAAAAGATTATTACCCTGACCAAAGCTCATAAAGGTGATCCCAGTCCCTATCTTGTAAGTGCGCTTGGTATAGAGTTAGGGAGTGATCTGAAGACATTGAAGAACTTAACGCATAAAGGCCTTAATGACTTCATCCAGACGCACCTCTCGGATCGAGTCACGCTAATACGTTTGGGAGCTCACCGTAACGTTACTGCCGTGATTGACGCAGCTGATAATCCAGAGGGTTTCGCACAATTGCAGGGCCCTGATAGAGAACAGAATCCGCGTTTTCATTATCGCTTCTGGGCTGCATTCTCCGTACCGCCCAAGAATGAGGTACGCATTCTCAATCCTGACGATTTGACATTTTATGATGCACCTAAAGCTGATGTTCCTGCAGGGGCGCTCACTATTTCAACAGACCTCGTCGTTGCGATTAACGCCGAGCATCGCAATGAAAAGATCAAGGCCAGCATCGCGACCTGGTTGGCCGAAACCGGTCTACCTGAGGAAAGATTCAGGGTGGGCAAGCGTAATCAAGTACTTCCACCGAAAGGCTCGTTGCTGGAGGCAATGATAACAGCTCTCGATCATCGACAGTTACAGTCAACCAAACTTTCACTTGATGTTGTTTCAGTACTCCTTCGCACACCGCGCGGATAACTATCTAAAATGGTTACATACATTGTCATCGCAGGCCTTAGTGTTGACGGATTCGATGCTTTAACGGCAGAAAGTAAAGAACGCATTGCTCCATCGGGGAAGCTGTTTGCCTTTCCGGTTAAGCTGCCAGGCTACTCCAAAAATCACGCATTGAAATATCAAGAACAAATGCGAGACAAAATCTTGGAGCTGCCAGAAACTACCATGGTCTCGATTACTATAGCGTATGTCAATTATGGTGATCAAACAACTACAGCATTCGTAGATGCCTTTCGACCATTTGCATTGGTTCGCCCAATCAATCCATTTGTTAATGGTGTTGCAGGCACTCAAATATCCAAAGCAGCACGTAGGGAATATGGGAAGTATCTGGCGGACGAAGCACAGGAGTTGCGAGCGCGTGCGAAAGTTATTAGCGAGTTTACCCACATCCGCAATACTACGCCATATCTTCTGCCATACAAAAACTTCAAATCACGTCACCATTATGAAATGATAACCCGTCTATATAATCAACTTGGCACCCATGACAACGTTACTGAATTAATGAAAGCGGAAGCAAACCAGTTCAGTCAGCATCATCCACGGATCCCACCGCCGGGACAACGAGATACTTGTTTCTCAGATGGGCGTCTATATTTTCGGAGTCCAGGGCGTAACCGCCACGGTTATTTCCGCCATGAAGCCGGTGGAGACCACCATCCATCATGCTTATTGGCTGCGCGTAGCCGTTTAGGTGGAAGCTACTCTCATGATCTCCATTATGACTGCTTGCCGGTAAACCAGCTCGCCGACAGTTATCCAAACTGTCACGACACGCCGACAGCATCAAAAAAGAGCCACGTAAACATATGTCCGAATGATTACATCATCTGAAGTTTTGAGCCATCGGTGAGCATAAGGCTCACCGATGGCGATAATCTTCTTGCTTTTCGACCACGGACAATGCGCGTATTTGCGACCATTAGTCCTTCGTACCTACGGATCAGCACGGCCATTCTGAAGGCACCCTGCAGGGTGGAGTTCAAAATCTAACCGCGATGAACACGCTCGCCTTGGTCGCAAGCAACCAATTTGAGCTTCGAATGGCTTCCCAGATAGGCGCACGGCCTATTCAGTCCACACATACGGGTCGAGTTAATTATACCAGCGTCTCAGACAATTGCAATATCTGCATTGATGTAAGCAGCGACCGGCTCCCTTACTATCATTGTTCGCTCTTGCTCCGTCTCCGACGTGCGCGCCCCCTCTACCTGACCCGGCCGGCGAACCGGTCCATTGCGTCCGCCGCGTCGATCATCGGGGTGTTGCGCGGTGAGATGATAGAGCCCAACGCGCCGGCTGGGCTGAGCGCCGGATCGATCTGGAGGCGGGCATCCCCGGCAACCATCAGATCGAAGAGCCTGGCCCGTACCTGCTCTACGGTGAGCGAGCCGCTGGTCATCTCAGCCTCTGCTGCCGGGGTGAGCGAAGCGCCGATTTTACGGGCGCGATCGACCAGGCCCTTTGCGGCGCCTGCGAACTGCACGATATCCCGGACCTCCTCAACGGTGGCGCGGCGAGCGATCAGTTCGCTGGCGCGGCTGGCGATACCACCCTCGGCGCATATTCGCGCGATTTCCGCGGCCTGCGCCGCAGCGGCGGCTGCTGGATCAACATCAGCGGGTGGCGCTGCATCCGCCGGCGGGATGGTCGGCTGTGGATCTTCTGCACCAGGAGAGTCTACACCGCTGTTCTGAGTGCGGTTTTCCTGGGGCTGAGCATCCGCGTTGGGTGCCTCATCCGCCTCAACGGTCGTGGCAGCTCCCAAATCGACGGGTTCATTGGCTTCGGCCCAGCCTTCGGGGTCGGCTAGGGCCTTCAGGTTTTCCGGCAAGCGACCGAAGGTGCCAAGCCGGCGGAAGTTGGCGCTGGCGGACAGCTTCACAGCATCGGTGACGTGATCCGCGAAGCCCTTCGCCACGGCCTCGTCGCCTGCCATCCACGTCTCAGCATTCATCATCGCCGTCAGCTCGTCCCGGCCCAGGCCGGTCTTACGCTCGTAGGCTGTGACAATCGTCTGGCCGATCTGGTCCAGCAGATCCGCCATCGACCGCATTTCGTCAGCATCACCGACGCTCACGGACCAGGGATTGTGGATCATGACGAAGGCGTTGCTGCCGATATTGATCTCGTCGCCGGCCATGGCCACGACGCTGGCCATCGATGCGGCCAGGCCGTCGATATGCACGACGACGCGGGCAGGATGGGCAAGCAAGAGATTGTAAATCGCGGCGCCGTCGAAAACGTCGCCGCCCGGCGAGTTGATGCGCAGGTCGATCCGGTCCACGGCGCCGATGCTGCGCAAGTCGCGGATGAAGCTGCTGGCATTGATGCCCCAGTAGCCGATCTCATCGTAAATCGTAATTTCGACCGAGCTTTCGCCTTCGGACGGCGTGACCAGGCCGCCGATGCGGTACCAGGAGTTTTTCTTGGGAGCGGTGGCCATGATTAGCACTCCGTGACGGTGGCGAGGCCCGCGCCGGACGGCGACAGGATGGACACGCGGTCGCCCGGCTGGACGCGGAAATACTCGATTGCGCCAGCAGGCAGGATCAGATCGCCGGTGGTCGCGTCGGCATTGGGGCCGATAGCGACCCGAGCCAGGGTCGTCGTCGCGACACGCACCACGGACGTCAGCTCACCAACGACCGGCGAATGCACGGCAGCGCCGGAGCCGGTGGTCAGGGCTGTGGTCAGAGATGGGCGCAGCGCCGGGACCGTCTGGCCCGTGGCGCGCAGCGTCAGTTTTTCGCGGGCCATCTGGCTCATTGTCTGCACTCGCTATCGGTAGAGATCGACTTTCTCGACATTTTACATGCTGGGGCGATGGCGCGCAAATTCACGCCCGGGCCGCCAGCTTACCGGCGGGCCTGGGCTCTGGTCGGCGGGCCGGAAGCAGGCGGAGCGGCGGTGGATGAGGCATAGCGCAGCCCCATCCGCGCAGCCCGGTCGTTATCGCGCTGATGCTCACTGTCGACATCCTCGCTGTCATAGCCCGCTTCGGAAACCACCTCGCTGCGGCTCTTGAAGCCATTGCGCACGGCCAGCTCGTTTGCCTGGACCTCCTGGACAGGCTGCAAATAACCCCAGGACGGCGGGGTCCAGCGCACATCGTAAAGGTCCTCAACCTCAACGCCAGCAGGCAATGTGATGGCACCGGCCAGGATCGCGGTGTCGATCCAGCGTTCCCAGATCGGGACGCACATCTGCTGGACCATGAGAGTATGCTGGTAGGCCTCCAGCCCACGGCGATATTCGATCAGGATCTGGCGGAGGGTGCGGTCGGACAGGCCAGCGGTGGGCCCGACCAGGACCTCGTATGGCATGCCGACGCTGGCGCAGATCCAGCGGAATTGCCACGTCAAGAACGGGTCGTACGTGCCGCCGACCTCGGATGGCTGGGTCAGCTCTGGTTTTTCCCCGGGCTCCAGGACTTGCCAGGTGCCGGGCTGCAGGGTCAGCGAGCCAACGCCGGCATCATCGACCTCCTCCTCACCGAGGATAGAGGCGCCGTCCTCGGCCATGGGCGAGCGGGTGATCCAGCCGACGATGTTGGCGGAGATTTTCTTGCGGACGAGCTCAGCATCATCATACGCATCCAGCTCGCGCAGCTTGACCAGCGCGCGGGTCAGCAGCGGCTCGCCGCGCTCAAGCCCCGCCCGGAAATTCGGGTTGAGGGCGACATGGCAAACACTGTCGGCCGGCACCGGAACGGTTTCGATGGTCGAGCCTGCATCAGAGTCCCAGACGCCCATCCCCGTCTCGCCGGGATGGCGGCGCAGAAAATGGATGTAGACGCGGCGACCGATGGCATCGCGCTCGATACCAGCCATCAGGCGATTGCCAGGTACAGTGGGGACGATGGGATATGCCAGCGGGACCTGCTCGGCTTCAATTACTTCGAGCTGTAGCGGCACGGCCAGGCCGTCTTCGGCCCGGCGCGGTCGGAAGCGAATGAATGATTCACCGGCCGCAGCGGTGGCCCCTGCGACCAAGGACTGCATGCCATACAGATCCAGACGGCCGAACGCATCACACTGACGGCACCAGCGGGCCCAGAGGCGCTGGATCTGTCTCTTAAATTCGGGGTGCTCGGGCAGCTGGAGGAGCGGCTTGATGCCGGTGCCAACGACGTCCCGCGAAAACTTGCTGACAATGTCAGCCGCCCAGCCGTCTGAGCGGACAGCCTGGCGGGACCTGGCGCGCAGCGTGGCCAGATTGTTGACCAGAGATGCATTGGGACCTGTGGTTGGCGCGGACCAGTTGGCCGCCCGTCCGATGCCGGACGCGGCCTCATATTCAGCTCCGGACACCTGGGCTTTCACCGATGTGCTGCCGGCCCGGACGCGGATTCTCGGCTTCGGGATTGGCATATCAGAGTCCTTTGGACGTCGAGACGACGATGCGGCGGGTTTTGACCGCGCGACGGGGGTCGGTCAGGGCGCGGATCTGGGCATCGACATAAGCCAGGCGAGCGCGTAGCTGATCAGCAGTGTCGATGCGGACGCGCTGATCGCCGTAGGCGATCTCGGTGGCGCCCTTGAGCAGCATGCCCTCGATCTCGGCGCGCTGGCGGGTCAGATCGGTAATACGCCGATCGACTGCGGTAGACATATCCTACATCCTCGACGCAAAAAATCAGCGGTATCCCATCACGAATGTGCGGCGCTTGGGCTTCTGCGCACGCGCCGGTGGGGGACTGGGACGCTGAGGAGGACACGGGTCCGCGTCGCGTTCCCCCACCGGGGCATGATCTCGATCTCGGCTAGTAGCAGCAGCACCGGGGTCGAGATTGCGCGTGCTTGGAGGAGCACCATGAGATTGTACCTCTGCGGGAGCGGCGGCAGCAAATTTTTGCGGCCCGGCGGGTGGGGGCTGGAGCGACGGCGCGGATCTGGCTACGACGGCGTTGAGCTGCAGACCGCTGGCTTTGAGGCCGCACAGTGCCGCATAGGCATAGACCATGAGATCCCAGGCTTCGTTGCGCTTCTTTTCCGGGTTAACCCAGTAACGCCGGTATTCACCACGCTCGTAGCGCGTAACCAGCTTCTCTGCGGTTAGTTGATCGAAGAACTCGCGATCCAGGTTGCTCCCGAAACGGATGTAACCGGGTCCCGGCGTGGTGATCTTCAGCCGCGCATGTAGCTGATCTTTGGCGGCATTTGTTCCGACATAATAGAAAAGCTTGCCGGCTTTATTGTTTGAGACTTTCTTTGGCCAGACCGGATTCCTCGCGCCGTTGCGCTCGGCGGCGCCGCGGATGGCCCAGATGCGCCGGCGAACGCGAGCCTGACAAAAATCGTATACGCGCTGAGAATGGTGTCCGCCAGCGTCGATACAGGCAGCCTGGATCGAAAACTCACGCCCATCATGCCGGCGCCAGCGGCACAACAACAGCTCGTCCAGCTCATCCCAGACCGCCCCCTGCCCCGGATCACCGGGCAGGACGATGTGATCAACGATGGACGATGCCTCATCCATGCCATAGGACAAGATCAAGACCTCGAGACGATTGTCTTGAGTATCGACTGAGGCGACCAGGACGGCGCCATCATCAGGGATGATAGAGGCGTAGTTTTCGCGGCGAGACATCAGCTCTGTCTCGTCGATCTTAGCCCCGCGTTCTTCGTAATCTTCTGCCAGCTGCGTGTTGATGAAGAAGCGGAGTTTCTCGATGTCATTCTGCGCGTCCAGCCATTTGTAGACGATGTCAGATAGGGCCTGAGTACAAGAATATAGCTTACTGGCCCAGTACCCGGCGTGGCGATTGCTGACCCTCTCCTTGCCGCAATGCCGGCATGCCGCATACCCGACGAGATGCTCGGGCGCCCAACGCCAGACGCGCAAGCGCTGTGGATCCTGCTCCTCCCCGCAGCACTTAAAAATGCGGGTCTGGCGCCATTGGAGCGTCTGGCGGATGGCCTGGGTGCGCTCGCGATCGGTCCAGCCAACGCCGCAGGCCTCGCAGTAATAGCGGGCGGTGCCAGGGCTATGGTTGCCGTCATCGTCCTTGTCCCACTGGACCTGGCCCCACACCATGACCTGCTCATGCTGACAATGGGGGCACGACACATAGGGCCGGCGCTGATCAGAGTCAGCATAAGAGACGCTGATCTGTCCGTCTTTTGTGGTCGGCGAACAGACGCGGATGGAGAGCGAATTTGCGGTGTAGCTGGACATCCGCTCTTCGGCGAGCGAGATCGGATCTCCCTCTGGCGTGTCGACATATTTGTTGGTTTCGTCGAGGCCGACGACGCGGATGGAGATCATCGCCAGGTTGGTCGGCGATCCAGCGGATGAGATCGTCAAATCACCGCCGGGGAATTTTTTGTAGAGCTGCGTATTGTCCCCATCGCGGCCCTTTGCCTCTGAGACAAGGTCACGTAATACAGGGGTATGGCGGATCATTGGCGAGATTTTTTTCTTGGAAAACTTGAGAGCAGCGTCTTCCTTGGGCTGAATATACAGCATCGGACATGGGTCGAGGTGCGCAAAATACCCGAATACATTCTCGAGTAACGACGTTTTGAGGATCTGTGTGCATGCTTTTACTGTAATCGTCCGAACACCGGGCTCCGTGACTGCGCGCATCGGGCCGCGGGCGACTTCCTGCGTGCTGGTCCGCCAGGGGCCGGGCACAGCGTTGCCCTCTGGTCCCAAAACCCGGTACGTATCCGCCCATGCATCAACCGTCATGGATGGCGGCGGCATCAGAGCCGCACGGGACTCTAGCCGCATCATGCTACGCAGAGCGTCCATGGCCTCAGGTGCCGTGCTGCGGATCGCCATGATCAGTCCTCCTCCTCGCCAGGCTCGTCGGCGACAGCGTCATCCTGTTCGGCCGGCGCAGCGGCGGACCGGGCCAGACGGGCGTCGTAAGAGAGGACCGACAGGCATTCATCGATCTCTGCGCGGAGGATCCGGAAAATCTCGTCCTGCTCGGCACCGGCGAGGCGCGACGCCAGACGGGCCGGCAAAGCGCGGACACGGGCCCGGACGTCCGCATATTCATCGGTGACCGCCGACACGACATCGCCGAGCAATAAAGTTTCGCGTCGGACGCGCCCGAGGTTAAATTCGGCCAGCTCCGCCTCGGCGACGAGCTTGCGCCTGGCGGCCTCGTCTTTGGAGATCTCGCCGTCGGCGCCCCCACCGGCGGCACGCGCCTGATCCTCGCGCCAGGAGAAGACTGCTGCGATGTCGAGCTGCCAGCCTGACCCGTCGATGGCGTTATCAGGCTTCTGAACGACCGGCATCCCCTCACTGATCCAGCGCCGCACAATATTCCGGCTCTTGCCGAGCAGGGTCGCCAGCTGGCTGAGGCTGACGATACGGCTGGGGGCAGCCTGGGGCTGCTCCAGATCGTCCAGCATGTCCAGGGCGGCAGCCATATTGTCGTCGATCGCTGCATCATCGATCTCGACAGCAACAGCGTCGATGATGGGCCCGCCGGCGACATCCAGAGGGTCCAGGATCAGACCTGGCGGCGCTGCACTCTTGCGAGGGCGGCCTCGGCCGCGGCGTTCGATGGGCATATCTTGTGTCCTCTGGGGCCGTGTGATACCATGGGTGGTGTCCGACTGAAAAATATTGCAGCTGCACCCGGAACCGGGTTCCAGAATTACCCTCGTTTTACTTGTTTTACTGGGTCCCCGGCAGTATTCGATACTTGGTGCTTCATTTTCTATCCTTGAATACTTTGTCAATTGACCTTCTAAGTTCGCTTTGCATTATCTCATTGGCTTTCTCTACTGCGTCTTTTCTGAAGTTTAACTGGGGCTTGTGAGTTCTTTTACTGATAAAGGCAATGAGTAATCTTACACCAGGTCGACCCTTCCGCTTGCTGCCGGGCTTCGCAGGGCGGCCAGATACCAACCTTTGATAGACACCTGGCTGGCTGTTGCCATCCTTGTTGGTCAGTGAGCCTACGAAGGCGCCCGGCAGCCGAGAGGCCCGCGTAATAGATCTGCGGCCGAGATTGCCGGAGGCGTCAGTCTTTGCACGGACGGGGGCCAGGAGGCCCGGCTGGGCCTTCTCGCCGCCATCTTCCAGGCGCGAGAGATAGGCTGCCTGGATGGGCGCGGCGAAGACACGAGCGACCAGCGCTGTCTTTCGCGCGGCGGAGATCCGGTAGGCCCGACGCGTGAAAGCCGTAGGCCGATCGATGCGCTGATCGAGCATCGTCGTGACATGGTCCCGCACGGCCTGGGCGGTACGGGTCAGGGCGCGGGCGGTGGCAAAGGGCATGTCCTGCGCGGATCCGCGCAGCAGGCTCACCAGCCTAGATACATCCCACTTCGCCGCTAACACGAAAACGCCTCCCTCTGTAGGTCGCCATATCATACAGCGCAAACAGAGAGAGGCGCAAAAAGTGGCAGGAAACGGTCAGCCCATGTTAGCGCATGGCCGAGATCACGAGATCGCGCTTAAACTGCAAAGTGCGGATTTCCTGGTCGATGGTGAGGATAACGTCTCGGCCGGCGGCCTCCAGGGCATCGCCCGGCTCCATCCTGTCTTTGCCGCGACGGGTCAAAAATCGCTGGCGCACCTGATAGATCGGTGATGAGTAGTCCTCGGGCGCCATGGGCTGGTAGCCAAGTATCTTGCGCTTGTGGATATTCATGATGAGCTCCCGTGGGCCGTGTCAGAGACCAGATGGATCGGCAGCGTCTGCCTGAGGCGACTGAGCGCTGGGGATGATGTGGTGGTATTCGGCGCGCCAGGCATCCGCTCGGCGCTCGGCCATGGCAGAGATGGGGGTGTAACGCGAGGGGATGAGGATCGGCTTGCCGTCGCATTCTGCCTGGGCCCAGGCATGAACGCCGATATCCGGTGCCTCAGCGTGGAGCTCCTGGCGCAGAAGATGTACCGATGAGGCCACACGACCCAGGATATCAGCTGACGGCTGTGGCCGTTGATCGGGCCCGATCTGGAGGAGGTGCAGATGGTCTTTGTCCGTCGATGGCACGGCATCGTACCCCGCCTGGCGGAGCTCCGCGAGAGTGATGCGCTGCTGGAGGAGGCGCTCGCGCAACATGTGTGGGACGTAGCTCTCCCACGCGGCCCGGAAATCAGGTGGGGTCAGAAACCAGCGGGCCCAGTCGGGCGCCACCATGAAGCCCGAGCGGGGGCAGACGATCGGGGTCAGGTCGTACCCTGCCGCTTCGAGCAAGAAATCCTCAACTCCAGCGTGCTTATGATACAACCTATGGGCGTGTGACTCGATCTGGGCGGCAATGATCATCGCGGTGCTGTCCCCGCTTTGGGCTCCGGTCCGGCAAAAACGCGCCATTTCCTGGAGGTGCCAGGCGAGATGCCGGACCTCCTCGATATGGTGGGGTGGCAAGTGCAGATTGGCGTCCAGGGTCGGCCGATCTGGACCGGTCCCTGCGTCCTTGCTGACCAGGACAAGCTCACCATCGTCATCCAAATCGAGGAGTAGGCGGCGGCCAAGCAGCTCCTGCGTCAGTCTGCGCGCCATGGTAATGGCCTTTGGCGCATGCGTGAGGGGGAGGTAATAGTCGCGCAGCGCTCGCCGGTCGTCGCGATCGAGATCAGACAGGACGTAGTCCACGGCGACATCGGTAGGGCCAACGACATCCAGCGTGCGGCGGATGCCATCCCAGGCACCGGAAATTTTGACGCCGACCCCGTGGGCTTTGGCAAGGGCATAGAGCTGTCGATCGGCCTTTGATGGCCGCAGATCTGGGTGCTGGAGATAAAGGTCCAGCAAACTTATGACGAGCCGGCATTCCATCTCGCGCTGGCCGGGGCCCTCAGCTTCGCCGAAGAGGCGCCTGACCTCAACCAGATCGCGGATGATCTGCGTGCCGATGACTACGTCACTCGATCGGGCGGTGTAGACAGAGGACCAGGCATTGCCGGGGATCAGCGGTAGGGTCTCGCACCAGCGGCGCAGGTCGATCGTGGCCGGCAGAGGGTCCGGAGGGTTGCCATCGCACTCCCATATCCATGGCTTGCTCCGGCGATAGACGGCACCTGTTATGTGATCGTGGGTGCCATAAAAAGTCAGCTGGCCGGTCTGCCACTCAGCCGGTGGCTGCGGGGCTGCGGTCGGGGGCGGAGGTGTGAGGGGTGCATCATCGGGGCCGCCAGCGGGACGAGACCAGCATAAGGGCAGAACCATGATTAGCCCTCCTCTGCGTCGATAGCAGCGTCCAACGCTACCGAAAAGACATCGACATCGACATCACTGTCTGTGATGCCCGCGGCGCGCTCAGCGCGGCGGCGATCGCGCTCTGTCAACTGCTCGCGATATGCAGCGCGGCGGGCGTCGCGCGCGGCCCGCCAGTCAGTGGGTCGACGGGTATTGGCTGCGACCAGTTCGGCCAGCACAGATTTTTGGGGGGTCAACGACATCGACATGGTGACGTCCTCCGCATTGGCGGTGGTTAATCGGCAAAACTCAATCTTGCGGCTGAGCCAAAGCCCTGCGAATGCCAAGGCTCGCATTGCCATCGCCCAGATCCAACGCCCGGGCCAGGCTGGGTGCATCGAGATAGACCTGGACGCGCCGACCGGCGGTCATCTCAGTCGGGCGGCCCATCACACCGAGGGCTGAAGCAACACGACGACCATCCAGTCGGATCACCCGCTCAGCATTGAGCTGGCAATACGCGCCGGTCGGCAAGCGGACGAGGGCTCCAACGCCGTGAGCGTCAGATTGAACAGTACCCAAGATCTCGGCCCCAGGTGGGATAACGGGAGCGTAGGTCTGCCATGGACCCTGGGGGTATACGATCAGTCGACCTGTGGCAGCGGGGGGCATGGAGTACGCTCTCGATATCACTCTCAGGTATGGATAATATATATACACATAAAAAAGATTCAAGGACTTTTTTGTGTGTACGTAAGTTTTTTTGTCGGCGTTGAAGATCAACGTGTGTGGGATGTGGGCGCGCGGGGCGCGCGTGGGGGAGCACCGGCAACAGCGCCTGGGCGGAATGAATGGGGCGGTGGGAGTGATGTGGGTGGACGGATAGGGCTGGCTTTAGGCCCTGCGGGCCTGTTTAGGGCAGGGAAGGAAAAGTCAGGCGGGGTCCTGGGTGGGGAACTGGTGGGCTGACTGTAGGCCCTACGGGCCTTTTGAGGGGGAACCTGGAGGCTCGTTATGGCCCCCCGCGTGGGCCTGGGATCACTTCAGTGATCAAAAGTGATGCCTCAGTGATGCCAAAGTGATAAATCATGATTTGTCTAACGCATTGATTTTGCTTTGTTTTCTATCCAAAAGTGACAAAAGTGATGCTTTTTCCGGAAAAATTCCCTGTACATATATAGCGTAATGATCAAAGCCTAATTTTATATCCATTGGATATACATTTTTTCCTTACGCGTAACTTCCCAAAAAGACATCACTTTTGTCACTTTTGGGTAAAAGCCCTAGGTTTTCTGCGGGTTTCAAGAAATAATGATTTATCACTTTGCCTTCACTGAGAAATCACTTTTGTCACTTTTCTGATCCTCGGGGGCCAGAGGCCCCCACAGACAGCCCCCAGACGTCCCGAAAAGGCCCGCAGGGCCCAAAGTCTGCCCGCCGGGTTCCAACCCCGCGGATCCCGACAGACTTTTCCTTCCCTGCCCCAAAAAGGCCCGCAGGGCCTAAAGCCAGCCCCATCCACCGACCCACATCGCTACCACCCCACCCCCAATTCCGCCCAGGCGCTGGTGTCGGCGCCATCTCCCACCACAGCCGGCCAAATGCCCACCAAATACAGCCGCCCATGACGCATGACGGCAGAGCCGTCACACGCTCCCCCGCCCAGCACCCTCATATCAATTTTCCCAGGACCCGCCCCGCCCAGGTCTTCAACACCGCTGCTGGCTTCCCCGGCTCAGGCCGACCGCGCGAATCCTGCCACGTCACCCCAGGGGGTTCAGTGATTGGTTCAGTGATCCGCCAAGGACTACTCGGTACATCACAGCTAAGTCTTTGATTTCATTGGGAAAAATTGGCGGACCCGAATGGATTCGAACCATCGGCCTCTGCCTTCGGAGGGCAGCGCTCTATCCAGCTGAGCTACGGGTCCATGCCGGCATTGGGGAGCAACCCCAAGCGGCGCGGACCATAGCGCATCGGTTCGGTCGGTGCAAATGCTTCGTTCGAGAAAATGAAAATTGCCGACAAGCCACTGAAATAAATCGATTTTTCAGCCCAGCATGGCCCGCAGTGCCTGCCGTGACAGGTCTTTCAGCGCGTCGCGCATGCGCTGAAGCTCATCGGCGGCGGCCTCGTAATCCTGGATCAACCCACCCACGAGGGTCGCGGGATCATCGGCCTCATCCGGATAACGGTCGCGGGCGCGGGCCGCGCGGCGGCGCAGGCGTTCAACGATATCTTCTTCAGCCGGCATCATATTATTCCCGATATATTCCAGGCTCTTTAAGCATGGCCGGCCCCGGCCCGTCACGCCTTTCCTTCCACCATTGCCCCACCCGGACGGGGTAGCCTGCCAAGCATACGGTGGAAGTATGGTATTTACGCTACAATTCAGGGGTTGATTATGCATTCGCTCATGCCCTATTCAGGGGCGGGGCGTTGTTTAGCGTATGTGACGAGGTTTCCATGCTTTTCCTCTTCCTCCGGTCCGCGGGCCTGATGATGGCTGCGGCATTCCTGGCATTCGCCCCCGTGGCACCTGCCCACGCCGCCGCCGAAGAACAGGCGGAAGATTGCATGATGGCCGCCGCCGGGCGTTGCAGCTTCACCGTCGGCAGGGAGGGTGTGCATCGCATCCAGTTGACGCTGGGCCAGGCACAGACCGGCAAGCTTCGTGATCTGACCATCGGCGGGCAGCAATGCCCGTTGCAGCATCAGGCGGCGGACGGTCAGGATGGTGCCCTGCATGCCGCCTGCTTCGCCTATCTTTCCGCCGGCGTGACCTATGAGCTTTCGGTGCCCGAAAGCGGCAAGGTCAGCGTCGTCAAGGCTGACCCGGCCCATGGCGAGCCTGTGACCGTCATTCCCTGACGGGGTCGGTATTTCGGGCCTGTTCAGCCTTCACCATCATGGCGATGACGGCGGGAAGTTCGACCGTCGGTGACCAGCCCAGGCGTTCACGCGCCTTGCGGCTGTCCCCGCGCAGTTCACCCACCTCCGCCGGCCGGAACAGGCCCGGATCGACCGCGACGCAGATGCGCCCGCTGTCCAGATCGATGGCGGTTTCCCCCGCCCCCGTCCCCTGCCAGTGCAGACGGATATCCAGGGTCTGCGCCGTCAGCGAAACGAAGTCGCGCACGCTCCAGGTACGTCCCGTGGACAGAAGATAATCGTCCGCCCGGTCGGCCTGGAGCATCGACCACATGCCCTGCACATAGTCGCCGGCAAAGCCCCAGTCGCGCCGCGCATCCAGCCGCCCCAGCGCCATGGGTGACGACTGCTCCCCCGCCCGCCAGCGGGTCAGGCTGCGCACGATCTTGGCGGTCACGAATTCCGGGCCGCGCAGCGGCGATTCGTGATTGAACAGGATGCCGTTGACGCAGAACAGGCCATAGGCGATGCGGTACAGCGTCGTCATCTGGTGCGCCGCCACCTTCGCCACGGCATAGGGGCTGCGGGGCCGGAACAGCGTCGTCTCCGTCTGCGGCACCTCCGGCGCCTCACCGAACATTTCAGAGGTGGAGGCGTGGTAGAAGCGTGTATCCGGGCAGCGGGTGCGGACCGTCTCCAGCAGGTTGGTGGTGGCGACAGCATTGCTGGCGAAGGTTTCCGCCGGAATATGGAAGGATGAATGGACGGAGCTGTGCGCGGCGAGATGGTAGATCTCGTCTGGCAGATGATCATCCATAAGCCAGGAAACCGCCCGCCCGTCGGTCAGATCGACGGTCACCGTCGTCACCCGGCCCAGCAACCCCATCTCCCGCAGCCGCCAGGCCTGCGCCAGCGACGTGCCGCCGGGACGCAGGGTGCCGGTCACCCGATACCCCTTCTCCAGCAGAAGCGATGCCAGATAGGCACCGTCCTGGCTGGTGATGCCGGTGATCAACGCCCGCCGGCCCGTACCCCGCTCCTCACCCATCAACCCATTCCGACGATTGCGATGGCATCGGCCACACCGATGCGGATAAGCATATCTATAAGGGTACCGGCGCCTGGATGGGATCGGTAAAATCGGCGCGGAAGGAGAGATTATCCCGATGAATGTGCAGCATCAGCCATCGACCGCCATTGCCGAGCTTCAAGCCGCCATCGCCCTGCATGATGCCGGTCGTCTGGCGGAGGCGGAGACCGCATACCGGTCGGTCCTGGATCGCGCACCCGGCCATGGCGATGCCTTGAACCGGCTGGGCGTGTTGCATCTTCAACGGGGTGAATATGCTGCGGCGGCGCCGATCATGGAGGCGGCGGTGAAGGCGGTACCGAATGATCCCGTCCGCCATTCCAATCTGGCCAGTGCGCTGCGCCGCCTGAACCGGCTGCCCGATGCGTTGAACGCCTGCCTGCAGGCCGTGCGTCTGGCGCCTGACTTCGCCGACGGTCTCGTCAACCTTGTCAATATCCTGGATCAGATGCAGCGGTTGGGCGACGCGGTGGCAGCGCAGCGGCAACTGATCACGCTGCGCCCCTATTCGGCGGAGGCGCGGTTGCAGCTGGGCCGGCTGCTGATCCTGGATAACAAGCCGGAAGCGGCCATCGAGGCGATGTATGAGCTGCTGGCCATGCAGCCCCTATCCGTCCATGCCTATACCAACATGGGCGTGGCCTTGCGGCGGCTGGGCCGGCTGGCCGATGCGGCGGTCGCCTACCGCACGGCGCTGGGCTTCGCGCCCGACGATCCCGGCCTGCTCAGTAATCTGGGGATCGTTCTCCAGGATCAGGACCTTTACCCCGAGGCCATGGACTGTTTCCGCCGCGCCATCGCCAAGCAGCCAGACAGCGCCACGGCGCACCTGAACCTGTCCGTCGCCTATCGCGAGGAAATGCTGATCGAACAATCGGTCAGCAGCGCCAGGGCCGCCATACGGCACGATCCCGCCCTTGCCGCCGGCCACACGTCGCTGGCCATGGGACTGCTGATGCAGGGCAAGTATCCAGAAGGGCTGGCGGAATACGAATGGCGCTCGCGCATGCCGGATTTTCCCTCTCCCCGCCGGGATTTCACCTCTCCCGCCTGGGACGGGTCGGACATGGCGGGCCGCACCTTGCTGGTTCATGACGAACAGGGGGTGGGCGATGCGCTGCAATTCGTCCGTTATGTCCCGGTGCTGCGCGAACGCGGCGTGAATGTCGTGCTGGAATGCAACAGCCAGCTGGTGCGCCTGCTGGGCGGCGTTCCCGGCCTGGGCCCCGTGATCGGGCGGTTTCAGCCGTTGCCGCCGCACGATGCCCATGTATCGCTTTTGTCATTACCGCACCTGTTGGGGGCCTGTATCGACAATGTGCCCGCCGCCCCCTATCTGGCGGCGGAACCGGACCTGCAGGCGCAATGGGGCGAGAAACTGTCGCGATACCAGGGGCTGAAGGTGGGCATGGTCTGGGCCGGCAACCCGGAATTCAAGGCCGACCGTTTGCGTTCCCCCGGTCTGGCGGCGGTGCGCCCGCTGCTGGACACGGCCGGCGTATCCTTCTTTGGCCTGCAAAAGGGACCGGGCCGCAAGGATCTGGAAACCGCCGGACCCTTGCCGCAGAATTTTGTCGATCTGGGGCCGGAGATCGGGGATTTCGCCGATACTGCCGCCATCATGGCCAACCTTGACCTAGTCATCACCTCCTGTACGGGGCCGGCGCATTTGGCCGGCGGGCTGGGGCGGCCCACCTTCACCTTGCTGCCCTTCTCTCCTGACTGGCGCTGGCTTGAAAAGGGGGAGGATACGTTCTGGTATCCGTCCATGCGGCTTTTCCGACAGGAGAGGCGCGGTGAATGGGCGCCTGTGGTCCAGCGGGTTGCGGACGCCCTGGCCGCATCGATTTCCCGGTCAAAGGAGAAGAACGCCTAGGTGACGGGGGTTCACACCGTGTGGTGCGGCCCCCGCTTCAGGGCAAAACCGGTGATGCTGCCCACCACACCGAACAGCAGGACATAGAGCGCCGGGGCCATGGGGCTTGCCTGCAACATCATGGTGACGGCAATGGGCGTCAGGCCGCCGAACACCGCATAGGCCAGATTGTAGGAGGTGGACAGGCCGCTGAACCGCACGGAACCGGGGAAGACATGCACCATGGCATGCGGCACCGCCCCGATCACGCCCACGCACAGGCCCACCATGGCGGATGCGGGGAACAGCCAGGACGGATCGGCCCGCAGCAGGGCGAACATCAGCAGGGCTGACAGGCCCAGCAAGGGGCTGAACCATGCGAAGAAGCGGGCCGCCCCGATCCGGTCCACGATCAGGCCCGCACTGATACAGCCCGCGGACAGGAACAGGGTCGCCACCGAATTGGCACGCAGTGATTCTGCCGCCCCGAACCCGTAGAATTTCTGCAGGATGGACGGCATCATCAGGATCAGCACGATGATCCCCGCCGACAGCAGGCCCGTCAGCGCCATGGAAATGGCCACACCGCGCCCATGGTCGCGCGCCACCACCCGCAGCGGCAATTCCTGCGACAGCTGCTTGCGTTCCTGCATGGCGCGGAAAACCGGCGTCTCCGCCAGCCAGCGGCGCAGATAGACGGAGATCAGGCCGAACACGCCGCCCAGCAGGAACGGCCCGCGCCAGACATCGTCCAGCACCTGTTCCGGCGTGAACAGCGTATTCACGCCCGTTGCCGCCAGCGATCCCAGCAGGATGCCCAGGGTCAGGCCGCAGGTGACGGTGCCGCAGGCAAGGCCGATCCTATGGGCCGGCACATGTTCGGCCACGAACACCCAGGCGCCCGGCACCTCACCCCCGATGGCCGCCCCCTGGAACACGCGCAGCAGCAGCAGCAGAACCGGCGCCGCCAGCCCGATATCGGCATAGGTGGGCAACAGGCCCATGCCCAGCGTCGATACCGCCATCATCAGGATGGAGAAGGTGAACATGCGCTTGCGGCCCATCCGGTCGCCGAAATGCGCCATGATGATGCCGCCCAGGGGCCGGGCCAGATACCCGGCGGCGAAAACGCCAAAGGTCTGAAGCTGCTTCATCCAGTCCGGCAGTTCGGGCGGAAAGAACAGTTGCCCGATGACCGTCGCGAAATAGACGAAGATGATGAAATCATAGAATTCCAGCGCCCCACCCAGGGAAGCCAGGGCCAGGGTGCGTACGTCCTGGCGGGACATTGCATGGGGTGACGGCATTCCGGTCGCATCCTCCGACAGCCCCGCCAGCACCGGTGATCGGTCGGCAAGGGCTTGTTTTCATATGCTATCCGGCGACGCCGCCGCCTCTGTCAAGTCCGCGATCAGGCGGCGATATACTGCATGCCCAATTGCAGGCTGCGCGCAATGCGCCCGGCGGTGGCGCGCACCGCCGCCGCATCCTCTGCCGTCAACGTTTCTTTCGCCGTTTCCTGCCACAGCGACAGCCAGCGGTCGAACCGGTCCTGGGTCATGGCGGCGCGGTGGCGCAGATGGGCCGCCATCGGATTGCCCTTGTATTGTCCGCTGCCCAGCATCACCGACGACCAGAATTCGGTCAGCAGCACCTCATGATGCTCCCAGTCGGTGATGGCATTGTTGAACCAGGGGCCCAGTTCCGGGTCGCTGCGCACCTTGGTATAGAAGGCGCGCACCAGTTGGGCCAAAGCGTGATCGTCCATGATCGGTCCTCGTTCCGGGTGACGGAAGGAGGATGGCTGGCGGGCTTTAAAGATGCAAATCAAATATATCTTATAGACTCTATGTCGCGGGGACGGGCTCGCCGGCGTTCGCCCCCGGGCGCTGAACAGGCCGCCATTGCTGACTTATCCTCTTGTCGCTGCTATGATGCCGTCCTCAACGCCATAGCCACGCCCATACCGGTTCGGTGCCCCCCAGGGGTACGGACAGGGGGCAGGGTGTTGTGAAACACCACCTTGTTTTCTGTTTCATTTGGTTGCACGAGGCCGCGTTACGCCCCGCAGCTTTCCCGCACGATCAGTTCGGTGGGCAGCTGTTCTGGTCGATGATCGGTCAGCGGGTCCAGGATCTGGGAGACCAGCTTGCGCCCCGCCTCCGCCGTGTCCTGGCGCACTGTGGTCAGCGCCGGGGTGGAAAGGCGGGCCAGCAGCATGTCGTCATAGCCGACGACGGAGACATCGCGCGGCACCGACAGGCCGGCCCGGCGCAGGGCACGCATGGCGCCCAGCGCGATGAGGTCCGATGCGGCGACGATGCCGTCGAACTTCACGCCGCTGCGCAGAAGGCGACCGATGGCCGCCTCCGCCGATTCCAGCTCGAACTCCGCCGCGATGTTCAGTTTGGGATCGGCGGTCAGGTTGCTTTCGGCCAGCGCATCCCAATAGCCACGCCGGCGCTGCATCGCCTCGGGATCGTTGCCGCCGATGAACAGGATGCGTTGGCGCCCCAAGCGGGCCAGATGCAGGGTGGCACGGCGACCGCCTTGCAGATTGTCCGACCCGATGGTGCAGTAATCCTGCCCCGGCAGTTGCGCACCCCAGACGGCGAAACGGGCGGGCGTGGCGGCCAGCCGGTTGAAGGCCTCATGCAGCGTGCCCTGACCCAGGAAGATTACGCCGCTGGCCCGGCTGGTGGTGACGGTGGCGACAAGGTCGTCATAGCCGGCGGGGGCCACATGGCTGACGGTGAAGTCGCAGTCGCGGGCCCGCGCCGCCTCTCCGATATTGGCCAGCAGTTCCAGGAAGAACGGGTGCGACAGGGGCAGGGCGCGGCCATGGACGAAGGGGGTGACGATGACGATCGACCCCTCGGCCCCGATGGGACTGGCCGGCATGTAGTGGCGGAACGGGTAATCATGTTCACGCGCCAGCGCCCAGATGCGCTGCTTGGTGCGCGTGCTGATGGTGGGATGGTCGTTCAGCGCACGCGAGACGGTGGCCACCGACACGCCTGCCAGCTTCGCCAGATCCTCAAGCGTGGTTTTGGAGTTGCTGGACACGGCCATCGCGTTAGAAGCTGGCGGGAAGAAGGTGCCGCAGCATAGCGCACGGGAGGGGGGATTTTGCAAGCAAGTGAAAAGGCGGTGGCGGCGACGCCATCCGATACCCGTCCTGCACCCGACGCCCGCTTCCCGCTTTCCAACCGCCAGATATGGAACATGTGCGCCGGCCTGTTCGGCGTGCAGATCGTCTGGGGCCTGCACAATGTCAATACCAGCCGCATCTTTCAGGCGCTGGGCGTGGAGATCGCCGACCTGCCCATCCTGTGGATCGCGGCGCCTATCGCGGGGCTGCTGGTGCAGCCCATCGTGGGTTACCTGTCGGACCGCACGCGGTCACCGCTGGGCCGGCGGCGGCCCTATCTGATCGCGGGCGGGCTTTTGTCGGCGCTGGCCTTGTGCATCATGCCCAATGCCGGAACCCTGTGGGCCTGTTCGGCGACCCTATGGCTGCTGACCGCAGCCATCAATATCGCCATGGAGCCGTTCCGCGCCCTGGTGGCCGACCGCCTGCCCGATGATCAGCGCACCAAGGGTTTCGCGGTGCAGGTGTTCTTCATCGGCGCCGGTGCGGTTTTCGCCTCCATCCTGCCCTGGCTGATGGCCCATGGGCTGGGCGTCAATCTGGCGGCTGATGGGCAAGCCCTGCCGCCCTCGGTGCGGGCCGCCTTCTATGTCGGGGCGGGGTGTCTGCTGCTGGCGGTGCTATGGACCGTGGTGACGACGGCAGAGCCGGAGGGGCCGCCGGACATGGCGGCAGGCCGGGCACCGGAGCGGGCGGCGGCAGACGGCGGTGGCTTGGGGCTTCTGCGCAGTGGAGCGCTGTGGGCGCTCGGCGGTGCCGGGCTGACCGGTTTCGCGCTGGGCACGGGGCAGGAACGGGAAATCCACCTGATCGCCATCATCGCCATCGCCTTCGGTCTGGCACAGGTGGCCGCCGCTATCCTGCGCGGGCGGGGGGCGGCGTCGCTGGGCATGCTGGAGATCGTGGAGGATATCCTGCATATGCCGCACCTGCTGAAACGGCTGGCCATCGTGCAGTTCTTCACATGGTTCGGGCTGTTCGCCATGTGGATCTATACAGTCCCCGCCGTCGCGGCCCGGCATTTCGGCAGTACCGACGCCACGTCGACCGCCTATAACCAGGGGGCGGACTGGGTCGGCGTGCTGTTCGCCGGGTATAATGGCGTGGCCGCCCTGGCGGCCCTGGTGCTGCCGGCACTGGCGGCACGGGTGGGGCGGCGGGCCTGTCACGCGGTCTGCCTTCTACTGGGCGCGCTGGGCCTGGCTGGATTTGCGCTGGTGGATGATCCGGTCTGGCTGTGGCTGCCGTCGGTGGCCATCGGCTGTGCCTGGGCGGCGATCCTGTCCATCCCCTATGCCCTGCTGGCAGGTGCCGTGCCGGCGCGCAAGGCCGGGGTCTATATGGGCATCCACAATATCTTCCTGGTCCTGCCGCAACTGGTGGCCGCCACGATCCTGGGGCCGCTGGTGGGCAACTTGTTCGGCGGTCACGCCATCCATGCCCTGACCCTGGCAGCCGTCTCCCTGGCCATCGCCGCCCTCTGCATGGTCTTCGTCCCACGGGAATGATCGATGGGTCGCGGCGAATGCCCCATCCGCCGGATATGGATCGAGAGATTTTGCTGTCAGGGCCTGCCTTCGGCCTGACCTGACCCACGGGTTTTGTTGCACCTGCTTACGCAAAATTTGCACTAACGTGGCATCATCCGGGCGGATTTTGGAACGGATTTGCGGGTATTGATTGAATGATATCGGGCGAATTGACTCCATAAAACATAACAAAATCAAATAAATAATAACAATCTTTCGCCTCTTGAAAATTTGCGCTTGCGCGTTACGCAAGTTTGCGCAAAATTGCGCAAACAACATGGATGCTGCCCGGAAGGATCGCAGGTCGGCGCGCTGTATGCGCCGGGGCGAAGGGCGGCGGAAAAATCCGAAAAGGGGAGGGAACAGGAAGTGAAGGATGTGAAGACCAACCACAGCCGCGCGCTGTGGCTGCGCGGCGGCGTGTCGCTGCTGGCGTTGGCCCTGGTCGGCGCACATGGCGCCCAGGCTCAGACCGCCGCCGAACCGAAGGCCGAGGCGGCCCCCGTTCTGGAGGAAATCGTCGTTGTCGGTGTGCGTGCGGCCCTGGAAAGCGCGCTCGACATCAAGCGCAATGCCGGCACCGTGGTGGACAGCATCACGGCCACCGATATCGGCGCCTTCCCGGACAAGTCCGTGTCCGAAGCGTTGCAGCGCGTGCCGGGCATCACCGTGTCCCGCCTGCAATCATCCGATGACAGCACGCACCCGTCGGGGGAGGGGACGTCCGTCCTGATCCGCGGCCTGACTCAGGTCCGCACCGAATTCAACGGTCGTGACAGCTTCTCCGCCGACAGCTATCGCGGCCTGAACTTCAATGACGTCTCGCCCGAACTGATGGCCGGCGTCGATAGCTACAAGAACCAGACGGCGGACATGATCGAAGGCGGCATCGCCGGTACCGTCAATCTGCGCACGCGCCTGCCGTTCGATGCCGATGGTCTGGCCATTGCCGGCAATATCAAGGGCTCCTATGGCGACCGGTCCAAGAAGTGGACGGGTGAATATTCCGGCATGATCAGCAATGTCTGGGAGGCGAATGCCGGCAAGTTCGGCCTGCTGGCCAATCTGGCGCGGTCCCATGTCGTGACGCGGACCGAAAGCGTCATCATGGACAAGATCGACACCTATTGTTCCGCCGGTGCGGTCGATGCCTCGGGCAAGGCCATCATCGGGGCCGACGGCACGGTGGGTTGTACCCGCAATCCGTTCGGTGGCACCGGCTGGGCCTATATGCCCGACGGTATCCGTTACTCGCTGGTCGATTATGACCGCACGCGGCGCGGTACCTCGCTGGCCGGGCAGTATGAGAATGACGATGGCAGCTTCCAAGCCACCGTGCAGTACACCCATTCCAAGTACCATAATGCCTGGCTGGAAAATGCCAGCCACGTCATCCTGGATGGCAACGCCTATGGCTCGTCGGCCTTCCGGGTGCGTGACACCAGCGTCATCGGCCCGGCCACGGGTTCACCGGCCCCGACCTTCGGCGCCGATGGTATGCTGGAAAGCGGCCTGCTGACCCAGGGTCACGGCAGCTGGCGCGGCTCGTGGGACAGTTTGCAGGATGCGATCAACACCGGCTCGGCGGTACCCGGCAAGCCGTTCGTGAACTATTGCGGCAACGGCGCCTGCAGCACCACCACCCTCCAGGACGGCCTCTATTTCCAGAACGAGGCGCGGAATTTCGACCATCGTGAAGGCACCAAGGACCTGTCCTTCAATGTGAAGTGGGACGTCAGCGACCGGCTGCACACCAGCTTCGATGTGCAGCGTATCACGGCATCGACCACCAACGACGATATCCTGGTCGCCACCGGCTCCATGGCCGACATGCAGTACTCCGTTGGTAAGAACGGTGTGCCCAACGTCGTTATGAAGCCCGGTTCCAACGTGAATTATGCGCCGGGCGGCCTGTCCAACCCGCATAATTATTGGATTCCCTTCATCCAGGCGCATCTGGAGGATAATGACGCCAAGGAAACGGCCTTCCGGGGCGACGCCACCTATGATCTGGACGCCGGTGATGGCTGGCTGAATTCGCTGAAGGTCGGTGTCCGCCATGCCGACCGCAAGCAGACGGTGCGTTATTCCACCTTTAACTGGACGCCCGTCGCAGCCAGCTGGAACTGCAATGGCCCCGGCTTCAACGCCGACAGCACGGGCGGCACCTATCCCGCCGGTTGCGGCAATGGCCAGCCCTTCAAGGGCTATGGCGCCGGCATCTGGGACACGGTCAATCTCGGCGATGACTTCTTCAATGGCGAAGTCTATCCCAACGGCGATCTGGTCTATCTCAGCCGGGATGTGCTGAAGGACCGTGACTGGCTGGTGAAGTCGCTGTCGGGTCCCAACACCAACAACCCCGTTTCGCCGGGCTGGGTGCCGATCTGCGATCGTCCGGGCCTGCCCTCGGGCAGCTGCTTCCTGCCGTCCGAAGTGATGCATGTGCAGGAAAAGACCAATGCCGGCTATGCCATGCTGCGCTTCGGCGGCGGCGACATGACTATCTTCAATGGCATCACGGTCGATGGCAATATCGGCGCCCGTATCGTGGAAACCAAGATCAACAGCCAGGGTTCTGTGGGCTTCCCCACCGACACCGCGCTGCGCGCCCTGCAGGGCACGCCCTGTGGTTCCACGCTGCCGCCCGGTGCCGTCGTGAACCCGGCCTGTTCCCTGACGCCGGCCATCCTGGCCTTTGCCAACGGGTCGGGCACAGCCAACGACTTCAAGACCGATTACACCAACGTCCTGCCCAGCTTCAATGTCCGCTTCGGTCTGGATGATGACCAGTATATCCGCTTCGCGGCGTCGCGGGCCATGGCGCGACCGGATTTCGGCCTGCTGCGCAACTTCGTCTCCATCCAGTCGCCCGTGATCGATACGACCGCCAGCTCACCCTATCTTGTGAAGAACGCGTTGGGACAGGTGACCGGGTATAATTTCGTCTTCCGGGCGGAATCCGGTTATGCCGGCCTGAAGCCGCTGAAGGCCGACCAGTTTGATCTGGGCTATGAATATTATCTTGGCAAGAGCGGGTTGTTCTCGGTCGGCGGATTCTATAAGAAGCTGCGGAACTCAATCTCCTACGGCGAATTCGTGCGTGAATTCACCAACGGCAACTCCACCCAGACCGTGATCATGCGCGGTCCGCGTAACCAGAAGGGTGGGGGAGAGCTGTACGGCTTCGAAACCTCCTACCAGACCTTCTTCGACTTCCTGCCCGATTTCTGGAACGGGCTGGGCATGCAGGTGAACTACACCTATGTCGAACAGTCAGGCATCAGCAATTCCAATCTGGTGACGCAGGGCGCGCTGGACGCCGGCGGTACGGGTGGCTTTGGTGCCGGCCTGGATGTGTCGGGCGGGCGCGGTGCGGTGATCGACAGCCACAAGCTGGCCGGGATTTCCAAGCACACCTACAACATCGTCGGCCTGTATGAGCAGGGGCCGATCGGTCTGCGCCTTGCCTATAACTGGCGGTCGCGGTTCCTGACCAACAATCTGGATTGCTGCATCGGCTTGCCTGTGTTCCAGAAGGCGGCGGGCTTCCTGGACGGTTCCATCCGGTACTCCATTTCCGAGAATCTGGAAGTGGCCCTGGAAGGCACCAACCTGCTGGATACCAAGACGATCTATCAGCAGCAGATCTTTGGCGACAGTGCCGTCACGCCGGGTGCCAAGCCCGTCTACAAGGATGCCAACTGGGGCAAGGCCGACCGCCGCGTCCAGGTCGGCGCCCGTGTGAAGTTCTGATCCTCCCCAGGGGCGCCGCAGCACACTCCCTCCGCGGCGCCCCCATTTTTATTGCAGCCGGTTGATGAGATACATCATCCGACCGGGCACGGAGCGTCATCGGATGCGGGTACAAGCGGCAAAGCGCCTGCGGGTGGTGATTGTCGGCGGCGGCACGGCGGGCTGGATGGTGGCATCCGGTCTGGCCAGGTTGCTGCCCACCGATGCCTATGATTTGACCCTGATCGAAAGCGATGAAATCGGAACGGTCGGGGTGGGGGAGGCGACGCTGCCCCATATCAAGCTGTTCAATGACCGGCTGGGCATCGACGAGGCCGAGTTCATGCGCGCCACCGGCGCCACCATCAAGCTTGGGATTGAGTTTGTCGGCTGGAACCAGCCCACCGACCGCTATATCCATCCGTTTGGGGTGTTCGGCGAACCATGGGCCGGGGTGGATTTTCAGCACCATTGGGCCCGCGCCCGCCTGTCCGGCATTGAGGCCGGGTCCTTGCAGGACTATTCCTTTGCCGTGGCCCTGTGCCGGGCGGGCATGTTCGACCATCCTGCGGCAGTCGATACGAAATCGATACGGTCAACATTCTCCTACGCCTATCATTTCGATGCCGGATTATACGCGGAATTCCTTCGCCACTGGGCCACTGCGCGTGGCGTGACGCGGGTGGAGGGGCGGATCATCAATGTCGCACGGGATGGGGAGAGCGGGCATGTCACCCGTCTGACCCTGGCGTCGGGCGGCGGAATCGAAGGTGACTTCTTTGTCGATTGCAGCGGATTCCGCTCCCTGCTGGTCGGCGGGGCAATGCAGGTGCCCTGGTGCGACTGGTCGCACTGGCTGCCCTGCGACCGGGCGCTGGCAGTGCCGTCAGGGTCCGTGCAACCGTTGACCCCCTACACCCGCGCCACTGCCCGCAAGGCGGGCTGGACTTGGCGCATCCCGCTGCAGCACCGGATCGGCAATGGCTACGTCTTCTCCAGCCGCTGGTGCGGGGAGGACGAGGCGCGGGAGACGTTGCTGTCGGCGCTGGACGGGCCGGCGCTGGCTGAGCCGCGCCTGCTGCGTTTCGCTGCCGGGCGGCGGGTGCGGGCCTGGGCCGGAAATTGCGTTGCGGCGGGCCTTTCCAGCGGCTTCCTGGAACCGCTGGAAAGCACGTCGATCTTCCTGATCCAGGCGGCGATGTTCGATCTGGTCGGGCTGATGCCCCGGCCCGGCGGCGGCATTGATCCGCGTCTGGCGGCGGAGTTCAACCGCCTGTTCGAGATCCATTACGACCGGGTGCGCGACTTCCTGGTCCTGCATTACATGGCCAACAGCCGTCATGGAGAGCCGCTGTGGGACCATGTGCGCAGCATGGAGATGCCGGACAGCCTGCTGCACAAGCTGGACCTGTTCCGTGAAGGGGCGGCGGCACCCGATTACAAGCTGGGCCTTTTTTCGCGCGACAGCTGGCTGTCGGTGTTCGAAGGGCAGGGGGTGATGCCGGGGGCCTATGCCCGACTGGCCGATCATTTGCCGCTGCCGGAGCTGGAAAGGCGGCTGTCGGATTTGCGCGGGCGCATCCGCGACGGGCTGTCGGGCATGCCGGCCCATGCCGATTTTATCGCCCGCCATTGCGCGGCACCCGACCATTCCGGATCGCGGGGGAATGCCGCATGAACCAGCCGATCAACCATTTGGTCATCGCCGGACGTGACGCGCCCCTGTGGCTGACGGCGGCCACGCTGGTCCGCGCCTTGTCGCCATCGGGCCTGCGGGTGAGTGTTGTCGAACTGCCCGCCAAGGCGGGGCCGGGCGACCTGCATGCCAGCCAGCCGGCGCTGGAGGCGCTGCATCATCAGCTGCGCCTGGATGAAAAGGGGCTGCTGGCGCGGGTGAGGGGGGCCTATACGCTGGGCTGGAATTTCGCCGATGCGCCGGGTTCCGTTCCGCCCTTTCTGCATCCGTTCGGTGCGCTGGGCTCCCCCATCGGGGGGCAGGATTTCTTCGCCCATTGGTTGCGCGCCCGCCGCCATGGCCTGTCGGTTCCGCTGGAGGATTTCAGCCTAACGGCGGCGGCGGCCCGGCAGGGGCGGCTGTTCATCCCCGATGCGCAGAGCGAGGAATATGGCCGCAGCGACTATGGCTATCACCTGCCAGCGCTGCCCTATGCGGCGGTCCTGAAGGAACTGGCAATTCGCGCCGGTGTGACGGTGATACCGGCGCGCGGCCTGTCGGTGGCGCGCGAGGGCGGTGTGATCACCGGGCTGATGCTGGAAGATGGGCAGCGCGTCGAGGGGGATTTCTATCTGGACGTCACGGGCAGCGATGCGCAGCTGATCGCCGGGCCGGAGAACAGCCTGGAACCCTGGGAGTTCCCGGCTGACCGCGTGCTGACGGCGCGGGGTCCGCGCATGAAGACGCTGCCCCCCTATGCCGAGGTGCGGGGCTTCAACCAGGGCTGGATCGCGCTGCGTCCGGCACAGTCGGGAACCTATCTGACGGCAGTCTGGCGGTCTGGGTCGGGGGAGGCGGATGTGCTGCGCCGCCTGCCGCCGCTCTGCGGTTTCGCACCGGAGGATGCGGTGGGGCGGGGCAGTGCGCCGGGTCTGCGCGCCCGCGCCTGGGATGGGAATTGCGTGGCGCTGGGTCAGGCGGCCGTGCGTCTGGACCCGCTGCATGACCTGGACCTGCTGGCCCTGCAGCAGGGGCTTGTGCATCTGTTGGCGCATTTTCCCCGGCATGGCGGATTCCTGGCCGCACAGGCCGAATATAACCGGCTGACGCGGGCGCATTTCACGCATCTGCGGGATTTCCAGGCGATGCATTACCATCTGGCCCGCCATGTCGGCCCCTTCTGGGATGCAGCGCGCGATCTGCCTTTGTCCACCGACCTGTTCCACCGCCTGTCGCTGTTCCGGGCGCGGGGCGAACTGGCGCCGTGGGACGAGGATGACCTGGCCCCCGACAGCTGGCGCGCCTTTCTTGTCGGGCATGGGCTGGTGCCCGACACTTATCCACCCGCCCTGGATTTGATCCCGGCGGAGGAATTGAAGGCGCGGCTGCGCGCCATGCTGGGCTTCGTGAAGGCCCAGGTCTTGCGGCAGCCGACCCATGACGCCTATCTGCACCATGGTCAGTGACGTGCGTTTCGACTGGTTTCATTCCTGCAAAGAGGCCCCCCTGATGAATTTCCATTCCCTGACGCTGCTTTCCTCGCTTGTCGCCCTGGGGGCCGCCAATCCGGCGCTGGCCGCTGACCGTGAATGCGCGCAGTCGCCGGGCAAGCTGATCGAGCTGTGCGTCTTCGTGAAGGATGGGCAGGCCTTCTATGAGGTCAGCCGAAAGGGGGCGCCGGTTCTGGCGCCGGGCGCCCTGGGCCTGGGCTTCAAGGGGGAGGCGCCGGTCCGCTATAGCGCCATCAAGGCGGTGAAGCGGGCGGCATCGGACACGAATTGGGAACAGCCCTGGGGCGAGCAGCGGGTGGTGCGTGACAACCATGCCGAAATGACGGTGACGCTGGGCGGGGATACCGTCCTGAACGCCTCTGTCGATATCAATTTCCGCCTGTTCGATGACGGTATCGGTTTTCGCTATGACTATGCCGCCCTTCCGGCGGGTCAGGCCGTGGAGGTGGTGGGCGAACGCACACAGTTCCGACCCGTGGGTAATCAGACGGCCTGGTGGTATCAGGCGCAGGGCGAGGAGCGGGACGAGTATCTTTATACCAAGACCGACGCGCGCCGCATCACCACCGCCGAAACGCCGCTGACGCTGAAGGGCGATAACGGCTTGCATCTGTCCATCCATGAGGCGGCGTTGGTCGACTTTCCGTCCATGCTGCTGTCGGGGGATGGGGCAGGGACATTGACGGCGAAGCTGATGCCCTGGCCCGACGGGGTTCTGGCGCGCAAAACGGGGCCGTTCACCACGCCCTGGCGGACCGTCCTGATCGGCGACAGTGCGGTGGCACTGGCCGACAGCCGCATCACCTTGAACCTGAACGAGCCCAACAAGCTGGGCGACGTCTCCTGGTTCAAGCCCGGCAAATATGTCGGCATCTGGTGGGAGATGCATCTGAACAAGTCCACCTGGGGCACCGGGCCGATCCATGGGGCCAACAATGCCAATGTGAAGCGCTATATGGATTTCGCGGCCAAGTACGGGTTCACCGGCGTTCTGGTCGAGGGGTGGAACAAGGGCTGGGACGGCGACTGGATCGCCAATGGCGATCAGTTCAGCTTCACCGAAAGCTATCCCGATTTCGACCTGCCGGCGCTGGCCGCCTATGGCAAGGCAAAGGGGGCTGGCCTGATCGGGCATCATGAAACGGCAGGTGCCGTGGTCAATTATGAGCGTCAGCTGGAAGACGCCATGGCGCTCTACCAGAAGGTGGGTGTGGATCGCGTCAAGACTGGCTATGTCAAGCATAGCGGCACCATCCTGGACGAGGTGGGCGGCCAGCAATGGTTTGCCGGTCAATATATGGTGCGCCACCACCTGAAGGTCGTGGAGACGGCGGCCCGGCACAAGATCGCCGTGAACGCGCATGAGCCGGTGAAGGATACGGGTCTGCGCCGCACCTGGCCCAACTGGGTCAGCCGTGAAGGCGCGCGGGGCCAGGAGTTCAACGCCTGGGGCAAGCCCACTAATCCGCCCGAACATGTCACTATCCTGCCCTTCACCCGCATGCTGGCCGGGCCGATGGATTACACGCCCGGCATCTTCGACGTCGTGCATGGCAAGGACAAGCTGGAGGCGCGGGTTCAGTCCACGTTGGCCACACAGCTGGCGCTCTATGTCGTGCTGTACAGCCCGGTGCAGATGGCCGCCGACCTGCCGGAAAATTACGAGGCGCGGCCTGACGCGTTCCAGTTCATCCGCGATGTTGCAGCGGACTGGGAAACGTCACGCACTTTACAGGCGGAGATCGGCGATTACGTCGTGGTCGCCCGGCAGCCACGCGGGGGCAAGGATTGGTTCCTGGGCGGCGTCACCGACGAGAATGCCCGCAAGCTGACCCAGAAGTTGGACTTCCTGACGCCCGGCATGCGCTATGAAGCGCAGATATACGCCGACGGGGCCGGGGCGGATTACAAGAACAACCCGACCGCGTTGAAGGTGGAAAAGCGCGTGGTGACGTCGAAGGACAGTCTGGAGCTGGACATGGCACCGGGTGGCGGCATCGCCGTCCGGTTCAAGGCCCTTTGATCTAAAAGGGCAAAAGCCGCCGGCATCACTGCCGGCGGCTTTCTTTGGTCAATCGTGATCAGAACCTGACATTTACGCCGGCGGTGACGGTACGCCCGATTTTGGTTTCGAAGAGAGTGTCCTGTCGTTTGCTGT
>NZ_JBQVOH010000017.1:0-66409 GCF_052437035.1 Niveispirillum sp.
TAATGCTCTCCCATGGCAGCCTCCATTGCTAACCATCTGATTATAAAAGAGAGTCGCACTTCAAAATAGAATCCACCTTTGTCGGCATCAAAAAATTGATAATCTGTATTATGGAAATTATAAAGCCACCTTGTCGCATCTGCGATGCATTCTCATTTTCCCCTAGCATATGCGACTGATTTGCAGTAACTAATGATCATCACACGCTGGTCCGGGGTTTGGCACCGATCATGTATGTCTGCATCTGCAATGCCATCAACTGTAAGACGGTACGCCGGACTGTTGAGGACGGGGCCAGCAGCATAGCCAGTGTGTTCAAGGCCTGCGGCAAGACCCCGCAATGTGGCCGCTGCTTCACCACCATCCGGGAGATGGTGGGCGAAACCAAGGCTGCTAATTGTGACGCCCACATTACCCCGGCCATCGCCGCCGAATAAGGCCTGAAAGTCTCCGTGTCCGCCGGTTAATGCGGGCAGATACCGATATTCCGGATGGAACAGCCGGTGGGGGCGGGTGCGCCCTCCTTCTCCGCCTTTTTCTTGGCGGCTTCCTTCTGCGCCTGTTCCGCCGCGATGCGGCGGGCGCGTTCGGCCTGCATATCGCGCAGTTCCGTATCCTTGCCCAGCCGGCCACTCAACAGCATCAATTGCCGTTCAGCAGACAGAAATAACGGCTCCTCCGAGCTGCCGCCATTCAGCAGCGGTGTGTCATCCTCGCTGCCAGAGACATAGACGATACGGTAAAGACCATAAGCGTCGTCCAGGCGCCCGACCTCCTGATTAACCAGGGCCAACTTATAGCGGGCCGTCATGTCGTCAGGCTTTTCGTCCACCAGCCTGCCATAGAATTCCAGCGCCATGACATAGTCCTTGGCCTTCAACGCGGCGCGTCCCCGGTCACTGTCATCATTCATGAAAGGGTTCACCGGCTGTGCCCAGCGCGGGGTCAGGCAGCCAGGCAGGACCAGCAGAAGCGACAGGGCAAGGCAGGACAGGGGCAAGCGGCGGATCATCTTCATCCTCGGGCGGGAACGGGCCGTCATGGTGATCCTATCACGCTGGCCCGCCGCGTCGCCTGCTTGATTGTTTGTTTGCTGACACGCCCTGCTCGCGCATAAGCTGTTGCCAAGACATACAGGGATGGGCATGCAGCCGGGCTGGGAAAACAATATCGATGCGGATATGGCGGCCCTGACCACAGATCGCGGCATGCTGGCCCTGTTGCGCCACTGGTGTCAGGCCCGTGCCGCCAATGATGGCACGTTGCCGGTGCGGGCACAGATGGACCCGTGCGACCTGCCCCGGTCGATCCTGCCCTTCATGTTCATCTATGAACGGCAGGGGGACCGGTTGCGCTGCCGCCTGTCGGGCACGCGGATGCGCGATCTGTTCGGGAATGACGGGACCGGCCTGTTCCTGGATCAGATGATCGCACCGCACAGCGTGCCGAGCCGCAGCGCCCTGTTCCACCGCACCCTGGATGGCGGCCTTCCCCTGCTCTATCGCGGGTTTCTGGTGCCGGTGGGCAAAGGCTGGCGCGGGTTCAACCGGCTGCTGCTGCCCGTGGCGGTGCGGGCGGGAGAGCCGGCGACACAGGTGATGGGCATGGTCCGGGTGTTCGATCCGCCGCCGGGTGCGGCGGCACTGGCTGGGGCGGATGCAGATGGTCTGCTGTCCGCCCGGCTGCTGGATGACAGCGAATGCCGGGCGGCCATCGACAGAATGGGATCAGGCCGCGTGCTGTAGCACCGTTTCAATCTGCCGCGTCGTCGCCTCATCCAGGCGGAACTGCACGCGCAGCACGCCGTCCCCCACCGTCACCACCCGGCCTGTCAGGGTGACACCGCGCAGGCCGGACAGGTCCAGTTCGTCCCCCACCGCCACCGCAAGATCGGTGCGGATGGCGGCACCGCCCGCCGACAGGTCGGTGACATGGCCCTGTGCCGCCGCCTGGCTGCCCTTGCCGCGCGGGGTCAGGGTGACCGGCAGATCGACATTGTGTCGTTCAAAGGCGCGGCGTTCGCCGGCCCGGTCGATAGCCAGCAAGAATTCCTCCACCTCCTGGCGCAGTTGTTCGGCCTGTTCCGACAGCTCACCGGCGGCACCATGCAACTGGGTCGAGGCGGACATGGTGAACTGCGCACCCTCGCGGACGGCACTGATGCTTTCCGACACCTCGCCCGTGCGCCGTGCCGCCTCATGCACATTGCGGCTGATCTCTGCGGTGGCGGCGCCCTGCTGGCTGACGGCGCTGGCAATGGTCCCGGAATTCTGACCGATATTGTCGATGATATCGGCGATGGTGGCGATCATACCGATCGCATCCTCCGCTGCGATCTGGACCGCACTTGCCTGACGGGCGATATCGTCGGTGGCGCGGGCTGTCTGTCCGGCCAGGCTTTTCACCTCGCCAGCGACGACGGCGAAGCCCTTGCCCGCCTCCCCTGCCCTGGCGGCCTCGATGGTGGCATTCAGGGCCAGAAGGTTGGTCTGGCTGGCAATATCGTTGATCAGGCCGACAACGCCCTGCACATTGGCGGCAACCTCCGACAGTTCGGATACGATGCGGCGGGCATTGTGGGCCTTGTCCACGGCCTCCGCCGTGATTTGGGCCGTGAGACTGACCTGTCGGCCAATCTCGGCGCTGGACGCGGACAGTTCCTCTGTCGCGGCGGCCACCGTCTGGGCATTGTCACGGGCCACGCCGGCATTTTCCGCGACGGTGGCCGAACGCTGGCCCGTCATTTCCGCCTGCTGCTGCAACCCGCCGGACGTAGCCTCCAGCTCTGTCGCGGCGGCGGCCACGGTGCGCAGCTTGCCGGCCACCGCCAGCTTGAAATCACGCGTCAGCACTTCCAGCGCGCGGCGGCGGCGTTCTTTCGCTTCCTCCTCCCGCTGTTTTTCCGTCTCCAGCAAGCGGGCACGCAGGGCATTGTCGCGGAAGATGGCGACGGCGCGGGCCATGGCCCCGATCTCATTGGCGGCCTTTGCCTCCGGCACCTCCACCTCCAGCCGGCCCTCCGCCAGATCACGCATGATCGCGGTCAGGGCCGACAAGGGCCGGGCCAGGGTACGGGCAATGGCGCTGGAGCAGGCCGCAGACAGACCGCCCAGGATGATAACGGCTGCCACCTGAATCAGCAGCAATTCGCGATGCTTGCGGCTGACATCATCCAGATAGACGCCGGAACCGACGACCCAGTTCCATTCCGGGACCAGGGCCACGAAGGAGATTTTGTCCACCGGCTGATCGAAGCCGGGTTTGGGCCATTTATAGGGCACGAAGCCGGCCTTGTCCGGCCCGGTGGCCATGCGGACCATGTCGCGGAACATCAGGGTGCCCGCCGGATCCTTGAAATCCGACATGTCCTTGCCATCCAGTTCCGCCTTGATCGGGTGCATGACCATGCGATGGGCGGTGTCGTTGACCCAGACATATTCACCGGCAAAGCGCATGGCCTTCACGGCGGCCAATGCGCGTGCCTGCGCTTCTTCCCGCGTCAGGGTGCCGGCCTTTTCCTGCGCCGCATAGGCATGGACGACGCTGGTCGCCCCCTCCACGGCGGCGCGTGCACTGCTGCTGTAGCGATCCTGGAGCTGCGCATATTGCTGTTCGCTGGTCAGGAAGGCGAAGCACACCAGACCCAGAGCCGAAATCAGGACGATCAGACCCAGGCGCTTGGAGATTGAACTATTGTTGATCCAAGTATAAATATTCGCCAACCGCATCATTTTACCACCGTCTTTTATTTATGCTTTCCTGAGTTTCTATTCAGGTTTTTTGCTGTGTCTATATCGCTGAAGAAGACTTTCTCAGCAAATGGCAATTAGGCATTGATGTCTCCGACACCATTCAACTGCCGTTAACTTAAACGCTAACCCCTTGATTCATCGTCACCGGGTGATCAAATTGATGGGCAAGGCGATCCAGTTTGCGCCTTTTCGGGGCCTGTCCGCGTCGCCGTGTCGCACGGGACCGGACTGGGTCAATAGCCGGCATGGGGAGAGATGTGATGGCACCGCCGTTCGACCTTCTGGGGCTGGACCATATCGTCCTGCGGGTACGCGATGTCGAACGGATGATCGGCTTCTACCGCGATGTCCTGGGCTGCTCATTGGAGAAGGTGCAGGCGGAGATTGGGCTCTATCAACTGCGCGCCGGGCGCAGCCTGATTGATCTGGTGCCGCTGGACGGCACGCTTGGCCGCATGGGCGGTTCCGGCCCTGGCGCAGAGGGCCGGAACCTGGAGCATTTCTGTCTGGAAATCAGCCGCTTCGACGATGCGGACATCCGCGCCCACCTTATGGCCCACGGTGTCAGCATCGGCACCACGGGGGAGCGCTATGGGGCGGGCGGCGAAGGGCTGTCGATCTATCTGACTGATCCGGAGGGCAATAATGTGGAACTGAAGGCGCCGGCTTAAATACCAGCCAACGCCTTCAGCGCCACCGGCCCCATGGCCAGATAACCGGCGCGATTGGGATGCACCGGGTCCAGGCCCAGTTCCGCCTGCAGGCCCTTGTTCGCATCGGCCAGGACCGGCCAGTAATCGATATAAGTGTGGCCCTGGTCGCGGCAGAAACCGGCGATCCAGGCATTCAGCGCCAGAATGCGCTCCGTCGGGTCACCCACCGATTTGCGCCAATAGACGTCGCGTGCCGGCGGCACGGACCCAATAAAAACCTTCATCCCCGCAGCCCTGGCCAGCAAGGCCATTGCGGCCAGATTGTCATGGGTCAGGGCCGGGTCATAGGTGCCGCCATTTTCGGCGACATCGTTGGTGCCGGCCAGGATATGGACTGCGCGCGGGGCTAGGTCCAGCACATCAGGCGTGAAGCGCAGCAGCATCTGTGACGTAGTCTGCCCAGAAATGCCGCGCCCGATAAAGCCATGGGTGGGGAAGAAGGCGCCGTCATGTTCGGGCCGCGCCCAGTTCTCCGTAATGCTGTCCCCCATGAACACCACGCGCCGCCTGTCAGCGGGCAGGGCCTTGTCGGTAGCATTGGCGGCGGCGTAGCGGGCGCGATTGGCCCAGTCCAGCGCCTGCACCGGCTCCGCCGCACCCGCCCGTGTCACGGCCAGCATTGGCAACAGGGGAGCGGTGGCAAGCAGATGACGGCGGTTCATGGCGATCCCTTTGAAATCAGAACCAGGGGGTCGGGTGAGGTTTTTGCCCCACCCGACCATCGGGCATTATGCTTAACGCTTCACGACAAGCTGCTTGCCGTCATACACCACCTCACGCTCACCCTTCACGTTGAAGTCTGCGGCCTTGGTGTTCTGGCCGTCGATCCAGCGGACGCGGATGGTGCGCTTTTCCGGCATACCGGGGAACGAACCCTGGCGGTCGGCGATGGTCAGTTCGCCATTGGCCTGGTTCCAGGACAGTTTGATGCGGCTGAACTCACCCTTTTCATAGCCATAGGTGGTGCCTTCATCCTCATAGAGGTCGAAGCTGCCATCGGCCCCGGCATAGATATTGATCAGCAGGGAACCATCCTGCTTCTCCGCCGTGGACTGCACCGCCGGGCCGGTCGGGATGATCGCCCCTTCCCGCACGAACAGCGGGATACGGGTCAGCGGTGCATCCACCGTCACCTCCTGCCCGCCACTGACCTTCTCACCCGTGTAGAAATCCACCCAGTTGGCGCCAGCGGGCAGATAGACGGCCTTGGTGGTGGCACCCTGTGTGTAGACGGGGGCGACCAGGATGCTGGGGCCGAACAGGTACTGTGTGCCCAGATCCTTCACCTTGGCATCGGCGGGGAAATCCTGCGCCAGGGCGCGCATGATGGTCCCGTCCTTATGCCAGGTGTCGCCGGCCAGGGTGTAAATATAGGGTAGCAGGCTGTAACGCAGCTTGGTGTACCAAACCATGGACTGGTAAATGTCCGAGCTTTCCGGCGCGATATTATAGATCTCGCGCAGCGGGAACTGCCCGTGGGAACGGAACAGCGGGCTGAACGCCCCGAACTGGAACCAGCGCAGGTTCAACTCACGCCATTCGGCCTGATCCTCCGCCTTCATCGGTTGCGCCTCGAACCGCTTTTCAACGGAGAAGCCGCCGATATCGGTGGTCCAGTTGGGCAGGCCCGACAGGCTGGTATTAATGCCCGCCGCGATCTGATGCTCCAGATCGACAAAGCGTGAGACCACGTCGCCCGACCAGACAGCCATGCCATGGCGCTGCTGCCCGGCAAAGCCGGATCGGGTCAGGATGAAGCTGCGCTGTCCGCCATCGTCACGGCGTTCGCCCTCATACACGGCCTTGGTCTGCATCAGGGGGTAGGAGTTGAAGAAGGCAGAGCCCGGACCCATCGCCGTCGGCCCGATGCGCAGCTTCACCTCCTCAATCGGCAGGTTGGAATGGACGTCCGGTTCGGTATTGTCCAGCCACCAGGCATCGACCTTCAGCACGTTCAGCTTGTCCCGCATTTGCCGCCAGTAAATATCGCGCGCCTCCTGGCTGTAGGGATCGTAATGGGCGTTTAGATAGCCATCGCCGATCCAATCGCGCTCCCCCTTCTCCACATTGCGGCGATAGATGTAGCCCTTGGCGTCCAGCTCCTTGTAATGCTCCGTATTGGGGTAGAATTTCGGCCAGACGGAGATCATGAAGCGGGCGTTCAGCTTGTGGATTTCGTTCACCATGCCAGCCGGATCGGGGAAGCGTGACTTGTCGAAATCGTGGCTGCCCCAGCTATCCTCGGGCCAGTAGTTCCAGTCCAGAACGATGTTATCCAGCGGAATGCCGCGCTTGCGGTATTCCTTGACGGTGCCCACCACCTCATCCTGGGTCTTATACCGTTCCCGGCTCTGCCAGAACCCATAGGCCCAGCGCGGCAGCATCACGGACTTGCCCGTCAGTTGCCTGTAACCGGCGATGACGCCGTCGATGTCGTCACCGGCGATGACATAGTAATCCAGGGCGTTGGCCACTTCTGACGACAGGGTCAGGGCGTTGCGCTGTTCAGGCGGCAGCGGGGCCTGGTGCGACACGCCGATGTAGCCGCCATCGGGCTGCCAGACGATGCGGATGTCGTGCTGCTTGCCGGCTTCCAAGGCCACCTCAAAATTATGGAACCAAGGGTTCCAGTTCTGCCGCCAGCGATGGATCACTTCCTTGCCATCGATGAAGACGGTGGCATAGCCGGACGAATAAAGCTGGAACTTGTGGGTGCCGGCCTTGTCCGTGCTGATCTTGCCTTCCCAGGTGACCTTCTGACCCGGTGTGTCGCGGGTCTTGTCGGGCCGGCGGTTGCCGCCGACTTCAGCAGGCCAGTTCAGCAGATCATCCAGATCGCGCCAGTCGATCTTGCTCTCCCGGCGGATCAGCTTGGTCTCGCCATCCTTGGTATAGGTGGCGGTCAGCGCCCCTTCCTTACCCTCGGCATCGAACAGCTTCAGGCTGCCATCCAGATCGGCATAATCATGCGGCACGCCGAAGCGGGTGATGGAGTTATTGTCCCACAGCACGCCGTAATTGCGGCTGGACACCACGAACGGAACGGCGATGTCCATATTGTGCTGGGCCAGACGCAGGTCTTCACCATTCCAGTTCAGCACCCCATTCTGATGCTGGCCCAGGCCGTAAAACGCCTCATCCGTGCCGGGGTTGAAGGTCTGGCTGATCGTGTAATAGTCACGGTCCAGAACCTTCACGGGCGCAATCGCACCCCGGTCCTTCTCGGCCAGCAGCGGGTTGCCCGTCTTGTCCAGAAAGCGGACGGTACCGGTGGCGAGCGTCAGTTCCGCCGTCAGCTCCGGGGTCTTCAGCCGGGCGACCTTGCCATCCTGCTCCACGGTGAAGCCACCATTGGCGGGACCGGCCACGGTGATCAGGCTGGCCGGGATGTCCAGGCTGTCGGTCGGCACCGCCGTAACGCGGATCGTACGGTCATTGATGACCTGCAGACGCAGCTTCTTTGCCGGTCCCGACGACAGGGTTGCGACCAGACCGTCCGGGGTCTGCTGTATGGCACCCGGCTGCACCGCCTGGGCCACTTTGTCGCCGCCGGATTTGGCGCCGCCATCGCAACCGGCCAGCAGCAGCAGCGGCAGAAGGGCCGCGCGGGCCAGCATCATGGATCGGAAAGTCATGCGTCGTTTTCTCCCTGTCAAACTGCCAATATCGTTGTGGTGAAGGGGGTTCCCTCACCCTCCCACCGCTACGCGGCGGGCCCCTCCCTCTCCCGCAAGCGGGCGAGGGGCTAAAATTTCTTCCCTCGCGAACGAAGGTGGGAGGGTGAGGGCAACCCGTTCGCCCCTCACTTCGTCGGATACGTCCCCAACTTCACCCGCAACAACTGCGCCCGGTCGGTCAGGTTCAGGCCGTAATCGGTCTGGTCACCGTTCCACACCCGGTTGATGACCCAGGTGCCGTCAACAAACCGCCCCTCCTCCACCCGGTCATAGATGCGGCCCCTCCCATCGCGCGTGCTGATGAAATCCACCCGCGCATGCACACCGGTGATCAGGTAATCATCCTTGCCCATCTCGATCACCACGGCTCCCCCCTTGGGCACCGGGTTGCCGGGCGGCTTTTCCATGCCGAACTGGCCCAGACCGTAGGACAGTTCCACCTTCCACGGTGCATCGCCCAGGGTGATCTGTTCGGCATGCACCGCCTCCGGCTCTGCTCCACCCCAGACCCTTCCCTTCAGGCTGCGTTCCGCGATCAGGTCGGCGATGGGCGTGACAGTGCGGTAGGCCAGGGCGAACGGTGCCAGGGTTTCGGGTGTCACTTTCTCCGCGCCCAAGGGCGCATTGGCGTAGCCGGTATAGTCCAGGCCAAACGGGCTGAACCCTATACCCTGCTGCCCCAGAACCGCGAACAGATAGCGGGCATAGACCGCCTTGCTGCCCATTTCCGCCACCATCAGGGCGTTATCGGGGCGGCCATATTGTCCCAGCGTCTTGGTGTAGGGCGCATAGCCATCCATGTAGATGTCGGGGGCCAGGAAGTCGATATGCGGGGCCGCCGCCTTCCAGATATCCAGCACGTTCCAGGTGGGACCACCGGATGAGTAATTGTACGGGTCCTGATCGTTGAACGGGTCGCGGAGCGCGGCGTTCACATACATGGGCAGGTCGTATTCCTGCTGACCCGCCGCTGCCACCTCGTCACAATAGCGTCCGATATGCCAGGCGTGGAAGAATTCGTCGGCATCCTTGCCGAACACGGTTTTCCAGTTGCCGGGCTTCTTGTTCATGGCCTTGACCAGTTCGGCTGGAACCGGGCCATTGAAAAGCTTTTCCGCCTCCTTACCATGGTCACGGATGGCCCCATAGGTGCCAACCTCATTCTGAACCTGGACCATGATGACGGTGCGCTGCGGGTCCACCTTCTTCAGGTGGCGCATCAGGGTGGCAAAGGCGCGTTTATCGGCCTCCAGCGTTTCCTTGCCATGGGGGGACAGGGAATTGCGGATAATGCCTTTGGCTTCCACCACGCGCGGGAAGCGGTCATTGTTCAGCTTGACCCAGGCCGGCGCATAGTTGGGGCCGTTGTTCTTCCAGGTCGCGAACCAGAGCGGGATCAGCCGTACATTGTTGGCCCGTGCCTGCTCCAGCAGATGGTCGACAAAGCTGAAATCGAACTGGCCTTCCTTGGGCTCGATCTGTTCCCAGGCAATGGGAACCTGAAGCGTGTTGGCCCCCACCTCCTTCACCGCCGGCCAGACATAGGGCAAGGCGGCGGGATAGTTGCTGGAATTATTGACCTGCGCGCCCAGGATCAGGAACGGCTTGCCATCGACCAGCAGGGCATGGCGCCCATCCTGCGTCACCATGCGTGGCAACGGGGCATCGGCGGCCAGGGCCGGGCCGGCGGAGAGAGCAAGCGACAGCAGACCAGCGGCCAGCAGGCGGGAAAAGCGGGAAACAGGCATCACGGCTCCGTTGGGGGTCGGGTGCTGACAAGGCTCAGGCGGCGGTGGCCGGCGCCTTGCAATGACGGTCGATGAAATCGCGGTGGGCCGGCATGGTGGCGACCGCCCGCTGCACATAGTCACGATGGCGGGACAGGCGCTGCTGCAACTCCCCCGCCGCCATGATGTCGGCCATCGGGTCGTACCCGAGCGGGTCCACCCCCTGGCCCAGGAACACGGCAAGCCAACTGGCCTCCGCGAACAACTGCCCATCAAAGCGGGCGATGCGGCCACGGGCACGGAACAGGTCGATCTTGTGCCGCAAACTGTCCGGGATCTGCATGGTGCGGCAATAGTTCCAGAAGTCGCTATCGTCCCGTTCCGTCGCATTGTAATGCAGGATCAGGAAGTCGCGGATCTGCTCATACTCGATCTCGCTCAGCCGGTTGAACTCGTCCCGTGTCGCCTGATCCCGGATATCGGTGGGGATCAGGGCCAGCAGGCGGAACAGGGCCGTCTGGATCAGGTGGATCGAGGTGCTTTCCAAGGGTTCCAGGAACCCGCCAGCAAGCCCGATGCCCAGGACATTGCGCACCCAGGCCTTGTCCCGCCGCCCCGCGGTGAAGCGCAAGGGGCGGGCATCAGCCAGGGGGCGGCCATCCAGATGGCCCAGCAGCAAGCCCTCCGCCTCCTCATCCGACATGAAGGCCGATGAATAGACATGACCATTGCCGATCCGGTGCTGCAACGGGATGCGCCATTGCCAGCCCGCGGTATGGGCGGTGGAACGGGTATAGGGTGTGATGTCCCGCCCGCCCTCGCAAGGAACCGCCAGCGCGCGGTCGCAGGGCAGCCAGCGGCTCCAGTCCTTGAACCCCACGCCCAGCGTCTGACCCAGCAACAGGGAGCGGAAGCCGGAGCAATCGATGAACAGGTCACCCCCGACGCTGCCGCCATCGGCCAGGTCGAGCGCGGTGATATAGCCATCTTCGGCCCGCTGTCGGATGCCGGTGATCCGCCCCTCGATCCGCGTCACGCCCAGCCCTGTTGCGAAATCGCGCAGGTAGGCGGCGTAAAGGGCGGCGTCGAAATGATAGGCGTAGGACAGAAGCGGGGCCGAGGCTGGCCCCTGCGGGATTTCGGGCGCGAACCTTCCCTGCCGCGCCGCCACGATGGCGGGGCAGTAGTCACCGATGTCGGTGCCGTCGCCCAGCACGCGGGCACGCAGCCAGTAATGGTGGAAGGACACGGCATCGATATTGGCGCCGTAGCTGCCGAACGGGTGGATATAGCTGTGCCCGGTACGGGTCCAGTTTCGGAACTCAATGCCCAGCTTGAAACTGGCCTGGGTGCGCGCCACGAAGTCGCGCTCCTCAATACCCAGCAGCTGGTTGAAGAACTGAATGGGCGGGATCGTCGCCTCGCCCACGCCGACAGTGCCAATCTCAGCCGATTCAATCAGGGTGATACGGCCCAGACGGCCCTTGGTCGCCTTGGCCAAAAGGGCGGCCGTCATCCATCCGGCGGTGCCGCCGCCGACGATGGTGATGTCGAGAGCCTTTGCCTGCATCATCCCTCCTCCCCCTACCATCTGCGCCTTTCCGGCGTCTGCGGTAACGGTAACACGGTCTTTGATCAGAAGAAAAAGAAGCCCGGACCGGTGTTGCCACCGGTCCGGAAGTTTCCAGCCCTGGGAGGGGCGTGGGGACTGTCGAAATCAATAATTGGCGCGCAGCACGAAGGTGTAGCGCCGGTCGGCATCCACCCAATTGTGCATGGTCAGCTTGCCCGGAAACCCGACCAGCACCTTGGTGCGGGAATTGGACAGGTTCGCCGCCTCAACACCGGCCTTGATATGGTCGTTGATGGTGAAGAAGGCGGAGGCATCCAGCTGCCCGTAATCATCCGCCCAGGCCGGGATATTGATATTCGCCGCCGTGGTGGTAAGCAGGTAACGCTCACGCCAGTTCCAGGCCAGACGCAGGGAGATGGGGCCCTTTTCGTACAGGCCCTGAATGTTGTAGGACCATTTTGACATGCCCTCCAACGGCAGGTTGGTCGATCCCTGGACATTGGCCTGCTGGTTGGCATCGAACGGATTGACGGCTGCGTTGCGCGTGCCCTTGGACTCGATATGCGTGATGTTGGCCTGCAGACCCAGCCCGCTGAACGGGTCGGGCAGGAAGTCGTAGAACTGTGAATAGGCCAGTTCGAAGCCCTTGATGCTGCCCTTGCCCGCATTGTAGGGCCGCGTCGCAAAGACATCGCGGGTCACGCCGTTATTGGTGAATTTCACCGTCTGCAGCGTGTTGGTGATGAAGTCATAGATGTCCTTGTAGAACACCACGCCTGTCAGGCTGCCCGTCGGCGCGAAATACCATTCCAGCGAGGTATCGAACTGGTTGGAGCGCAGGGGCTTCAGGTCCGGGTTACCGGCACTGCCCTTGAACTGATAGACGCAGTCGGTGACATCGCCGGGACCGGCCCCGCTCTGGCAGGTATTGCCGACCAGATGACCGCCATCGGCGGAGATATTGGCTGTCGCCTGCAGCTGCTGCAGGTCGGGACGGACGATGGAGCTGCCGGCGGCAAAGCGCCATTGCAGTTCGTCCGTCAGCTTCACACGCACATTCAGGCTGGGCAGGAAGTAATCATAGGTCCGCCCCCCTTCAAGCGATGACCGCGCCCCGTTCAGGAAACGCAGATCATCGGCAAGCGCGCTATTGGGATTGATATTGATGCCCGTGGCCGACTGTACCACGGAGAAGCCCTGGCCCTTGGTTTCGGTATGGACGTAGCGAAGGCCGATATTGCCATCGACATCCTTATCCTCACCGAACAACTTCACCTGATTGGTAAAGCGGATCAGGCCATAGGCGGCCCAGGTTTCCTCCGACTGCCGGTTCACGCCGCCGCCACCGCCGGTCTGTGCCTCGTAATCGCCGTTGAAGGGACGCCAGCCGGTGGCCCAATCGGGTTCCAGCTGGATGGAGCGGACTGCGGCGGCACCCTTCACATAATCCTTGGCCAGACGGCCGTCGGGGACCAGGAAATTGCCCGGCAGCTGAATGGCGCCGCGCATGAAATCATCATCGCCATAGCTGTAATACGGGACCTTGGAGCCCGCCTTATCCAGGGTGGCGAGACCGGCGCCGGTCCAGTTCTGGCTGATCCAGCCCCAGTTATAGTTGCTGTCGCGTGTCACAGCCTCGCGCTTGTTGTGGCGCACGCCGAACCGGGCTGACGACAGCCAGTCATCGTCGAATGTGTATTCCGTGTCGAACCGTTCGGCCCACTGATCCGCCTGATTGCGCTGATGGTTGTCCATCGCAGCGTTGTAGTAATAGTTGGCGGGATTGTTGCGATAGCTGTCGGCGATGGACAGGGTCACCTTGGGCAGGCCGCCCGACAGGTCCAGGGTGGAGGCCGGCACAGCGGTGCCACTCGGCATCTGGTTGAACAGCGTGAAGTCGATCGCCTTGGTCTTCGACTTCACATACTGGACATCGCCGCTGAAGGACCAGCGGTCGTTCGGATTGAACTTGATGTTCAGCGAGGCATCTTCGGTGGTCGAATAACGGCGGTTCCAGCGGGCGTCCAGCAGGTCGATATCCTGTGTCGTGCCTTTGCCATCGGCCTGATTGGCGATGGTGCCCTTGATGAAATAGCCACGATCATCATAGGTGAAGCTGGTGCCCGCCGCCGGACCATTGGCCGACCCAGTATTCAAGCCCACCACATGTTCGAGTGCTGCCTGTTCGGCGGCAGAGCGCAGATATTGCGCGGTAATGTCCCAGCGTGCGTCAGGCCGCCACTGCACCACGCCGGCCACACCGAAACGTTCCCGCTCGAAATCCAGGGTGCGGTAGCCCCAGCCATCGGGAACATAGACCGTCTTGCCCGGTGCGACGCCGGCAATGTAGTTGCCCGGCTTGTTGGTGGCGTTCGGGTCGGCGCCCACACGCTCGCGATAGGCATTGACGGAGAAGGTGTCGGCGCGGGTGGACAGTTCGGAATAAGCGACATCGAACAGCACGCCGAATTCGCCCAGCTTGTTACTTTCCCACCGGTCGGAATAAAGGACGGAGCCGGACGGCTTCGCCTCCTTGCGCAGGTCGGTATAGGAATAATCGACGGAACCGGCGAGGATGCGGCCCTTGGCATCGAACGGCGTGCGGGTGCGCAGATTGACCACGCCGCCCAGACCGCCCTCGATCAGGTCAGCTGACGGATTCTTATAGACATCGACCCCGGCCATCAGTTCCGGCGGCACATCCTCAAACCCCAGGGCGCGGCCATTATTGGCACCGAAACTGTCGCGGCCATTGAATTCGCCGCGCACCAGCGACAGGCCACGGATCTGCACGCCGCTGCCTTCGATGGACAGACGGTCGGCGTCCCGGCCATTGGCGGTGCGACCGATGGTGATACCGGGAATGCGCTGCAGAACCTCGGTCACCGACCGGTCCGGCAGGGCGCCGATATCGACGGCGGTGACGCTGTCCACCAGCTGTTCTGCATTCTGTTTGATCGCCTGTGCCGACTGCACCTGCGCACGGATGCCAGTAACGATGATTTCTTCAAGCTGACCGCCATTGTCGGCAGTCTGGGCCAGTGCCGCCTGCACTGGAAACAGCGCTGTCAATGCGATCAGCGATGCGCCCCGGCAAATACCCTTTCGGACCTTGCTCCCACTCATCTCAAAATCCCCCCTTACGGTTTTCTTTGGCTGTGACTGGCATGGTGACCGCCATGCCCCTGGAAAACGTCCCCGCCTGTCGGGTCAGGGACGCATAATGGCGGCAGGACAGATGGCATCGGACACATCCGACACGATCCTGACCGTCGCGATGGAAAGGCCGGCGGGTGCCCCCGAGGCCAGGGTGAAAGGTGTCTCAACCGCCTTCAGCTGTGCGCCCGCCTGCTTGAAACAGGACAGGCGCAGCTTCACCGACCGCCATTGCCCCACGGGCGATGCGGCCAGGGTCGGCGTCAGGTCCAGGGCGGCCCCCTGCCCGATGGCAATCCGCACGGGACCCGCCGGTGCCTGATCGACGCGGTAATCCAGCAGCAGGGCATTACCCAGGGACAGGCGGTCCAGGTCCAGCACCGGTCCACCCGTGACGGTCAGGGCGGCATCGCCCTTGCCCGTCCAGGTCAGCGCCCGCCCCGCCCCCTGCAGCCCGCCGGCATCGACGGGCCGCAGCGACAAGGCCTCCCCCACTGCTACCGTGCTGCCGTCATTGCCGACGGGCACCTGCACCGCGCCCTGGCGCAAGGTGAATTTCCACGGCGCCGGGTTGCGGCCCCGCGCGAACCAGGTGTCGGTATTGGCCGAAGCCGGCGACACGCCCGATTGCTCGGGCAAGGGTTGCGCCAGCACGGCAGCGGCCTTGGATGTGCCCGCATAATCCAGGCCATAGCCAAGCGGGAACAGCGGCGCATATCCCGCCTGCCCCTTGTTCAACACGGCCTGCGCCGCATTGGCAGGCCAGGAGAAGGACAGGCGGCCCTTGAAATCGCGGCGCGGCTTGCCCGTCCGGTCACCGATCAGGACATCGGCGATGGCCCCGCCCTCGCTGCCCGGAAGCCAGGCGGCGACAAAGGCATCGGATGCATTGATCTCCGGATTGACCCAGAGCGGGCGGCCAGACAGGAACACGGCGACCACCGGAATGCCGCGCGCCCGCAGGTTTTTCAGCAAGGCCAGATCGGATTTGTCACCCGGCTGATATTCCAGGGTCGGGATATCGCCCTGCCCCTCGGCATAGGGCATTTCGCCGAAGACCACGATGGCGGCATCGACCTTGTCACCGGCGCTGCCGTCAACGGACAGGATGGCTTCGCCCCCCTGTGCCGACAATGTTTCCTTCAAGCCCGCATAGATCGACTGCGCATTGGGGAAGTCGCTGTTCTTGTTCCCCGTCCCCTGCCAGGACAAGGACCAGCCCCCCGATTGCCGCCCAATATCATTGGCACCGCTGCCGGCCACCAGCACCCTGGCGTTGGCTTTCAGCGGCAGGATATTGCCCTGGTTTTTCAGCAGGACCAGTGACTTGGCCGCCGCCTCCCGTGCCAGGGCACGGTGGTCGGCGCTGCCCAGCAGTTCGCCCCTGCCCTCCAGCGGACGGGCGGCATCAAACAGGCCCAGGCGGAACTTCACACGCAGGATTCGGCGCACGGCATCATCCAGGCGGGCCATGGGAATGGTCCCCGCCTTGACCTGCGCCACCATGTTCTTGAACAGCGCCTTCCAGTCATAGGGCGCCATCAGCATGTCGATGCCGGCCATCACGGAGGCGACGCAATCATCCTCCTTGCAGCCCGGTACCTGGGCATGACCGTTCCAGTCGCTGATCACGAACCCGTCGAAGCCCCAGCGATCCTTCAACACGCCATTCAGCAAGGTGCCATTGCCATGCATCTTCACCCCCCGCCAGGAGGAGAAGCTGACCATGACCGTCATGGCCCCGGCCTGAAGCGCGGGCGGATATCCCGCGGCATGGATGCGGATCAGATATTCCTCACCAACCGCAGTGTCACCCTGGTCGATGCCGTTGGTGGTGCCGCCATCGCCCAGGAAGTGCTTGGCCGACGCGGCCACCCGGCCCTTCTGGACAGCGCTGTCAGAACCCGCCGGCGAGTAGGCGCCCTGCAGGCCCTCTACCATCGCGCCGGCATAGCGGCGCACAAGGTCCGGGTCTTCGGAATAACCTTCATAGGTGCGGCCCCAGCGGTCATCCTGTGGGACAGCCAGGGTGGGAGCGAAGGCCCAGTCGATACCGGATGCCGCCGTTTCCAGTGCTGTCGCGGCACCGATGCGCCGGATCAGGTCGGGATCGTTGGCAGCACCCAGGCCAATATTGTGCGGGAACAGCGTGGCCCCGACGACATTGCTGTTCCCGTGGACGGCATCGATGCCGAAAATCAGGGGGATCGGCTCATGACCCGTACGTTGTTCCAGGGCAACGGCGCGCAGTGCGCGGGCCGTATCGACCCAGGGACCAATGCCCGACCGGTCCGGCGCGTTGAACGGTGCGCTGTCGCCACCGGCCAGGACGGAGCCCAGCGGATAGTCACGCAGATCCGACGGTTTGATGGAGGGAAGATCGGCCTGAATCATCTGACCCACCTTTTCCTCCACACTCATCCGCGACAGCAGAGCGGTGATCTTCGCCTCGGTCGCGGCATCGGCCAGCTTCGGCGCCTTAACCATGGGCCAGCGCGCGGGATCGGCAATACCGGCCTTGCCATCGGAGCCGGGCGGCACCGATCCGGCAATGATACCGGTGGCAAAGAACATGGTTGCCGACAGGCCGCCGGCAATACCGGCCATAAGGATGGTGCGCAGCTTCATCGAAAGCCTTCCCAGCGGGCGACAGCACGGCCTTTTTGATGGCCGCCTTCCGTGCCCGGTTTCCCCCGAATTCACATCCGTCACTATTTCGGATGTTTGTTTTATTAATTCGATGATAGCGCTATCAACCGGCGTACGCAAGGGTGTATAGATGATTTATCGGATAAATAAGCTTGGTCACACCGCGATGGGGTGAAGCCAGCGAGACCGATGGGGGAAACGACGGAATGAAGCTGACGAGACGCCAGCTCCTGGGGACGATACCGGCTGCGGGACTGGCGGCCCTGCCAACCGAAGCCCAAGGGGAACCACTGTTCCAACCCAGCTGGGACAGTTTGGCCGCCGGATACCGCACGCCCGACTGGTTCCGCGATGCCAAGCTGGGCCTGTGGGCGCATTGGGGGCCGCAATGCGTGCCGGAGGCGGGCGACTGGTATGGCCGCTTCATGTATATGCAGGGCCACCGCATGTACGACCACCATCTGAAGACCTATGGTCACCCGTCAGACACGGGCTTCATGGAGATCATCGGGCGGTGGAAGGCGGAAAAATGGGACCCGCGCGACCTGATGGGCCGGTACCAGAAGGCGGGCGCCCGCTATGTCGTGGCCATGGCCCAGCACCACGACAATTTCGATACTTTCGACAGCCGCTGGCACCCCTGGAATTCCACGCGGGTGGGGCCGAAGCGTGACATTGTCGGCGTCTGGGAGAAACTGGCGCGACAGGCCGGCCTGCGTTTTGGCATTTCCAACCATGGCGCCCATGCGTGGCACTGGTTCCAGACGGCCTATGGCTATGATCCGGAGGGGGCGCGCGCCGGTATCCGCTATGACGCCCATCGCCTGACGCGCGCCGATGGCAAGGGGACATGGTGGGAAGGGCTAGACCCGCAGGAGCTTTATGGCGGGCCGATGATTGTGCCTCCGGGGGGCATCGCTTCCACCAAAGCCATGGATGACTGGCACGATGCCCATACCGGCCAATGGCTGGAAACCCCGCCGCCGGGCAATCCAGCTTTCGTGAAATCCTGGTATCTGCGCGCGCTGGATGTGATCGAGAAATACCGGCCCGATCTGGTCTATTTCGACAATTACGGCCTGCCCTTCGGTCAGGTCGGCCTGGATGTGACGGCCCGCTACTATAACCTGTCCCAGCAATGGCATGGCGGGCGGATGGAGGTGGTGGTCAATGGTAAGCGCCTGGTCGACGAACGGCAGCGCAAAGCCATTGTTGAGGATCATGAACGCAGCTTCGTCGATGAAATCCGACCCGATCCCTGGCAGACATGTACCTGCATCGGGCAATGGCATTATGACCGCGGGCTTTACGACCGCGGCGGCTATAAATCCGTCACCCAGGTGGTGCAAAGCCTGACGGACATCGTCTCGAAGAATGGCAACTTGCTGCTGTCGGTGCCCCTTCGCGGCGATGGCCGCCTGGACGATCTGGAAATCCGCTTCTTGGACGGGTTGGCCGCCTGGACTGCCACGAATGGAGAGGCGATTTTCGGCACAAGGCCCTGGCGCCGGTTTGGTGAGGGGCCGACGCGGTTCGCGAAGGACGAAGCCAAACAGGAGCCTTTCACCGCCGCCGACCTGCGCTTCACCACCAAGGCGGGGGCGCTTTTCGTCCTGGCCATGGCCTGGCCCGCCGATGGCCGCCTGATGGTGGCCAGCTTGGCCGGTGACAGTCAGGGTGTGGTGGAACGCGTGGAACTGCTGGGCCGTGAGGACACGCCCCTGCCCTTCCGGCGGACGGCAGCGGGGCTGGAGATCACCTTGCCCGACCGGCCCAACACGACACCCATGCTGGCCCTGCGCCTCACCGGGCGGGGACTGGTGTGAAGCCAAAACAAGAAGGCAATCGGGAGGATATGATGAAGCAAATGCGCACACTGGCACTGCCCCTGCTGCTGACCACGGCCCCGGTGGCGGCGGCCCCCATCGACCTGACCTCGCCCGATGGCACGGTGGCGGTCCGCATCGATCAGGACAGCGCGGAACGGCTCACCTATGCCGTGCGCTATGGCGATGTGGCGGTGCTTTCGCCCTCCATCCTGGGGCTGGATCTGGATGGGCAGCGCAAACCGCTGGTCGGCGGGCTGACGGTTACCGGGACCGCGACACGGACCAGCGACAGCACCTATCGCCTTGTGGCCGGCAAGGTCTCCACGGCGCGCGACCATTTCAACGAGGTGACAGTCAGTCTGGAGGAAAAGGACGCGCCGGGCCGGAAGCTGGATGTGATCATCCGTGCCTATGATGACGGGGTGGCCCTGCGCTACCGCCTGCCGCAGCAGGCGGGCCTGACGGAGATGGCCCTGCGGCAGGAACGCACCCGCTTCAGCTTTGCCGGCGACTTCAACTGCTGGGGCCTCAACCTGGGGCATTTCCGCACCTCACATGAGGGGGAGTTTGACCCCATTCCCGCTGGTCGTATCCGGCCCAGCCACCTGTATGACGCCCCGCTGGTCTGCCAGACAGCGGCCAATGGCCCGGCCTTCGCCATCGCGGAGGCGGACCTCAAGGACTATGCCGGCCTGTACCTGACCCGGCCCGGCGATGGCAGCCTGGGCGTGGAAAGCGTGCTGTCGCCCCGCCCGGACGAACCGAAGATCGCGGTGCGGCGGCCCATCCCGGCGGATGGTGCCTTCAGCCCCTGGCGCATCATCATGCTGGCGCGGCATCCCGGCGCGTTGAACGAATCGAACCTGATGACGACCCTGAACCCCGATCCTGCGTTCAAGGACACAAGCTGGATCAAGCCGGGCAAGGCGTCCTGGGACTGGTGGAATGGCTGGCGGGCACCGGGTGCGCAGAATGATATCCAGGCCAATGACGCCACCGTCACCGCCTTCATCGATCAGGCGGCGGCACAAGGCCTTGAATATATGCTGGTCGATGATGGCTGGTACCTGAATTCCGGCGGTGAGGGCAGCGTGCGGCCCGGCGCCGACCTGATGAAAGTCACCCCAGGCCTGAACCTGCCCGCCATGATCGAGCATGGCCGCAATAAGGGTGTCGGCCTGTGGCTATGGATGCATTGGGAATTGCTGGAACCCAGGATGGAGGCGGTGCTTGCCCACTATGCCAAGATGGGCGTCAAGGGCATCAAGGTCGATTTCATGGACCGGGACGACCAATGGATGGTGGATTTCTATCACCGCCTGCTGACCGTCGCGGCCAGGAACAAGCTGATGGTGGACCTGCACGGCGCCTATCACCCCACGGGCCTGATCCGGACATATCCGCATTACCTGACGCAGGAGGGGGTGCTGGGGGCGGAATATAACAAATGGTCCAGCCGCATCACGCCCACCCATAATGTCATGCTGGCCTATACGCGCCTGCTGCTGGGTCCCATGGATTACACGCCCGGCGGCTTCCGCCATGCCACGCCGTCGACGTTTGATCCGCGCTTCAAGCTGCCGATGGTGCAGACGACGCGGGCACATGGGTTGGCGTTGTATGTGGTCTATGACAGCCCGTTTGCCTGCGTGTCCGACAGCCCCGACGCCTATCAGGGCCAGGAAGGGCTGGACTTCATCCGCACGGTCCCGACCGTGTGGGACGAGGTGCGGTTTGTGGCGGGCGAGGTGGGGCAGTACATCGCCCTTGCCCGGCGCAAGGGCGATGTCTGGTACGTGGGCATCATCAATAACGAGACCGGGCGGACGGTTGATCTGCCGCTGAGCTTCCTGGGGACAGGCAGCTATCAGGCGGAGATCATCCACGATGGGCCCGCCGCCGCCGCTATCGCCCGCAGCACCCGCACATTAAAGGCCGGCGATGCGCTATCCCTGACCCTGGCGGGAGCCGGCGGCGCGGTAATGGTGTTCAAGCCGTCTCAGAAATGACGCCAGCCGCCGGGGCCGAGATCCGTTTCGGCCCCGTCCAGGCCCAGGATGTCCAGGCCGGGTTCGCCGTCGATCACCTTGCCGATGCGGGTGACGGCGATGCCGGCATTCTGGCCGGCGGCGGCGATATCCTCGGCCTTGTCGGCGGGGGCCGTGAAGGCCACCTCATAGTCATCCCCGCCCGTCAGGATGGTGCGGCGCAGGGTGGGTGCCCCCACCAGCAGGCGCAGGGCCGGACCCGACAGAGGCACCGACTGCACATCCAGGACCAAACGCACCTTGCTGGTCATCGCCATGTGCCGAAGGTCGGCAACCAGCCCGTCGGAAATATCCAGGGCCGCCGTACCGAATACGCGCAGCGAGGCGACAAGGTCCAGGCGCGGGGCCGGGCGGCGCAGGCGGGACAGGAGATAGGCGCGGTCGGCCTCTGGCACCGGCTGCGTCAGTGCACCCTGCGCCAGCCTCAACCCCAGCGCGGCATCACCGATGGAGCCCGTGACGAACAGGGCGTCGCCCAGTTTCGCGCCTTTACGCCGGATCATGCGGTTGCGCGGCACCAGCCCCAGTGCCGTGATGGTCAGGGACAAGGGACCGGAGGTGGAGACGGTATCGCCACCCAGCAGATTGACCTTGAAGGCGCGCTGCGCGTCGCCCAGACCCTTGGCGAAGGCCTCCACCCAGTCATCACCAATGCTTTTCGGCAGGCTGGTGACCAGGGAATAGGCCAGGGGTTCGGCCCCTTTGGCGGCCAGATCCGACATGTTGACGGCCAGGATTTTCCAGGCCAGGTCGGCGGGATTGTCGTTGGGCAGGAAATGCACACCGCTGACCATGGCGTCGGTGGTCACCACCAACTGCTGATCATGCGGCACGTCCAGGACGGCGGCATCGTCGGTCAGGTCGAAGGCGCCGGGAACGCCCACGGCCAGGGGCCGGAAGAAACGTTCGATCCGGCCAAATTCGCCCAAGCTGACGGCACCGCCCTGATTGGTCACGACGCGTCGCCCTTGCCCGCCGGCTTGGCGTTCATTTCGGCGGCGCGCAGCGTGCGGGCCAGCTTGTCCAGAACGCCATTGACCATGCCCGGCTCGCGACCCGCGAAGAAGGCATGGGCCACGTCGATATAGTCATTGATGATGATGTGCGGGGCGACGGCCGTATTGGCCAGCAGTTCCCAGGACCCGGCCCGCAGTATGGCGCGCAGCAGCAGTTCCATCCGCTCCAGCGACCATTGCCGATCCAATAACCCGCCCAGATGCTGATCCACCTCGGCCAGACGGCCCTGCACACCGCGCACGATATCGGCGAACAAGGTGGGGTCGGCGGTCACAAACTCCTCACCATCCTGTTCCTGGCCGATGCGGTGACGCGCGAATTCATGGATCACCGTGTCGCTGGACGCCCCGGCCAGATCAATCTGGTACAGGCCCTGGACAGCAGCCAGACGGGCAGCCGAGCGGCGAGCCTTGGCGGACCCGGTGGGCTTGATCTTGGGGGTCGGTTCAGTGGCGGCCGGCGGGGTGATCTTCTTGCGCGGGGGCATATCTAAACCTGGAAACTCAGCGTGAATAGAGACGGAACTGCTTCTTCAGCTCGATCATCTGAAGGCAGGCATTGGCGGCGAAACCGCCCTTGTTCTTCTGATTGACGGCAGCGCGGGCCCAGGCCTGCTCATAATTCTCGGTTGTGAGAATGCCGTTGCCGATGGCCAGCGTATGGTTCAGCGACAGCTGAGCCAGACCATGGGCGCTTTCCTGGCAGACATAGTCGTAATGGGTGGTCTCACCCCGGATCACACAGCCCAGCGCCACATAACCGTCGAAACGGCGGCGACCGGAATAGAAATCCATGGAGCGGACAGAAAACTGGATGGCGGCAGGGATTTCCAGGGCACCGGGCACCTGGAAAATCTCATAGGTAGCGCCCACCGCATCCAGGGCCGCAACGGCACCCTTGACCAGTTCGTCCGCGAGGTCGTCGTAAAAACGGGCCTCAACGATCATGATATGGGGCGCATCAGCCATGGGGGCCATCCAGTCCGTCATGTTGAAAGATCAGAAGGGGGTGGGTATGGCCCTTTGACCGACAATGGTCAAGCCATAGCCTTCGAGGCCCACCACCGTCTTTTTGGTATTGCTCAGCAGCACCATCTTCTTCACGCCCAGGTCGTTCAGGATCTGGGCCCCGATGCCGTAATCGCGCAGCTCGCCATTCAGTTCGGCATTGCCATCATCGATGGCGCGCAGCCGGTCGGCCAGCGAGAAGGGTTGGGCATCGCGCATCAGGACGATGACGCCGCGCCCTTCGTCGCCCACGGCCTTCATGGCGGCTTCCAGGCTGCCCACCGGGCCATGGCGGTTGTCGGCCAACAGGTCCTTGACGATGTTCAGCGCATGCATGCGCACCGGAACCGGCACATCATCATGGATGTCGCCCTTGACCAGCGCCACATGCTCCGCCCCCGAGATGCGGTTGCGATAGACGATCATCTCGAAACGACCGCCGAAATGGCTGTCCAGAACGGTGCGGTAGGAGCGTTCGACGATGGTTTCTGTGCGGCGACGATAGGCGATCAGGTCGGCGATGGTACCGATCTTCAGCCCATGCAGCTGCCCGAACTTCACCAGATCCGGCATGCGGGCCATGGTGCCGTCATCATTCATGATCTCACAGATCACGCCGGCGGCGGGCAGGCCGGCCAGCCGCGACAGGTCCACCGAGGCCTCGGTATGGCCAGCGCGGACCAGGGTGCCGCCATCACGGGCCAGCAGCGGGAAGACGTGGCCGGGGGTCACTATATCGCGGCTGTCGACATTGGGATCGATGGCGACCTGGATGGTGCGGGCGCGGTCGGCAGCGCTGATGCCTGTCGTCACGCCCGTCCGCGCCTCAATCGACACAGTAAATGCCGTCTGATGACGGGTGCCATTCTGCTGCGCCATCAGGGGCAGGCGCAGACGTTCATTCATGGGGCTGTCGATGGCCAGGCAAATCAGGCCGCGCCCGAAGCGCGCCATGAAATTGATAGCCTCCGGCGTGGCGGCAGAGGCGGGGATCACCAGATCGCCCTCATTCTCCCGGTCCTCATCATCGACCAGGATGAACATGCGGCCCTGGCGGGCCTCTTCAATCAGTTCCTCGGTGCTGGACAGCACGGGACGGTCGTCCTCGGTCAGACGGGTTTCGATGGCCGACATTGATTAAACGTCCTTCCCCACCAGCCGCGCGACATAACGCGCCAGCATATCCACTTCCAGATTGATCTTCGCCCCCGGTCCGATCAGGCCGAAGGTCGTCTGCTCCGCCGTATGCGGGATGATATTGACGCCGAAGACATCGTCATCGACCTCATTCACGGTCAGCGACACGCCGTTCAATGCGACAGACCCCTTGGCCGCGATGAAGCGCTTCAGGCTCTGCGGTACACGGAAGCGCCAGCGGTGGCTGTCGCCATCTTGAGTGACGGACACCACCTCACCCACACCATCGACATGGCCATAGACCAGGTGCCCGCCCAGTTCATCCCCCAGCTTCAGGGAGCGTTCCAGGTTGAGCGGAGTGCCGACTCCCCAGTCGCCGACGGTCGTCTTGGCGATGGTTTCGGCGGACACATCCACCTTATAGGCGTCGGCCAGCTTCTCCACGACGGTCAGGCAGACCCCGTTGGAAGCAATGGACGCGCCCATGGCAACGCCGTTCAGGTCGAACCGCGTTTGGATGGTCAGTCTCAGGTCGCCACGGCGCTCGATCTCCACGACGCGGCCGACATCGGTGATGATTCCGGTAAACATGGGCCATAACCTAGGGCTTGGCGCGCATTTGTGCGAGGGGGCGATAGATGCGCGGAGCGCATGGCGGGATGGGGTTAATGGGATGCTGACGCAGGTTGATGGCCTGCATCCCCACGGCATGTGCCCGCCACCGTCGCCCCGTTCCGCATCTGCGGCGGAAGGGGGCATAACTAAAGAATGTGCTCAGGCGACCTGGCTTTCCATCAACGCGGCCGCCACCAGCTCATGGCGGTGTTCCTCCAGGTATCCGGCAACAGCGCGATAGATCGCCAGACCCATTCCCTCCACGAATCGTTCGCCGGGCGTGCGATGGGCGGTGCTGCCCTCCACTTCCAGGGTCGCGATCATCTGACGGTAATCGCTGATCCGGTCACCAATGATCCGGTCCAGATGACGCGGCGGCAGCAGGTGACCGAAGCTCAGGATGAACATCAGGTCGGACCGCAGCTTGTCCGCCGAAGGCGTCTTGATCAGTGCCTGGTAAAGCGCATGCCGCCCTGCGGGCGTGATGCGGTACAGTTTCTTGTCGGGCCGGCCATCACCATTATGCGGCAGCATCACGATCTGGCCCTCATCCAGCAGCCGCTTCAGAGCCGGATAAATGGACCCGAAGCCCGCATCACTGAAATGGCTCAGCGGACCTTCTTCGAATTCCTTACGAATTTCATAGCCGGAAGCATCGCCACGGCTCAACACACCGAGGCACAAGGTCTTTACATCAATCATCACACACCTGTCTGACAGTGCCGGCACGATAGAGCCTGCCTGACCATAGTCAAGTGATGCATCGAATTGATATATAACATTCCGTTAATCATGTTTGCAGCCGGATCAGGTTAACCGCCATATCAACGTGGAACCGCCCCTGCTCATCCGTCGCTGTGGCGAAATCAGCGGCGATATGGGCATGCAGGGCGGCGCGCTGATCGGGTGGCATCGGGGCGACAAGGGGGCTGAACGCCATCTCCAATGTCGGCAGCCAGAAGGGATGGTCTGCCCTGGCAGGGGTGTTTAGTATCAATGTCTCCGCCCGGACATGGCGGAAACCGGCGTTTTCAGCCTGTCGCAGCAGGTTTCCCGGGTCAGCGAAGCGGAAAAGTGGGGAAAGCAAGGCATCCACCCTCTCCCCATATTCGCGGGAGAGCAGGCGCCCCAGACGGTCGAACAGGCTGTTCCCTGTCCGTGGCCCCCAGAGCGCCAGGGCGGCAACCCCGCCTGGGCGCAGGACCCGGCGCATCTCCGCCAGGGCGGCTTCATGGTCAGGCACGAACATCAGACCGAACCGGCACAGAACCCGGTCGAATCCAGCATCGGCAAAGGGCAGGATGGTCATGTCGGCGGCCACAGAATGGGGCGGATGCGGATGCCCCCTGGCCCGCCGCCCGAGTCCCGACAGCATGGCGGGAACCAGATCGCAGGCCACGACAAGACCATCGGCACCGATCCGGTGGGCCTGGGTCAGGGATGGTTCACCCACTCCGGCGGCGATATCCAGTACCCGTGAGCCCGGCGGGGCACCGGCAAGGTCGAGAAGCGGCTGATTAATCCGATCGGCGGGGTTGGCCATGCCATCGGCCCAATGATCCCAAGCATTGGCGCTTTCCGTCCAGCGCTGACTTTCAACTATCGCGACAGTCCCGTTCATGCTGGCCTTCCGCAAACGTATTCATTGCTTGTTTAATGTTTTGTTTACGCCAATCAATTTTACTGGAAACTGACCTTCCCACGCAGGGTAGCATGGTTACCAACGCATGGATGATCATGTTAACCCTATATAAATATCAACCAATTTAAATGCCGAGACTCTGGCAAAGGCTGAACTTATGCTTTGGGTGATACTCTCTGTGCTTGCATTCGCCGTCGGGATGACGATAGCTGTAACGGCACGCCCCGCACGGGGCGGTCTTGCGCGGAACGTCTGACCCGATGTCAAAACCACCCTCCAGCGGCAAATATTATCGGTTCGACGGTCTGTCCGTGCTGATCGCGGACGACAACCGCTTTGTGCGTTCCATCATGGTCACGATCTTCAAGGCGCTGGGAATCGGCAAGGTTCTGCAGGCCGATAACGGGGAGGAGGCAATGGCCATCCTCGACGTTTCCGCCCAGATGGACAGCACCGCGGGCCGCGATGTGGACATTATTTTCGCCGACCACCTGATGGAACCGATGGATGGGATCGGTTTGCTGAAATGGGTGCGCGAACATGAAAGCGACAAGATCCGTTTCCTGCCCGTTGTGATGATGAGCGGTGAGGCCGATGAGGCGGCGGTGCGTCTGGCCCGCGACAGCGGCGTGACGGAATATCTGGCCAAGCCCATGTCGGTCATCAATGTGGCCAGCCGTCTTCTCGCCATCATCGACAAGCCGCGATCCTTCGTGCGGGCGCCGAATTATTTCGGACCTGACCGCCGGCGCCAGACGTTGCCCCATGATGGTGCCGATCGCCGCCTGATGAGCCCCGAAGATGTGCGGGTTGTTGACGAAGGCGCTCACATGGTTATCGACAGCCAGGGTGGTTCTGTGGAGAATCCCGCTGAGAATGTTGATGGGGGGGCTGAGGTTCCGGCGGAAGCCGAGGCCCAGCGGGCAAGCGCATGAATGACAATCTGAAGCCCGACGCACGTGTGCCGGCAGTCGAGATCATTAAGCGGCCGAACAAGCTGCGCGAGAAGGTGGGCGGCTCCGCCGATGGAAAGCCGGGCATGATCGACCCGGCCGCCCTTGCACGCGCCAGCACACACGTCGCCCGCATGTCCGATGCCCATATCGCCCAGACACGCGTCGATCTTACGGAATTGCAGGACGCCTATCGCCGCGCCATGACCGACGTCGATAACCGCCCCACCCATCTGAAGCGGGTGATCAAGGTCAGCGACGGTATCATGACGTTGGGCAAGACCTTCGGATATGATCTTCTTTCTGATTTCGCCAACTCACTGAACCATTTCCTGGTGCCCATCCCCAACCCAAGCGTGGCGCAGCTGGCCGTTGTCGGCCTGCATATCGACGCCATGCATGTTCTGGTGCGTGACGATATCAAGGGTGATGGCGGCCAGATCGGACAGGCCCTTGCCGTGTCCTTGAACATGGCCCGCGCCAAGCTGGGCGCGAAGCGCGGCGCGTGACATACACGCCGCCCGATGGGTTTTCTGGCACATTGTTACGGAATTCGGTTATTTTACGCGCCGCCTCCCCGAACGGAGTATGGTTTTTGACTAGTCACAGGCCCGGTTCGTGATAAAAGGCGGTCGTTATTGCCGGTGAAGTTTCACGCACGCGGGCGCATGGGACCAATGGAGATGGCATTGCGGCAACCCTATTATGACAGCATCCTGCTTATCGAGCGGCTGCATCGCCATTTCCTGGAAGTGCTGAAGATCGAGCTGGACCGTCTTGGCATGCAGGACATCAACAATGTCCAAAGTCTGATCCTGTATAATATCGGCGATGATGAGCTGACCGTCGGTGAATTGACGGCACGGGGCTATTATCTTGGCTCCAACGTTTCTTACAACGTCAAGAAGATGCATGAGAACGGCTACCTGACGCAGGAACGTTCCACGCATGACCGTCGCTCCGTCCGTGTCCGCCTGTCCGACAAGGGTCTGAAACTGCGCGACCGGATTTCGGAACTGTTCTCTCGTCAGGTTGATGCGCTGGACAAGTCCGGGCTGTCGGCGGAGGAACTGACGCGCGCAAACGAGACGATGCGCACGCTGGAGCGGTTCTGGACCTCCTCCCTGTCCTACGGCGCTTATGCGTCGTCGGGGCCGCTCTGACCGCGGGCCGCCGCCATGCCACGGCCGCCCCTGAATGAAAAGGATGTGCTGATCGAATTCCACCCGGTCGGCAATATCGTACGGGTCAGCGCCATCGACCCGGCCACCAATACCGAGGTTATCATTCAGGGGCCGGCCAGTGCCGGTAAGACCGTTCTGGCTCGCAACGCCCTGGCCAAATTGAATTACGTGCTGCGCAAGGGCTAGTCCTGAGACCAAAAAGGCCGCGCGGGCAGTATCCCGCGCGGCCTTCTCTTATGGAAACCCTGGCAGGTCAGGCCCGGCGGCGGGAAGCGCTGCGCGTATCACCCCGACCCAGACCGATCTTCTTCGCGAATTCAGACCGCTGTGCCGCATAATTGGGCGCAACCATGGGGTAATCAGGCGGCAGGCCCCACTTGGCACGGTATTCTTCCGGGGTCATGTCGTAGGTGGAACGCAGATGCCGCTTCAGCATCTTCAGTTTCTTCCCATCCTCCAGACAGACGATATATTCCGGCGTCACCGACTTCTTGATCGGCACGGCAGGACGCATTGGTTCCTGCGGTACTTCAGCAGGAACGCCCTGCAGCCCCGTCAAGGTTACATAGACGGCGTTGATGACCTCCGGCAATTGCTGCGTCGGCAGCGTATTCTGGCCGACATAGGCGGATACGATCTCCGCCGTCATACGCAGCAGATCCCCCGTCAACACCTCATTCCCTTGCTGTTCCATTGCACCCAACATTCCTGAACGGTTAATCAACTATGAACGGACGCTTCGCATGGGTGCGTCCGCATGTCAACACGGAACCGTTGAAAACGAGAAAGTTTTTTACTTGGATTGCTTTTATCATATCAGTCTATGGTTGACGAAACATCACAAGTCACTGATTTCGCTTTTTGTGACAACGCCTTGGCCAATGGATATTAGTCTAAATAGACGAACCCGGCGAACAATGGATTTTTCAGCAATTGTCAATATTTATCAAATTACCTTCATTTCCGGTGATGGCGTTGGATAACCACAGGGTAAGATGCCTCCATAGGATTTGCCGTCAATCTGTTTCAATTATTTCTATTGTACCATTACTTTCAAGCCTGCAACGGTTGCTCCAGGCGCGCGCCGGGGGCAAGGCCGGGCTGCTTTCATGGGCCAGGGCGGGAACTGGTGTGGCAGCGACACTTCTGCTAGGGTCCTGCGCGTCGGCGACCCCCTAATGATGGGGTCGCTTCTCTGTTTCCAGGGGTGCCGGGCCTCCTTGCCCGGAGAGGGTGGATTATGGGTATCCAGACCATCGCGATTGCCGGCGATCATGCCAGCCCGGAACTGAAGGCCATCCTGGCCGAACAACTGCGCGCAGCCGGTCACACGGTCCTCGACCTTGGCACCAACGGGCCGGAGTCAGCGGATTATCCCAGCTTTGCGGATGCTGTCGCTGCGGCCCTGACCGATGGGCGGGCCAATGCTGGCGTGCTGATCTGCGGCACCGGTATCGGCATTTCGATTGCCGCCAACCGCCACCGCCACGTGCGCGCCGCCCTGTGCCACACGCCGACGGAGGCCCGACTGACCCGCCTGCATAATGATGCCAACGTGCTGTGCCTGGGCGCGCGCACCATCGGCGTGGAGGTGGCGAAGGATTGTGTTGCCACCTTCTTCACTACGGAATTCGAAGGCGGTCGTCATGCCCGCCGTGTCGCAATGTTGGGCTGAAAGTGCGGTCGCCTCGGATGCTTGCATTTGAGGCGTGAATCGCACGATCAACGAGACGCCCGACCGGTACCAGAGGACCAGACGAACATGAGCATCCAGGGTTTCTTCACCGACAAGCTGTCCGATGCCGATCCCGAACTGTACGCATCCCTGCGTCAGGAACTGGGCCGGCAGCAGGATCAGATCGAACTGATCGCCTCGGAAAACATCGTCTCCACCGCCGTGCTGGAGGCCCAGGGTTCGGTTCTGACCAACAAGTACGCCGAGGGTTATTCGGGCAAGCGCTATTATGGCGGCTGCGAATATGTCGACATCGCCGAAACGCTGGCCATTGAGCGCGCGAAGAAGCTGTTCGGCTGTGAATATGCGAACGTTCAGCCGCATTCCGGCGCGCAGGCCAATCAGGCCGTGTTCATGGCGCTTTTGCAGCCCGGCGACACCTTCATGGGCATGGATCTGGCCGCCGGCGGTCACCTGACCCATGGCGCGCCTGCCAACCAGTCGGGCAAGTGGTTCAAGGTCGTGTCCTATGGCGTGACCCGTGATACCAATCTGATCGATTATGATGATGTCGAGACGAAGGCGCGGGAGCATAAGCCCAAGCTGATCATCGCCGGTGGTTCCGCCTATCCGCGCCAGATCGACTTTGCCCGCTTCCGCAAGATCGCGGACGAGATTGGCGCCTATCTGATGGTGGACATGGCCCATTATGCGGGTCTGGTCGCCGCCGGCGTCTACCCCTCGCCGCTGCCGCACGCCCATGTCGTGACCACCACCACGCACAAGACCCTGCGCGGTCCGCGTGGCGGCATGATCCTGTCCAACGATCTGGACCTGGGCAAGAAGTTCAATTCCGCCGTGTTCCCTGGCCTGCAGGGCGGCCCGCTGATGCATGTCATCGCCGGCAAGGCAGTGGCCTTCGGTGAGGCGCTGCGTCCGGAATTCAAGACCTATGCCGCCAATGTCGTCGCCAATGCCAAGGTGTTGGCCGAGCGTCTGATCGCCGGCGGCCTGGACATCGTGTCCGGCGGCACCGACAGCCATATCGTGCTGGTCGACCTGCGTCCGAAGAAGCTGACGGGCAAGGCCGCCGAGCATGCGCTGGAAAATGCCGGTATGACCTGCAACAAGAACGGCGTGCCGTTCGACCCCGAAAAGCCATTCGTGACCTCCGGCGTGCGTCTGGGCACCCCGGCGGCCACCACGCGCGGCTTCGGCACCGCCGAATTCGCCCAGGTCGGCGACATGATCGTGGAGGTGCTGGACGCCCTGGCGGTCAGCAATGGTGACAATGCAGCGGCAGAGGGCCGGGTGCGCGCGCGAGTACAGGAACTGTGCCGCCGCTTCCCCATCTACCCGACGCTGTGATTGACAAACCCCGGTTTCGGCCTCATGCCGGAACCGGGGTTTTTGTTTGGCAACCATAATAATTCTGGAGGGGTTTCATGCGCTGCCCGTTCTGCGGGAATGACGATACCCAGGTGAAGGACAGCCGTCCCACCGATGATGGGTCCGCCATCCGCCGTCGCCGTTTCTGCCCGGCCTGCGGCGCCCGCTTCACCACCTTCGAACGGGTGCAGCTGCGTGAGCTTTATGTGGTGAAGGCATCCGGTCAGAAGGAACCGTTTGACCGGGAGAAGCTGTTGCGCTCTATGCGCATTTCCCTGCGCAAGCGGCCTGTGGATGCCGACCGGATCGACCGCGTCGTGAACTCCATCGTGCGGCAGCTGGAGAGCAGCGGGGAAACCGAAATCCCCTCCACCCAGATCGGTGAGATGGTGATGAACCAACTGGCCGGCATCGACAAGGTCGCCTATATCCGCTACGCGTCCGTCTATCGCGATTTCCGCGAGGCGGCGGATTTCAACGATTTCGTTGAAAAGCTGCGGCCCGAAGACAACGATTGAGCGGGGATGGCGTGACTGACGCGGCCCCGTCTTTCAGCACGGATGATACGGCGCATATGCGCGCCGCCCTGGCCCTGGCCCGACGCAATCTTGGCCGTGTCTGGCCCAATCCGTCGGTCGGCTGCATCGTGGTGAAGGATGGACAGGTTGTGGGCAGGGGCGTCACTGCCCCCTGCGGTCGCCCGCATGGGGAACCGCAGGCCCTTGCCCAGGCCGGTGATGCAGCACGCGGCGCCACCGTCTATGTCAGCCTTGAACCCTGCAACCACCATGGCAAGACCCCGCCCTGTTCAGAGGCGCTGATCGAGGCCGGCATCGCCCGTATCGTGGTGGCGTGCGAGGACCCGGACCCCCGAGTCTCGGGCGGCGGTATCCGTCGGCTAAGGCAGGCCGGCATTCAGGTCGATGTCGGGCTTTGTGCGGAAGAGGCACAGGCGGTCAATGCCGGATTCATCAGCCGCATCCTGAAGGGCCGCCCCGGCGTCACTCTGAAACTGGCCACCAGCCTGGACGCCCGTGTCGCCACCTCGACCGGACACAGCCAATGGATCACCGGCCCCGACAGCCGGGCGCGCGGCCACCTGCTGCGCGCCAATCATGATGCCATCCTGGTCGGAATCGGCACGGCGCTTGCCGATGATCCCGAACTGACTTGCCGGCTTCCGGGGTTGGAGGGGTGCAGCCCCGTGCGCGTGGTGCTAGACAGTCATCTGCGCCTGCCGCCTACCGCAAAGCTGGCCCAGGGTGCTGCCAGCGTGGCGCCTACCTGGGTGGTGACGCTGGCGGACGCAGACGGGCCCCGAGCTGCGGACCTGGAGGCGCTTGGGGTCCGCATCCTGCGGGTTGATCGCGATGAAACTGGCCACCTGCCCATTGCCGCCGCTCTGACCGCCCTGGCCGGTCAGGGTATCACACGGCTGCTGGTGGAGGGGGGGCCTGCTGTGGCTACCTCATTCCTGAAGGCAGGACTGGTGGACGGGGTTGAATGGTTCCGCGCCCCGATGCTGATCGGCGGCGATGGACTACCTGCGTTGGGCACCCTGGATGCCGAAATGCTGGAACAGGCGGTACGGCTTTTCCCGGCCGGTGACGAAACGCGCCGTTATTTCACCGGCTGATTCGGGTTCAGGTCAGCGCATCACCGCGCAGGTGCGGTCGCGGCACTGGATCAGGACGAAACTGTCCTTCGGTGCCGCACAACTGACCTTATAGATCGTCTCCGCGATGCGGCCCGTGACCTGCTTCATGACTTCCAGCTTGGTCGGCTTGCAATTGGCGGACTGTGCCGCCTCCCGCGCCTCGGCTTGCTGTGCGCGGGCCGGCAGGGCGGATAGCAGGCACAGTATCAATAAAGCCGCCGGACGCCGCATCACGGCTTCTTGCGCTGGGTGAAGGCGGCGGCCAGGGCCTTCAGATTGTCGGCCTGTTCCTGTCCATCGTCGGGTGCGGGTGCTGCCCCACCACCGCCCGTGCCCATGCGGGCGATGATGGCATCCATCATCTGGGGCGACAGTTTCTTCGGCCCGGTGGATGGACGCGCTGCACGCACCACGCCCTGGCCGGGGGCCGGGGCTGCCGTGGTGATGGAACCGCCACGGGCCACCCGGTCCACGGCGCTGCCAGCAATGGCCTTCAGGAACGGCTTGCACAGACCGCGCAGCAATTGTTCGTCATCCAGCGCCCAGGCGATCAGCACACGCTGCGCCTGGCTGCGGCTGCCCTGTGCGGCCTTCAATGCCTCACGGATCTTGAGCGTGACATAGGTGTCGCTCATGGCCCGGCCCTCCCGGATGGATCAAGGTTCCTAGATTAGCCAAGCAAGGCCCGGTTTCCCAAGTGATTTCGCGTCACAGGGCGGCCCGTACCTCTTCAACGACAGGCATGGCGGTACCGGTGCCGATGCGCGTGCAGGCGATGGAAGCCGCGACATTGGCATAGCGCATGGCGGTTGCCAGATCATCCCCCGCCGCCAGCCGGGCCGACAGGCTGCCCACAAAGCAATCACCCGCCCCCGTCGTGTCCACGGCCACCACCTTGCGCCCCGGTACCAGGGTTTCGCTGTCCGTGGTGACGGCCAGGGCCCCGCGCACGCCCAGCGTGGCGATGATCACCTGATCCGGGCGGCGCAGCAGGCGGCGGGCCGTGGCGGCGATATCGGCCACCGCGGCGTCGCCCGACAGTTCCACGCCCGCGAAATGGCCCAGCTCCGTCTCATTCACGACCAGGATGTCGGTATCGGTCCACAGGCTGTCGGGCGCGTCATCCAAGGCAGGTGCGGCGTTCAGCAGGGTGCGCGCACCGGCGGCACGGCCCCTGGCGAACAGGGCGGCGATGGTGGTGCGCGGCACCTCAAACTGGCTGACCAGGATGTCGCCGGGCGAGACGGTCAGGCCATCGGCATCGGCGGGCACGATCTGCTTGTTGGCGGCGGGAATGACCACGATACGGTTTTCCGCCGTCGCATCCACCAGGATCAGGGCCGATCCCGTCGCCTCATCCGCCGACCGCCCCACATGGGTAGCGTCGATGCCCTTTTCAGCGAAGAAGGACAGGATACGGTCACCGAACATGTCCTGCCCGACCTTGCCCACAAAGGACACGGGCACACCCTGTTGTCGGGCGGCGACGGCCTGGTTCAGGCCCTTGCCGCCCGGCATCAACTGCACCGTCTGGCCATTCACCGTCTCCCCCGCCTTGGGCGCGCGTTCCATGGTGGACAGGATGTCGTAATTGATGGAACCGATAACGGTGACCTGGGCCATGGGGCTTTCCTTCTGGGGTGAACGATCCTTCCTAGCGCGTCCGGGGACGCCTTGGAAGCCTCACTCATGCCCCCACGGCGCCGGCGGAGCGGCGACGGGTTTGGTCAGGTCGAAGACCATGCGCACGACGCGACCGGGCCGGGCCAGTTCATAAGTGAAGGTCCCCTGCCCCTGTTCCAGGGTCCAGACATTCTGCTGCGCACCGGGCGGCAGCTTGTTGTCGGTGAACAGGGTCCGGGAGAAGGCATCTGCGGGAAAGGATTGGCGCCCGGCAGTGCCGGGGGCGATGGTGTCGCCGCCATATTGGGTCAGCTTGTCCTCCGTACCATCAGCATGGCGGTGATCATGCTTCAGGCGCAGGCCGGTAGCCGTGCGGGTGACGATCCAGGTGCGCGACCGGTCTTCGCCCACATGCAGGGGGATGCGGACCTCGCCAGACTTGCTGCAATCGCGGACATGCATGACAAGGCGCTGGCCCGCGAACGGATCATTGGCGGCCCCGCTTTCGTTCGTGGTGATGATCCCCTCAAAGGCCTTGCCGCAATGTGGCCGCAGGCTGGCCAGGAAATCATCCGCCGGGGCTGCTGCGACGGGCAGGGACAGCAGCAGGGACAGGGATGCCAGAATATTACGGATGCGCATGGACCCAACCTTTGTCTTGATTATTACTGGACCGAAATGAAATGGCCCACCCCGCCATTCAGCGAGGTGGGCCAACAATAACCGACAGGCAGGTGCAGTTACAGCCGTTCGATGACCATGGCGATGCCCTGGCCGCCGCCGATGCACATGGTGATCAGGCCATAACGACCGCCGATCCGTTCCAGCTCATACAGCGCCTTCACGGTGATGATGGCGCCAGTGGCACCCACCGGATGGCCCAGCGAAACACCGGAGCCGTTGGGGTTCACCTTGTCCGCCGGGAAGCCCAGCACCTTGGACACGGCACAGGCCTGCGCCGCGAAAGCCTCGTTGCTTTCGATCACGTCCATATCGGCGACGGTCAGCCCGGCGCGTTCCAGCGCGATGGGCACAGCATGGACGGGGCCCAGGCCCATCACCTCTGGTTCCACACCGGCATGGCCCCAGCTGATTATGCGTGCCAACGGCTTGGTCCCGCGCTTGGCGGCCTCAGTCGCGGACATCAGGACCACAGCGGCGGCACCGTCATTGACGCCGGATGCATTGCCGGCGGTGACAGAACCGTCCTTCTTGAAGACGGGCTTCAGCTTGGCGAAGTCGGCCTCGGTAGCGTCGGCGCGGAAATGCTCATCCGTGTCGAACAGCTTGGTACCACCCTTGACCTTCACCTCCACCGGCAGGATCTGCGACTTGAACCGGCCCTCGGCGGTGGCACGGGCGGCGCGGCGATGGCTTTCCAGGGCCAGCGCATCCTGGGCGGCGCGGTCAATCTCATGGCGGGCGGCCACATTTTCCGCCGTGATGCCCATATGGATCTTGTGGAACGGATCGGTCAGGACGGTGACCATGGCGTCGACCACGGCAGCATCGCCCATGCGCTGGCCCCAGCGGACCGACGGCATGACATGGGGGGAGCGGCTCATGCTCTCCGCCCCGCCGGCCACGGCCACGTCACATTCGCCCAGCTTGATCATCTGGGCCGCGGAGATGATGGCCTGTACGCCTGACCCGCACAGGCGGTTCAGGGTCAGGGCCGGGGCCTGCACCGGCACGCCAGCATTTACGGCGGCGACGCGGGCCAGATAGGCATCGTGCGGGCCGCTGGGGATCACCTGGCCCATCACGACATGCTGCACATCGGCGGCGTCGATACCGGCGCGGCTCACGGCCTCCTTGATCACCAGCGTGCCCAGCTCGGCGGGCGCATGATCCTTCAGGCTGCCGCCGAAACCGCCAATGGCGGTGCGGGTACCGGCAACGATGACGACGTCGTTCAAGCTGCTCACGGGTGATCCTCCCAGATCTATTATATTGCGGCGCAACAGATAAGCCTGATGTAGTGGCCTTGCAACCGCTACAAAAGCAAGGGGCGGGGAAGCTCTGGCCTCCCCGCCCCCGATAAGCCCTTACTTGCCCGTGAAGTTGGGCGGGCGCTTTTCGGCGAAGGCGGCCATGCCTTCCTTCTGATCGGCCAGGGCGAAGGTGCTGTGGAAGACGCGGCGTTCGAACAGCAGGCCCTCGGTCAGGGTGGCTTCGAAGCTGCGGTTCACGGCTTCCTTCGCCATCATGGCGGCGGGACGCGACATGGTGGCGATCTTTTCCGCCGTCTTCATCACCTCGTCCATCAGGTCGGCCACGGGAACCACGCGGGCCACCAGACCCGACCGTTCCGCCTCCGCCGCGTCCATCATGCGGCCCGTCAGGCACATTTCCATGGCCTTGGCCTTGCCGATGGCGCGGGTCAGGCGCTGGGTCCCGCCGGCACCGGGGATGGTGCCGATGGTAATCTCCGGCTGGCCGAACTTGGCATTGTCGGCAGCGATGATGAAATCGGCCATCATGGCCAGCTCACAACCGCCACCCAGGGCATAGCCGGCGACGGCCGCGATGGTCGGCTTGCGGCAGGTGGCCAAACGGCCCCACTTCTTGGTGATGAAATCGTTCAGATAGGCGTCCATGTAGGAGAAATTCATCATCTCCTTGATGTCCGCCCCCGCCGCGAAGGCCTTTTCAGAGCCGGTGACGACGATGACATTGATCGCGGCATCATCCTCAAAGGCGTTCAGGGCCTTTTCCATGTCGGTCACCAGACCGTCCGACAGGGCGTTCAGCGCCTTGGGCCGGTTCAGCCGGATGATGCCGACGGCGCCCTTGGTTTCCACCAGGATATTTTCGTAGGTCTCGGTCATTTACTCGCCTCTTATATTCGTTCCCTCAGACGCCGGGCGCCGCCATCCGGCGGCTTGGCTCACGGCGCATGTGCGCCGGGCCAGCAGTCGCTGACCTCCAATCTACCAAAGGGCAAGCCTCTGGTAGATTGGCATTATGCCCCACCCAGCAGGCGGCGGGCGATGATCACGCGCATGATCTCGTTGGTGCCTTCCAGGATCTGGTGGACGCGCAGGTCGCGCAGGATGCGTTCCACCGGATATTCGCGGATGTAACCATACCCGCCATGGAGCTGCAGCGCATCATTGGCGACCGTGAAACCGGCATCGGTGGCAAAGCGCTTGGCCATGGCGCAGTAGAGCGTGGCGTCAGGGTGGCCGGCATCCAACGCCGCCGCCCCGCGATGGACCATCAGGCGGGCGGCCTCCAGCTCGGTTGCCATGTCGGCGAACTTGAACTGCAAGGCCTGGAACTCGCTCAGCTTTTTGCCGAACTGCTGCCGCACCTCCATATGCTCCCTGGCCGCATTCAGACAGGCGCGGGCGCCGCCCAGGGAGCAGGAGGCGATGTTGAGGCGGCCACCATCCAGGCCCTTCATGGCGATCTTGAAGCCGTCACCTTCAGCGCCCAGACGGTTGGCGACCGGCACGCGGCAATCCTCAAAAATCACCTGCGCCGTGGGCTGGCTGTTCCAGCCCATCTTCTTTTCCTGCTTGCCGAAGGACAGGCCGGGTGTGCCCTTTTCCACCACCAGACAGGAAATGCCCTTCGGCCCTGGCCCGCCAGTGCGCACCATCACGACATAGATGTCCGAGGCCCCGCCGCCGGAGATGAAGGCCTTGGACCCGTTCAGGACATAATGGTCGCCATCACGCTCGGCCCTGGTCCGCAGGCTCGCAGCATCAGAGCCAGCCCCCGGTTCGGTCAGGCAGTAGCTGGCGAACTTCGCCATGGAGAACAGGTCGGGCAACCATCTGGATTTCTGATCGTCGTTGCCGAACGTGTCGATCATCCAGGCGGCCATATTGTGGATGGAGATGTAGGCGGCCGTGGAGGGGCAGGCCGCCGACAATTCCTCAAACAGGATCGATGCGTCCAGCCGGCCCAGGCCCGTGCCACCAGACGCTTCCGAACAATAGATGCCGGCAAAGCCCAGCTCTGCCGCCTTGCGCAGCGTGTCGACGGGGAAGATATGGTGTTCGTCCCATTCGCCCGCGAACGGAGCCATATGTTCGGCCGCAAAGCCGCGGGCCAGATCCTGGATGGCGCGTTGATCCTCGGAAAGATCGAAATCCATCGGGCGATCCTGTTCTTGATGGTCGAAGATAGGCCAATGGCAGCGGCCCCGGACAATCATGCCGGGGCCGCCCGATCACCGCAAATGCGGCAATCAGCCCATGATCGGAATGACGAAGGACGCGCCAGAGCGGATGCCCGACGGCCAGCGCGACGTCACCGTCTTGGTCTTGGTGTAGAAGCGGACGCTGTCCGGGCCATGCTGGTTCAGGTCACCGAAGCCCGAGCGCTTCCAGCCGCCGAACGTGTAATAGGCCAGCGGCACGGGCAGCGGCACATTGATGCCGACCATGCCGACATCCACACGGGCTGTGAAGTCGCGGGCAGTGTCGCCGTCGCGCGTGAAGATGGCGACGCCATTGCCATATTCATGGTCGGTGGGCAGAGACAGCGCCGTCTCGTAATCCGGTGCGCGGACGATGGACAGGACGGGCCCGAAGATTTCTTCCTTGTAGATCCGCATGTTGGTGGTCACGCGGTCGAACAGGACGCCGCCGACATAATAGCCGCCTTCATAGCCCTGCAGGTTCACGTCACGGCCATCGACCACCAGTTCGGCCCCTTCCCGCACGCCGATATCGACATAGGACTTCACCTTCTCCATATGCTGGCGGGTGATGACCGGGCCGAAATCGGCCTTCTCATCGGTGGAGGGACCGACGCGCAGGGTGCGAACGCGCGGGGCCAGCCGTTCGACCAGGGCGTCCGCCGTCTTCTCACCCACCGGCACCGCCACCGAAATCGCCATGCAGCGTTCCCCAGCAGAACCATAGCCGGCGCCGATCAAGGCATCGGCCACCATGTCCAGGTCGGCATCGGGCATGATCAGTGCATGGTTCTTGGCGCCGCCAAAAGCCTGCACGCGCTTACCATTGGCCGTGCCACGAGTATAGATATACTCACCGATGGGGGTGGAGCCGACGAAACCGATGGCCTTGATGTCGGGATGGTCGAGGATGGCATCGACCACTTCCTTGTCGCCATTGACGACATTCAGGATGCCCTTGGGCAGACCCGCCTCATACATCAGTTCGGCCAGCATTAGCGGCACCGACGGATCGCGTTCCGACGGCTTCAGGATGAAGGCGTTGCCGCAGGCGATGGCCGGGGCGAATTTCCACATCGGGATCATGGCGGGGAAGTTGAACGGCGTGATGCCGGCCACGACACCCAAGGGCTGGCGCATCGAATACATGTCGATGCCGGGGCCGGCACCTTCTGTATATTCACCCTTAAGCAGGTGCGGGATGCCGATGGCGAACTCCACCACTTCCAGACCACGCTGAATATCGCCGCGCGCATCGGGCAGGGTCTTGCCATGTTCCAGGGCCAGCTTCAGCGCAATCTTCTCAAAATCGCGGGCCAACAGTTCCAGGAACTTCATCAGGACGCGGGCGCGCTTTTGCGGGTTGGTCGCGGCCCAGGCTGGCTGGGCGGCCTTGGCATTGGCAACGGCCTCGGCCAGTTCCACCGTGCTGGCCAACGGCACCTCGGCAGAGATCTCACCCGTCATGGGGGTGAAGATGGGGGCGAAACGGCCAGACTTGCCCTCAACACGGGCGCCGCCGATGAAATGGTACAGCTTCTCGACCAAGTGATCCTCCCTGGGTTATTGGCAAGGAGGGTGGCACGGGACCGTGCGCACGACAAGGCGCGGTTTGGCGCAAGCGAGTGTGCGTGAATGCCCATAGCGTCCCTTATCCCCGCCGTCTGTCCAGTTCCGCTTTGTGGCGACAGATCCCCTTTTGGCAGGCTATATCTGCGGGACGGCACGCGACCTGTCCGCAGGGGCAAAGGCGTGCATCGACCGATATTCAGGGGCAAGGAGTCTGTCGTGGCGGTTGCGTCCCAGGGTACCCATGATCTGCTTGCCGATGCCATTGCCAGCCTGACCTTGTGGAAGTCATCACCCTTCTTCGTACAGATCAGCGGTTGCACACCGGTTCCGAACGACCCGCTCCATTCCCACATTGCCAGGCGCGGATTATCCGGCCTGATTATCGAGCCGGTTTTTGCGCGCTATCAACAGCTTGTTCAGCAGAGCCAGGAGATGCCGCTCGTCAAGGCGGTTCATGCCAGCATCTCCGGCATCGACGGTCAGCGCCCGCTTTGGTTTTTCAATGCAGAGGCCTTTTCCAGGGGTATCCTGCCGCCCCATCTGGCAACCGTCATCACCTTCGCTCAGGAATCTCTGCTCGCAGATATCTCTGTTCTGGGGCGCGCAACAGCAGAGGAGACGGCCCGCGACCTCTTGGCCTCGCTGCTTGACCAGACAATGGTGCGTGCTGTCCGGCTTGATACGCTGTTCCGTGAACAGGGCGTGCGGCAAGTCGACATTCTGCGGTTCGACAGCGATGGCTATGGTTTGGATATTCTGAACGCCTTCGATTTCAAGCGGGCGCGACCGGCAGTAATCCATTACCGCCATGAGGGATTGAGCTTGGCGGACCGCCGAACCGCCGCTGAACTGTTGATGGCGCAGGGCTATCGCGTCGCTATCCAGGGCGAGGATACAATCGCCCTGCGCGACGGGCAGGCCATTGTCAGTGCGCAGACCCCGAGCCTGTTGGTCATGGCCACGCGATTGCTGGCCGAGGGGCGTACGGCGGATGCGCTCAATATGGCCGACCACCTTGTGATGTTGAACCCGGAGCAGGCTGAACCTCTTGCCCTGCGGGCCCGCTGTCATCAGAGCCTGGGCAATCTTGTTGAGGCACTGGAGGATTTCATCCGGGTGCGGGACCTCACAGGTTCACTCACCGACCACCTTCCCTTCGTCTCTGCCGTACTGGATCAGGTGTTGCCGCGTGTCGCCACCCTGTTCAGCGAGTGTGGATTTGAGGAACTGGCCCGTTATGTCGTGCCGGTGACAACCCTGCTACCCGACCATGCTCCCTTCCTGGAGGTGGCGACCCGGACCATGGTCCTGCTGAACCGTGAGACGGAAGCAACCCGATGCGCACAATTGCTGCTGCCCCTGCGACCCGATAACGAGTTGTGTCTACATCTGCTGACCACCAAATCCCGAAATGAACGGGATTGGCCGACCTTCCGGCGCCTTGTCACGGCATTGGCGCGCAAGGCAAACTCCATCGTCGAACCGCAGGTCCGGCAGTTGCTGATTCTTGAGTTGCTTAATCTGCTGATCTGTCCCGGTCGCCCCGAACCGGAGGATCAACGCCTTGTCGATGAAATGACAGGCATCACCTCGCAATTGGCCGCCAGCCATGTGCCGGATGGTAATGCCGAGAAAGATGCCTGGGTCGCCCATTTCGACGCAGTGTCACGCGGCATACGATTGGCGGAGGAGTTGGGTCCCGTACCGACCGGAACCGCGGTGGCGCCGGCTAGGTTGATGACGGCACGCGGACTGCCGATCACACCCGCCGGTTTACAGGCCAAAGCCAAGGAACTTTCCGCCCAAACCGTGCTGCTGGTCGCCGCCGATGAGCGGTACTTCCGGCGCTATGCGCGGCTGTTCGTGTTGTCGGCCCTTCGCAACCTTGATGTGCCCGCGCTGATCATTGTGCATGTGATTGGCGGGGCGGCGCGAATGCGGGAATTAGTAGACGTTATCGGCATCGACGATGACCGGCTGATCCTGACAGGTGATGATTTCGATCCGTCGCAGGTCACGACAACGTGTATCGCCGATCCGCAGACGCCGATTCCCAACCTGCCGGTCGCACATTTCCAAAGTGTGCGCTTTGAACAGGCTGACTATCTTCTGCACGCGCTCAATCTGCCTGTCTTTGTTGCCGATATCGACTGTCTGCTGCTGCGCGGCGTGGGGGACCTGCTGCACCGCATGCAGGGCACGGACGTCGTTTTCAACTGTAATGACTTTGCACGAATGGTCTGCAGCCTGTTGACGGCGAACCTGCTGTTGATCGCGCCGACGGAAACGGGCCGCGCCTTTTCAGGCTTTCTGCGCCAATATCTGTCCCTTGCTCTGTCCAGGCCGACCGTATCGCGCTGGATTGATCAGATCGGCCTGTTGTTGGTGCGCAACCATGTCCAGACCGTTGTGCCAACCGCCAGCATCGACTATTTCGCCACGGAAAGTGACATCAACAACATTGTATACCGCCAACTGATCAGTCCGGATCGATATAGGTTCTTTGCCCTATATCAAAAGTTTTACCTGCCGTCGCTGGCCCCGCTGATTCGTAGCTGGGAACAGGACCTGTCGCTGTCACCCAGCACCTTACCATGGGGGTGGGAGTAGGCCGGCTTTCAGCGGCAACTTATTGATATTAAATAATAATACAAATTTAATTCTACGCGGCCCTCCAGCCTGTTAGAAAACCATTAAGGATTTCAGTAAAAAGCAACCTAACCCTTTGGGGGGTAGCTACGACCTTTCCGCGCCACACTGAAGATGTATGTTTCCTATGAAGTCTGTCAGGGGAGACATCACAAGTGCAACATCATGACGGTGTTCATCTGCGCATGATGCGCACCTCACGCGGGATGAGCCTTGCGGCTCTGGCCACGTCGGCGGGGCTGTCGAAAAGCGAAATATCGAAGCTGGAGAACGGTGTCCGGCCTTTCCGCCCGGACCACGTTATCCGGCTGGCCAAGATTTTTGGCGTCGGTCCGACGGAAATGCTGTCGCCCGCCAGCCCGCTGCGCACCATGCTGAGCGAGAACAAGGCCGACACGGAATTGCCTCTGTATGAAGGGCGCGATCTGGCCCGCGATGGGGTGGATGCCAAGAGTGCCGGTACGATCCCCCGCGCACCGCAGATGCGCAGTATCGCCGGCGCCTACGCCGTGACAGTCCATGATCTGTCGAACGCGCCCGCCATCGGCATCGGTGCAACCTTGCTGGTCAATCCTAATGCGCCCGCCAATGTTGGCGATCTGGTCATCAACCGCCTGAATTTCAGTCCGATTGCCTTCTACCTGCGGCAGGATGACGAGGGCGTGATCTATGGCATGACCCTTTCCCGCCGCCGGGTTGAGCTGTCCATAGAGGATGTGGAAAAGCTGCACAAGGTGGCCGGAATCTGGTTCCCGCATTGAGGCACACTTAAGCGCCCCTTGACGCCCGCCCTGCCCGGCCCCGACATTCGGGGTCGGACATTGCGGGAGAGGAATGAATGATGGACGGTTCCGGTGGCATAGCCGCGAAAACCATCCAGGCATTGATGGCAAGTGAACGCGTGCGTTTCGTTTCCGCCCACCCTGACGCCGCGGCACGCGCAGGTAACGGCTTGCCCGGATTCTATCAAGGCGTGCCAATGCATTGGATGCGGGATTGGCCCATGCCATTCCCGATGCTTGTGACGAGCGCACAGGGCGCCACCTTGACCGACAGTGACGGCCATGTGCTGGCCGATTTCTGCCTGGGTGATACCGGGTCGATGTTCGGGCATTCGCCGGAACCGGTGCGCCAGGCCCTGATGGCGCAGGCGGGACGTGGCCTAACCTATATGTTGCCCACCGATGATGCGCTGGCGGTTGGTGCGCTGCTGCGCGGCCGTTTCGGCCTGCCACACTGGCAGGTGGCGACAACGGCAACGGACGCCAACCGCTTTGCCCTACGGGTGGCGCGTGCCGTGACCGGTCGCGGCAGAATTCTGGTTTTCAATGGTTGCTACCATGGGGCGGTGGATGAGACATTCGTGCGGCTGATTGACGGCGCACCTGTCAACCGCCCCGGCCTGCTGGGTCAGTTCACCGACCTGACGGAACGCACGCGGGTGGTGGAATTTAATGACCTGCCGGCGCTGGAGGCTGCCCTTTCCGACAGAACGGTGGCCTGCGTGATCACCGAACCGGTGCTGACCAACTGCTGCATGGTTCTGCCCGATCCGAGGTTTCATGAGGCACTGCGACGTCTGACGCGCGAAACGGGTACCCTGTTGCTGATTGATGAGACACATACGATCTCGACCGGCCCCGGCGGCTACACGCGCGCGTATGGGTTGGAACCCGACATGTTCGTGCTGGGCAAGCCCGTTGCGGGTGGGGTGGCGGCCAGTGTCTGGGGCTTCACCGACGAGGTGGCGCGCCGGCTGGATGCCGTGCGGGCGGTGACACCGTCGGGACATTCCGGCATGGGCACAACCCTGTCGGCCAATGCCCTGGCCCTGGCCTGCATGCGCGCGACTTTGGAACAGGTGATGACCGACGCGGCCTATGCTCATATGGAGGCGCTGGCGGGGCATCTGGCAACCGGGCTGTCAGGCGTGATTGATCGGCTGGGTCTGCCCTGGCATGTGGTGCGGGTGGGTGCGCGGGTAGAGTTCATCTGCGCACCCGGCCCCTTGCGCAATGGGACGGAGGCGGAGGCGGCGCATGCGAGACCACTGGAACAGGCCATCCATCTCGCGCTTCTCAATCGCGGCGTTCTGATCGCGCCGTTCCACAACATGATGCTGGTCTGTCCGGCCACGACGGGGGAACAGGTCGATCGCCTGATCACCGCCTTTGCTGAAGTGGCCGGCATTCTGGCACAGGGCAAAACCCCATGATGGCGCGCATCGGCGACTGGGCAGAGGCCGAAGCCTTTCTGGCGGCACATCCCGATGTGGAAGCTGTCGATATCGTCCTGACCGATGCCAACGGCATCGGGCGCGGTAAGATCATCCGCCGGCATGAGGTGGAGGCGCTCTATAAACAGGGCCGGCACCTCCCCTCCTCCATCCTGGGTCTGGATGTGACGGGGGAGGATGTGGAAGAGACGGGGCTGGTCTGGTCAGTTGGTGATGCCGACCTGCGCGCCTGGCCCATCGCCGGCACGCTGGTCCCGCTGCCCTGGACATCACCCAGGCGGGCACAGGTTCTGGTCAGCCTGTACCACCTGGATGGTCACCCGCATGGGGCCGATCCGCGCCATGCCATGGCCGCCCAGATTGACGCGATGGCAGCGGACGGGCGTTATCCTGCCGGGGCCTTCGAACTGGAATTCTATCTTCTGGATGCCGAACCCGGCCCCGATGGCCGCCCACGCCCGGCAGCCATGGCGCTGGACGGACGGCGGCATGGGCAGGTGCAAGTCTATGGCCTGGACGATCTGGACGGGATGCAGCCGTTTTTCGGGCCCGTCTATCAGGCCGCGAAGGTGCAGGGTCTGCCGTTGGAGACCCTGATTTCCGAATATGCACCGGGGCAATATGAGCTGACCCTGCATTACCGCCGTGACCTTCTGCGCGCTGCCGATGATCTGGTGATGCTGAAACGGCTGGTGCGGGCCATGGCGCGACGGCAGGGGATGGTCGCCTGTTTCATGGCCAAACCGTTCGCGGCGCATGCCGGATCGGGGATGCATCTGCATGTATCGCTGAATGACAGCCAGGGAAACAACCTGTTCGCGGAGGATGAGGGCGCGGTGTCCCCCAATCCGCTGCTGAGTCATGCCATCGGCGGTCTGGCGGCGACCATGGGGGATGGGATGCTGGCATTCGCACCCCATGCCAATTCTTGGCGCCGGTTCGTGGCCAAGCTCTATGCGCCGGTGCAGCCTACTTGGGGTGTTAACGATAGGTCGGTTGCGTTACGGATTCCGGCGGGACCGGTCACGGCTAGGCGCGTTGAACATCGCCCCGCCGGGGTTGATGCAAATCCCTACTTGGTGGGTGCAACCGTCCTTGCCGGGATGCGGCATGGCATGGCGCATGCCATCGATCCGGGACCGGCAGCCGATTATCAGGGCTTTACCCAAGAGACGCCCTTTGCCCGCACCATGCCCGGTGACTGGCGTGCCGCCATCGCGCAGGCCCAAGGGTCGGACTTTCTGAAGGATGCGCTGGGGGCTGATCTGCACCGTTCCTTTATCGCGATCAAGCAGGCTGAATTATTCCGTGTCGCGGGCTGCATACCTGATACAGACTACCATTTATATCTGCATCAGGTTTGAACATCGCCTTTTGATTGATGTTATCGGCGTCGGCGTGGATAGTGTGCCTGCACTATTCATCGCCCTGTCCCATGCGCCTGCTATCAGCCCTGACATTGCTGCTGTTGCTGACCCTGCCGTCATTGGCCGGGGTGGTGGGTGTTTCCGGTCAACCCACCGCCTTTCCGCCGGGCGAGGGCGCGCTGTGGTTGGGTTTGGAGGTGCCGGAGGACAATGTCGCGGCGGTCAGTGTCGGCATGCGACCCGTGAGGCCACTTGCCGTGACGGTGCGCCAGGGCGATTGGGGCGCGCAGACAGATGTGACGCTGGAACTGGCCGAGGCACGCGGCCTGTTGCCCAATCTGGTGTTGGACAGCAGCGGGCATGGTGGCGCCATGACGGGGCGGCTGGACAGCCTGCTTCTGGGCTGGACGCGCAGCGGGGTGGAGGTCACGGCGGGGGCGGCCCGCTCAGGCATGGGTGATGTCAGACCGGTTCTGCAGGTACTGCTGCCCGTGAAGACGCCGGTACCGTTTATCAATGATACCTGGATTCGTGCCGGGATCGGCGGTGTGGATGGACCAATGTTGGGTGCCGGGTGGTCACCGGAACCAGGACGCATGTTGAGCATCACCTGGTTGCGCGACCGGGGGCTGGTGGCGGGCATCACTGAACAGATTGCAGGGGACGACCTGTCGCAGCCCTATTTCGGACGGTCGCGGCAACACGACGCCGGAGCATGGACGGATATCGGACCCTTCATGTCACCGGGTGGGGCGCTGCATGCCGCCCTGGCCGATCAGCATCCGACGTCGGATAGGGTGAGCGTGGCTAGCCACCGCCTGGGTCTTCCCGGCGTGTCGGCGCGGCTCTATGCCCCGGATCTGCGGAAATGGAAACGCCATCGGATCAGCGCAGCCGAGATTCGTCGGGGTACGCGATTTGAGCGCGCGCCGACGCCCGGAAATCTCGCCCATCATTGGGAAATGACGCTGGATGCGACGATGGAGGTGGAGGCGGGGCCGCGCGGATATCCCGCCGCAAGCCGTGCATCCGCTGGTGCGCAACTGCATCTGCTGCCTTGGTCTGGATTGATCCTGACGGCGGAGGGGCGGGTGGCAAATGCGGGTAACATTCCCCCGCCCCGCTGGTATCCCCCGTCAAAGGGCCGGGACGATGCGGCTCTGTATCTCTATCGACGGTTCAGCCTGGACCGGGCACAGATGGCGTTTGCGCACGCAGTGACACCCTCGCTGGACGTACTGGCCGAAATTGGGCACTTGGACCCGATGTATGGCGGCGGCGGCGGGGAGTTACGCTATCAGCAACTGACGGCACGTTGGTCACTGGGGCTGGCTGCGCACTATGTCTGGAAACGCCCGCCCAGCGTTGAAACGCTTTATCGGGGCAGTGGCCGCACTACCGGCTTTATGAATGCTGGCTGGGAAGGACCGGATGGGGGTAGCCGCAGCGAACTGTCATTTGGCCGTTATCTGGCCGGTGACCTGGGGATGACGTTCACCCTGAGGCGGCAATTTGGGTGGGGTCTGGAGCTGGGCATGGACGCCACGGCGACGACACGCACCAGCCGCTTGGGCCTGTCCGTGACCCTGCCGCTGATCGGGCTGGGTCAGCATGTGGATACGCTGGCCCATGTGAAGGTGCGCCCCCTGGCGCGCGAATATGCAGAAAGGCTGGACCGTGCCATCACCCTGTCCGATCTGCGCCACACCGCCGGCTATGCCAGGGTGGTGGGGGATTGGGATAGGGGGTTCAGGCGACGGTAGCGCTGAACCGGTTACGCAGCCTTGCGCAGAATTATACCTTCTTTATCTGGACTGGTCACAATGGGGATCATGATAATGGCGTCCAGGCCGCCATCCGGGCGGTTGGACAGACGGATATCGCCACCATGCCCACGCACGACAGATCGGGCAATGGACAGGCCCAGCCCGACACCGCCGGTGCGGCGATTGCGCGACGCTTCCAGCCGCACGAACGGTTCAAACACGCGCTCCATATCAGGTTCCGGGATACCGGGCCCGTCATCCGCAACAATGATCTCCGCCCCGGCCCCATCACTGCGGATGGAGACGCGGGCGGTGCCGCCATAGGCCAGGGCATTTTCGATCAGGTTGCGGATGGCACGGCGCAGCGAACTGGTCCGGCAGATCAGGGGCAGACGGTCTGCCGCACTGAAATGCACGGGATGGCCGGTATCGGCGAAATCATCGCAGACGCTTTCCACCAGGGTGGAGAGATCGGCACGCACCGCCTCTTCCCCCAGTTCCTCCCGCGTGAAGGAGAGCGTGGCCTCCACCGTCGACCGAAGTTCATCCAGGGTTTCCAGCATCCGGGACTTGGTTTCCCCCTCATCCAGCAACTCCACCCGCAGGCGCAGATTGGTGATGGGGGTGCGCAGGTCGTGGGAAATGGCCGCCAGGATGCGGGTACGGTCATCCACGAAACGCCGGATGCGGGCGGCCATGGCATTGAAGGCATTGGCCGCACGGCGCACCTCCTCCGGCCCGCGTTCCGTCTCCAGCGCGGGGACCGCCTCCCCCCGGCCCAGCCGGTCGGCGCTGTCGGCCAGATCACGCAAGGGGCGCGACAGGCGGCGGGAGATGTAGAAGGTGGCGGCAGCCACCATCAGGATGGAGGTCAGCAGGGTCCAGGTGGAGGTGGAGGACCAGACGGTGGGCTGTACCATGCGGCGGTTGACGGCGTTCAGCCATTGCCCGTCATCCAGGCGGACAGAGAATTTCATCCCCATCTCCACCGGTTCGATGGCGGCCCAGGGATTGTGGAACCAGGAGGGTTCGGCATTCTCCGCCCGGTTCCACATCTTGAACTGCACGGCACTAGGCGGCAGGTCCAAAATATCGATCAGCCTATCACGCACGGCCATGGCCTGCGGATCTGTCAGGCGATAATCGGGCGGAATGGACGGGGCATCATCCACCGAGTAGCGGGTTTCCCGCGCGCGTATGGCCGCCAGCGTGTCGGACCGGTGTTCGCGCGGCAACGTATCCATGACGCGGCTGGTGGCCGCGATGCGCAGCAGCGTCTCTTCAATATGGGTGCGGCGGACGGTGGCGGCCTTATCGTCCAGCGATGCCGTCCAACTGGCGAATTTCGCCACCAGCATGGCACCGACCAGCAGCGCCACCATATGGGTGAACAAGCTGCGCGGATGGCGCAGGAAGGACATCACCCCCTTCATGCCGCCCGGACCTCCGTCGCCAGGCAGTAACCGCCACCCCAGACCGTCTTGATCAGGGTGGGGTTGCGGGGATCGGGTTCGATCTTGCGGCGCAGGCGGCTGACCTGATTGTCGATGGAACGGTCGAAGACATCGGCCTCCCGCCCCTTGGTCAGATCCAGCAGTTGTTCACGGGTCAGCACCATGTTGGGGTGGCGCACAAACGCCTCCAGCAACGAAAACTCCGCTGTAGACAACGAAACGACGACGCCATCGGCTCCGGTCAGTTCGCGGCGATTCAGGTCCAGCATCCAACCATCAAAGGAAAGTCGGCTTTCATCGGCCTTTTTTCGCGCACCGGTCACGGGTAAAGAGTGGCTGCGGCGCAGAACGGCGCGGATGCGGGCCAGAAGTTCGCGCGGCTCAAACGGCTTGGTCACATAATCATCGGCACCCATTTCCAACCCGACAATGCGGTCGGTCGGCTCCCCGATGGCGGTCAGGAAGATGACGGGCGTGTCCATCGTCTCCCGGATATGGCGGAACAGGCTGAGCCCATCCTCCCCCGGCATCATGACATCCAGCACGATCAGATCGGCGGCACAGGCGCGCAGCCGCCGGCGGGCCACCGCCGCATCCTCTGCCGCCGTCACACGCATTCCATGCTTTTCCAGGAAGCGGGTCAGGGTCTCCCGGATGTCGCGGTGGTCATCGACCAGGAAGATATGGGGATTGTCAGCGGCCTGCATGGATCGGTAACAGTTAAATGAAGATTACAGGAAGATGGCACGCAAGGGCATGCACGGGAAGGCATGACCGCGTACCAAATTGTATCGGTTTGTGACGGGTTGCGGACTTGACCCGGCGGTTGCGCGCGGAAAAGATGGCGACCCGGTCCCATTATGAAGAACGCCATCCCATGTCCACCAAGGCAACCCCCGCCGTCAACGCCCTGAAATCCGCCGGCGTGGTGCACCGGCTGCTGGAATATGACTACGACCCGGATGCCGACGCCATCGGCATGGCGGCGGCCGCCGCCCTGGGCGTTGATCCGGCCATGCTGTTCAAGACACTGGTATCGGATGTGGAGGGGATGGGGCTGGTCTGTGCCGTGATTCCATCACCGGCCCGGCTGGATTTGAAGGCGCTGGCCAGTGCGGCGGGCGGCAAGCGGGCTTCCCTGGCCGATCCGAAGGCGGCGGAACGGGTGTCGGGCTATGTGATCGGGGGGATCAGCCCGCTGGGCATGCGCAAGCGTCTGCCGACCCTGATTGATGCCAGTGCCGGGGGCTTGACCGAGATGATCATGAATGGTGGGCGGCGGGGGCTGCAGATCGCGGCGGCACCGGCGGATATCGTCCGGGTGCTGGGAGCGAAGCTGGCACCCATTACTGTAAACAAATTATAACACCTTGGTACTAATATTATATTAGTGAGCCTTGATGGGATTGTAACCCAATCGCCATAGGCCCAAGAACCACACCGACAGAGCGAATGGATAGCTATCGCACCCGTGCCAACTGCATATACATTTCGGGGAATTAACCAGTTCCAGACATGACGGGAGGCGGGGCGACCATGGCGGCGATCATCGACACCCAACCGCCCGGCGGGGCGTTTCATGCCGGGGCCTGTGGCCTGCAAACGGATGAAGCGCTGCGCCTGCGCACGCTCGACCGGTATCATGTGCTGGACAGCCAGCCGGAACCGCAGTTCAACCGTATCGTCACCCTGGCCAAACGGGCTTTGCGGGTTCCCATCGCATTGATTTCCCTGGTTGATGAGGAGCGGCAATGGTTCAAGGCGCGCGACGGGCTGTCGGTGGAAGAGACCCCGCGTTCCCTGGCCTTCTGCGACCATGCTATCCGCCGGCGTGAGGCGATGGTGGTAGAGGATGCGCGCCTGGATGTCCGTTTCCGGGATAATCCGCTGGTCACCGGCGAGCCGGGGATCCGGTTTTATGCGGGCGCCCCCCTGATCACCCGCGACGGGCAGGCGCTTGGCACCGTCTGCGTCATCGACCGCGTGCCCCGCAGCTTTGATGAGGATGACCGCGAAACCCTGACCGATCTGGCCGCCATCGTCATGGACGAGCTGGAATTGCGGTTGGCCAACCGTGAACTGGCGGTGCTGGCGCAGACGGACCCCCTGACCGGTTCCCTGAACCGTCGCACCTTCTTTTCCCTGTCAGAGCGGGAGATCGGGCGGCGGCGGCGCACAGGGTGTGACATCGCGGTCCTGGTGCTGGATATCGACCATTTCAAGAAGATCAACGATACCTATGGGCACAGCGTCGGCGACCGGGTGCTGGCGCAGTTTGCGGACCAGATCGGCCAGACCATCCGGGTTCAAGATGTGTTTGCGCGCTTAGGGGGTGAGGAATTCGGCCTGATCCTGCCGGATGCCAGTCAGAGCCAGGCTGTTGAAACCGGGGAGCGCCTGCGCCGCATTGTGGAACAAACGCCCATCCATACCGACAGCGGACCCGTCCGGATTACCGTCAGCCTGGGCGCGGCGACGGTCAAACCGGGCGAGATCAGCGTGGAACCGGCCCTGCGCCGGGCGGACGAGGCGCTGTACCGTGCCAAGCATTGCGGGCGCAACCGGGTGATCGCGGCCTGACCGGTGTGCTGATGTTGACACGGGATTCACTACCAGAAGGCTCTTGCGGTGCCGCGCCTTTACCTCTGCCACCCAGGCTCCAGGACGAAATCAGGCGCTTCATCAAGGAGCACAACGGATCAGCAAAGCCCTTCGCTTAAACAAAATCAGCCGAAGCCATTCTCGAAAAACTCCGAAGCACCCCTGATCCAGAGCACTAGCGGCGCTTTGTGAGCAACTTTTCTACGTAAAAACACGAGCACCACCGCAGGACAATTTGGATAATCAAAGGCGGAACAAATATGATTCCTACCCACAAATACTGATTTAGTAAGTTATTGGGCGATACCGCTTCACCGATAATAAGCAGAGATATTGGAACCGCCACCAAAGCGGACAGCAATAAGGATGCGACAGAGCATTTTATAGCAATAAATACCGACTTGCTTATCCATAAAACAGGAATCAACACAATAAATGTAATAAACCAGCCAGCCCCAAACGGTAAGTGAAAATATTCCGTCCAAAATGAACTCGGCGAAGTCTTCGAGAATAAGAATTGATCAGGCAAAGAAATTATTGCCAGACCAAAAAGAATTCCACTGCCCAGCATTGCCAATTTTTCCCGTTGCACAACTCTCTCCGTGTATACCCAACCTGAAGAACTCATCTTGCTGGTGGATGTAGAGTCAACCCTTTGATCTAATGTAGAATTCGGGCGCAACACCTGAAACTTTCCGATCAATGTAATCGCACCCACCACGCGCAAACCCACGCCGCCCCCACTTGACCCGTCACCTGATCCAGCAAGGAACACAAGGGATCGGCAACACCCCTCGTCTTGAGAAAATCCGCTCTGGATCTGTACCTGTTCATTGGGTCAATGCATTAGTTACGCCGCGGTCCAGCCGCCGCCCAGGGCACGATACAGCGAGATGGCGGCCTGCAGCTCCGACAGGCGCACCTGGGTCAGCTGATCCTGTGCCGACAGCAGGGAGCGTTGAGCGTCCAGGAGGGTCAACAGGTCGGTCGCCCCCTCGCGGTAGCGGGTTTCGGCCAGGCGGAACAGTTCACGGGCCAGACGCACCGCCTCTTCCTGCAGGACCCGCTGCTTTTCAGCGTTGCGGGCCGCGGACAGGGCCGTTTCAACATCGGAGAAGCCGGTCAGAATGGCCTTGCGGTAGGTTTCGACCAGTTCCACGCGCCGGGCCTGCGCCACCTCCACCTGCGCGCTGCGGCGGCCACCATCGAACAGGCTTTGGGCCAGCGACAGACCGGCATTGGCGACGGCATTGGGGGCGTTGATCAGGGTGGACAGGCCACCGCCCGTCAGATTGCCGGACAGGTTCAGGGTGGCGGACGGGTAAAGGGCGGCACGGGCGGCGACAATGTCGGCACCTGCAGCCTCCAGCTGTTTCGACGCGGCCTTCAGGTCGGGGCGGCGTTCCAGCAGGTCGGCGGGCGCCCCCGCCCCCGTAGCCGGCAGACCTAAGCCCCCCAGGCCCGTGGCGGACAGCGACAGATCGGCGGGCGCGCGGCCCAGCAGCACGGCCAGAGCGTTGGATGCCGCCAGTTCCTGCTGCCGCAGGGCCGGCAGGGTGGCGCGCTGGCTGGTCAGGGCGGTGCGCTGCTGCGCCACTTCCAGGGCTGTGGCGGCACCGTTGCGGAACCGGGCATCAACGACGGCCATCACCCGTTCGGCAAGGGTCAGGTTCTCCTCGGCACTGCGAATGCGGTCGCGCAGGGACAGGACCTGGAAATAGGTGTTGGCGACGGTGGAGGTAACGGTCAGGGCCACCGTTTCCTGATCCAGCCGGCTGATTGCGGCACTGATCGCGGCGCTGTCGGCGGTGGCACGGTTCGCCCCCCAGAAATCCAGCTCATAGCTGGCGGACAAGCCGGCACTGGCGCTGCTGCGGCCCGACCGTCCGCCGGCACCGGACAGGTCGGTTTCCTGCCGGCTGATCCCGGCGCTGGCATTCAGACTGGGCAGCAGGTCGGCCCCCGCCGCGCGGGCGCGGGCATCGGCCTGCAACAGGCGGGCGGCAGCGGCGGCGAGGTCGGGGTTGGCCTTGCGCGCATCGGCCAGAAGCGACACCAGCTCCGCCGACCCGAAACCACCCCACCAATCGGCGGCGGGCCAGGGGCTGGCGGCATTGGTGCCAGCGGCCTGTGTCCAGGCGGTGGGCGGGGCGACGGGGCTGGCCGTGCTGCCATAATCGCCCTGTACGCAGCCCGACAGAAGGGTGCCGGACAGCAGCAGCGACAAGAACAGGCGGGAATGTCTGACGATCATGCTTGGACGATCCGGAAAAGAGGTCAGTCGGCGGCCAAAGCCACAACGGGATCCAGCAGGGCCGCCCGCCGGGCGGGCGTGTAGCCGAAGATCAGGCCGGTGGCGAAGGCGCAGGAGAAGGCCAGAAGCATGGGCGGCAAGGTCAGCTGGATATCGACCTTGAAGATGGTCAGGAACAGCGAGACGCCGATGCCCAACACCACGCCGATCACCCCGCCCAAGGCGGAAACCAGCAGCGCTTCCAGCAGGAATTGTTGCATCACATGGCGGGCGCGGGCACCGGTCGCCATGCGGATGCCGATCTCCCGCGTGCGTTCGGTGACATTGACCAGCATGATGTTCATCACCCCGATCCCACCCACCAGCAGTGAGATGGCGGCGATGGAACCCAGCAGGATGGTCATCGTCTCCCGCATCGCCGACAGTGTGTCGATGAAGGAGGCGGTGTTACGGATCTGGAAATCCTCCGCCTGATGGCGCGTGGTCAGCAGGCTGGTGATCATCGCCTGGGTTTCATCGATCATGGCCAGATCATCGACCAGAACCGTGATGGAGCGCAGATCACGCCGCCCGAACAGACGGTAGGAACCGGTGGTCAGGGGCACGAACACCACATCATCCTGATCCTGACCCACGGGGCTGGCGCCCTTAGGCGACATGACGCCGATCACCTGGAACGGCACATTGCGCAGCAGGATATAGCGGCCAACCGGGTCCTGTCCGGGGAACAGGATATTGGCCACCGTCTGCCCGATCACAGCCACGGGCGCATATTGGTCCATCGCCGCCTGATCGAAGAAGGTGCCGCTGGACGGCTCCCACGATCTTGCCAATTGCACATCCGGGCTGGTTGCCGTGATCTGGGTCTGATAGTCCAGATTGCCGGCACGCGCCGTCATGCCGCCCGTATATTCGGGTACCGAGGCCACGACATTCGCCACCTTGGCAATGGCGGTGGCATCATCGGGGACCAGGGTGGCAAGCCCGTTGGCATTGCGCTGCCCCGGCGCGCCGGGTCGGATGACCAGCAAGTTGGTGCCCATGGCGCTGATCCGTTCCACCATGGCCTTCTGCGAACCGTTGCCGACCGCCAGCATGGTGACGACCGAGGCCACGCCGATGACGATGCCCAGCAGGGTCAGGACGGTGCGGTAAAGATTGGCCGACAGGGCACGCCGCGCCATGCGGAAGGCTTCCAACACTTCCTTGGCTGTCCAGCCCGTATCCTCCCCCTCCTCCGGCACCTGAATGGTGCGGGCAGCAACGGGCGGCGGGGCCGGGCTTTCCAGGGCGTGGTCGGTCGGGTGGTCGGCGACGATCTGGCCGTCCTTGATCTCCACCAGACGGCGGGCATTGTTGGCCACGTCGCGGTCATGGGTGATCAGGATGACGGTATGGCCCTTGGCCGCCAAGTCGGATAGAAGCTTCATCACCTCCACGCCGCTGCGGCTGTCCAAGGCACCTGTCGGTTCATCGGCCAGGATGACCTGACCACCATTGACCAGAGCGCGGGCGATGGAGACGCGCTGCTGCTGACCGCCCGATAGCTGGCTGGGCCGATGGTCCATGCGTTCGGACAGGCCAAGCGTCGTCAGCAGATCCTCGGCCCGTTCCCGCCGCTGATCGCGGCCCAGGCCGGCATAGATGGCCGGCACTTCCACATTCTCCACCGCCGTGGACATGGGAATCAAGTTGTAGGACTGGAACACGAAGCCGAACGCTTCCCGCCGCAGCATGGCCAGCATGTCGCGGTCGAAGGTGGAGACGTCGCGCCCGTCGAACAGGTAGTTGCCCGTCGTCGGGCGGTCCAGACAGCCCAGGATATTCATCAGGGTCGATTTGCCAGACCCCGACTGGCCCATTATGGCGACGAATTCACCGGGATAGATTTTCAGCGAGATGCCTTTCAGCACCTGAACCGCCATCTCCCCGTTGGAATAGGTCTTGGTAATGTCCACCAGTTCGATCAGGGGGGTGGCATCGCCCCTGCTGTGCGGCGTGCTCATAGCATCCCCGGCGGGCGCATGCGCTGCATGTTCTGCTGCTGCTGTTGCTGCTGGGCCTTCAACTGGCCGGCGGACGGCTTGCGGCCCACCACCACCTGATCGCCCTCATTAAGGCCGGACACGACCTCTGCATTCACGCGGTCGCTGACACCGATCATGATACGGCGATCCTCCACCGTACCGTCGGCCTTCAGCACCTGCACCATGCGGGGCCGTTCGCGCGCACCGGCATCGGCCGGCTGGGCGCCGGCGGGGGCCGCGCCGTCACGGCGGCGGCGCTCGCCATTGGCACCGGCGGGCGGCGTGCCGCCCTGGACACCGGCCTGCGGCTGACCGCCTGCCTGCTGCGGACCACCGGCGGCACGCAGCGGCGGACGCTGGAACGCGGCGACGGGCACGCGGATGACATTCTCAGCGGCGGCAACCACGAAGAAGGTCTGCGCCGTCATCTGCGTCATCAATTCGCCGCCCGTATTCTCTACATCGTAAAGCGCGTTGTAGAGGACGACATTGTTCACCACTTCCGGCGTCGGGTTGATCTTGGCCAATGTCCCGCGCCAGCGGCGATCGGGGCGGCCAAGGGTGGTGAAATAGGCCTGCATGCCGATGCGCAGACGCGACACGTCGGCCTCCGACACCTGGGTCGTCACCGTCATCACCGACAGGTCGGCGATACGCAGGATGATGGGCGCCGACTGGTTGGCGTTCAGGGTCTGGCCCTGCTTGGCATTCTGCGACACGACCGTGCCCGACATCGGGGCATAAATCTTGGTGAAGCCCAAATTCGCCTCATCCCCGCGCAGGGTGGAATTGGTCTGGCGGATCTGGGCCTTCACCGCCTTCACCGCCGCCTCCCCTGCGCGCAGGGTCTTTTCCGCGTTCTGGAACGTGTCCTCGCTGGTGGCGTTTTCGGCCAACAGGTTCTTCTGCCGCTTATATTGCTGCTGCGCCAGGGCCAGTTCGGCCTCCCGCTGCATCAACTGCGCACCCAGATTTTCCAACTGGGCACGGTCGGCCTCCACCCGCGTCTGATAGACGGTGGGATCGATCTCGGCCAGCAGGTCACCCTGATTGACCTGCTGCCCGATCTCCACATGCACCTTGCGCAACTGGCCCGACACCTGGGTGCCGACATCCACGTAATCGCGCGGCTGCAAATTGCCGACGGCGGTTACGTTATCTTCGATGTTGCCGCGATCGATGGCGGTGGTCATCACATCGGATGCCGCATCGCCGCCCGACGTTCCCCCGGACTGCCACCAGTAGACACCGGTGGCAACGGCCAGAATGGCCAAGCCCAGCAGGATGTTGCGGCGGCGGAACAGGGAACGTCTGGAACGCGGGCCGGGCGGCTTGGCAGGGGCCTTGGTCGTGGCGGAGGCGGCAGGCTGCATCTTCACTTCTTCGGCAGACAAGTTGGATTACCCCCCTTATACGCCGCACATGCGAAGACCCTGCGGAGAAAATTGTTTAAATTTTTGTCATCTGGAAACCGTGTCCGGCGGGTGAACATTCCCGCCGGACGCTACGCCGTGCCGTCGCTGTCAAAGACCGAAGAAGCGCGCGGCATTGCCGCCCATGATCTTGGCCTTGGCCGGGGCCGACAAGCCGTCATGGCCGCGCACCAGGGTTCCCACCCGCTGCTCGCCCAGCGGGAATGGATAGTCGGAACCCAGCATCACCCGATCCTCTCCCATGGTCGCAACCAGCAGCGACAGGGCAGCCTGATTGAACACCGCACTGTCCACAAAGAACCGGTCGACATAGGAGGATGGCAGGTTGGGGCAATCCTTGCGCACGATATCGCGATGGGTCCAGGCATTGTCCACCCGGCCCAGCAGATAGGGGAAACTGCCCCCGCCATGCGCAAAGCACAGCGTCAGGCTTTTCGGCAGCCGTTCAAACGCGCCCGACATGATCAGCGACAGGATCGATAGCTGGGTTTCCGCGGGCATGCCGACCAGCCAGGCCAGCATGTATTTCGGCATCCGTTCACGCGCCATCATGTCCCAGGGATGGACCAGAACGGGTGCGCCGATATCGGCGCAATGGTGCAGGAAGGTGACGATGCCGGCATCGTCCAGGTTCTTCTCCCCGACATGGTTGCCGATCTGCACCCCGACATGGCCATCCTTCATGGCACGGCTGACCTCGGCACAGGATTTGTCGATATCCTGCAACGGCACCTGACACAGGGATTTCAGGCGGGACGGATCGGCGGCGCAGATGTCGCGGGCGGCATCGTTGAACAGTTTGGCACAGTCCAGTGCCTGTTCGGCGGGACGGGTGTAGCCGAACAGGACGGGTGTAGCCGACATGATCTGGATATCGACATTGTCGCGGTCCATGTCGTCCAGCTTGGCCTGACCGTTCCAGCAGCGCTCATCAATGGGGCGGAATTCCTCCTCCCCCAGCATGATCATGGCCTGCCCGCCGCCATGATGGCGCATCCAGGGCCAGTTGCGCGGCGTACCGAAACGTTCGGCCAGATCGGGCCAGTTCTCCGGTACGAAATGGCTGTGCATATCGATGATGGTCATGCCGCACCTGCCTTGGCCACCTTGCCCGGATGGACCGTGCCGCAGGACGGGCAGGTACGCTTTTCGACATTGTCATAGAAGGACTGGAAGATGGGGGGCAGGTCCTTGACGATGCTGGACAATTGCACCTCCGCCTTGTGGACGATGCCGCCACAGCAATCGCAGTACCATTGGAACGCGTCTAACAGACCGTTAGGGCGCTGGCGTTCAATGACCAGGCCGACGGAACCTTCGACCGGGCGCTGCGGGGAATGCGGGACGTTGGGGGGCAGCAGGAAAATCTCCCCCTCCCGGATGGGCACATCCCTGGGACCACCGTCGATCCACAGGCGCAACACCATGTCGCCCCTGATCTGGTAGAAGAATTCCTCCAGCGGATCGACATGGTAATCGGTGCGCTGATTGGGGCCGCCCACGACCGTGACGATGAAATCGGCGTTCGACCAGATCTGGGCATTGCCGACCGGGGGACGCAGCAGATGCTGATGCTCCTCGATCCATTTTGCGAAATTCAGCGGCAGGCCATAAGTCAGCATGCTGTTCCTCCCTTCAGGGGCTTATAGGCCACGGCCTTGATCTCGATGCGCAGATGCGGGTGCGGCAGCTGATGTACCGCCACCGTCGTCCGCGCCGGCCCCTCCTGGTCGAAATACTCGCCATAGACCTGGTTGTACCCGTTGAAATCATTCATATCGACCAGGAAGGTGGATACCTCCACCACGTCGCGCAGGCTGGCGCCCGCCGCTTCCAGAATGCCGCCGATATTCTCGATCACCGCCCGCGTCTGGGTCCTTATATCCAGGTCGGTGGCGCCCAGATGATCGACCGTGGCGCCGGCGATGGAATTATCAGGGCGCCTTGAACTGGTGCCGGAAACGAAGATGAAATCGCCGGCCCGGTGGAAATGGGGGAAGCGTCCCCTGGGTGCCGCCCGGCCCTCGATGACCATGGCATCGCTGCTCATTCTGCCGATCCTTCTGCCGTCATCTGAAATTCGACGCGGCCCAGTTCCTGGGCTTCCAGCGTCACATGGTCACCAGGGGCCAGCGCCTCTGCCGCCGTCGCGGCCCCGGCCAGGACGATCCAGCCGGGCTGAAGCGTGATGCCGGCGTCACCGGCCAGCCGGGAGGCCGCCACCAGCGACAACAGCGGATCACCCAGGATGGCGGCACTGCTGCCCATCTGCCGGGGCTGACCATTGATAGACATCACCATGTCCAATGCGCGCAGGTCGCCCCCCGGCTCTTGCCAGGGTCCCACCACAAACGCGGCGGAAGAGGCATTGTCCGCCACCACATCGGCCAGGGAGAATTTGAAATCGCGATAGCGGCTGTCGATGATCTCCAGTGCAGCGGTAACACCGTCGACAGCGGCCAGCGCCTGTTCAGGCGTCACAATGCCGGACAGCGGCGCTTTCAGGCGGAAGGCAATTTCCGGCTCGACACGCGGATGCACGAAATGTCCGAAAGACAGATCACCACCATCGGCCACCTCCATATCGGCGGTCAGGCGTCCCCAGATCTGGTCATGGACCCCCATCTGGATGGCCTTGGCCCGGCTGGTGAAACCCATCTTCACCCCGACAATGCGGCCCCCGCGTTCGACCCGGCGGCCCACCAGCGCCGCCTGCACGGCATAGGCCTGATCGAGTGTCAGGGCGATGCCGGTGGTGGAGAACTGCGCCGTGGCACGCGCCGCGACGGCGGCGGCATCCAGCGTGGAGGCGCATCGATTGATCAGGTCCATCAGGCGGCCCTTTCCTTCACGAATTCCGGGTTGATCGGGCCACAGCCCAGCATGCCGGCAACCTGGGCCAGCGCCTGCGGGTCACAGCCGTGCCGCCAGCCCTTGCGCGTGGCAGCGGTGATGAAATGGGCAAGCGGATTGGTACCGCCGGCCAGGGCAGCATCGACGCGCACGGCCCCGTTCTGTACCGCGACCAGGGCATTGGCGACGGCCAGAGAGACATCATGGCTGGCGCTGATCCCGCGTTCGGTGGCGGGCGACAGCAGCCGGTCAAATGCACGCAGGCGGGCCGCCACACCATCCATGTCCAGCACCCCGACCGCGTCCACGACATGGATGCAGTTTGCTCCGAACCCCTCCAATGACTGTGCCTGACGGGCCAGATCGCCGGGGCAATGCAGATGCCCATCAATGGGAAGGGCCGTGACATGCAGACCGGCTTCGTGGCCGGCAGCGATGATGGGCGCTGCCAATTCCAGATTGCCGACAAGAACGCGAATGGCGCGGATGCCCAGTGTCCTTGCCCGCTCCACCGCCATGACATCCTCCACCGGCATTGACAACACGGCGCGCATCCCGTCATCCGCCAGCAGCCCGGCCAACGCCCAGTCACCAGCCGGCAGCACGATCCCATCCACCCCCACCCCGTCCAGGGCACGGGCAAGCAGGCTCAACGCCTCATGCCCGAACCGGGAGCGCAGGGCCGGCAGGGTCACGTCCTGGATGACGATATGCCGGGAGGACGGGGTGGGCCTGGACATGGATGCCAGCCTTACAGCTTGATGCAGATGGTGGTGGGTTCGGAATAGAAGGACAGCGAATGCTGCCCCCCTTCCCGCCCGATGCCGGAAAACTTGACGCCGCCGAAGGGTGTGCGCAGGTCGCGCAGGAACCAGTCATTGACCCAGACGATCCCCACCTCCAGCGCGTGCGCCACCCGATGGGCGCGCTGCACATCGCGGGTCCAGAGTGCGGCAGCCAGGCCGTAACGGCTGTCATTGGCCTTGGCGATCACCTCTTCCTCGCTATCGAAGGGGGCGACGTGGCAGATGGGGCCGAAGATCTCTTCTTTCACACAGCGCGCATCCTCCGGCAGGCCGGCGATGATGGTGGGCTGCACATAGGCCCCCTGATCGCGATGGTCGCCAAAACGCGGCACGCCCCCCCCTGTGATGGTGATGGCGCCTTCCTGCCTGGCCAGATCGAAGTAGGAGACGACCTTGTCGCGGTGCTTGGCGGAAATCAGCGGCCCCATCTCCGCCCCGTCGTAGGGGCTACCCACTTGGATCGCCTCTGCCTTCTGTTTCAGCGCGGCCACGAACCGGTCGAAGATCGGGCGTTCGACATAGACGCGTTCGGAACAGAGGCAGACCTGCCCACAATTGCTGAACACCGACCGCACCGTGCCGGCCACGGCATCATCGAAATTGGCGTCAGCGAAGATGATGGCGGCGTTTTTGCCGCCCAGTTCGAAGCTGACGGGCTTCACGCCCGCCGCCGCACTGCGCATGATGGCGCTGCCGGTGCCGCTTTCACCGGTGAAGGTGATGGCGTCGATGCCGGGATGCCCGACCAGGAACTCCCCCGTGTTGTCCGGCCCGAACCCATGCACCAGATTGAAGACGCCGGGCGGCATCCCCGCCTCATGCATGACCTCGGCCAGTAGGGCCGCCGTGGATGGCGTATCCTCTGACGGTTTGGCGACCACGGCATTGCCGCAGGCCAGCGCCGGCGCCAGCTTCCACGACAGCAACAACAAGGGCAGGTTCCAGGGCGATACAACCGCCACCACGCCCAGCGGCTTGGCAATCGTATAGTTCACGGCCCCGCGCCCGTCGGCGGTATCAGTCTGAAAACATTCCGTGCCGCGTGTCAGGGCCAGATCGGCGAACAGGTCGAAATTGGCGGCCCCGCGCGGGACGTCGATGCTGCGCGCCTGATGCAGCGCCTTGCCGGTATCCGCCACTTCGGCGGCCACGAAATCATCGAACCGGGCACGGATACCGTTGGCCACGGCGCGCAGCAGGGCCACGCGGTCACGCACTGGCATGCGGCCCCAGGGACCATGCAGGGCGGCCCGTGCAGCCTTCACCGCGCTGTCCACCTCCGCCTTGCCCGACAGATGCACGGGGGCCAGGGTCGCGCCATCGATGGGGGAGATGTTGGGGAAACTGTCCCCCGCCGTCACGAACTGCCCGCCGATATAAGCGGGGATGGTGCGGCCCTGAAAGGGATAGGCGTGGTGGACCATGGAACGAAACCCGTTCTCTGCTGCCGGGGCAGTGACTGCCCGTGCGGCCTGATGGGTTCCACGCTATCGGGGGCTTGTATAATAGAAAAATACCATTTCAGTGATCCGATATATGGGAATAGCTATATCAGGGACGGTGCCATGTCAGGCGCCGGAGTGGAGGAAAACATGAGCCTGAACCTGACGCCGCTTGTGCTGGAAAACCGCCTGCGGGCGCGGCTGAAATTCAAGCAATTGCAGCTGCTGGTGATGGTGGCCGAACATAACAATATCCTGCGCGCGGCCCAGGTGCTGAACATGGCGCAGCCGGCGGCCACCAAGACCATCCGGGAGCTGGAACAGACGCTGGGCATGGATCTGTTCGACCGCACGTCGCGCGGGGTGACCCCCACCCTGTTCGGTGACGTGGTGGTGCGCCATGCCAAGCTGATCCTGTCACAGCTGCGCCACGCGTCGGAGGAACTGGTGTCGCTGAATACCGGAACCACCGGCAAGATCGCGGTGGGCACGCTTCTGGCCGCCGCCCCCACCCTGCTGCCGCGCGCCATCGTCCTGCTGAAAAAGGAACGGCCCAACATCAATATCCAGGTGGTAGAGGGTACCAACGACAAGCTGATGCCCATGCTGCGCGTCGGCGATCTGGACATGGTGGTGGGCCGCCTGCCCGAATATCGGGAACGGGATGGCCTGTCGCAGGAGGTTCTGTATTACGAGCCGGTATCCATCGTGGCGCGCAAGGATCATCCGCTAGCCGGTCGGGGCGAACTGACCCTGGCCGACCTGATGGATGAGGAATGGATACTGCCCCCGCCGCAGACCAGCCTGCGCCGCCAGATCGAAACGGCGTTTCGCAAGGCGGGGCTGCAGCCGCCAATCAAGACCGTGGAATCGGTCTCCATCCTGACCAACCACACCCTGCTGCTGGAAACCGACATGGTCGCCGCCATGCCCTATCAGGTGGTGCAGAGCCAGCCGGGTCTGGTCCGCCTGCCCGTCAATCTACGCACCGCCCTGGGGCCGGTGGGCATCACCCTGCGCACCGGTGTGGATTTGACGCCGGCAGCGACATATTTCGCGGGTGCCTTGCGCCGCGTGGCCAAGGATGTGTCGGCGGATCGTGAAATGAGTTAGGGGGGCCGAAGCCCCCTTATCCCCTACTCCACCACCTTCGCCGCGAAGATCACGGCCAGGGCCAAGGGTGCCAGCCAGCGGATGCAGAAGCGCCAGGCCTGGAAGGCCAGCCCTTCCCCCAACTCCCCCGCCTGGACCGCCCGGCTGATCTTCCACCCGACCAGAACCGCGATCAGGCAGCCGCCACCGGGCAGAACGACGTTGGAGGTCAGGTAATCGAACAGGCCGAAGAAGGTCTTGTCCGTCAGCAACCCTGCCCAGGCCAGCGGCTTCACATCCGACCAGATGTTGAAGGACAGGACCGACAGGATGCACAGGCCCCAGGACAGCCCGCCCGACAACAGGGCCGCATGCGCGCGTTTCCAACCCAGACGTTCGCTCAGGAAGGATACCGGTGCCTCCATCATGGAGATGGCGGAGGTAATGGCAGCCGCGAACAGCAGGACGAAGAAGGCCACGCCCACCACAACACCACCCGGCATATGGGCAAACATATAGGGCAAGGTGACGAAGGTCAGGGCCGGGCCGCCCGCCGGGTCCAGCCCCATGGCGAACAGAACCGGGAATACGGCGAAACCCGACAGCAGCGACACGAACACTGCCGATCCCACGATGATGACCGACGACCGGATCACCTTCTCACCCCGGTCCATATAGGAACCATAGGCCATCAGGTTGGTTGCCCCCACGCCAAGGGCAAAGAAGGCCTGCCCGAACGCGTCCAGCAGCACGTCGGGCGTGACCTTGCTGAAATCCGGGGTGAACAGGAACCGTGCCGCCGCCGCGACATCGCCCACCAGCATGGCATATCCCGCCATGGCCAGCAGCAGCAGGAACAGGATGGGCGTCATCACCTTGTTGGCCAGTTCCACCCCGCCCGTGATGCCGCGCGCCGAGATGGCGACGGTCGCCCACAGGAACAGGCTGGACCAGCCAAACAGGCGTACCGGATCACCGACCAGCCCGTCAAACCGGGCCTGGGCGATGCCGGCACTGTCCGCCGCCGGGTCCAGGATATAGGCCATGACCCAGCCGCCCACGACACTGTAAAAGGACAGGACCAGAATGGCCGCCGCAACCCCCGCCAGCCCCAGATATCGCCAGCGCGGGCTGGCCCCCGCCTCCACCGCCGCCGCCCGGATGGCGTTGGGCGGCGATACCCGGTACCGCCGCCCAACCATCAGTTCGGCGATCAGGAGCGGCAAGGCGAGTGCAACCACCGACAGCAGGAAGGTCAGCAGGAACACCGCTCCGCCGCCCGTGCCGACCGTATAGGGAAAGCGCCAGATATTGGCCAACCCCACCGCCGACCCGATGGTCGACAACAGGAAGGCCAGACGCGACGACCATTGCTCACGGGGTTGGCTGGACATGGGGGGCCTTGTTTGGGTTGGGCATCTGCCGTGGCCCTATTCGTCATCCCGGCGAAAGCCGGGACCCAGGGGCCACAGGGAAAACAGATGGTTTGGGAACCGAAGAACGTGCCGGACAGTTGGGCGCTTGGTCCCTGGGTCCCGGCTTTCGCCGGGATGACGAATAGAAACGGCAATTACGTCACGGCATCCTTGGCCTGGAATCGTTCCTCCCGCCAGACGCCGCGCGCCATGATATCGGCCAGGATGTCCACCGCGTCGGCCACGTCGGTGTAACGCAGGTAGAG
>NZ_JBQVOH010000018.1:0-56602 GCF_052437035.1 Niveispirillum sp.
TGGCAGAAGCGATCAGGGCGGCGGCGGCGGTCTTGGCGAAGAACTTGGTCATGTCGGTCTCCATCGGTTCGTTGGGGCGAGGCGTTGTTGCCTTCATGGGAACCAAGGATTGCAGCCGGAATGCCAAGTGCGGACACACCCTGAAAGTTGAGGGTTTCTGCGACTTTCGGGTGCAGGGGGTACTCCGGTTGATATATTGCAATCTGCAAAACTGCGAAATGCATGTTGCGATATGCAATTGTCATTGCAAAGAGCAACTGAAGCCACGGCAATGGCACAACCTAAGCTAAAGGTTAGGTTTCGGGAGGTTCAGGACTCGCGCGTGCGCTCGGTGGCGACGCGACCGAATACGGGCTGGCCTTGGGGGGAGAGGACGCGCTGGCGTTCGCGTACCTTGGCGCGGGCGGCGCTGGCATAGATCTGCTTGGATGCTTCCACCATATGGACGCCGGCAAAGGCGCGGAAACAGCGATGGCCCAGTTCCTCCACCGCTGGCGCGCTGGCCAGCATGAAGCGCAGGCGGGTGGGCGGCAGGAACAGGGCGCAATCCTCCCGCTCCGGCACAAACATGTTGGCCTTCAGGGTGCTGCGCAGCTGCCCCGGCGTGAAGGGGCTGCCCTGGCCGAACGGCGTGCTGTCGGACCGGGCCCAGATGCCGCGACGGTTGGGCACCACCGTGATCAGGCGTCCACCACCGGCCATCACCCGCCAGATTTCCCGCATCAGGGGCCGCAATTCCTCGGTACATTCCAGCCCGTGGATCAGCAGGATGCGGTCGATGGACATGTCGGGAAAGGGCAGCTCCGCCTCATCCGCCAGGGTTACCTGACCGGGGCCGTCGGGGGGCCAGGCGATCACGCCCTGGCTGGCCGGCATCACGGCCATCACACGCTCCGCCTCTTCCTGGAACATGGTCAGATAGGGCGTGGCATAGCCAATGCCCAGCACGCGCTGTCCCCGCAGGTCGGGCCATAATTCCCGGATGCGGCGGCGGATCAGGCGGCGCACCACCTGTCCCGTGCTGGAGCGGTAGAATTCGCGAAGATCAAGGACGTCACTGTACATGCGCCGCAGGATATCACGGCACCAGCGCGCATGCATGACAAAGAAAGGGCAAAAGAAAAGCCGGCTGTGCCTGGCACGCCGGCTGTAGATGATCATCCCCGGATCGGCGAGACACGTCCAGGGTTCCATCCCGGTGGGCGCTTGGTTTCCCAAAGCACCTCACGGCAGGGCGGACAATACGCGAAAGCCGGTGCCCCGCCAGCCATGAATGCTGTTTGCTGCCGTCATTTGCCGACCACGTCACATTTGTGCAACATGGTGCGGCGCAATGAGCACGCTGTGGCGCACACGCGATCCTTCCATTCGGCGTATAATCTACTACACTTGGAGTTAATCCGAAGTGAATGACCATGGGCGTCTCACATGGTCTGGGGGATGGTGGATGGCAGAAGGCCTCAGGCTCCTGTTGGCGAACCTGTTCGTGGCGCTGATCTATGCGGCCACGGGGTGGGCTGGTTTGCAGGTCCCGTTCGCGGGGGAGGCGGTGACCCTGATATGGCCGCCCACTGGTATCGCCTTTGCCGCCGTCTGGCGTTACGGTCCCCGCCTTTTGCCCGGTGTGTTCATGGGGGCCTTTGCCCTGAACCTGCTGAATTTCGCCAACCCGGTCTTCGCCATATCGGTCGGCCTCGGCAATTGCCTGCCGGCACTGGCGGCCTGGGTCTGGTTGCACAAGGTGCGGGGACAGCAGCCCTTGTTCGATGGCCCGTCCGGTCTGATCGCCTTTCTGAGCGTTCCGGTCCTTATCACCCCCATGTTGAGTGCGTCTGCGGGCATCATGTCGTCACTCGTCGGTGGGGCCGACCTGGGTGAAGGCTTGGCCAGCGCCTGGGTCAGCTGGTGGGTGGGTGATGCCATGGGCGTGCTGCTGGTGGCGCCGCCGCTGATCCTAATGGCGGCACCGGGCGCCACGGCCCTGCTGCGCCGCCGCTGGGGCACGGCCCTGGGCCTGGTGCTGGTTGGGGCGGTCGTGCTGGGGACCATGGCGCTGGTCGATACGCTCTGGCTGCGGGAGGCGGGGCGGCTGGTGCTGTTCTGCCTGATCCTGGCGGCGGGGCTGCGCCTCGGGCTGCTGGGGACGTCCCTCTACACGCTGCTGGTGGCTACGGGCCTGACCCTGCTGACGGCGCAGGGCCTGGGTCCGTTCGCATCGGCGGATTACCATGCCAGTTTCGCGACGCTGCTGGCGGCCCTGTCCATTCTGGCGGTTGCCGGGCTGGCGCTGGCCACCGTCATGGCCACCCTGCGCCGCGTGATGCAGGCTGAACGTGACGCACGCCATCAGGCCGAACAGGCACTTACCCGTCTCTGCCAGACGCAGGATAATCTGGTTCAGGCCGAAAAGATGGCCTCGCTGGGCCGCCTTGTCGCCGGCATCGCACACGAGGTGAACACGCCCGTCGGCACCGCCCTGGCCGCCGCCACGCGTCTGGCTAATGACACGCGCGGGATCGAACAGGCGCTGGCCACCGGTACGCTGCGGCGGGAGCAGATGAATGAATATATCGATGCCACCTCGCTGGCCGCCCGCATCCTGCAATCGAATATGGAGCGCGCGGCAAGGCTGATTGAAAGCTTCAAGCATGTGGCCGTGGACCGCACGCGCCAGGATCGCCGCCGTTTCGATCTGGCCGGGTATCTGGAAGAGGTGGTGATTTCCCTGCGCCCGCAGACGCGCAAAACCCCGCACGCCATTGCGCTGACCGGCGCCACCCGCCTGCCGGTGGACACCTATCCCGATGCGGTGGCACAGTTGGTGACCAATCTGCTGGTCAACGCCGTCACCCACGCCTTTGTCGATGGGCAGACGGGCCGCATTGAGCTGGACCTGCGCGCCGATGAACAGGGCTGGGTGGAATTGCGGGTTCGCGATGATGGCAAGGGCCTGGCCCGCGAACAGCTGGACCGGGTGTTCGAACCCTTCTTCACGACGGGCCGTGAACGCGGCGGCAGCGGCCTGGGTCTCTATCTGGCCTATACCCAGGTCAGCCAGAAGCTGGGCGGCACCCTGATTGTGGAAAACAGCCAGCCCGATAATGGCACCTGCTTCCTGGCCCGGTTCCCGGCGGTGGCCCCGCCGGCCAGCGAGACGGGCGAGGTTCGCCCCACGCCGCCGCCGCCCATTGACCTTGCCGCCAAGCGCCGCAGCGCCTGACGGCTCGGTTTATCACCAATCTCCCGACCGGCAGCCCGGCGCGCGTGCGCCGTGAGCCAAGGCGGCGGATGCCGCCACCGGCGTCTGAGGGAAGTTCACATCAAGGTGCCAGGAATTCGCGGACCTTCGCCACCGTGGCCGCCGGGTCTTCTTCCTGCGGCATGTGGCCCAGGCCGGGGAAGCTGACCAGGGTGCTGTTGGGCAATGCGGCCTGGAACTTGGCCGGCGTCGTGGCGAACGCGACCAGCCAGTCCTTCTCACCCCAGACCAGCAGCGTCGGCGCCTGGATGGTCCGCAGGGCTTCCGTCGGGTCCTGGATCATATAGGCGGCGGCGCGTTGCAGTCGGGCTGCGCGCACGCCGGGCGACAGCCAGGAGTTATAATAGGTGTCCAGCATCTGGTCGCTGAACCGCGCCGGATCGCCATACAGTGGTCCGATCATGGCCCGCACCGCATCGCGTTTCAGCGAATAAGGCAGGGCCTTCATGGCGGACGGCAACTCGACCTTCTGCCCAAACCCGATACCCAGAAGGGGGAAGCCGCCCGGGGCGACCAGCACCAGCTTCTCCACCCGGTCCGGGTTGGCCGCCGCGAAATGCCAGGCAATCTGCCCGCCCAGCGAATTGCCGATCAAGGTTGCCTTCTCCACCTTCAGCGTATCCAGCAGCGCCTTCAACTGCACCGCGTCGCGTTCCGGGCTATAGGTGCCGGCGGGGTCCGTGCCCGTCAGGCCATGGCCAGCCAGATCATAGCGGATGACGCGGTGATCCTTGGACAGGTCGGCCGCCCAGCCGTCCCAGCTTTGCAGCATGGAGGCGTTGCCATGGATCATCACCAGTACCGGTGCTCCTTCCGGCCCCTCCAGCCGCACATGGAAGCGCAGGCCCGATGCCTCGACAAAATCACCGGGTCCGCGCGCGAACTTTGCCTCCGCCTCGACCCGCGACAGGTCGGGGGTCCAGGCCCACAACGCAAAGCCCCCGACCCCCGCCACGATCAGCAGCAGCAGGCCCAACAGGATTTTTCCCAAAAGCCGCATCATATCCCCCCAGAATCTGGTTCTCTGTTGGGGCAAGAGCATGGGCAATGCGCGGCCTGTCGGCAAGCCAAATGAAATCTGAATCGATGTTCAATTTAATGGCAGACTTGACGGCCTCTGGCACATGGCGCAAAGCCTGCGGCGTTCCTCGTACAGACCGAAAGCCAGCCCATGTCTCGCCCCGTCATCGCCATTGATGGTCCCGCCGCGTCCGGCAAGGGCACGCTTGCCCGCAAGGTGGCGGCGGCCATGGGCTTTGCGCTGTTGGACACGGGCGCGCTCTATCGTGGTGTGGCGCTGACCATGATCCGCGCTTCTATCGATCTGGGCGATGCGGAGGCTGCGACCGCCACGGCGCGCGGTCTGACGGCGGCGGATATCGACCGTCTGACCCATGACCCCGATCTGCGCCTGGATACGACCGCGTCCGGCGCCTCGCGCGTGTCGGCGGTGCCGGGCGTGCGGCAGGCACTGCTGGATTTCCAGCGCGACTTTGCCGCCAACCCGCCAGGCGGGCTGCCAGGGGCCGTACTGGATGGGCGCGATATCGGTACCGTCATCTGCCCCGATGCGCCCGTTAAGCTGTTCGTAACCGCCAGTGTGGAAGTCCGCGCCCAGCGCCGGTTTGCGGAATTGCAGGGGCGGGGGGAAAAGCCGGACTTCGCCGATGTCCTGGCCGACATGCAGGCCCGTGACGACCGCGACACCAAACGCGCCGTCGCCCCCCTGGTGCCGGCACCCGATGCCGTGATCATCGACAATTCCGACATGAACCCACAGCAGGTGCTGGATGCGGCGCTGACGGTGGTGCGGGGTCGGCTTTCCGCCTGAGGGAACAGATAAAATATAACACCCATGCGCGGAGCACTGCGGAAAGCAGGAGGCTCCGCCGACTCTATCGGTTGCGGGGATGGCCCATCGCGGCTATAAGACCCGCCTGTCCCGAAGGACATGAAGGATCGTGACGCGAGCGGACGACCGCCGGGGGAACCCGGGGGCGCGTCGACGCCCGCGTTTTTGCTTAGAAAACGTCCTCGCTGGCGCTTGCCGCCGGTGCCGCCATGGCCTTCAACCGGTTCTCGTCCAGACATCCCGTCTGGCGCGCCGGTCTCTTCGGGACAAAGCGTACCAAGTCGCCGGGCGTGGTGTCCGGCGCGGCGGTGGCAAGGTTTCTCGACCGGCTCGGGCGTGCCGGACACGAGGGGCGGCGCCAGCGTTGGTTTCAACCCGAAACAGTTTGCCCATTGGAGTTCAAATGGCACAGGTTTCCGCCGCGAAGGAAAGCTTCGCCGCTCTGCTTGAAGAGTCCTTCGGTTCCTCCGACAGCCTGGAAGGCACCGTCGTCAAGGGCCGCATCCTCAGCATCGACAATGATCAGGTCCTGATCGATGTCGGCCTGAAGTCCGAGGGCCGCGTCGCCCTGAAGGAATTCGCCGTTCCCGGTCAGCCGATCGAGCTGAAGGTTGGCGACACCGTCGAAGTTTACCTGGAGCGCATGGAAGACAAGAACGGCGAAGCCGTCCTGTCGCGTGAAAAGGCCAAGCGCGAGGAAGCCTGGACCCTGCTGGAAAAGTCCTTCACGGACCAGTCCCGCGTCACCGGCATCATCTTCGGCCGCGTCAAGGGTGGCTTCACCGTCGATCTGAATGGCGCCGTGGCCTTCCTGCCGGGCAGCCAGGTCGATATCCGTCCGGTGCGCGATATCGCCCCGCTGATGGGCACGCCGCAGCCGTTCCAGATCCTGAAGATGGACCGCTCGCGCGGCAACATCGTCGTCTCCCGCCGCGCCGTGCTGGAAGAAAGCCGTGCGGAAGCCCGCTCCGAGCTGGTCGCCTCCCTCAAGGAAGGTCAGATCCTGCAGGGCGTGGTCAAGAACATCACCGATTACGGTGCGTTCGTTGATCTGGGTGGCGTTGACGGCCTGCTGCACGTCACCGACATCGCCTGGCGCCGCATCAACCACCCGTCGGAAGCCCTGCAGATCGGCCAGACCGTCACGGTCCAGGTCATCCGCTTCAACTCCGAGACCCAGCGCATCAGCCTCGGCATGAAGCAGCTGGAAGCCGATCCGTGGGAAGGCGTGGAAGCCAAGTACCCGCCGCAGGCCAAGTTCAAGGGCCGCGTCACCAACATCACCGACTACGGCGCCTTTGTGGAGCTGGAGCCGGGTATCGAAGGTCTGGTGCACGTCTCCGAGATGAGCTGGACCAAGAAGAACGTCCATCCGGGCAAGATCGTTTCCACCTCTCAGGAAGTGGAAGTGATGGTCCTGGACGTCGATCCGGTGAAGCGCCGTATCTCGCTGGGTCTGAAGCAGACCATGCAGAACCCCTGGGAAGCCTTCGTCGAGAAGTTCCCGGGCGGCACCGAGCTGGAAGGCGAAGTCAAGAACATCACCGAATTCGGTCTGTTCGTGGGTCTGCCGGGCGACATCGACGGTATGGTGCACCTGTCCGATCTGGACTGGAACACCCCCGGCGAGCAGGCGATCCAGGAGTACAAGAAGGGCGATCAGGTCAAGGTCAAGGTCCTGGACGTTGACGTTGAGAAGGAACGCATCTCTCTGGGCATCAAGCAGCTGGCTTCCGATCCGTTCGAGCAGGCTGCCGCTGGCGTCAAGAAGGGCGATGTCGTCACCTGCACCGTGACGCAGATCACCGAAGGCGGCATCGAGGTCGAAGTGGGCGAGGGCTTCACCGGCTTCATCCGCAAGTCCGACCTGTCGCGCGAGCGTTCCGAGCAGCGCCCCGACCGCTTCGCCGTTGGCGAAAAGGTCGATGCCAAGGTCACCCAGGTCGATCGCGGTTCCCGCAAGATCGGCCTGTCGATCAAGGCCAAGGAAGTCGAGGAAGAGAAGTCCGCGATGGCCGAGTTCGGCTCGTCCGACTCGGGCGCCTCTCTGGGCGACATCCTGGGTGCGGCCCTGAAGCGCAAGCAGCAGAACGACTGATCCGCAACCGGATCAGCCCTCTGTCAGGGTTGAGAATATGCGAAGGCCGCCGGGGCAACCCGGCGGCCTTTTGCTTTTTGGCATTGGGAAGACCGAATAACGTCGGTCAGGTCGATCCCAAGCCGCTCTGGCGGCGACCGCCGCCGGCGGACGGATTCGTTTCCATTAGTATGTATGAAAATGAGGATATGCATTAAATTTCAAATAGACATGCCTGGAATAGCTGTATCTTGTGGTTGAAATGTTGGTTACTGAATAGTCGTTTGAAAGAAAATTTCTCATCTGCTCGCGTCGAGACGCTGAATTTGGCCTGAACGATCGGGCCCCCGGAGGCAACCGGCGGTCATCGTCGCAGCCGTCGCTGCCAAGAGTCGAGAATCGCTTCGCAACAGGAGAACCCATGGCCCTGATCAACGGTACGTCCGCCGCTGAAACCCTGACCGGCGGCGCCGAGAATGACGTCATCACTGGCGGCGGCGGTCGCGACCAGATCTCTGGTGGTGATGGCAAGGACACGTTGAGCGGCGGCGGTGGCGGCGGGGCCACCATCAAGGGCGAGGCCGGCGATGATGTCATCTACGGCGATGACGGGATCGGTTATGTGCGTAGTGGCGACAATATCCAGGGTGGTGAGGGCAACGACCATCTCTATGTCGGGCGCAGCGATACCGCTTCCGGCGGGACGGGAAGCGATGTTTTCCATTTCCCGCGCTATTTCCCCTATTCCGGCGGCATGGCAATCATCACCGATTTTGATGTGGCCAGCGATCGCATAGACCTTACCAACATCAGCGGAGAACGTGGCATCGCCAGCTTCTCCGTGGCCAAGGATCTGATCAGCGCCACCACATACCAGGGCAAGGCAGGCACCGCCGTCACCGTCAACTATGACGGTGGCACCAGCATCATCCTGTTCCTGGAGGGAGTGACGGCCAGCCAACTGACGGTGGCCAATTTTCTGGTGACGGGCGCTACCAGCAATCCAAGCGGTATCTTCTCCACCGGTCTGCGTGATCTTTACGGCACCCTGGGCAATGATAGCGTCAATGGCAGCGTCAACGATGAGCGCCTTTATGGCGACGCTGGCAACGATACGCTGTTTGGCGGTACCGGCACCGATACGCTGATCGGCGGAGCGGGCAACGATGTCTTCGTCCATTCGGGTGACGGGGCTGTCACGATTCAGGATTTCGAGCAGGGCAGCGACCGGATTGACCTGCGCGAGTTCGGGGTGCGGGACTTCACCATGCTGCGGGAGATCATGACGGCCGCTCCCGCAGGTGGGACGGTGATCGCCACCCGCGGCATTTTCGGCAGCGACCGCCTGCTGGTCGGCACCGAGATCTCGAAGCTGACCGCCGCCGATTTCATCTTCGCCCCCGCAGATTACGGCATGCGGCTGGTCGCCGACCAATATACCTCGGACATCCTGGCCGGGAACGGCAACGATACCATCACCGGCGGCAGCGGCAGCAACTTCGTCCTGGCTGGTGCCGGGGACGACCGCATCATCGTCTCAAGCGGCTTCGACACCCTGGTCGGCGGTTCCGGCAAGGATGTGCTGGTCTTCAGTGATGCTGGCTATAGTTACGGCTACCGTGGCACCTATTTCCGCGACTTCACGCAGGGCGAGGACCGGATCGATCTGCGGGCGACCGGGATCGCCAGCCTGGAAACGGTGAAGCAGTTGGGCTTCGCCACCGTCATCGAAGGTAACAAGCAGGTGACGGAGTTCGTCATCGACCTTCCAGGCGGTGGCGAGGCGGACCTGATCCTGGCCATAGATCCCACCCGCCTGACGGCGGCGGACTTCATCTTCGAGGATAGTGGGACGGCCCGGACCGTGACCGCGACATCGTATGGCGGCGCCCTTTATGGCGGCTTGGGCGATGATGTTCTGCGGGGCCTCGGTGAGAGCTGGCTGTACGGCGATGCCGGCAATGATACGCTGACGGGAGATGGTGGGGATCAACTGGTTGGTGGCAGCGGACGGGATGTCTTCCGCACGGAGATGCGCAGCGGCCTGAACAATCCGGTCAAGGTCATCGATTTCAAGCAGGGCGAGGACCGGATCGACTTGTCGCCCTGGGGTATCCGTGACTTCGCGACCTTCTCCATGATCCTGGCGGATGACCGGCTTTATGGCCGCTTGAACTTCCTGGCCCAGGTGATGGATGTCGGCATCCCTTCGGCCAGATTGACGGCGCAGGATTTCGTCTATGCGGCCGATGATGGCAGGGGCCAGTGGCTGACCGCCACCAACTCGAACTCCAGCAATATGTTCAATCCCGTGCCCGTGGTCGGCGGCTCTGGTGACGACATGATCCGCGGCAGCCGATATGCGGACTGGTTGGTGGGGGGAGCTGGCAATGACACGATGGTGGCGACCGGCGGCGAGGACGTCCTGGCCGGCGGCGCCGGCAGCGACATTTTCGTCATCGTGCCTGCCACCAATTCGTCCACATTCGCTTCGATCATCGATTTTACCCGCGGTATCGACAAGGTCGACCTGTCCGCCACCTCGATCAACAGTTTCCAGGCGCTGCTTGCCTCTTCCAATGCCATCCTGCAGGCATCGGGCAATGTCGTGCGTATCGAGTTTGGCGGCGGCGCCGTGGATATCCGTACAGACCGGTCCAAGCTGACGGCGGCCGATTTCATCTTCGCGTCCAACCCGACAGGCAGTCTCTACCTGACCTCCGCGCTCAGTGGGGAGATGAACCTTTTCGGGGGGGCCGGCAACGATACGCTGGAAGGGTCACAGGCATCGCAGTTGCTTTTCGGCGGGGATGGCGATGATAGCTTCATTCCTGGCTCTACGACGACCGCGTATGGCAATGACACGATCATCGGCGGGGCGGGCCTGGACCGTGTTATTTTCAACGATACATCCAGCTTCTGGCAGATCGCTACCGTCAACAATATCACGACCGCCAGCAGCGTCCGAGGTGAGAAGACCTTGATCACTGGCGTGGAAAAGCTGGTGTTCAACGACCGGACCATTGATCTGTCTGGCGGAACCGTCCCGACGTTGAAACTGTCCGGCGGCGCCGTGCGCGAAGGGCAATCGGGCACGGCGGCCAATCTGGCTTTCACCGCCACCCTGTCGGCAGCCGGAACCTCTGATGTCAGCTTCAGTTTCACCGTAAGGGCCAGCACCACCGTTGACGCTGTCATCAAGACCGTGACCATTCCGGCGGGTTCTACCAGCGTTACCGTCCTTGTGCCGGTAAAGGGCGACGTTCTGGTGGAGGCAGATCAAAGCGTTTTGGCCACGGTGACCGATCTGTCCGGTGCCCTTTTCGCCAGCAGCAATGGCCGCTACCTCTATGCCACCGGAACTGTCGTCAATGATGACTTCCAGGCCGGCTTCAGTGTGGAGGCATACCGCGCCCTGAATGGCGGTCTGGGCAGCGATGCTGCCGCTATGCAGGACTACATCGCCAATGGCCGGGCTGCTGGCAAGATCGCCAGCGGCTTTGATGCCGAGGCCTACGCTGCCTTCAATCCCGAACTCTACCGGTCGTTCGGCCTGAACGCTTCCGCCCTGTTGAACCATTTCGTGAGCACCGGCCGGACAGAAGGACGTGTCGCTGAAGGGTTCGACGCCATGGCCTATGCGGCGTTAAATCCCGATCTGTTTGGTGCTTTCGGCACCAACCGTCAGGCCCTGGTCGAACACTTCATCACCAGCGGCCGGGCGGAAGGGCGTGCTACCGCCGGCTTCGACGCGGAAGCCTATGCGGCGTTGAATCCTGACCTGTTCCGCGTCTTCGGTCTGAATGAATGGGCGTTGATCAGCCACTATATCCAGTTCGGCCGGGCAGAAGGACGAAGTGCCATCGGCTTCAGTGCGGAAGCCTATGCCGCCTTCAACAGTGACCTCTACAATGCCTTCGGGCTGGACCACGCCGCCCTGGTCCGCCATTACGTCGATTATGGCCGGGGCGAGGGGCGGCTTGCCTATAATGGCACGGCACAAGGGTTGGTACCTACCGCACCCCTGGACCTGCTGGGCTATGTGCCGCGCAGTGACTTTGCCTACATGGACGCATGATCGACTGTAGGCGCTGTTAGGAATGACATCTGATTGTGCACAACCGCCTCCCTGGATATTCACCAGGGAGGCGGGTATTCTTGACTTGGGATGAATCTTAACGGGCCCTCACCCGCACTATACGCTCACCCCTTAACCTGCTTCACCCAGGCATCCACCTGCGCCTCCAGCACCGTTAGCGGCAGGCCGCCGGAGCCGAGCACGACGTCGTGGAAGCCCTTGATGTCGAACTTCTCGCCAAGCGCGGTTTTGGCCTTCTCGCGCAGGTCGAGGATTTTCAGCTGGCCCAGCTTGTAGGCGCAAGCCTGGCCGGGGAGCACGATGTAGCGGTCGATCTCGATGGTGACCGCTTCCTCGCTCATGCCCGTGGTGTCGCGCATATAGGTGATGGCCTGTTCGCGGGTCCAGCGCTTGGCATGGATGCCGGTATCCACGACCAGACGGACGGAGCGGAACAGTTCGGCCTGTAGCCGGCCGAGGTCGCCGTAAGGATCGTTTTCATACATCCCCATTTCCACGGCCAGCCGCTCCGCATAGAGCGCCCAGCCCTCGGCATAGGAGGTGAAGGGATAGACCTTGCGGAAGGTGGGTACATCCTCAATCGTCTGGGCCAGGGCCAGCTGGAAATGATGGCCGGGCACGGCCTCGTGATAGACCAGGGTCGGCAGGCTGAACTTCGGCGCGCGCGCCTTTTCGCCTAAGTTGATATAGAAGATGCCGGGGCGGGAGCCATCCAGCGCCGGCGGGTTGTAATAGCCGCCGGGGGAGGTGGCCTCGGCATATTCCGGCACGGCCTGGATATCGACCGGCTGCTTGGGCAGCTTGTTGAACCATTGCGGGGCCTTGGCCATGACCGTGTCGGTCATGCGCTTCAGATCGGCCAGCTCCTGCTCATAGCTTTCGCGACCGGGCGGGTATTTCTGGGCCGGGTCCTGTTCCAGGGCGCGCACGCGCTCGCCCACCGTGCCCTCTGTCCGGCCAAGCTTTTGCAGCAGCGTGTCCATTTCGGCGGTGATGCGGGCCACTTCCGACAGACCAATATCGTGGATCGCTTCCGGTTCGGTATCCACCGTGGTGTTGGCCCGCAGCGCCAGCTTGTAATAGCGCGCCCCGTCCGGCAGACGCCAGACGCCGGCATCCGACGTCGCCTTGGGCCGGATTTCCTCACGCAGCAGCTTGCCCAGCGCCTGATAGGCCGGATAAACGTCCTTCTCCACGGCGGTGGTGGCGGCGGCGATCAGGCGGGTGCGGTCGGCCTCCGCGACGCCGGCCTTTTCCAGGCGCGTCTTGAAGGTGGTGATCAGCGCATTATCGGCCACGGGGTCCTTGGTGAAGCCGTCAATGACCACCAGGCTCTTATCCACCACGAAATCGGGCGGCACCACGCCGGCCTTGGCCTGATTGCGCACCGATTCACCCAATTGCGCGAACTTGGTGGAGACGGCATGCAGGCGGCTGATATAGCGCTCCGCCGATTTCACATCGCTGACCACATGGGCGTTGGTCAGGAATTGCGGCAGGCTGACGGGTGGGGAGAATAACTGATCCACGGGGTACAGCCCGCCGCCCGGCACCACCCAGGGGAAATCCAGCTGCGCCAGATTGGTGGAATAGAATTCCAGCATCACCTGCTGCGAGATGGCCTGCTGCCCCGTCAGGCCGGTATAGCCCTTGATCTCCGCAATATAGCGGGTCATGTCCCGGCGGGCCTTTTCCAGGTCTTCCGGCTTGATCTCGTCCAGCTTGCCGGAATGGAAATCCAAGAAGGTGCCGTCGATCATGCCCAGTTGGGTCAACGTCTCCGGACTGTCCAGAACCTGAAGGATGGTCTGACGCTCAATGGTGGGATGGATGGGCAGCGGCCCCCACAGCCCGTAACCAACGGCCACAGCGGCCAGACCAACGACACCCCCCACGGTGCCCAGCAGGATCTTTTTCAGCTTCACTGTTGTAACCCCCTCTGTTGACGCCGCCCCTTCGTCCGTAGGCATGGCGGTCGCAGGCGACGAGGCTACATCCTGGTTAATGTTCGCGCCAGGGGAGGGTTAGGGGGAAGGGGCACCATTCATGTTGCCCGCAAGGGAACCACGATTTGCCAAAGCCATCCATTCGCGGCACTCTGCGGCCCTTCTGGGTCCGGGATGGCAGGGAACGGGTGCGGCATGGGCGTGGCGATGGGCAGCATCGATCTGGCGGTGGAGCCGGATTTCCGCCTGGGCCCCTGGCTGGTGCGCCCGTCCCTGGGCATGGCCTGCCGCGACGGGGCGGAGGTGAAGCTGGAACCCCGTGTCCTGCAAACCCTGATCGTGCTGGTCCGGGCCGACGGGCGGACGGTGTCGCGCGCCGAACTGATGCGCACGGCCTGGGGGCTGGAGGTCGGGGATGACGCCATTGGCCGCTGTATCGGGCGGCTGCGCGCGGTTCTGGCCATCGACGGGGTCATCGGATTCGAGACGATCCCCAAGATCGGTTACCGCCTGAATGTGGCGGGGCAGGGGGCGGAAACGGTGGTGGAGGAGCCGGCGGCGGTCGCTGCGGCCCCCGCACAGGCTCGGCGGTCCAGGCCCTATCTCTGGGTCGGCTTGTCCCTGCTGCTGACCCTGTCGGTGGCCGGCACCGCCCTGCTGCTGACCCGGACTGACGACGCGCCGCCGGTGGCGCAAGTCACCCCCGTCACCACCGATCCGGGGCAGGAGGTGCAGCCAGCGATCAGCCTCGGCGGCGGCCAGATCGCCTATGCATCGGACCGGGCCGGCCAGGGATTTGATATCTGGGTGCAGTCGCTGTCGGGCGGAACACCCGTCCGCCTGACCGATGATCCCGCCCATGATTTGTCGCCCGTCTGGTCACCCGATGGTGGCCGCATCGCCTTTGTCCGGGTCCCGTCATCGGGACCGTGTCAGCTGTTTGTGCGCCCCGTTCCGTCGGGGCCGGAACGGCTGGTGGCCAGCTGCACGACGTTCCGGGAGGTGAAACCCGCCTGGGCTGATGGCGATCATCTGGTCTTCGCCGACAAGGCCAGCGCCGCCGAACCCGCCCGCCTGTGGTCCATCGCCCTGTCCGGGGCTGATGCCGGGACGCCGGTGCCGCTGACCAGCCCGCCCGCCGGGATCAATGGCGATGGTGACCCCGCCATCTCCCCCGATGGTAAGCGTCTGGCCTTCATGCGCCACCGCGCCGTCGGTGTATCGGATGTCATCCTGCGCGATCTGGCGACCGGCGAAGAACGGCAAGTCACGGCGGATGGGCGAAAGCTGCACGGGCTGGAATGGTCGGGCGACGGGCGTTGGCTTTACACATCCTCCAGCCGGGCCGGCGATTTCGGCCTGTGGCGGGTTGATCCCGAGGGCAAGGCCCCGCCTTTGCGCATCGCCCCCGGCCTGAACCAGTTGGGCCGCATCGGGGCCGGTGGCGACCGGGTGGCGGCAGAGGTGCGGACCAACCGGTCCACCCTGCTGCGCCTGCTGCAGGGTGGCGGGACCGAACCCGTGGTGCCGGCCAGCAACCGTCTGGACTGGGACCCCGATGTCAGCCGCCAGGGGGCCGTGGCCTTCGCGTCCGACCGGTCCGGCATGTTTGAGATCTGGGTGGCCGATCCCGGACAGGCCCCGTCCCCCGTGACGCAGTTTGCCGGACCGTTCACCCAGTCCCCCCGCTGGGCGCCCGACGGGCGGCGGCTGGCGCTGGTATCGGTGGTCGATGGCGCACCCGGCCTGTTCATCCTGGATCGCGGGGCGGGCCGGCTGCGCCGTGTGGCCGCCGATCCGGGGGCGGAGGATCGGGCGCCTGCCTGGTCGCGCGACGGGCAGCGGCTGTATTTCGCCTCCAACCGGCTGGAGGGATGGCGCATCTGGATCACCCGTCCGCCCTATGAACAGGCCATGCCGATCAGTGAGGCCGGGTGGCGCGTGGCCAAGGAAAGTGCCGATGGCCGCTGGCTCTACATGGTGCGTGACGGGGAGGATGGGCTGTGGCGGCAACCCGCCGATGGCGGACAGGTGGAAAAGGTGGCCGACCTGCCCAGCGCCTATGACAATGAAAGCTGGGTGGTGGGGCCGGACGGCGTTTATCTGATCGACCGGCCGGGCAATGGGCAGGCGCGCATCATGCTGCTGCCCGCCGATGGCGGCCAGCTGCGCGCCGTTGCCGACCTTCCCGACGCGCTCTACAAATCCTCCCTGGCCCTGGACCCCGACGGGCGCCTGATCATCGGGAAGTATCTGGGCACCCTGGTCGATATTGTCGATGTGCGGATGGTAGAGCGCTGATCGGCACAATATCGGCGTTCCATCGGGATGCCGTCGGACCATCGGACTTCCCGGTTTCCCTGGCTTTCGCCACCTTCCATCCCGACCCGCCGGGCCTACCGGCGATGATGTGACCGGGTGGTTGGAATGCGATATGAGATCGATGTGAACGGGCAGCGGCATGGCGTGGACGCCTCTGCCGACATGCCGCTGCTATGGGTGCTGCGCGACCTTTTGGGCCTGACGGGCACGAAATATGGGTGCGGCGTTGCCCAGTGCGGCGCCTGCACCGTTCTGCTGGACGGACAGGCGGTACGGTCCTGTCAGTTCCCGATGGAACAATATGCGGGACAGAAGGTGGCGACGGTCGAAGGCTTGTCGCCCGACCGCACCCACCCGCTGCAACAGGCTTGGATCGCCGAACAGGTGCCGCAATGCGGCTATTGTCAGTCTGGCATGCTGATGGCTGCCGACGCCCTGCTGCGCGAAAACCCGCGTCCGACCGATGCGCAGATCGACGCCGCCATGACCAACCTGTGCCGCTGCGGCACCCTGCCCCGCGTGCGCCGTGCCATCCGCCGCGCCGCCGGCATGGCACCGGCCTGAAGCGGGGGGAGGGGACCATGGCTGTTTCACTGTCGCGCCGCACGCTGTTTTCCGCCGCCGGGGCTGGTCTAACCCTGGGGCTGATGCCGTTCAGCATCGTGGCCGTCGCCGCCCCCGGACAGGGGGCGACCATCAATAACTGGCTGCATGTCGGTACGGACGGTGCCGTCACGCTTTATTCCAACGCCCAGGAAATGGGCCAGGGCGGGTTCAGCGGTGTGGCGCAGTTGCTGGCCAATGAACTGTGCGTGGAATGGGACAGGGTTTCGGTGAAGACGGCCCCCCTGATCGACGCTATGGGCATGGCCGATGGCAAAAGCCATTGGACGGGCGGCAGTTCGTCGATCCGCAGCCAGTGGGACAAGCTGCGCCGCGCCGGCGCCGCCGCGCGGGAGATGCTGGTGATGGCTGGTGCCCGCATGCTGGGCGTGCCGGTTGCCGAATGCCGGGCCATTGCCGGCCATGTCGAACACCGGTCCAGCGGTCGGCGCATTGCCTATGGCGCCGTGGCCGACATGGCGGCGCGCCTGCCGGTTCCCGCCGATCCCGCGCTCCTGTCGCGAGCCGACTGGACACTGGTCGGGCAGGGGGTGATGCGCAAGGATATCGCCGCCAAGGTGGATGGCAGTGCCGTCTATGCCACCGATGTGAAGCTGCCGGGCCTGCTGTCCGCCACCTTGATGCAATGCCCGGTCTTCGGTGGAAAGCTGGTCAGCGTTGATCCCGCCCCGGCCATGGCCATTCCCGGCGTGCGGCATGTGGTGGTGATCAAGGATACAGCCATCCCCATTCCCGGTTCCGACCGGCCGATGCGTCTGGTCGATGCGGTGGCGGTGGTGGCCGACCATTGGTGGGCGGCGCGCCAGGGGCTGCTGGCCCTCTCTCCCGTCTGGGACGCCCACGGCAAGGATAACCTCGACACAGACGGCATGATCGGCACGATCACGGCCAAGCTGTCCGACCCTGGCAGCATCCGCAAGGGCGAGAAGGAGGATGAGGCCGCGATCCGTGCCGGCCACACTGCCGCCATGGCAGGGGCGGCCAGGGTCCTCTCCTGGGATTATGTCGTGCCGGCCCTGGCCCATGCCCAGATGGAGCCTATGTCGGCCACCATCGACCTCAGCCCCGGCAAGGCGCGGGCCTGGACAGGCAGCCAGTTCCCCACCTCCGTCCGCCGCATCTTGGCGGGCCTGTCCGGCATGGAAGAGGACAAGGTGGAGGTGGAGACGCTGTTGTCAGGCGGCGGCTTTGGCCGGCGGTACCTGAATGACTATGTCGGCTATGCTGCCTTCCTGTCGAAGCAGGTGGCGGCCCCGGTAAAGCTGATCTATTCGCGGGAGGAGGATCTGTGCCAGGGCCGTTACCGCCCCGCCACGGCCTGCCGCATAACCGCTGGGGTGGGGGCCGATGGCATGCCCGTCGCCGTTCATACCCATACGGTCCCGGCGTCCGGCAATGTCTGGGTTTCCATCGCAACGGGCGGGCCGACACAGCCTGACCATCAGCCCAGCTATTACCTGCCATCCCCCCTGACGACCATGGCGGAAGGCGGCCTGCCCGTGCCCAATGGCCCCTGGCGCGCACCGGGCAGCACGCAAGGCGCCTTCTTCTTCGAATGTTTCGTGGATGAACTGGCGCAGGTGGCGGGACAGGACCCGCTGGCCTATCGCCGCCGGCTGCTGGCCAGCAATCCCCGCGCGCTGCGCGTGCTGGACGCCGCCGCCCGTGCCGCCGGCTGGGGTCGGACCCTTCCACCGGGGACCGGCCTGGGTATCGCCATCTGGAACAGTTTTCAGTCGATTGCAGCACAGGTGGTGCAGGTGTCGGTCACCGGCACCCGCGTGCGGGTGGAAAAGGTCTGGTGCGCCTTCGACTGCGGCACCGTCGTCAATCCCGACAGTGTGCGGGCCCAGGGAGAGGGGTCGATCCTGATGGCCCTGTCGGCCAGTCTGGCGGAGAAGGTGACCCTGGAGAAAGGGGCGGTCAGCAGCCGCAATTTCGATCAGTACCACCTGATCCAGATGGATCGTATCCCGGAGGTGGAGATCGTCCTGATCGACAGCCCGGACGCACCCGTGGGCGGAGCGGGGGAGCCGATGACCCCACCCCTGCCGCCCGCCCTGGTCAATGCCCTGTTCGCCGCGACTGGCAAGCGGGTGCGCTCACTCCCCCTCACCGACTATGGCTTCACGGTGAGTTGAGTTTGGGCGGCCTTGCGCCCCCCTGCCGCCAGGGGTTACACCGGCTGTTGCAACAGCGACGGATGACACCATGCGGCAGGGGGGCGAAGGTCGGGGCTGGGCGCCTGTGCCGGTGCATATGGTGGGCGTGCATCTGGGCCTGTCCTTCTGGCATTACGCCGTGGGCATGCTGGCGCTGGGCCTGCTGGTCTTTCCGGTGGCTTGGGCTGCAGGCGGCATCTCCGAAACCGTCAGCCTGTCGCTGGGCTGGATGGAGGGGGACCCCGCCATCCGCCGCATCACCAATCTGCTGGCGCTGGCCGCCATCATCCTGCTGCTGACCGCTGTGCTAAACATGCAGGGCCGGTCACTGATGAGCGTGGTGGCCCCCGAACAGCATCTGGACCTGGGCATGATGGCCCGGTCGGCCGCCACCTATGCCCTGGCCTTCACGCCCGTGATCATCATGGCGGTGATGAGTGGTCAGTTGGGCCTGGGCGATTGGCGGGCGGCCCTGGCGCTGCTGCCCATGATGCTGGTGCTGGTGGCGTTGCAGGCCACGGCGGAGGAAATGGTCTGCCGGGGCTATCTGGCACAGGGTTTCCAGGTCCTGTTTGGCCATGCAATGCTGGCGGCATTGCCGGTGGCCGTCATTTTCCTGTCGCTGCATGATACGGGCGGCTTTGATACCGGCTGGGACCGCAAGATCAATATCCTGATGATCAGTTTGGCGCTGTCCTGGCTGACCACGCGGGCTGGGCGGCTGGAGCCTGCCATGGGCGTGCATTTCGCCCATAACATCATTGTCTTCACCCTGGCCGCCCGCCCGGACCATGGATTGCCGTCGGTCAGCGGCTTTCAGGAAGATTTCCGTGACAGCAGTTTCGACATCAATGCCGTGCTGGCCCAGATGCTGATCTATGGCGCCGTCTGCGCCAATTACTGGTTCATCGGCCTGCGCACCGGCTTTGTCGCGGGCCACGCACAGGGGCAGCCGGAATGACGGGTGAAGAGACGCCGGTCCACATGGCGGGCGTGGCGACGGGGCAGTCGCGCGGGGCCTATCTGTTCGGCACCGTTGTGATTGTCGTGCTGATGCTGCTGGCGGGCATCGCCATCTTCATGATGGTGACGGGGTTGGCGCGCCTGCTGCCGGGCACTCCCTACTTGCAGACCTATGGGCTGCTGACCATCAACTCCATCGCTATCCCGGTTATGGCCCTGGTGCTGCATTGGCTGCACCGGCTGCGCCTATCCGACCTGATCGCGCCGGGGCGGCGGCTGGATTGGGGGATGATGGGGCGGGCGGCCCTGATCTTCGCGCTGCCCATGCTGGTACAGGTGGGGATCGGGCTGTGGGCGGGCGAACTGCGCCTGTCGCAGACCAGCCTGATGACCTTCCTGATGCTGGCGCCGCTGTCCATTCTGCTGTTCGGCCTGCAGGCCTCGGCGGAGGAACTGCTGTTCCGGGGCTATCTGGCGCAGGGTGCGCAATTGCTGTTCCGCCATGCCGTGCCGGCCTCGCTTCTGACGGCTGTGCTGTTCACGCTGGTGCATGAAGGGTCGGGGGCGCAGGCTGTCTGGGCCATGCGGGCGGAGATTTTCTGCATGGCCCTGTTCTTGTCCTGGATCACCACCCGCTTCGGCCGCCTGGAGGCCGCGATGGGCGTGCACATCATCAATAATGTGCTGTTTTCCTTCTTCGTGGGCAGTGCGGACTTGTCCTTCCCCGACCTGACCACACGGGTGGACCTCGACCCGCCCGACCTGTCGGGCTGGGCCGACTGGGGCGAATTCGCCCTTTATCAGGCGGTGCATGTCGGGTTCTTCTGGCTGGCCGGCATCAGGACCGGCTTTATCGAGAAGGGCTGGATCAGCCGCCGCGCCGCGTAAGGTTGGACCCCAGTGCGGCCATACAGATCAGGATGATGGCCGCCACCGCCGACAGCGACAGCACTTCACCCAGCAAGAACAGGCCGACCACAGCGGACAGGGCCGGCTCCATTGCCATCATGATGCCGAACAGGGCCGTGGAGACCCGGCGCAACGCCACGAACTCCAGTGCATAGGGCAGCAGGGTGGACAGCATCGACACCGCCGCCACCTTGGCCATCATCTCCGGGCTGGTCAGATAGGGGCCGGACACCGGCAGGCCGACCGGGGCCGTGAACAGGGTCGCGAACAAAAGGGCCAGGGCCAGCCCCGTCATGCCCGGTATCTGCCGCCCCGCATGCCGCGACATCAGGATATAGGCGGCCCAGCCAACCGCCGTGACGATGGCGAAGAGCAGACCCAGCGGGGCCAGCCGCTCCGCCCCCGCCAGCGGCGTCAGCAGCAGTACACCCGCCAGCGCCAGCAGCGGCCAGAGATAATCCACCACCCGCCGGGCACCCACCATGGCAACGGCCAGCGGCCCCAGAAACTCGATCGCTACGGCTACACCCAGCGGCAGCCGGGCCAGCGCCAGATAGAAGCACGCATTCATGGCCGCCAGCGACGCGCCAAGCGCCGCCGCCGCCCGCCATTGCGCGCCCGTCAGATTGCGGAAGGAAGGCCGGACGATGGCCAGCATGATGGCGGCGGAGATGGCGTTGCGCAGGAAGGCCAGCGCCAGAATATCATGCCCCTGCGAGACATCCTTGGCCAGCCCACCCCCCAGCGGTGGCATGGAGACGGACAGGACCAGCAGCAGCGGCGCCAGCAATGTCAGGCGGTCGGCGCGCGCGGGGTGCGCCGCCTTGTTCATGGCAGCAGCCCCAGCCCCATGTCCCAGAACCCGGCTTCCAGCCGGCTGGCGGCATCGAAGCTGCGGGTCAGGTCGTTGAACCGCGCCTCACCGCCGCGTGTGGCCGACAGCCGGTCCAGCAGGGCCACCTGTGCTGCCGCCACAGCCCGGTATTCAGGGTCGGCATACATGGCGATCCAGTCGCCATAGGGGTTGCCGTCCAGCTTTGTCGTTGGATCAGTCAGCAGATTGGCCGCAATCTCGGCATAGCCGATGATGCAGGGGGCCAGCGCCACATGCAGGTCCAGCAGATCACCGGCCAGCCCGCGTTCCAGCACGAAGCGCGTATAGGCCAATGTACCCTGTGCCTCGGGTGCGGCCTGCATCGCGGCCTCATCCAGGCCCCAGCCCGCGCAATATTTGACATGCAGGCCCATTTCCAGATCCAGGATCGCCGCCATGGACCGCGCCGCCGCCCGCATATCGGCCAGATTGTCGGCCTTGAAGGCGGCCAGCGCGTAGGCGCGGGCGAAATGGATCAGGAACAGGTAATCCTGGATCAGGTAATGCCGGAAGCAGGCCTCCGGCAGGCTGCCATCGCCCATGCCCGCCACGAACGGGTGGCGGACATAACGGTCCCAGGCGGGGCGCGTGGCCCCGCGCAACCGGTCGAACAGGCCGCCCGGCGTGGCGAGGTCCGGCAAGGTCTGACGGATCAGCGCCATGGCAGGCGCCTTACTTGGCGCCCGGCAGCTTGACGGTCAGCCCGTCCAGTTCCGGGGTGATGCGGATCTGGCAGCCCAGGCGGGAGGTCTTGGTCAGACCGAAGGCCAGATCCAGCATATCCTCTTCATCTTCCTGCGCGTCGGGCAGCAGGTCGTACCATTCCGGTGCGACCACGACATGGCAGGTGGAACAGGCCAGCGAGCCCTCGCAGGCGCCTTCCAGGTCGATATCGTGGCGGCGGGCCACTTCCAGGATCGACAGGCCCAGGGGGGCATCCACCTCGCGGCGGGTGCCGTCGGTTTCAATGAACACCATCTTCGGCATGACGCCACAACTCCCGATACTGAATGAACCGCCATGGTTATGAGGCGGCGCTGTTAGGACGGATTTGCCGGTACGGCCACGGCCGGCGGCAGGTTGGTTTGTTGGATGCCGCCGTCAGCCGGCAGCACCGTGGCAATGCTTGAACTTCTTGCCGCTGCCGCAGGGGCAGGGGGCGTTGCGCGGGGTGTTCACCCAGGCCTCGCCATCGGTCAGGTCGGTTTCCTGCGCCACCGGCAAGGCGGCGGCACCCATGCCGAAATTCGGGATGGAAGCGCGGCGCACCATGCCTTCGGGCAGGGGGGCGTCGGCGGGCGGCAGGCCGGCCAAGGCCGGGTCGTAGCGAGTTTCCTGGCCGAATTCCGGCATCGGCATGGGCATCGGCTCCGGCTCGTTGACGCGAACCTGGATCAGCATCAGCATCTGGGTCACCTGCTCACGCAGGTTATCCAACAGGCCGGAGAACAGCTCGAACGCTTCCTTCTTATATTCATTCAGCGGATCGCGCTGCGCATAGGCGCGCAGATTGATGCCCTGGCGCAGATGGTCGAGCGAGAGCAGATGATCCTTCCAGACCTGATCCAGAATCTGGAGCAGCAGGCTCTTCTCGATATTGCGCAGCAGTTCAGCGCCATAGGCGGCTTCCTTTTCCGCCATTTTGTCGTCGGCGAATTTCAGCAGACGCTCGCTGATCTCCTCATCCGCGATGCCTTCCTCCTTGGCCCATTCCCGGACCGGTAGGTCGGCGCCCAACAGACGCAGGCATTCCTCATGCAGCAGATTGACGTTCCACTGCTCGGCATAGGCATTTTCCGGGATGGCGCGGCGCACCATGTCGGTGATCACTTCGTGGCGCATGGACGCGACCATTTCCTGGACGTCCTCGGCCTCCATGATCTCCTTGCGCTGTTCATAAATGACCTTGCGCTGGTCATTCATGACATTGTCATACTTCAGCAGGTTCTTGCGGATCTCGAAGTTATGGGCTTCGACGCGCTGCTGCGCCTTTTCCAGGGCCTTATTGATCCAGGGATGGATGATGGCCTCACCCTCCTGCAGGCCAAGCTTCTGGAGCATGCCGTCCAGACGCTGGCTGCCGAAGATGCGCATCAGGTCATCATCCAGCGACAGGAAGAACTTGGACGCACCCGGATCGCCCTGACGGCCCGAACGGCCACGCAGCTGGTTGTCGATACGGCGGCTCTCATGGCGCTCGGTACCGACCACATAAAGGCCGCCGGCCTTCAGCACCACTTCGCGGGCCGCCGCGATCTCGTCACGGATGGTCTGGATGCGGCGGTCGCGCTCCTCACCCTCCGGCACGTCGGCCAGCTCGAACTCCACCCGCATCTCGAAATTGCCGCCCAGCTGGATATCGGTACCGCGACCGGCCATGTTGGTGGCAATCGTTACGGCACCGGGACGACCCGCCTGCGAAACGATATAGGCTTCCTGTTCGTGATAGCGGGCGTTCAGCACATTATGCGGAATGCCCCTCTTCTTCAGCAGGGCTGCCAGCGTTTCTGATTTCTCAATCGAAACGGTACCGACCAGCATAGGCTGCTGACGCGCGCGGCATTCCTCGACCAGCTTGACGATGGCCTCGTACTTCTCCGCCGCAGAGCGGTAGACCTCGTCGTCATTATCCGTGCGGGCCACGGGCAGGTTGGTGGGGATATCAACCACCTCCAGACCATAAATCTCCGCAAACTCGGCGGCTTCGGTCATGGCCGTACCGGTCATGCCCGACAGCTTCGGGTACAGGCGGAAATAATTCTGGAACGTGATGCTGGCCAGCGTCTGGTTCTCGCGCTGGATCGACACGCCTTCCTTTGCTTCCAACGCCTGATGCAGGCCTTCGGAATAGCGGCGGCCTTCCATCATGCGGCCCGTGAACTCGTCGATGATGATGACCTTGTCATCCTTGACGATGTAATCCACATCGCGCGTGAAAAGTTTGTGGGCCTTCAGCGCCTGGTTCATGTGATGGACCAGGGAGATATTATGGATGTCGTACAGGTCGCCGGTCTTCAGCAGTTCCATGTCCTTCAGGATCTGGGCCACCTTCTCGGTGCCCGACTCGGTCATGGAGACGGCCTTGGCCTTCTCGTCCTTTTCGAAATCGCCCTCGCCGATATGCGCCATCACCTTGTTGATAGCGATATACAATTCGGAGCCGTCGGTGGACGGGCCGGAGATGATCAGCGGCGTGCGCGCCTCATCCACCAGGATGCTGTCCACCTCGTCGACGATGGCGTAATTGAAGGGCCGCTGCACCATGTCAGACAGGCGGTACTTCATATTGTCGCGCAGATAATCGAAGCCGAATTCGTTGTTGGTGCCATAGGTGATGTCACAGGCATAGGCGGCGCGCCGCTCCTCGTCATCCAGCCCATGCACGATGACGCCCGTCGTCAGGCCCAGGAAGCTGTACAGCCGGCCCATATGCGTGGCGTCGCGGCGGGCCAGATAGTCGTTCACAGTGACGACATGCACGCCTTTGCCCTGCAGCGCGTTCAGATACACAGCCAGAGTACCGACCAGGGTCTTGCCCTCACCGGTGCGCATTTCGGCGATCTTGCCGGAATGCAGCACCATGCCGCCGATCATCTGCACGTCGAAATGCCGCATGCCCATGACGCGCTTGGACGCTTCGCGCACCGTCGCAAAGGCATCGGGCAGAATGGCGTCCAGCGTCTCGCCCTTTTCCAGCCGGTCGCGCAGCCAGTCGGTGCGCATCTGCAGCTCGGCGTCGGACAGGCCGGACAGCTTCGGCTCCAACGCGTTGATGGCTTCCACCCGCTTGCGCAGACCCTTGACCACCCGCTCATTGGCGCTGCCGAACAGCTTGCGGGCGATGGAACCGAACATAGAGGCACTCCAGAAGAAGGTACAGGCGCGAAGGACACCGGACATGACGATATCCCGGTTACGGCCGGTCGGGCCGCCGGGAAGGCTGTTTATACCGGAACAGGCCTCGCCCATTCCAGCGCCCGTCACAGATAAGACCGCGCATCGCATCGGTCAATGCGGCAATGCCACATCAACGCGCCTTTCCGGGGCGTTGCAGCCATGAAATGGATGCTTTCCGCTGTTCCCGGCGATCACTCTGATCACCGGGCCTCAATCGCCGGCACCGCCATCCGGCGGTTTGGCTACGCCGCATGGGCGGCGCGTCGGCGGTCGCCGCCGTGCCAATTCCCGGCACGCCCGATGCGCCGGGAATTGGTCTTTAGGGCATGTGCGTGGCCCCTTGCCTGCTCATGGCCTGTCATGCTTTATGCCGGTGCGGTCTGCTGGGTATGTTCCCGCCGACCGACCAGATTGTTTCGAGGGAACCCCCACAGATGTCGTTCAAGACCATGCGTGCCGCTCTGGTTGTTGCCGCCCTCGGGTCGGTCGCCGCCGTTGCCCTTTCTCCGGCCATGGCCCAGGACGCGGCCAAGCCCGCAGCACCCGCCGCCAAGCCCGCCGCCGCTGGTTCCGCCCTGGCTGACGACCCGGTCGTCGCCCGCGCCAACGGCAAGGAGTTCAAGCGTTCCGACGTGATCGCCCTGTTGCAGCAGCTGGACCCCCAGGTGCAGCAGATGCCCTTGCAGATGATCTATCCGCAGCTGGTCGATCAGCTGATCCAGGCGCAGCTGGTGACCGAGGCTGGTTACAAGGCCAAGCTGCAGGACAGCGCCGACGTCAAGAAGCGTCTGAAGCAGGCTGAGGAGCAGTTCGTCCAGCAGGCCTGGCTGAAGGCCGAGATCGACAAGAAGATGAGCCCTGAGAAGATCAAGGCCGCCTACGACAAGTGGATCAAGGAAAACCCGCCGCAGGACGAAGTGCGCGCCAGCCACATCCTGGTGAAGACCAAGGAAGAGGCCGATGCCATCATCAAGCAGCTGAAGGGCGGCGCCGACTTTGCCAAGCTGGCGGCTGAGAAGGGCACCGACGGGACAAAGGACCGTGGCGGCGACCTGGACTATTTCACCAAGGACCGCATGGTGCCGGAGTTCGCCAACGCTGCCTTCGCCATGAAGGTTGGTGACGTGAGCGCCACCCCGGTGCAGAGCGAGTTCGGCTTCCATGTCATCAAGCTGACCGACAAGCGCAAGCAGGTTCCGCCGACGCTGGACCAGGCTACGCCGCAGCTGCGCCAGATGGTGGCCCAGGAGATCGCCGAGGACGTGGTGAAGGGTCTGGAGAAGACCGCCAAGGTTGAGAAGTTCAACATTGACGGCTCGCCCATGCCCGCCGCTCCGGCTGCCCCGGCGCCGCAGAAGAAGTAAGCAGGGGTCAGACCCAGCCGTGGAAAGGGCCGCCGGGGCAACCTGGCGGCCCTTTGCCGTTCCAGTGCCGGATTTGACCTACGACCTTGGTAGATGCGGCGGAAATGCACAGCGGGTCATCCTTCCGCAAACTTCATTTCGCACGTGCACTCGGCTAGGATCGCGCCGGTAATTCACTCTGTTCAGTTGCCAAGAAGGCCGTAACCATGGACATCACCAAGATCCCCGTCGGCAAGAACGCGCCCTGGGACATCAACGTCGTCATCGAGATCCCGCAGGGCGGCCAGCCCGTGAAGTACGAGCTGGACAAGGATAGCGGCGCGCTCTACGTCGACCGTTTCCTGCACACGGCGATGTTCTATCCGGCCAATTACGGCTTCGTCCCGCACACGCTGGCGCTGGATGGCGATCCGATCGACGTTATGGTGGTGGGTACGACCCCCGTGGTCCCCGGCGTCGTCCTGCGCTCGCGCCCCATCGGCGTGCTGATCATGGAAGATGACGCGGGCATGGATGAGAAGATTCTGGCCGTGCCGGTGGACAAGCTGCATCCGTTCTACAAGGACATCACCAGCTACCGTCAGCTGCCGCAGATCCTGGTCGAACAGATCGCCCACTTCTTCGAGCATTATAAGGACCTGGAACATGGCAAGTGGGTCCGCATCGTCCGCTGGGACGAGGCGGATGTCGCCGCCAAACTGATCCAGGAAAGCATTGAGCGCGCTGCGGCCACTGCGTGATTGCCATGACGGGCGGGTAACCGCCCGCTGCTTTCTTGAAAAAGCCGGGACCCTGTCGGGTTCCGGCTTTTTTTCATTTGTGCCGATTGGTTTCCTGTCTGTGTCGCCGGGATACGCCACTTTCGGCATAATACTGATTAATTATCGTCATCAGATAGAAATTTCAAAGGCGTCATGTTATTCGGTGAACTGTCGATAACGACTGGTTTTTCTGTATTGTGGGGCAAGAATGGCTAATATTATTGGAGAAAATACCGACGATTCTCTGGTTGGCGGCGCTGAAGACGATAATATAAATGGTTCCAATGGTAACGATACTTTGTCCGGCTTGGACGGTAACGACACGCTGATCGGTGGTGAGGGGACTGACGCCCTGCTGGGTGGGGCCGGCAACGATACTTTATATATCGGTTCAAACGATCTTCTGACGGGTGGTGCGGGGCGCGACTTGTTCATCCCCAATCTCGTTCAGAATTACTATGGCTATGGGGAGTCCCGAATCACGGACTTCACGCCCGGTGAGGACCGGATTGATCTGTCGGCCCTGGGTATTCCCGATCTGGCGACGGCGCGGCTTTTCTTGTCCAGCGGCAATGATGGCGGCTCCCGCTTCCTGTTCCGCGCCACCAACGGCGTCTATGTCTTCACCATGAACAGTGCGGTGGACAAGCTGACGGAGGCCGACTTCGTCTTCGCCACCCCGCGCGCCACGGGCGCCCTGATCCTTGGTGGTTATGCCGGCGAAGATATTCTGGGCGGGGCCGGCAACGACACGATCGACGGCGGCGCGGGTAGCGACCTCATTCTGGCTGGTGCCGGTCATGACCGCATCATTGTCCGCGACGGTTATGACACTGTCACCGGCGGTGCCGGCAACGACACCTATGTTCTGCTGCCCAGCGTCAGCGGCAACAGCAACACCAGTATGACCATTACCGATTTCACGCTGGGCCAGGACCGTGTCGACCTGTCTGCCTTTGGCATCAGCAGCTGGGATGCCCTGAAGGCACTGGTGCCGCCGGGTGTGGCGGGCACGGCTGACACCAATTTCACCTTCATGCGCAGCGGCGTCGTGACGTTCCAGCTGAAAGGGGTCAATTACTGGACCCTGTCGGAACGCGATTTCATCTTCGCGTCGGGCGATGCCCCCCGGGAGATTTTCGCCAACCAGAGCGGCTATGTATTCGGCGGTACTGGCAATGACCGGCTGCACGGATCCTATAACGGCTCCACCATTTTCGGCGATGCCGGCGACGATATCATCTACGCGGCAATCGGCGGCATCACCAGCATGACGGGTGGTGCTGGCCGTGACGTCTTTGCGCTGAGCAGCGCCACTGGCTTTGCCACGGCCATCGTTACCGACTTCACCCAGGGGCAGGACCGGATCGACGTTTCGGATCTGGGCATCAGCAGTTTTCAAGTTCTGCGCGAGATGATGGCCCTGTCGCCGTCCGGCCGCACGATCCAGATATCAAGCAGCAGTCTGAGCTTGAATATTGACTGGAAGAAGCTGACGGCGGCGGATTTCATCCTGGCGCCGGATTTGCCCGCCCAGCAGATATCAACCTTTGGGGGCGGCACGGGCTTTCTGGTCGGTGGCAGCGGCAATGACACCCTGATCGGCAGTTCTGGCAGCGACCGGCTGTTCGGTGGGGCTGGTGACGACAGGATTCAGGACGACCCCTACGAACCCTATGGCAATTCTGGTGGTGATGTCTGGGTGGGTGGCCTCGGTCGGGACACGTTCGTCATTCAGAACCTTTATGGCCGGGATGTTATCGCCGATTTCACCCAGGGTGCCGACAAGCTGGACCTGTCCGCCCTGGGGATCAGCAGCCTGGAGACGGTCCGCTATATGGCCGAGCATGTGCGTGTGGCCGGCAAGGCTGGCATGATGCTGCGGGGCGGCGCCACCTTTGACGTGGGTGCCGTCGCCCTTGTCGTCGATCCGGCCAAGCTGACGGCGGCCGATCTGATCCTGGCGACACAGACGACGCCGGTGACACGGGAGGCGATGGGCAGCCAGGATGTGATCGGCGGCTTGGCCGGCGACACATTGCGGGGCAATGCCAATGCAAACCGCTTGTTCGGCGATGGTGGCGACGACACCCTGACGGGCGGTGCCGGTGACGACAGGCTGTATGGCGGTTCCGGCACGGATACGGCCAATTTCAGTGGTCTTTATGCCGATTACGAGGTCACGACCATCAACGGCATCACGACCGTCCGGCACAAGACGGGCAGCGACGGCACCGACCTTCTTGTCGGCGTTGAGCGTCTGGCCTTCCTGGATCAGACGGTCAATGTGGCACCCGCCGAGGCGCCTTTCCTCACCATGTCCGGCTCTTACGGGATCGAAGGGGACCGTGGCGTCTACATGGTGGTGGTGGAAGGCAAGATCGAAGGGTCGGTGCAGGGCCGGGTGGTCAATACCGACGCGGTGTTCACGATCAACCTGTCACGTGCCGCGACGGAGGCGGTGACCTTCGACTTCAGCCACGCCACTTCGACCGGCTTCCAGATCGGGACCCGCAGCTACACCATCGCTCCCGGTCAGACATCCCTGGAAATCCGTTTCCCCTATGCAGGGAATACGACGGTCTCAACCGATTATACGCTGATCGGAACCGTCAGCAATGTGCGCGGCGCCCTGGTGCAGACCTCCGATGGTATCATGCGGACGTCCTCCACCATCCTGAACGACGATTTCCAGGCGGATTTCTCCATCGCCGCCTACCGTGCGCTGAACACCTCGCTGGATACCCGTTTTGCCGGTGATGATGCGGGGCTGGTGCAGCATTATATCAGCACGGGCCGGACGGAGGGCCGTCTTGCCACCGGCTTTGATGCCGATGCCTATGCCGCCCAGAACAAGGATGTCTTCGATCTCTATGGCCTGGACGCCAAGGCGCTGCTGAACCATTACCAGACCAAGGGCATGCGTGAGGGCCGGGTGGCCGAAGGTTTCGACGCCGTCGCCTATGCCGCGCTTAACAAGGATGTCTTTGCCGCCTACGGTCTGGATCACCGCGCCCTGGTTCAGCACTATATTCTCTATGGCGAGGCGGAGGGCCGTCTGGCCAGCGGCTTCGACGCGGAGGCCTATGCCGCGCTGAACCCCGACTTGTTCTCTGCTTTCGGGCTGAATGAACAGGCGCTGGTCAACCATTATGTGACCATGGGTTACAAGGAAGGTCGGGCCATCACCGGCTTCACCGTGGAAGCCTACGCCGCCTTCAACAGCGATGTGTTCGCTGCCTTCGGTCTGAACCGCGAAGCCCTGGTCCGCCATTATGTCCAGAATGGCGCTGCCGAAGGACGCCAGACCTTCAGCCTACTGGGCGTCATTCCCAATGCCCCTGCCGAACTGTCCACCTTCGTGCCCGATACCGGCTGGGGTATCGACAGTTTCCTGTGATGGCGGGGTGATTCTTCGACGGGCGGGTAACCGCCTGATAGAGCTGACATGAAAAGCGGGGATCCGCTGTGGTCCCGGTTTTTCATGTCCAGGTGATCTGACTGTTAACGACCTTCTGGGAAGTAATGCTGCCTAGTACTCAAGGAATATTCAAGTGGTGTTACCTGTATGGTATGTGTAATTTTCGTATCCTATCGCGCTGTTCAACATAATTTGGAGAGTTATTATGCCCATCCTGACTGGTACGTCTGGCGCTGATGGCCTGAAGGGTGGTGGTGATGCGGACACGATCAGCGGTCTTGACGGCAGTGACACTCTGGAAGGTGGTGCCGCCGCTGATTTGATTGATGGTGGCGAAGGCGCGGACTTCCTTCAAGGCGATGCGGGGAATGACACGCTGTTGGGGGGTGGCGGTGCCGATTATCTGCATGGCAATGACGGGGATGACAGCCTTCTGGGTGGCGGGGGCAGTGACTATTTCCTGGATGTCCTGGGCAGCAACTGGATTGATGGCGGTGAAGGCAATGACCTGATCCGGGTATCTCCCACCAATAACACCATCACGGGCGGGAGCGGTGTTGATACGATCCAGATGTGGAGCGTGTCATCCGGAGCGGCCAATTTCGTAACCGATTTCACGGCGGGTGCGGGCGGTGACATCATCGACGTTACTTCGTCCGGGTTGTTTGATGGCTATACGGGCGGCAACCTGTTCGGCGATTTTCTACGGCTGGTCCAGGATGGTGCCGACACGTTGGTGCAGGCCGATTATGACGGCACGACCAACAGGTGGCCGGGCTATGAATTCTTTACCATCCTGCGTCTGAAGGACGTCCAGGCCAGCAGCCTCACTGCTTACAACTTCAAGGACATGGACCCTTCAGGTACGGCCGCCCCAGGCAAGACGCTGACCGGTACGTCTGGCGCTGATGGCCTGAAGGGTGGTGGTGAGGCGGATACGATCACGGGTCTTGATGGCAGTGACACTCTGGAAGGTGGTGCCGGCGCTGATTTGATTGATGGTGGCGAAGGCGCGGACTTCCTTCAAGGCGATGCGGGGAATGACACGCTGTTAGGGGGTGGTGGTGCCGATTATCTGCATGGCAATGATGGGGATGACAGCCTTCTGGGGGGCAGCGGCAGTGATTATTTCCTGGATGTCCTGGGCAGCAACTGGATCGATGGCGGTGAAGGCAATGACCTGATCCGGGTATCTCCCACCAACAACAACATCACGGGTGGGGGCGGTGTTGATACGATCCAGATGTGGAGCGTGTCATCCGGTGCGGCCAATATCGTAACCGATTTCACGGCGGGTGCGGGCGGTGACATCATCGACGTTACTTCGTCCGGGCTGTTCGACGGCTATACGGGCGGTAACCTGTTCGGCGATTTTCTGCGACTGGTCCAGGATGGTGCCGACACGCTGGTACAGGCCGACTATGACGGCACGACCAACAGGTGGCCGGGCTATGAGTTATTCACCATCCTGCGTCTGAAGGGCGTCCAGGCCAGCAGCCTCACGGCTTATAACTTCAAGGACATGACGCCGTCCGCCACGATTTTCTCCCTGACTGGCGGCAACGGCAACGACAGCCTGACCGGCGGGGCCGGCGCAGATACGCTGAATGGCGGTGCGGGTGACGATACGTTGGCAGGCGGGGGCGGCAACGATACGCTGAACGGAGGCTTGGGAACGGATACAGTGTTGTTCACCGATAAATGGTCCAATTACACGGTTTCCACCCAATCCGGGACAACCACTGTCCGGCATACATTCGGTGAGATTGACACGCTGACCGGCATGGAACTGCTGGCTTTCTCCGACCAGACAATCCTTGTTCAGATGCCGACCCTGTCTATGACTGGGGCGTCTGTTGTGGAAGGGGCGGAGCATTTGTCATACACCGTAACCCTGTCGGCGTCGTCTCCTCTGCCCGTAACCTTCACTGTTAAGACAACGGGTGGCACGGCCACAGCCGGCACGGATTACGCCCCCATCGACCGCGCCGTGACCATCGCCGCCGGATCGACCACGGCCACCATCCAGGTTCCCGTTACTGGTGATACGAAGGTCGAGGCAGACGAGACGGTGATCCTGACCTTGTCGCAGATCAGTGGCGCCAGCCTCGCAAATAATGCTACCAGCATCACCGTGACCGGCACCATCATCAATGACGACGCCGCTGGCCTGGCGCTCTCCTACCGTGCCTTGAACCCTGACTTGTCGGCGGTTTTCGGCGGCGATTACGAGGCGCTGATCCGCCACTACATCCAATATGGCTGGGCCGAGGGGCGGCCCGTCACGGGCTTTGATCCCGAGGCGTATGCAGCATTGAATCCGGATCTTTACCGGGCCTTCGGTCTCGATACCGATGCTCTGCTCTCTCATTACCTGTCCAATGGTCACCTTGAACAGCGCAAGGCGGACGGGTTCGACGCTTTGGCATATGCCGCCAGGAACCCGGACCTGTTCGGTGTCTTTGGAACCGACCGCAATGCGCTGGTTGATCACTATGTCCGCTATGGCGCGGCGGAGAAACGGTCGGGGACGGGATTCGATGTTGAGGCCTATGCCGCCTTGAATGCCGACCTGTTCACCGCCTTCGGATTGGACGAGAAATCCCTGCTGACCCATTTCGTCAATTTCGGCGCCGCCGAGGGACGACGCGCCGCCGGATTCGATGCTGAGATTTATGCGGCCCTCAATCCCGATCTGTTCGCGATCTTTGGCCTCAACCACACCGCCCTGATCGAGCATTATGTGCGGTACGGCAAAGCAGAGGGGCGCGTCGCCAGTTTCCCCGCACCGGCCGCCGCACCGCTTGCCCTTTCGATGGAGGGTCTGCCGGGGCTGTTGCCAGGAGGAGACGTGGATGGCATAGGCTGATGCCTTGCCCCATGAACAGGGCGTGCGAAGGAGGGTGGGGGAATGGCCGAATATGATTCGCGCCGGGGCAACGGCTCCATGCGCATGATTGTGGTGATTTGCAATCTGCTGACCATTGTCGGGTTCGGCCTGATCGGCGTCATCATCGCCTATCTGAAGCGGGGCGAGGCCTATGGCACGATGTGGGAAACGCACATCACCTATATTATCCGCACCTTCTGGCTGGGTGTTCTGGGCATGGTGATCGGCGCGGCGACCAGCTTCATCGGTATCGGGGTCCTCATCCTGTTCGTGGTCGGCATCTGGTGGCTGATCCGGGCTGTCGTCGGCCTGCTGCGTGCCATTGACGACCGGCCGATCCTCAACCCGGAAACCTGGTGGATCTGATCGCTGTTTGCGGGCGAATGATTGACCCATGTCATCGCCCGACCATGATCCTGGTTTATGGTGGCGCCTGCTTCCGGCATGCTGCACGGCAGCGTGATCCCGGATACCAGGAGCCACCATGACCATCCGTAACCTGAACAGCCTGTTCAAGCCCGCCTCCGTCGCCCTGATCGGGGCCAGCCGGCGGGACAAATCGGTGGGCAAGGTAGTGGCCCGCAACCTGTTCAATGCCGGGTTCGACGGGCCGATCATGCCCGTCAATCCGCGCGAACGCTCGATTGAGGGGGTGCTGGCCTATCCCTCGGTTTCCGACCTGCCCATCACCCCGGAACTGGCCGTCATCGCCACCCCACCCGCCACTGTGCCGGGCCTGATCGCCGAACTGGGTGCGCGCGGCACCAAGGCCGCCGTGATCATCACCGCCGGTTTCGCGGAAATGGGGGAGGAGGGCCGGAAGCTTCAGCAGGCGGTGCTGGACGCCGCCCGTCCGCATCTTTTACGCATTATCGGACCGAACTGCTTGGGCATCATGGTGCCGGGCCAGGGGCTGAATGCCAGCTTCTGTCATGTGCCGCCGCTGAAGGGCGATATCGCCCTGGTGGCGCAGTCAGGGGCGGTGGTCACCTCCATCGTCGACTGGGCCACGCCGCGCGGCATCGGCTTTTCCCACCTGATCTCGCTGGGTTCCAAGGCCGATGTCGATTTCGGCGACATGCTGGATTATCTGGCGCAGGACGGGTCGGTGCGGGCCATCCTGCTCTATGTGGAAGCCATTACCTCTGCCCGCAAATTCATGTCGGCGGCCCGCACCGCCGCGCGGTCCAAACCCGTCATCGTCATCAAGTCGGGCCGCAGCGAGGAAGGGTCGCGCGCCGCCAGTTCGCACACGGGTGCCCTGGCCGGGGCCGATGCCGTCTATGACGCCGCCTTCCGCCGCGCCGGCATGCTGCGCGTGGGCGAACTGGATGAGCTGTTCGCAGCGGTGGAGACGCTGGCCACCGGGGTGCAGATCGGCGGTGACCGGCTGGCCATCCTCACCAATGGCGGTGGGGTGGGCGTGCTGGCCACCGATACCCTGATCGCGGGTGGCGGGCGGCTGGCACAATTGTCGCCGGAAACCCTGGCGCAACTGGACAAGGTGCTGCCGCCGACCTGGAGCCATGGTAACCCCGTGGACATTATCGGGGATGCGGATGGCAAGCGCTATGCCGACGCCTTGAAAATCGTGATGGCGGACAAGAATATCGATGCCGTCCTGGTCATGAACTGCCCCACGGCGGTGGCCGATGGCGCCGACGCGGCCCAGGCCGTGGCCGATATTGTGCGCGAACAGAACAGCCGGGCCGGCGGTGGCCGTCGCCTGCCCGTGCTGGGTTGCTGGCTGGGTGAACAGCAGGCGGCCCCGTCGCGCCGCCTGCTGGACCATGCCCGCATCCCGCACTACCAGACCCCGAACCAGGCCATCCGCGCCTTCCTGCATCTGGTGCAGTATCGCCGCAATCAGGAACTGTTGATGGAAACCCCGGTCAGCGCGCCGGAACAGTTCGATGTGGATATGGGGGCGGTGCGCCCCGTCATCGACACCGCGCTGGCCGACGGGCGCGGCTGGCTGTCGGAATTTGAGGCGAAGGAGGTCCTGCGCGCCTATGGCATCCCTTGCGTCCAGACCGTCACCGCCGCCACCCCGGCAGAGGCGGAACGGGCGGCCAAGCGGCTGGGCGGGCGTATCGCGCTGAAAATCCTGTCGCCCGACATCACGCATAAATCCGATCTGGGCGGCGTCTCGCTCAACCTGCTGCCGACGCAGGTGTGGGCGGAGGCCGAGGCCATGCTGGAACGTATCCGCACCGCCATGCCCGACGCCCGGATCGAGGGTTTCACGGTACAGGAAATGGCGCACCGGCCCGGTGCGCAGGAACTTATCCTGGGCATGGTGGATGATCCGCTGTTTGGCCCCGTCATCCTGTTCGGGGCCGGTGGCGTGGCGGTGGAGGTGCTGGACGACAAGGCGCTGGCCCTGGCGCCCTTGAACCTGAACCTGGCGCGCGACGCCATGGCCCGCACCCGTATCTATAAGCTGTTGCAGGGCTTCCGCCACATGGCGCGGGCCGACCTGGACGCTGTGGCCCTGACCATGACCAAGGTCAGCCAGCTGATCACCGATTTCCCGGAAATCGCGGAGCTGGATATCAACCCGCTCTATGCCGATGAGGCGGGTGTGCTGGCGCTGGATGCCCGCATCAAGGTGAAGCCGCTGACCGAGCGGTCGCTGAAGCGGCTGGCCATTCGGGCCTACCCCAAGAAGCTGGAACATGCGCTGACCTTGCGGTCGGGCCGTGAGTTCCTGGTCCGGCCGATAAGGCCGGAGGATGAGCCGGCGATCCATGACATGATCGCGGCCACCAGCGTGGAGGATATGCGCCTGCGCTTCTTCGCGCCCATGCGCCGCCTGTCGCACCAGATGGCGGCCCGCCTGACCCAGATCGACTATGACCGCGAAATGGCCCTGGTCGCCATCCCGCAGGACCTGAGCGACCCGGACAAGCCCGGCCCTATCTTCGGCGTGGTCCGCATCACCGCCGACCCGGATAATGAGCGGGCCGAATATGCCGTGCTGGTCCGGTCCGACATGAAGGGCAAGGGTCTGGGTTCCCGCCTGATGAAAGCCATCCTGGCCTATGCCGACAGCCGCGGCATCCAGGAGGTGTTTGGCGAGGTCTTACGCGAAAATGCCGGCATGCTGGGCCTGTGCCGTGATCTGGGCTTCACCTTCCATGACAGCCCCGACGATCACGGGATCGTGGAGGTCAGCTACCGGTTCAAGCGGTAGGGTGGAAGCATCCCGCCGCCAAAGCATACCGGCAATATTCCTTCGTGCATTGACCCCGATGCTTGCCGAAAAGCATAAGCGAGGCAGGTTTCTTGGGGCGGGATGAATGCCATGGGTGCGGTGTTGGCGGGTTCGCAGGATCTGGGTTCGGCGCGGCGGCTGATCGTGAAGATCGGGTCGGCGCTGATGGTCGATGCCGCCACCCACAAAATCCGCACCGAATGGCTGGATACCGTGGCCGACGATGTCGCCACGCTCCGCGCACGCGGGGTGGAGGTGGTGATCGTCACCTCTGGTGCCGTTGCTTGCGGACGTGAACATCTGGGGCTGGTGGGCCGTCCCCTGCGGCTGGAGGAGAAACAGGCCGCCGCCGCCACGGGGCAGATTCGCCTGGCGCACGCCTATCAGGAGACGCTGGCCCGCCATGGCATCACCGTCGCGCAGGTGCTGCTGACCTTGGACGATACAGAAGATCGCCGCCGTCACCTGAATGGCCGCGCCACCATTGAAACCCTGCTGAAACTGGGCGCGGTGCCGGTCATCAACGAGAATGACACGGTCGCCACCGCCGAAATCCGCTTCGGCGACAATGACCGGTTGGCCGCCCGCGTGGCGCAGATGATCAGCGCCGATACGCTGATCCTGCTGTCCGACATTGACGGGCTCTACACCGCCGATCCGCGCAAGGACCCGGAAGCCCGGCACATCCCCATCGTGCAGGAAATCACGCCGGAGATTGTGGGCATGGCCGGCGAGCCGCCGCCGGGTTACAGCAGCGGCGGCATGGTGACCAAGATCGTGGCCGGGCGCATCGCGCTGTCTGCCGGCTGCCGCATGGCCATCGCCATGGGCAAACGCTCTAACCCGTTGTCGGCCCTGCTGACGCCGGTGGACCAGGGTGGGGCGCTGGCCACCTGGTTCGTGCCGGGGTCCGAACCGCGTACGGCCCGCAAGCGCTGGATCGCGGGCAGCCTGAAGCCGTTAGGCACCCTGGTGCTGGATGCCGGTGCCGTCGCCGCCTTGCTGAAGGGCGGGTCGCTGCTGCCCGCCGGGGTGCGCGGGGTGGAAGGCGAGTTTGAACGCGGCGATCTGGTCCTGATCCAGGGGCCGGACGGGCGCACCGTCGGGCGCGGCCTGTCGGCCTATGGTGCCGCCGATGCCCGCGCCATCGCCGGGCGGCGCAGTGCGGAGATCGAAGCCGTCCTTGGCTATCGCGGTCGGGACGAGATGGTGCATCGCGATGATCTGGTGCTGGGGTGATTGCTGACTTTAAGGCCTGTTCATGATAGGCTCTTGCCTATTGATCGGATTGGCTTTTCTGAATTCAGAGGGGGCTTCTGCAACACTCCCGTTCAAACGCGGAAAAGGATGCACAATGTTTCACAATGGCCTCTGAATTCGGAGTTGGCGGAAGAAACGCCTCCGGTTCAAAATGCGTTTTTCGTTGCATGATGTTGCACGGATCACCCGTTCAGAGTGGGCGACACCTCACCTCCGAACAGATGACGTGACCCAAGCCGGAGCCCTGAATGACCGACACCGCCCCCACGGCCGCCTTGCTGATCATCGGTAACGAGATCCTGTCCGGCCGGACCCAGGATGCCAATATGGCCTTCATTGCCAAGCATCTGGGGACGCTGGGCATCCGGTTCCGCGAGGCGCGCGTGGTGCCGGATGAGGAGGTGGAGATCGTGGCAGCGGTCAATGCGCTGCGCGCCCGTTACACCTATGTCTTCACGACGGGCGGCATCGGCCCCACCCATGATGACATCACGGCGGAATGCATCGCCAAGGCCTTCGGCCTCCCCCTGATCCGCAATCCGGAGGCTGTGCGCCGGCTGGAGCTTCATTATGCCGGCACCAGCATGTTGAACGAGGCGCGGCTGCGCATGGCCAACACACCGGAAGGGGCGATCCTGATCGACAACCCTGTCTCCACCGCGCCCGGCTTTCAGATCGGCAATGTTTTCGTGATGGCGGGCGTGCCAATGATCATGCAGGCCATGCTGACCGGTATCGGTGACCGGCTGGTGGGTGGGCCGGTGGTGAAGACCAAGTCGGTAGCCTCTTCCATTCCCGAAGGCAGCTTTGCCGACACGCTGCGCACCATTGCCGCCGATTATCCCGGCGTCGATATTGGCTCCTACCCGGCTTTCCGGCAGGGCAAGGTCTCCACGGCCCTGGTCTTGCGCGCTACCGATCCGGTCCTGCTGGAAACGGTGACGGCGCTGGTGGCCGACATGTTGCGCGGTTTGGGCGGCGATCCGATCATCATGGACGGGTATGGCGATCAATAGGCCGGCATAGTCGTCTTGGGGAGGGTGGCCTGTGATTCGGGTTCCGCGCCGCACGATGCTTGGAACGATGTTGGCCGCCGCTGCCACGGGGCTGCCGGGACGGGCCCTGGCAAGAACCTTGACCTGTGGGGTCATGGAGGCACCGCCCTGGCATTTGCCGGAGGACCCCAAACAGGGCATCGCCAACGAGGTGATCGCAGATCTGTCCCGACATAGCGGCTTTGACATTCAAAGCCGGCCCGGCCCGCCGGTCCGGCTGATCATGGGCATCAAGTCCGGTCAACTTGACCTGATCATCTTCTTCGAACTGCCGGAACTGCAGGGTGCTGCCGTGCCCGCCGGCATCTTCGGCTATGCCGACATGGGGCTGGTTACTCGACCGGGGCTGCGCCCGCAATCCGCGGATGAACTGGCGGGATGCCGAATTGGCGTGCTGCGTGGGAATAACCGGAAGGATGTGACGGACAAGCTGCCGCCCTCGGTTACGCTGGTAGAGCTTCGGGACCTTTCCCTGGGTCTGTCCATGATCATGGGCGGACGGTTGGATGGGCTGATTGGCACCCGTCTGGCCCTGGGCTGGCACATGAAGCAGGGCGGATTCAGTCCGCAATCCGTGGGGTCCTTCTTCCGGCTGCTGCGGGAGCCGATCTATCTCTATCTCAGCACGGTCCGTCGGTATGAAGACGGCACGCTGGCACAGATACAGGCCGGTATGCGTGGGATGGACCGTAGCCTGTCACGGGTCACCGACTATTACTGGAAGGGGGCGGGTTATGTGGACCCGCCCCCGTCCGATCCCATCAATCCGCGTAGACACCCGCCGCCGTAATGATCGGCTTCCAGCGGTCGATCTCCGCCACCACGAAATCGCCCAGCGCCTTGGGCGTGGCGCGGGCGTCGCTGACCGGTTCGGTGCCAAGCTCGTTGAAGCGCTGCTTCACCGTGTCGTCCTTCAGCGCGACTTTCAGCGCATCGGACAGTTTCTTCGTCACTGCATCGGGCGTGCCCTTGGGCGCATAGATACCGTGCCAGACGGCGACCTGCACCGCCGGCAGACCCGCTTCCTTGGTGGTCGGCAGGTCGGGCAGGGAGGGGACGCGGGTGGCCGTCGTCACGGCATAGGCTTTGATGGCCCCGCCCTTGATCTGGCCCGTGGTGTTGGTGGTCTGGTCGCACATGAGATCAACCTGACCGCCGACCAGATCATTCATGGCCGGACCCGTGCCCTTGTACGGCACGGTCGTCAGGGCGGTGCCCAGCGCCTGCATGAACAGCATGCCGCACAGGTGGGAGGCGGCACCCACGCCGGCATTGGCCAGCGTCACCTTGTCCGGATTGGCCTTCACATAGGCGACCAGTTCCTTCAGGTCCTTGGCCGGGAAATCCTTCTTGGCCACGATGGTCATGGGCACATCGGTAACCAAGCCGACGGGCGCGAAATCGGCCTTCGCATCATAGGGCAGCTTGCGGTACAGGGTGGCCGCCGTCGCCTGTCCGATATGGTGCAGCAGGATGGTGTAGCCATCGGGATCGGCCTTGGCCACGCGCGCCGCCCCGATGGTGCCGCCGGCCCCGCCGACATTCTCCACGATCACCTGCTGGCCCAACGTCTTGCTCATCGACTGCGCGACGAGGCGGGCCACCGTATCCGTCGGGCCGCCCGCCGCGAAGGGGACGACCATGGTCACGGGACGGGTCGGGTAATCCTGTGCCTGGGCCGTGCCGGCCCCGATTAGCAGGGCCGCCGCGAGGGCGATAGGTGCAAAGCGCATGGATCCTCCTGGTTTGGTCTTGTGTGATTTGTTTCGGGACGGGGGTTGGGTCAATCCTCTTCCTGGAAAACCTCCTCACGCCGCTTGCGCACCGATGGCAGCAGCACGATGGCGATCAGGATCAGGGCAATGACCAGCAGGCCAGCCGACAAAGGCCGCGTGACAAAGATCGACGGATCACCGCGCGCTATCAGGAAGGACCGGCGCAGATTTTCCTCCATCAGCGGCCCCAGAACGAAGGCCAGCAGCAGGGGGGCGGGTTCAAACCCGTGCTTCAGCAGGAAGTAGCCGACACCCCCGAACAGAGCGACCAGCATCACCTCCACCCCCGATGAGTTGATGGAATAGACGCCGATGCAGCAGAACATCAGGATGGCCGGGAACAGGATACGGTAGGGCACCTTCAGCAACCGCACCCAGACGCCGACCAGCGGCAGGTTGATGATGACCAGCATGGCATTGCCGATCCACATGCTGGCGATCATGCCCCAGAACAGTGTTGGGTTCTCGTTCATCACCTGCGGGCCGGGCACGATGCCCTGGATGGTCATGGCGCCGACCATCATTGCCATGACCGCATTGGGTGGAATGCCCAGGGTCAGCAGGGGAATGAAGCTGGTCTGGGCCCCGGCATTGTTCGCACTTTCCGGTCCCGCTACGCCCTCAATCGCGCCCTTGCCGAATCGCGACGGGGTCTTGGAGATCTTCTTTTCCAGCGTGTAGCTGGCATAGGGTGCCAGGACGGCACCATTGCCGGGCAGGATACCCAGGACCGACCCGATGCCGGTACCGCGCAGGATGGGCATGGCGCTCTGCTTGATATCGGCCCAGGTCGGCATCAATCCCGTGATCTTGGCACCCAGGACGGTGCGGTCGGCAGTCTTTTCCAGATTGCGCAGGATTTCCGCCACCCCGAACAGTCCCACGGCCAAGGTCGTGAAATTGATCCCCTCCGCGATCTGCGGGATGCCGAAGGTCATGCGCGGTTCGCCCGTTTCGATATCCGACCCGACGCAGCCCAGCAGCAGCCCGACAATGATCATGGCCACCGCCTTCACCACCGATCCGCTGGCCAGCACGGTGGCGCCGATCAGGCCCACCAGCATCAGCGCGAAATATTCCGGCGGCCCGAAATTCTGGGCGAACTTGGCCAGCACCGGGCCGAACAGGGCCACGATGAAGGTGGCGACACAGCCCGCGAAGAAGGAGCCCAGGGCGGCGATGGCCAGCGCCGGCCCGGCCCGGCCCCTTCGCGCCATCTGATGCCCGTCCAGGGTCGTAACGACGGACGAGGTTTCGCCCGGCATATTGACCAGGATGGCCGTGGTGCTGCCGCCATACTGTGCGCCGTAATAGATGCCGGCCAGCATGATCAGGGCGCCCAGCGGGTCCAGATAGAAGGTGATGGGCAGCAGGATGGCGATGGTGGCGATGGGGCCCAGGCCCGGCAGCACGCCGATCAGCGTGCCGACCAGGGCGCCGATGAAGCACAGGCCCAGATTGATGGGCGTGGCCGCCGCCCCGAACCCCATGGCGAGGTTGGAAAATACATTATCCATGGATCAGAACCTCGGCCAGAGGGGGAAGGGCAGGCCCAGGGCCAGCACGAACAGTCCGACCGCAAACAGGATCAGGGCGGCGCTGACCACCAGCAATTCCCGCCATTTCGTGTCGGACGACGCGAAGGCCGCGATCCCAAACAGCAGGGCCGATGCGATGACCAGACCCAGTGGCCGGATGGCCAGCCCGAAGGCCAGGATGGCCCCCAGGATGGGCAGGGCTTGGCGCCAATGCAGCTGGTCCAGCGCCGGCCCGTCCAGCACCAATGACCGGCCCGCGATGATCACGCCCATCAGGCCCGTCAGACCGGCCAGCACGGTGGGGAAATATCCCGGCCCCATGCGCGACGCGGTGCCGAATTTCAGATCGCCGATCTGGCTGAAGGCCAGCAGGGACAGGAGGATGAGGGCGATGCCGCCCACCAGATCCTGCGGGCTACGCACACGCATGGTGGCCCTCCCCAGCATGACGGTTGAAGCCGGTCGCGGGTTGCCGCATGCGTCCATCCCTCCCCTGCTGTAACCCCCGGCTTTACCGGGTTCTCCGGGCGCCGGGTGGTGGGCTTTTCGCCATGTGTGCAGAGTAAACCGGCCATGAACAGGGTGCAATGCCCGCCCGGAAGCTTACGACCTTGGTCGTGGGGTCATCTCTGCCTCCACCTCCAGCCACAGGGCCTTGTCTGTCAGGGGCGTCTGGGCGGGCAGGTCGGGATTGGGCAGATGGAAGATGCGGGCGCCCTGGAACCGGGTCAGGGGGAAGATCATGGAGGTTGCAGGATGTTGCTCCATGAACCGGCGCAAGTCCCCGCCATAGGCCATCCGCTCCAGACCGACCCGCATGCGTTCGGCCAGTTCCGGCTGGTTAGGTGCCACGAACAGATACATGGGCAACGGGTAGGTCAGCAGCAGCCGGTCATAGACGATGACATTCTTGTCGCCGATGGCGTCCACCTCGCCGTCAATCTCGTTCAGGGCGCGGGGAAGATAGTCGCAGCGGCCATCATGCAGGCCGGGATAGGCCATATCGATCCAGGTGAATTCCACCACCCGCAAGCCCGCTGCGCGCAGCACGACTGTATCTGGCCAGTAGGAACCCTGGCAGGCCTTCAGCTGCGACAGTTCCTCCAGCTTGGTGATCTTATCGAATTCCGCTTTGCGGTCGGCACGGATGACCAGGGCGCGCTGTCCCGTCAGGCCCATATCCAGGGGGATGCGGATGGGGGGTACGATGCCTTCGCGCAGATTGCTGGTGGTGGTCCAGAGCAGGTCCAGCTTGTTATGCGCCAACTGCGCCAGAAGTCGGGCCTGCGGCACATCCTCCGGCACCTTCTGCAACCGGGCAGGCCCATATTTCGCCTCCGTATCGGCCAGAATCTTTTCGATCAGGTCCAGATAATAGGAGCGGACATTGTGACCGGCGGGGGAGGCGTTATGCTCGATACGGTAGGTACGAATCTCATTGTCCGCCGCCCGGCCCCCGGACGGCGTCAGCATCGCCAATGACAGCAGCAGTGCCCCTAGCCACCGCATGCAGTTCCTCCCATTCGCCCGTTTGCCGGACTTTTTGCATGCCAACGTATGACTAACAGCACACATCGGATTTGCCTGTGGGGCAAGTGGAAAACGCCACCTGTTTTCAACCGCTCGTCAATGCGAAACCGGCGGTTACATGGTCCAGGAACGCCCTGATCCGGGGTGACAGATGGCGCCCGGTGGGCCACAGCAGATGGAACTGTCCCACGGCCATGACATGGTCGCCAAGGATATCGACCAGCCGCCCCGTATCCAGCAGCGGACGGGCCACGAAGTCCGGAACGCAGGCGATGCCCAGCCCATCGGTGGCAAGAATGGCACGCCCCTGGGCCGTGCCGGCGATCCCGGTGACGGGAAGGTCGGGTGGCGGGGCGTCATCATGCGCGATCAGGGGCCAGGGTTCGGGCTTGCCCGTCACCGGGTGGCGATGGTGCAGACAGGCATGCCGGCACAGGTCCGCCGGCGTCTGCGGTGTGCCCCGTTCCGCCAGATAGGCGGGCGAGGCCACGATCTGGTGGCGGAAGCCACCCAGCCGCCGGCCCATCAGCCGCGAATCGGCCAGGGTGCCGGTACGGATGGCGGCGTCAAACCCCTCCTCGATCAGGTCGACCAGCCGGTCGCTGGCATCAATCTCCAGCATGATGTCAGGATAGCTCCGCATGAATCCGGACAGCAGCGGCAGCAATGCCGCCTCTGCCACTGCCGGGATGGCGATGCGCAGGGGGCCGGCGGGGGTGGTGCGCGCGCCGGCCAGCGCCGCCTCTGCCGCCATCATTTCCGCCTGGATGCGCTGGCAATGGTCCAGGAAAAGCTGGCCTTCCGGTGTCAGGGTGACGCTGCGGGTCGAGCGGTGGAACAGTCGCACGCCCAGCCGTTCTTCCAGCCGCGCCACCGCCTTGCCCACGGCGGATGATGAGACGCCTGACAGCCGCCCCGCCTCCACGAAGCTGCGTGTCTGGGCTGCCTGCATGAACAGGTGAATGCCGCCGAAACGGTCCATGATCTGCCTCCATTGCAGACAAATTTGTCCGCAGTGTCATGAACCATAGCCGGTTTTGTCCGGCACCGCCCGTCCTTATCCTGCTGGGCACGCAAGGCACAGGAAGGGTGTGATGGAACAGGTGGTGGCGTTCGTTCTGGAACTGGACCGGTTGAAGGCGGTGACGCGCAAGGTGAAACCGCTGGGCCAGGATCGGTATGAGAATTCAGCCGAACATAGCTGGCACCTCGCCATGCTGGCCCTGGCCATGGCGCCCCATGCCGAACCCGGCACCGACATGGACCGGGTGATCCGCATGCTGCTGGTCCATGATATCGGGGAGATTGAGACGGGCGACACCCTGTTCTTCATCGAAGCGGGCCGGCAGGAGCGCAAGGCGGCGGAGGAACAGGCGGTGGCCCGCATCCTCGGACTGCTGCCCAATGGGCAGGGAGCGCCGCTGCTGGACCTGTGGCGGGAATTCGAAGCGGGGCAGAGCCGGGAGGCGCGGTTCGCCCAGGCCATGGACCGCGCCGCCCCCGTCCTGCTGAACCTTGCCAATAATGGCCAGAGCTGGCGGGAGAACGGGGTGCGCTATGAACAGGTGATGGGCCGCGTCGGCCCGCCCATCGCGGCGGGGTGTCCAGCACTGTGGAATCACGTTGCGGGGCGGCTGGATGCCGCCCGCGACGCGGGTTGGTTCGGGATGGGGTGATTCACCCCCGATACTTGCCCAATTCCATCTTGCCGATCTGATTGCGGTGGACCTCATCCGGGCCGTCGGCGATGCGCAGGGTGCGGGCACTGGCATAGGCCCAGGCCAGGGGGAAGTCGTCGCAGACGCCACCGCCGCCATGCGCCTGGATAGCCATGTCGATAACCTGACAGGCGACATTGGGGGCTACCACCTTGATCATGGCGATCTGGGCCTTGGCCACCTTGTTGCCCACCGTATCCATCATGTGGGCGGCCTGCAGGGTCAGCAGGCGGGCCTGATCGATGGCGATGCGGGCGTCCGCAATGCGTTCCAGCCAGATCGACTGTGCCGCGACCGGCTTACCAAAGGCGACACGGGTGGACAGCCGCTGGCACATCAGTTCCAGGGCGCGTTCGGATGCCCCGATCAGGCGCATGCAATGATGGATGCGGCCGGGACCCAAGCGGCCCTGCGCGATCTCAAACCCGCGCCCCTCACCCAGCAGCAGGTTGCTGGCGGGCACGCGCACATTCTCAAACAGCACCTCGGAATGGCCATGCGGAGCGTCATCATAGCCGAAGACGGGCAGGGGCCGTTTGACCGTGACACCGGGCGTGTCGGTGGGGACCAGGATCATGGATTGCTGGCGATGCCGGTCGGTGCCGTCCGGGTCGGTCTTGCCCATGACGATCATGATCTTGCAGCGGGTATCGCTGGCTCCGCTGATCCACCATTTGCGGCCATTGATCACGTAATCATCGCCGTCGCGGATGATGCGGGTGGCGATGTTGGTGGCATCAGAGGAAGCAACCTCCGGCTCCGTCATGGCAAAGGCCGAACGGATTTCACCAGCCAGCAGCGGCTTCAGCCAGCGTTCCTTGTGCTCTTCCGTGCCATAACGGACCAGCACTTCCATATTGCCCGTATCGGGGGCCGAACAGTTGAACACCTCCGGCGCCCAATGGCTGCGGCCCATGATCTCACAGAGCGGTGCATATTCAAGGTTGGTCAGACCGGCGCCCAGGTCGCTTTCCGGCAGGAACAGGTTCCAGAGGCCAGCTTGGCGGGCCTTGGTCTTCAGTTCCTCCAGCAGTGGCACCGGCTTCCACCGTGTCGGCCCCTCGGCCACCTGCGCGGACAGCGCCTTCTCGTTGGGGTAGATGTAAGCGTCCATGAAGGCAGTGACCCGCTCGTGCAGGTCTTTGGCGCGGGGGGACATCTCGAATATGGCGGTCATGGTGATGGCTTTCATTCAGGGGGCGGGGACAGTGCTGGGTAGGGTGTATGGTCACCCGAACCCCTTCTTCCCCTCCGCCACCAGTCGCTTCAGCAGCGGCGCCGGCTCCCAATAGCCGCCATCGGCATCGCCCGCAGCGACGGCATCATCGTGATAGCGGGTGATGTCAGCCAGGACCTTGTCCAGTCCCGACAGTTCCGCGAACTTCATCGGCCCACCGCGCCAGGCGGGGAAGCCGTAGCCATAGATATAGACGATGTCGATATCACCGGCCCGCAGCGCCATCCCCTCTTCCAGGATCTTGGCCCCTTCATTCACCAGCGTATAGATCAGGCGCTTTGCGATCTCCTCGCTGGTAAACGTCCGGGGCGTGATGCCGCGTTCGGCGCGGTAGGCGTCGATCATGGCCGCCACCTCCGGGTCGGGCAGGGGCGTGCGGTTGCCCGGTTCATACCGGTACCAGCCACGCCCGTTCTTCTGCCCCTTGCGGGCCGGGTCGATGCGGTCGGACAGCGGCGTGCCATAGATCAGGCCGGCGGCCACACGGCGGGCGCGGATGAAGGCCATCACGTCCAGCCCGGCCAGATCGCCCATCGCGAACGGGCCCATGGCCAGACCGAATTCCAGGGCCGCCTGATCCACCTGTTCGATGGACGCGCCTTCGATCACCAGACGCTGCGCCTCGGTTGCGTAATATTGCACCATGCGGTTGCCGACAAAGCCGTCGCAATTGCCGACCAGTACGCTGACCTTGCCGATCTGCTTGCCCACGGCCATGGCGGTGGCGATGACATCAGGCGCCGTATGTGTGCCGCGCACTACCTCCAGCAGCTTCATCACATTGGCCGGGCTGAAGAAATGCATGCCGATGACATCGGCGGGTCGGCTGGTATTGTTGGCAATGGCGTCCAGGTCCAGGGTGGAGGTGTTCGACGCCAGGATGGCGCCTGGCTTTGCCACTTCATCCAGGCGGCGGAAGACCTTGGCCTTCACATCCGCATCCTCAAACACCGCCTCCACGATCAGGTCGGCATCGGCCAGATCGGCATAGTCGGTGGTGGGCTGGATCAGGGACAGGCGCTTGTCCATCTCGGCCTGGGACAGCTTACCCTTGGCCACGGTACCGGCATAGTTCTTAGCAATCACGCCCATGCCACGGTCCAGGGCGGCCTGGTCCAGGTCCAGCAGGCGCACGGGAATACCGGCATTCACAAAATTCATGGCGATGCCGCCGCCCATGGTGCCGCTGCCCAGGACCGCGACTTGGCCGATCTTGCGCGGGGTCACGCTGGGCGGCACGTCGGGGATCTTAGTGACGGCGCGTTCGGCAAAGAACACATGGATCAGGGCCTTGGCCTGATCATGCGCCATGCATTGCATGAACAGGTCGCGCTCGCGCTTCAGCCCCTCATCAAACGGCAGGGTGAAGGCGGCTTCCACGGCATCGATGCAGCGCTGGGGTGCGAACTGGTTACGGGCGGATTTGGCAAGGCTTGCCCGCGCCTCATCAAACACGCTGCTGCCCCGGTCGGCGGCCAGCCCTTCCTCGCGGTCGCGGGTCCGCTTGTGCGGGCCGGCGGGCAGGGATGCGGCGAAGGACAGGGCGACGGAAAGCGGGTCCGCCCCTTCGCCGACATGATCGACGATACCCAGCGCCTGGGCCTTGGCGGCCGGAATGAAGGCGCCGCTGGTGATCATCTCGATCGCGGTCTTTGCTCCGACCAGCCGCGACAGCCGCTGTGTGCCGCCGCCGCCGGGCAGGATACCCAGCTTCACCTCCGGCAATCCAACCAGCGCCTTGGGCACGGCGACGCGGTAGTGGCAGGACAAGGCCACTTCCAGCCCGCCGCCCAGGGCCGTGCCGTGGACGGCGGCGATCACGGGCTTCGGCCCCGATTCGATCAAGGCGTTGACGTCGTTCAGGTCCGGCTCACCCATGCCGCCCTTGATAAACTCGGCAATGTCGGCCCCGGCGATGAAGGTGCGGCCCGCACCAACGATGACCAGTGCCGTCACGGCGGGATCGTTGAACCCTTCCGTCACCCGGTCCCACAGACCCTGACGCACGGCCTGCGACAGGGCGTTTACGGGCGGGCTGTCCACGGTGACGATGCCGACCGCACCCTGGCGGTCATAACGGACGGGCGACTGGGTCATCTGGCCTTCCCCCTGCTGACGGCATCCAACCATGATACCGCGTTGTTCCTTTGGTACCATGCTAAATTCAAACGCCCGTTTAAGTCAATGCATGCGGGGGCATGGACCTTCCGTTACGTCAGCCATGCGGAATGATGGGGTTACAGGACGGTTGGCGCGGCCGCATCCGCCCGGTAAAGTATGAACAGCCGTTTGATACGGACTCAAGATGCCCCGGCAAGGGGTGGTTCAGGGCAAACTGGGGACGAAGCAGGATGAAGGCAGGGGCCGATATCGCCGCCGACATGGAATCGACCGGCGGGCGTCAGGACACCAAGGAGGTGATCCTGGACGCGGCGGAAAAGCTGTTTGCGGAGAAGACCTACTCGGCGGTATCGCTGCGGGAGCTGACGCAGGCGGCGGGCGTCAATCTGGCCGCCGTGAATTACCATTTCGGGTCCAAGGATGCGCTGCTGATCGCCCTGTTCCGGCGCGGCGCCATTGAGCTGAACCGCGCCCGCGCCCGGCTTCTGCGTGAGGCGGAGGAAAGGGCAGGGGGCGGCACCCCGCCCGTGCGGGAGATTGTGGCGGCCCTGGTCCTGCCCGCCATCCGCTATTCCTTCACCTCCACCCGGTTGGCGCTTTATAACCAGTTCGTGGCCTTTGCGCGCGGCGATGGCCCGGCAGAGGCGCGGGAGATGCTGGACAAGGAGGTGGGGCATTTGCAGCGCTTCGCCTTGTCGCTGGCCCGCGCCCTGCCGCACCTGCCGCAGCATGAGGTCTATTGGCGGCTGCATTTCGCCATGGGCGTGCAGCACTCGCTCTATACCGACATGAAGCGTCTGGAGACACTGTCGGGCGGCCTGTGCCAGCTGGATGATCTAGATGCCGTGGCCGCCCGCGTCATTGATTATGTGACGGCAGGCCTGGAAGCGCCGTATACGGCAAAAGGGTAAGGTTTTTCGCATGCGCTCCGCTTATGCGACCTACGACCACTTGTAGGTCGCATAAGCGCAAGCGCATGCGACAAGTCAGGTCACAACAACGGCGCCGTCGCCTGTTCCAGCCAAGCAAGGTCATCACCCGACACCAGCGGCGACAATTCCGCCTTCACCCGCGCATGATAGGCGTTGAACCAATCCCGCTCATCCGCGGTCAGCAGGTCGCGGTCCACCATGCGGCGGTCGATGGGGCAGACGGTCAGCGTCTCAAAGCCCAGCATGGGCCGCTCCGCACCCTGGATCGCCACCGGCACCACCAGTTCCAAATTCTCCATGCGCAGGCCATAGGACCCGGTCAGGTAATAGCCCGGCTCGTTTGAGAAGATCATGCCGGGCAGGATGGTGACGCTGTTCAGCTGCTTGCCGATGCGCTGCGGCCCTTCATGCACCGACAGGTAGGAACCGATGCCATGGCCCGTGCCATGGTCGTAATCCAGCCCGTGCTGCCACAGGAACTGGCGGGCCAGACTGTCCAGCTGGCTGCCGGCGGTGCCGGCGGGGAAACGGGCGCGGTTGAGCGCGATATGGCCCTTCAGCACCAGGGTGAAATGCCGTCGTGCCTGTGCCCCGACATCGCCAACGGCCAGGGTGCGGGTAATGTCGGTGGTGCCATCCAGATACTGCCCGCCGCTATCCAGCAGGAAGACACTGTTATTTTCGATCCGGCGGTTGGTGGCCGGCGTCGCGCGGTAATGCACGATGGCGCCATTGGGGCCGGCCCCGCTGATCGTCTCAAAGCTGGGACCCCGGAAATCGTCGGCACCCTGGCGGGCCTTGTGCAGCCTGTCCACCACGGTCAGTTCGTCCAGCTCACCCTTGGGTGCCTCTTGATCGAACCAGCGCAGGAAGCGGACCAGGGCGGCGCCATCGCGGCGATGGGCGGCCCTGGCGCCCTCAATCTCGGTCTGGTTCTTCACGGCCTTGGGCAGGACGCAGGGATCGCCACCCTGGTCCAGCTGCGCCCCCGCCTTGGCCAGACGGTCCACTACCCACAGGGCGGCGGTGCCACCATCCAGACGGACCTTGGCACCCTCCGCCCCCAGGGCGTCCAGCGCGCCGGCCAGCTCGTCCGGCGCGCGGATAGAAACCTGATTGCCCAGATGTTCCTCCAGGCCCGGTGCCAGCTTGCGGCGATCCACGAACCAGTCGACATTGCCGTCGGCGCGGATGGTGGCAAAGGACAGCGGCAGCGGCGTGCAGGGCACATCGGCCCCGCGCACATTCAACAGCCAGGCGATGCTGTCCGGCTGGGTCAGCACGGCGGCATCGGCCTTCAGCTTGGCCAGCGCCTGCGCAATGTCGGCGCGCTTGTCAGCGGCGGACCGGCCGGCGGCGGACAAGGGCTGAACATTGACCACACCCAGCGGGGCCGGCGGCTGATCCGCCCAGACGGCGTCAACCGGGCTGCCATCGGTCGCCACCAGTTCCACACCGGCAGGCGACAGGCTGGCACGCATCTTGTCGGCCCAGGCGCCCGTATGCATCCAGGGATCAAAGCCCAGTTTGGCCCCCGCCGGCAGGTTCGCCGCCGCCCAGTCGCCGTGGAATTCCTCGATCAGGTGGTGATAAGAGAACAGACCCGGCGACACTTCCTGGCGCGCCTGGATCGTGTAGCGGCCATCAATGAAAATGGCGGCCTTGTCCAGCAGCACCACGACGGCACCCGCCGACCCGGTGAAGCCGCTGATCCAGGCCAGACGGCTGCCGCGCAGCGGCACATATTCGCCCTGATACTCGTCGGCGCGCGGCACCACGAACCCGTCCAGGCCCCGGCGCTTCAACTCGGCGCGAAGGGCGGCCAGACGGGCGGCATGGTCGCCCTTGGCCGGGTCGGCGGGCCGGTCGATGGTTGCACGCAGGGCCGTCAACTGCTCCGACGTCGCGTCCGACCGGCGGGCCGAGACAAGATCCAGCCAGGCATGGGGCAATTCGCCATCAGGGGCGGCATTGACCCCGGCGATCAGGTCCCGGATGGACCCGACCGACCGGTCAATCCCGTCGGCACGCAACAGATCGGCCAGGACAGCATCACCCTGGTAGGGAACGGTATGGAGGCTGACAGACACTTTATGGCTCCCGCGAGCTTTATTGGTGCCGCCACGCTAGTGCGGCGGGCGCGGGTGCGCAAGGGGCGGGGTGCCCCCGGCGATATTGCCGCCGGGGGCACGTCCTCTCAGGCTGTCACCACTTCGGCGCCAACCACGAACTGAGGCGCCGCTGTATAGGTACCCCCGGCGGCGGTCACCTGTGCGGTGGTGTTGTTCATCGCAGCGGTTGCGCCGGATATGCGGACGCGGGCACCAACCACGTTGATCTGATAGCGGATGCCGTAATCCTGAGTTGCGGCACCACCATTGACGGCCAGCACCCCCGTATAGAGATGGACATCCGCCGCTGCCGAGATCAGGCCGAAAATGCCGCAATCATTGGAACCCGCTCCGCTATTATAGGAATAGGAGCCGCCAACCACGTTCAGCGTGGTGCAGCGTTCCGTATGCATGCCGCGGAACCGGTTGCCGTTGGCGATCAGGCCGGTATAGCAGACAGTGTCGCCCGCCGTTTCATTATAGGCGCCGTACCAGAAGTTCCGGACCCGCCCACCCGTGATCGACACGGTGCCGCTATTGTTGATGACGGCAATACCTTTGTTGCTGCTGGGCGTGCCGTCATAGACCTCGGCCTGGAAATTCTCCACCAGCACGCCGGAGGCCGCTTCGATGCGCAGACCGTCGGCATTGCCATACATCTTGGCACTGCAATTCGTGAGCTGCGTCCATGGCGTGTTGACCAGCCAATAGCCCAATGTAAGGAACTGGCCTTCCACGGCGCAGTTGATGATCTGGGCCTTGGTCGTGGTTCCCGTCACCACGATACCCAGGCCGCCCGACTGCGCCTGATCACGGCCCACGACGCGGACATTGTCCATCACCGTGATGCCCTGATTATCCTGATGCTCGATAATAATGGCGTTGCCGCAGAGGAAAACCTCGCCATCGCTGACAGTCGTGCCGCCGCGCTGTACACGCAGGCCTTCAGAGCAATGTTCGACCACGAAGTTGCGCGCGAACTGGTCCGTGCTGTCCAGGCGCAGGCCCGTGGAGAAGCCGCTGATCCAGACATCCCGTACCTGGGCGCCATTGGCATAGACCATCAGCCCGTTGCAGCTGAAGGCGCCTCCGACCTCCGCGACCAGCATGAAGCCGCCCACTTCCGATGGCGGACCCTGCGTGTTGGGGGCGCCGACGGAGATGACGTTGCCGCTGCTGGTATTGCCGACAATGATGGCGCAACTGTCCCAGCCTTCACCCGTCATGCAGTCACCGGGATAGAGTTGCAGCAGCCCGGCTGCGGCCAGCCCCGGCACTGCCGCCGCCGCCGGCCCCTCGATCAACCAGCGACCGGCGGGCACGAACACGCGCGCCGCCACGCTGTCGGAACGGTGGCGGGCCCGCAGGCATTCCTGGAAAGCCTTCAGATTATTCGTTCCGGAACCATTGGGGTGACCGTTCGGCACCGCACCCCACCAGCCTGGCGAGATGCTGCTGTTGCCGAAGGTGCCGACGACGCTGGCATTGGACGCACTGGTATCGAAGATCTGCTGGTACCAGTCGGCATCGATATGCGCGTTGATTGTCAGCGTGACACCGGAGGCGATGACAAGCCGCGCCCCGATGCAGAATTGCAGCGGCTGCGTGATCGTGACGTTCGAGGTGATGGGGTAGGAGCCCGCCCCCACCTGGAACGGCCCGGGCATTCCCGACAGGATGGGGCCATAGTTCGATGCGGTGCCCCCGGGTGTCTGGTCGAGCACGGTCAGCGGCGCACCAGCGATGGTGCGCGGATACATAACGGTCAAAGGCATGGATTTCGCTCCGATATGGGTCTGGAACGCGCCGTTCCTGTCGAATGGCGATGACGCAAGGATGCAATGCCGCGTTCGGGCGGCAGTCAGCCTTTATCGACCGGCGCAGCACCGGCGGGATATGCGTCGAGGGTGCAGGTCGCGCTGATTGTCCGGGCGCCAGGACCCGGAAGGGGGCGCTCCCTTGCGGGGCGCTAAGTCACGATAGGTTTCGCCAGCAAATCTGCGCGTTGTTCGGCGGTGCGCTGGTATAGGTGATCGTCGTGCCGCTGATCGTATAGGCCGTGGGTGGGACACAGGCGCCGTCCTGGAAAGACAGGAACAGCAGAGGATTGGAAACCGTCCATGGCATGGTAAAGGCCGTGGACGATCCATTACCGGTTGCATAGGCAACAGCAGGCATTTCTATGCTCCATCAAGTCATTGTTATTTAGGATATCCGAATACCGTCTTCCGCGGTGCCTGGGAGCAGGGCGCACGTCGCCTTGCCCGCCGATATGCCCAGGGCAAAAGATTCTATGATTGTGTGCGAAAACCGGTGGCTGACCTGTCAGCGACCCGAAAGGTAACTGCAGCTCTGTTCCTGGGCCGTTCCTTTCAACAAGGATAAAGGCGGCAGTCGGCATATCCAGTTACGAGAATAACTGTGAGTCATATGACTTCACAATGTTTAAATTGGTGTAGCTCTAACGTATAGAGAGAATATTAAATCTATTTACTCAACGAACCAAATCCGTTCAGGCGGATGCACATGCGCGATCCGTCTGGATCAGCGGCGGCAGAAAACGGATGGGGACAGGCGAAAGGGGCCCCGTGGGTTCCGTAGCGAATTTCGGAGAAGATACTGCGGCGTTCGCAGCTTGAAAGCCGCCTGTGACCCTTTGGTCAGACGGGGCACTGGTGCCGGCTGTCAGGATTGAACTGACGACCTACCGCTTACAAGGCGGTTGCTCTACCACTGAGCTAAGCCGGCGATCCAGGCGCGTTGCCGGAGGGAGGACCCCTCCGGCGAACGGGCGGGGACATTAGCGTCGCCGCGCGACCTCGTAAAGAGCCACGGCGGCTGCCGTGGAAACATTCAGGCTGCCGACGGGGCCGCCGGTGGGTAGACGCACGATTTCATCGGCGCGTTCCCCCGTCAGACGGCGGATGCCGTCGCCTTCGGAGCCGAGAATCAGCGCCGTGCGGCCCGACAGATCGACCTCATGCAGGTGACGGGCACCCGATTCGGCCAAGGCGACGGTCCAGAAGCTGGCGGCCTTCAACTGATCGATGGCGCGGGCCAGATTGGTGACGCGCACCAGCGGCACCGCCTCCACCGCGCCCGATGCCGTCTTGGCCAGGGTGCCGGTGACGGGCGGGGCGTGGCGGTCCTGCACGATCACGGCCTTGGCGCCAAAGGCAGCGGCGGAACGTAGGACGGCACCGACATTGTGCGGGTCCGTCACCTGATCCAGCACGACCACCAGGGCCAGCGGATCGTCGGCGGCGGCATCGACGACATCCTCGATTTCCACCTCGGCCAGCGGTGCGCAGGAAAGGGCCACGCCTTGATGCACGGCGCCGGGCGGCAGCAGCTTGTCGATCTCTTCCTTTTCGACCAGGCGCGGCTCGGGCCGGTCCAGCTCGGCGTCGGACGCCTTCTGGAACGCCTCTTCCAGCGCCTCCAGACCTGATTCGGTGACAAACAGATCGCGGATCTTGCGGCGCGGGTTCATCCAGGCCGCAGAGGCGGCATGCACGCCATACAGCAGGTTATGCTTGTTCAGCGCCGGACCGGTGGTGGCGCGCAGGGGGGTGGGTTCGAAACCCAGCTCCTCAGCGGCACTCATCGGGCGGCGACGTTCGGCGCCCCCCCGGTCCTGGCCGGCGGCGGGCCGGCGGTCATCGCGGCGATCGTCACGCCGATCGTCCCGGCGGTCATCGCGCCGCTCGGGACGCGGGCCACGGGGCGGACGGCTGTCGCCGCCTGTACGCGCGCCGCGCGTATCATCCTCACGACGGGGGCCGCGCGGCGGGCGCGCGTCACCATCGCGGGCGGGCTTGGCAAAGCCGGGCTTGCCCCCGGCCTTGGGACCGCGCGCCGCGCGGGGATTGTCATCATCACGACGGGTATCGCGCGAGGGGGAACGGCCGCCGGGGCGTCCGGCGCCGCTACCGCTGGCGCCGCCTTTGCCACCGGGGCGACCGGATTTAGGGGAGGGGGGTCGGTTTCTCATTTACGCACTTTCGTTCAAACCCAGGATTTCCGCCAGCGGATAGAAAGAATGAAGACGCATGTCAGATTGGCGTTGACAGGGACGATTTAATCCTTATAACCCGCACTCCGTTCAGGCCGCTGGCCGAGAACGGCACCGCGGAAGGGTGGCCGAGTGGTTAAAGGCAGCAGACTGTAAATCTGCCCGCATAGCGTACGCTGGTTCGAATCCAGCCCCTTCCACCAGTTCAGGCGCGCCCCAGAATATGGGGCGCGCCGTTCTGCTTGTGGTGACGTTAGTCGGTTGAGTGGGCGAACGACCCGTGCGGGTGTAGCTCAATGGTAGAGCAGAAGCCTTCCAAGCTTACGACGAGGGTTCGATTCCCTTCACCCGCTCCAGACAATCCGTTTTCCACGACCCGGCGTCTTCTAGAGATCGCAGCAGGCAAGGGCACAGGATACCATGGCTAAGGCAAAGTTTGAGCGGACGAAGCCGCACTGCAACATCGGCACCATCGGTCACGTTGACCATGGCAAGACGTCTCTGACGGCCGCCATCACGAAGGTGCTGGCCGAAAAGGGCGGCGCCACGTTCACGGCGTACGACCAGATCGACAAGGCGCCGGAAGAGAAGGCCCGCGGCATCACGATCTCGACCGCTCACGTCGAGTACGAGACGGACAACCGTCACTATGCCCACGTGGACTGCCCCGGCC
>NZ_JBQVOH010000019.1:0-37924 GCF_052437035.1 Niveispirillum sp.
CAATGACCATCACCAGCAGCACCGTGATGGCCAGATTGTTGCCCAGATCGTTCAACATCATCTTGATGTCGCCCGACTGATCGCCGGTATAGCTGACCACGACATTGGCGGGCCAATAGGCCTGTTCGGCGGCCACGACGGCGCGCACCCGCTCAATCGTATCGATGATGTTCTCGCCCGTGCGCTTGGACACGTCCAGCGCGACCGCGCGGTCGCCATCCAGGCGGGCATAGCTTTCGGCATCCTTGAAGGTGCGGCGGATTTCCGCGATGTCGCGGAACCGGACGACGGCGTCGCCCTGCACCTTGATGGGCATGTTCCAGATGTCTTCCACCGTCTCGAACAGGCCCGGCACCTTCACGGCAAACCGGCCCTGGCCGGTATCCAGGCTGCCCGCCGCCACCAGCCGGTTGGAGCGGGAGAAAAGCTGGGCAATCTGGGTGGCGTCCAGGCCGTAGCTTTCCACCTTCACCGGATCGACGATGATTTCCACCAACTCCTCGCGGTTGCCGCGGATGGTGGCCGAAAGGACGCTGTCGATGCCCTCCACCCGGTCGCGCAGCTCACGCGCCAGATGCATCAGGGTGCGTTCGGGCACATCGCCCGACAGGACGACGGACACGACGGGGAACAGGGAGAAATTGACCTCGGAGATCCGCGGCTCCTCCACCCCGTCGGGCAGTTCGGCGCGCGCGATATCGACCTTTTCCCGCACGTCTGCAAGAGCTTGGTCGGCATCGAACCCGGCGGAGAATTCAAGCACGATGTTGCCGCCGCCCTGATAGGCGGTGGAGCGCATCTCCTTGATCCCCTCGATGGTCCGGACCTCCAGCTCGACCGGGCGCAGCAGCAGCCGTTCGCTGTCCTCCGGGCTGATGCCGGTATAGGACATGGAGACATAGATCAGGGGGATGTTGATATCGGGCGAGCTTTCCTTCGGTATGCTGACAAAGCTGATCGTGCCGGCCACCAGCAGGAAGCACAGGGTCAGCATCACGGTACGGGCATGGGCCAGGGCCCAGTTGATGATGCCGCTCATGGTGCTTTCTCCATGACGGTGGTGACCTTCTGGCCGTGGGTGATGAAGTCCTGGCCCACCGTCACCAAGGTGATGATGTCGGGCAGGCCGCCCAGCCAGACCCCGCCATCGGGCGCATTGCCTAGCAGCTGCACCGGGGCGAAGCGGGCGGTGCCATCGGCCTCCACCAGCTTCACGCCCACGGTGCCATTATCGGCCAGGGTCAGGATGCCGGGCGACACGCGATGTGCCTTGGTCTCCGCCATCGGCAGGGACAGGGAGGCGGTCAGGCCGTCGCGGATGCGGTTGCCCGGATTGGGCACCTCCAGCTCCACCCGGAAGGTGCGGGTGTTGGGCTCCGCACTGGCCGCGACATAGGTGATGGTGCCGTCCAGCGCGGTGCCGTCCAGAAGCCGGGCGCTGCCCTTCATGCCGGGGCGCAGCTGCGTCACGTCGCGTTCGGTGGCATTGGCCACCACGCGGATCGGGTCCAGATCCACGATGGTGCCGACCACGCCGTTCACCTCCATGAAGCTGCCCACCTCCGCCTCGCGCGTTTCCAGAACGCCATCGATGGGGGATTTCACCTCCAGGTGCGCCACATCCAGGGCTGCCTGACGCTGTTCGGCCTCTGCCGCCTCGAACAGGGATTTGGTTTCGGCCAGGCGGATTTGTGACTGAAAGCCCTTCGCCTGCAGGCTGCTGGCCGCCTCAAACTCGATCCGGCGCTGGGCCAGCCGGGCCGTCGCCTCGTCCAGCCGTTCGCGCCGCGCCCTGGCGGCGATGCGCAGCACGGGCTGACCGGCGCGCAGGGTGGCGCCACGCTCCGCCAGGATGGTTTCCACCGGTCCCGCCACCTCGGCCCGCAGGGAGACCTTGCGGAACGCCTCCGTCTGGCCCGGAATGGACAGGGCCGCCTGCATCATCTCCGCCGACTGGCGGCGCACCTGCACGCTCGCCTGGAGGGCGGGGGGCTTGCTGCCCGGGGCCTGTGCTGTCTGTTCGGGGGCCTTGCGGTCCCCAAATACCACACCCGACAGCACCCAGAGCACGGATACAGCCAAGATGACGGCCGCGATAATGACGGACCGACGATTCATTCCCTAACCCCCCATAGACAAACAGGCGCACCAAACCCCCTGTTTGGTGCGCCGCAATATGGCGCGCGCCTTGATCGCTGCAAGTTGGGGCAAGGAATTAAGCCCATTCCAGCCTGTCCGCCGTGCTCTCCATCACAGAGGAATGAATCTTGTTCAAATCGAAAAAATGGTCATGCCAATTTTAGAAAGATATGACCACTTTAGGCTTGTTGTGGCCCGTCTGAACCGGAAGCCTCAATGCGCCGCGGCGCTGCTGCTCCCCTGGCTTTTGGTAGTTTCAGAGAAAGGTAAAGCCGCCTGATATCGCCTAATTCCCGATACCTTCTATCGGCGCAGGCGATGCTTCCAAAAACCCCTGAGACGAGAGCGTAAAAAATTCAGATAAATCATTGGGTTGAGACGGCATCGCCTGGGGGGCGTCATACTGATGTCACGACCCCCTGACGCTGCTCCCGGCTGATCCCACCTCCTTGACGGCTGGGGATATTGGGCCTTATTGGTAATGCCAGTTGATGGTTTCCAAGAAGGTTGCGATGGACCAAGGATGCTCATCGCAGGCTGATCAACCGTAAATTTGCGAACCTAAAGATCCCATGCTTTCGCTGATGGGCGTGCCCTCACAGGCATGTACCCGCTGTGCTGTCTCCAATGTGGATGCAATCGCCATCCTCCAACAATAAAGATGTGAGGGAGTGAATAAATGACCCGTTCGATGATGTGCTCTACCCTGGCCATTCTGGGGTTCGCTGCACCGGCAATGGCGCAAGAGGCAACGGTTGGTTCCGCACTTGTGTTGGAGGAGATTGTCGTCACTGCGCAGAAGCGCGCGCAGAGCGCACAGGATGTGCCCGTGGCGATGAGTGTGATTGGTGCCGATGCCCTGGCCGCTGTCGGTGGCAGCAGGTTGCAGGACCTGACGCAGCTTTCGCCGAGCCTGACCGTGACCCAGGGGGGCGACCAGAACAACAATTCCGTCATCCTGCGCGGTATCGGCACGTCCGCCTTCTCCATCGGGGTTGAGGCCAGCGTCCTGGTGGTCATCGATGACGTCGCCGCCGGCCTGTCCGGCCAGGGTTTCAACGATTTGCAGGATATCGAGCGGATTGAAATCCTGCGCGGGCCCCAAAGCACCTTGTTCGGCAAGGCCGCGTCGGCGGGCGTCATCAACATCACCACCAAGGCGCCGACGGACACGTTCACCGGTTCGGCGGAAATCATGGTTACCGATGATGATGAGCAACGCTATTCCGCCGGCCTGTCCGGACCGCTGGCCGAGGGGCTGAGTTTCCGGGCCAGTGCCGCCATCGGTCGATATGATGGCAATATCCGCAATCTGGTCACCGGTCGGATGATCAATGGCCGCGACAGCGAGAATTACCGGGCCAAGTTCCTCTGGGAACCGTCCGAGAGCTTTGATGTGACCCTGTCCGGCCATTACGCCAAGACCGAGGCCGATTGCTGCGAATATGTCTCGATCCGCAAGACGCCCGGTATCCGCAACCTGTTCGGCGTTCCCACCAATACGCAGCTGGAGGGCATCACGCCTGGCGTCAATAACTTCACGGCTCGCCTCGATCCGGAGCCTGTGTCGGATGCCAAGGATTATGGCGGCAGCCTGAAGGTGAATGTTTACCTGGGCGAGCACACTCTTACCAACATCACCGCCCGCAACCATTATTTCGCCACCGACAGCTCAGACTTCGATGGCGCCACGGGGCCGCTGCTGGGCCAGCCGAACGGCCTGATGCAGTTCGGCTTCTTCCGTGGCGACACGTTCAGCAACGAGTTGCGCCTGACCTCCCCCGCATCGGGCGTTCTGCAATATGTCGCCGGCCTCTACTATGCCGACAATACCTTCACCCGGCGCTTCACCCGCACAGGTCCGGCGCAGCCCGGCGATTGGCGGGGTGAGGCTGGGTCGGAGGCCTATGCCATGTTCGGTCAGGCCGATTACACCGTTACGCCGGGCACCAAGCTCATCGCCGGGCTGCGCTGGGGCCGGGAAAATATCAGCTTCGTCTATGACCGCTATAACAATGCGGGCGGCAACCCGCCCTTCAACACCAGCGGATCGGCCAATGACACGGTCGTCACCGGCAGGGCCGGTATCCAGCAGGACCTGGCCCAGGATGTGATGGCGTTTGCCACCTATTCCCGCGGTTACAAGGGGCAGGCCTACGACCTGACATCCTCCTTCTCCACGCCCACCAATCCGGCCCGCAACCCGGTCCGTCCGGAAACCTCCAACAGCTATGAACTGGGTCTCAAGGGCCGGTTCCTGGACCGTCGTGCCAGCCTGAGCCTGACGGGCTTCCTGACCGATTATGATGATTTCCAGGCGCAGTCACAGGTGGCGGAGTTCGGTGGCAGCCTGTTCCTGGCCAATGTCGGCAAACTGCGCACCAAGGGTGTGGAGGCCGAAGGCTCCGTGCTGGCAACCGAGATGCTGACCCTGAATGGCAGCGTCGCCTATACCGATGCAACCATCCGCGCCTTCCCCAATGCCGAATGCTATTTCGGGCAGACGGTGGCACTCGGCTGCACGCCCCGCGCCACGGGTGGCCGCGCCCAGGATCTGGCGGGCCACCGTCTGGCCAACTCGCCGGAATGGAAATTCAATGTTGGCGCCGACCTGGAGGTGCCGTTGGGCGATCTGCCCGTGACGGGCTTCGTCAATGCCAGTTACAGCTGGCAGAGCAAGGTCAATTTCGACCTGCGGGGCAATCCCAACACGGTGCAGGATGCCTATGGCATCACCAATGTCAGCGTGGCTTTCGAGGATAAGGAGCAGGGCCGCTATCGTCTGACGCTGTTTGTCCGTAACCTGTTCGATAAGCACTATTTCTCCAGCATGAATGACCTGACCAACGGCTTGATCGCCAACCCCTACCCGAACCCGTCAACGGTGATCGACCTGCGCGGCCGCCGGGCGCGGGATGCCAGCCGCTATATGGGAGCCCGGTTCTCTGTGAAATACTGACCCGCGTCATTGCCCGCGACCGGACCCAACTGACGAAAGCTGTCCCCATGAAGCGCCACCTGCTCGCCACTGCCGTCGCCATGTCCCTTGTCCTGGGTGCCCCCGCCGGGGCGTTTGCCCAGGGGGCGGAACCCCGGATCACGATGGATTTGAAGGACGGGTGGCGTTTTCATCTGGGGGATGCGGCATCTGCCGAACGGGTGGATTTCCCGGACGGCGAGTGGGCACCGGTCGCCGTGCCCCACACCTGGAACCGTGTCGGCTATTACACGACCCCATCACCTGACCGTGTGAACACGCCCGACACGATCAACAAGACCCAGGGCACGGGTTGGTATCGCCTGTCCTTCACACCGTCGGGTGATTTCAAGGGCAGGCGGGCATGGCTGCAATTCGATGCGGTCAGCCGGCGGGCGGAGATCTGGCTGAACGGCCAGTATCTGGGCCGTCATGAGGGCGGCTTCTCCCGTTTCCGGCTTGATGCCACGGCGGCCTTGAGGCCGGGTGCCACCAATCTGCTGGTCGTGAAGGCGGATAACAGCAAGCCAGCCCCCGGCAGCAGCACCGCCGACATCCTGCCCCTGGCCGGTGACTTCTTTGTCCATGGCGGTATCTATCGCAAGGTGGCCTTGATCGCGACCGGCGATATCCATGCCGAAATGCTGGACCATGGTGGCCCCGGCATCTATGCCACGACCAAGGCCGTGGATGGGACCAGCGCGCAGGTGCAGGTCGCCATTCACGCGCGCAACAGCGGCACCCGCAAGGCCAAGGTCAAGATTGTCACGAGGCTGGTTGACGCCGACGGTCGGACGGTGGCGGAAGGGACGCAGAGCGTCAATCTGGCCCCCGGCAGCACGGCCAAGCTGGATCAGCCCTTGTCGGTGACCAATGCCCGGCTGTGGCAAGGCACGGCCGATCCCTATCTTCACGATCTGGTCGTCGAATTTCAGGATGCGCGGGGCCGTGTCCTGGACCGCGTGACACAGAAGTTCGGCATCCGCGAAGTTCGGGTCGATGCCGCCCAGGGCCTTATCCTGAATGGCAAGCCGGTCCGCCTGCATGGCGTCGGCCTGCATCAGGACCTTGAAGGCAAGGGCTGGGCCATGGAAGAGGCAGACATCGCCAAAGATGTCGAGATCATCCGGGAGATGGGGGCCAACACCATCCGGCTGACCCATTACCAGCATGGCCCCACCATCCATGAACTGGCCGATAGATATGGGCTGATCCTGTGGGATGAAATCCCGCTTGTGTCCGCCTGGACACCGCCCGGCAAGATGGTGGCGACGGAGGGCTTGATTGCCAATGCGCGCCAGCAATTGCAGGAACTGATCAAGCAGAACCAGAACCATGCCGCCGTCGTCACCTGGGGCATCGCCAATGAGGTGGATTTCGGGTCCACGCCGGTGGCGCCCTTCATCGGCATCACGTCCGGTTCCGACCCCGCCCCCTTGTTGCGGGAACTGCGCGCGTTGAGTGCTGCCACCGACCCCAGCCGTCCCACGGTGCTGGCTACCTGCTGTGAAGGCGGCATGTTCGGCGACGCGGAAATTCCCATCGTGGCGAATGAAGCGGACTTAGGCGGGGCCAACCGCTATTTCGGCTGGTATTACGGCAAGCCGTCCCAACTTGGCTCGAACATCGCGGCCCTTCGCGCTGCCCGGCCCGATCAGCCGCTTTCCATTACCGAATATGGCGCCGGCGGGGCGGTGACGATCCATACCGACGATGTGATGGGCGGCCCCGTGGATGCGCGCGGTCGTGACCAGCCGGAGGAATATCTCAGCTATTTCCATGAGGAAAGCTGGGCAATCCTGGACGCGCGGAAGGACCTTTGGGCGACCTGGCTGTGGAACGCGTTCGACTTTGCGACGCTGGTCCGCAAGGAGGGCGACGCCCAGGATATCAATACCAAGGGCCTCGTTACCTATGACCGCAAGGTCAAGAAGGACGCGTTCTTCTTCTACAAGGCCAACTGGAACCCGGCCCCCACCGTCCATATCACCGGTCGCCGCTATGTGAACCGGGCCTACCCGGTCACGCATGTCCGCGTCTACAGCAACGCCCCGGCGACGGAGCTTCAGTTGAATGGGCGGACGTTGGGTGTACGCAAGGACTGCCCCCAGAAGATCTGCATCTGGGAGAATGTGCAATTGGATCAGGGCAGCAACGCGGTGACCGCCGTCGGGCTTTTCGCGGACGGCCCGGTCAGGGATAGCGTGAACTGGACCCTGGAAGCCGGTTCCACGCGCGCCTTCCGGATCGACAGCGGCGCCCTGGTCGCGGCGCAGAGTGGGGGAGGGCGGTTCGGGTCGGATGCCTTCTTCACCGGCGGGACGGCGGGCAGCGTGCAGCCGGCCAGCGGCTATGGTCCGCCCCGCCCCCGCAAGGAAGTGCATGGCACCGCCGATACGATGCTGATCTCCACCTATCGCGAAGGGGATTTCACCTACCGCCTGCCGGTGGCCGACGGCACCTATCGGGTCACCCTGTCCTTCATTGAACCCGCGGCGGCGGCGGGGGAACGGCAGTTCGATGTCATTGCCAATGGTGAAAAGAAGCTACGTTCCCTGGATGTCGCCGCCCTTGCCGGGGCGCCGATGACGATGGTGACGCGGGATTTCAAGGTCAAGGTAACGGGTGGAAAGCTCGTTCTGCAATTCACCCCGGTCAAGGGACAGGCCATCGTTTCGGCCATCGCGGTGGAAGCGATGTAGGTCGAAGCGGCCTAGGGTCTGTTGAGATTTAGGGTTCGATGATGAGGTTGAGTGTGATTCAAGCTGCTGATGGAACGCTTGATGCTGACCGACGCCCAATGGGCAAAGATGGCTCCGCATTGTTTGGGGAAGACGACTGACCCCGGACGTAGCGGGAAGGATTTTCTCCCGCAAGGACAAACGACGGACGATATTCAAAAGTCCCATGTCGATCACTCTTGTGCCCCCCGTCGCTCAACGCGCAGGAGGAAGGGTCACATGGGTCAATTCTCAATGGAAATAAGCCGCGGCAGCCACCCACCTGGCAAAGGCGCCCCCGCGGCCAGACCATAGCCTCCAGCAGCCGGCGGCAGCGATCATCAACCTAAAACGCGGCCACCCGTCGGCAAGCGTCCGGATGCGAGAAAGAATACCAAGCTCAGCGGACATGGAAATCCCTCTGGGTCACCCATCAGAATCTCACTTAATCTCATGCAAAACAATAACTAGCTGTCTTTGGTTGACAATGGCGGCGTGGTTTTTCGCCCCTTCTATGTCGTGACCCCTATATCCGCGGGAGGCACGGCCCCCTGTGGAACACACGCGATCTTCAGTCGGTAATAATTTCCATAATGAAAGTTATCGATTTTTTTATGTGTACGCGGGTGGATTCTATTTTGAAGTACGACTCTTCTTTATAATCAGATGGTTAGGGATTGTTGCCGGACACGGTGCAGGGGCCATCCATAAGCTGATGGTGATTGGATTTTTCTGTGATAGGCTCGGCGCAAAGGTCAAGGGAAGCCTATGCAACGTTTCTCCACCTGTGGCCTGCCATCGCCACGCGCCAAGATCGATTACCTGAAACAGGTGCTGTCCTCCGTCTTCACGGATCTGGATGTGGAACCGGACGTGCCGGGGGAATTCGACAATCATATCCGCAGTACCGGGCTGGGCAGCCTGTCCATTGCGCATGCCGTTTCGGCCCCTGCCCGCATCATCCGCCGCCATGGCGTTGCCGCCGCCGGTGAGCATCTCTATTTCCTGCACACACAGCTTGATGGCCGCATGCACGCGGTGCAGGACGGGCGCGAAGGCTGGCTGGAACCGGGCGACATGGTGCTGTGCGATACGGCGGCGCCCTATGATCTGGGCCTGTCCGGCCCGTCGCGCACCCTGATCCTGGGTATTCCGGCCTCTGAACTGCGCCGCCGGGTCGTGGCACCGCAAGGCCTGCTGGGACGGCGATTGCAGGGGGCGGCGGGGCCCATGCGGATGGTTCGTACTCTGGTGACGGAGGTTTGGGAACAGGCCGATGGCGGTGACGGTCTGTCGCATCCGGTGGGGGACAGGCTGGGTGCCACCATCCTGGACCTGTTCGCCACCGCCTGCCATATGCAGTTTGGCGCCGGGGCGGAGGATGGGGCGCTGGCTGACGGCCACCGCGCCCGCATCCGCCGCCATGTCGAAGCACATCTGTTCGATCCGGAACTCAGCCCCGCCGCTGTCGCCGCCGCCCTGGGCCTGTCACCCCGCTATCTGCGCCTGCTTCTGGCCGGCGATGGCGAGGGCCTGACCGCCTATATCCTGCGCCGCCGGCTGGAGGAATGCGCCCGGCAGCTGCATGATCCCCGCCATGCCGGGCGCAGCGTGACGGAACTGGCCTTTGCCTGCGGCTTCAATGATGCCAGCCATTTCTCCCGCGCCTTCAAGGCCCGGTTCGGACGCAGCCCGCGCGATTATCGCCAAGACCCGTTCGCGGTGGCGTGATTGCCGTTCTGACCAAGTTTCCCTGCCGTCCCGGTCAAGCAGCCCTGCTCGGCAAATGATTATATCACAGTACAATTAGCGCCAATAACAAAGGCGCCTCGTACTGGGAGGTACATCATGAAGGGCAGCAGGCGCGCGGCATCCGCGCTGTTGAAGGCATGCGTTTCCGCTTTGCCGTTTACCGTATCGTTTCTGGGGCTGGCCTGTGCCGCCCAGGCACAGGATAATACCGGCATCGCCACGCTGGAAGAGATTATCGTCACCGCCCAGAAGCGGGCCGAAAATCTCCAGGAAGTACCCATCGCCATCACGGCGTTGAGCGCCGATGCGCTGGAGGCCAAGGGCCTGACCAATGTCACGCAGGTCACCGATTTCGCCCCCAATATCCAGATCGATCAGGCCTCGCCCTTCGCGGGTTCCTCCACCATCGTTTCGGCCTTCGTGCGCGGCATCGGGCAGAACGACTTTGCCTTCAACATGGAACCGGGCGTCGGTCTTTATGTCGATGGCGTCTATTTCGCCCGCACCGTGGGCGCCGCCGTCGATTTGCTGGATATTGAGCGGGTGGAGGTGCTGAAGGGGCCGCAAGGTACCCTGTTCGGGCGCAACACCATCGGCGGCGCCCTGTCCGTGGTCACCGCCGATCCGACCGATGAATTTAAATACAAGGCGGAGATGACCACCGGCAGCTTCCACCGGTTGGATGCGCGCGGCACCGTCAATGTGCCGCTGATCGAGGAGAAGCTGGCGGCGTCCGTCTCCTTCTCGTCGAAGGAACGCGACGGCTACCAGAAGCGTATCCCGTTTCCCGGCGCTGAACGGTTTGTCACTGACACGGGCCGTTTCATCACCTCGCGCCCGCCCGGCGGCGACCGGCAGGGTAATGAGAATGTCCGCACCCTGCGGGCCAAGCTGGCCTTCACGCCGAACCAGGATGTGAAGCTGGTTCTGGCCGGCGATGCCTCCTGGGCCAATGAACAGGCGGCGCCAAGCACCCTGTTGGGCACCATCACCGATCCGGCCAGCCAGTCCATCGCGTCCGTCTATAATGCTTGTATCAGCCTGCCGCCCGCCGTTCTGGCCGGCATCGGTCTGGGGGCGGCCTGCGGGCCGCGCGGCACCGTGGGCACGGGCCTGGCCGGGGTGAATGTCGATGCCGACCCGTCGAATAACCGACTGCCCTATGACAACCGCTATGTCACCGGCGATATCGACACCTCCTATGCGCGGGGCAGCAACTATTCCATCGTCAATACCTATGGCTTGTCGGCGACCCTGGACTGGTCCTTGAACGAGGCGCTGGGCTTCAAGTCGATCACCGCCTATCGCAATCTGGACAGCGCCTTCGGCGTGGAAAATGGCGGCGCGCCCTTCGTCATCTCCGACACCTCCTTCAACATGCAGCAGGAACAGGTGTCGCAGGAGCTGCAATTCACCTATTCCGGCTTTGATGACCGCCTGAAATCGGTGGTCGGTGCCTATTATTTCAAGGAAACTGGCAGCCTGCTGGACACCGTCCCCTTTGTCGAAGGGCTGGTGCAGGTCTATGGCCCCAATGATTTCCGCAATGTCGCCTGGGCCCTGTTCACCCACAATAACTTCCAGCTGACCGAGCGGATCGGCCTGACCTTCGGCGCGCGATATACGGAGGAGAAGAAGCGGTTCGAGGGACGGCAGCAGGATTTGAACAGCTTCGCCCTGAAAATGGGCTTCCCCGCCGCCTTCTATCCCGACCAGACGGACCTGACCCGCGTCTATCCGCTGGGTGTGAACCACAAGAAATTCACCGACAGTTCGGTGCGGCTGGGGGCTGAATATAAGCTGACCGATGATGTCCTGGCCTATGCGTCCTATGCGCAGGGCTTCAAGTCCGGCGGCTGGACCACCCGCCTGACAGCGCCGGAGCCGACCGGTATCGCGCCTGATTTTGAGCCCGAAACGGCTGACACCTACGAGGCGGGCATCAAGTCCGAACTGTTCGACCGGCGTCTGCGCCTGAACGGTGCCATGTTCTGGACCGACTATAAGAACATTCAGGTGGTGGTACAGCGCGGCATCTCGCCGACGTTCGAGAATGCCGGCACCGGCCGCATCAAGGGGTTTGAGCTGGAGGCCGAGGCGGCTGTGACCAGCGCCTTCACCCTGAACGCCGCCCTGGGCTATCTGGATGCCGAATACCGCAAGCTGGAAGCCGGATCGACCATCAGCCTGGACGACAAGTTCGTGAATACGCCCGACTGGACCTTCAATGTCGGTGGCGCCTATGAGGTCGGGCTGGGCGAAGCTGGCACCGGCACCTTGCGCGCCGACTATGTCTATAAAAGCGCCCAGGCCAAGGATGCCACCAACACGCCCGAACTGGTCCAGGGCGGTTACGGGGTCATCAATCTGGCCGCCGAATACCGCCCCGACGACAGCAACTGGCAGATCCTGACCGGCGTGCGCAACGCCACCGACAAGCGCTATCTGGTCACCGGCCTGACCAACAGCAGCATCGGCAACACCACGGGCACCTATTCGCGGCCGCGCGAATGGTTCCTGACCCTGCGCGTACGCGGGTGATCCGGAGGGACGTAACGATGGCGGACAACACATCCCTGATGGGTCAGGATTGGCACGGGCTGCTGTACAGCAGCGGCTGGCGCCCCGGTGCCGGCCCCCTGCCCGTCATGGAACCGGCGACGGGCAAGCCTCTGGTCAGCGTCGGTCTGGCCGGTGCCGCAGAAGTGGCGGCAGCGGCAGAACGGGCGGTGCAGGCGCAACCGGCCTGGGCCGCACTGCATCCCGGTGCGCGGGCCACCATCCTGCGCCGGGCCGCCGACCTGCTGCGCCAACACCGGGACGAGGTGGCGGGATGGCTGGTGCGTGAAGGCGGGTCGATCCAGGCCAAGGCGCGGCTGGAACCGGACCATGCCGTCGGCTTTATCGAGCATGCGGCGGCCCAGGCCATGGAACCGCGCGGCCATGTCCTGCCCGCCGATCCGGGCACGGACAGCGTTGCCGAACGGGTACCGCTGGGGGTGGTTGGCGTCATCTCCCCCTTTAACTTCCCGCTGGTTCTGTCGCTACGGGCCGTGGCCCCGGCGCTGGCCGCCGGCAACGCGGTCCTGCTGAAGCCCGATCCGCGCACGCCGGTGTCGGGCGGCCTGATCATCGCCAAACTGTTCGAAGCCGCAGGGTTACCGCCCGGCCTGCTGCATGTCCTGCCCGGTCATGCGGAGGCGGGGGAGGAACTGTGCACCAATCCGGCCGTCGCCATGGTGTCCTTCACCGGCTCCACCCGGGCCGGGCGACGCGTCGGTGCGCTGTGCGGGGAGAACCTGAAGAAGGTGCAGCTGGAACTGGGCGGCAAGAACCCGCTGATCGTGCTGGACGATGCCGATCCCGACCTGGCCGCCGCCAACGCCGCCTGGGGTGCCTGGCTGCATCAAGGCCAGATCTGCATGGCCACTGGCCGTATCCTGTTGCAGCAGGGGATCGCCGACGCGGTGACGGACCGGCTGGTGGAGAAGGCCAGACGATTGCCCGTGGGCGACCCGCACCTGAACCCCGATGTGGCGCTGGGTCCCTTGATCACGCCGCAGCAGGTGCAGCGGCTGGACAATATCGTTCAGGACAGTGTGAAGGCGGGCGCGAAGCTGCTGGCCGGCGGGCGCATTGATGACCGTTTCTATGCGCCCACCGTCCTGGCCGATGTGCGCCCCGGCATGCCGGCCTTCAATGAGGAACTGTTCGGCCCCGTCGCGGTCATCACGACGTTTCAGGACGATGCAGAGGCGGTGTGGCTGGCCAATGCTACCGCCTATGGTCTGGCCGGTGCCGTCATCGGCGCCGACCTGTCACGGGCCAGGGCCGTGGCCGCTCAGTTGCGGGTCGGCCATCTGCATGTGAATGACCAGACGGTGCTGGCCGATCCTTCGGCCCCGTTTGGCGGCTTCGGCCTGTCCGGCAATGGCGGACGCATCAGCGGCCCCGCCAATTGGGATGAGTTCTCCACCTGGCGCTGGTCCACGGTGAAGACACGCCCGCCCGCCTATCCGTTCTGAAAGGGTGCCCATCATGAAGATCACGGCAGCGGTGACCCGCCAGACGGGCGGCCCGTTCACCCTGGAACAGCTTGATATCGAAGACCCTCTGCCGGGGGAGGTGCGGGTCCGCATCCTGGCCACTGGCATCTGCCATACCGACATGGTGATGCGTGACCGGCTGCTGCCGGTGCCGCAGCCCGTGGTGTTGGGCCATGAAGGCGCCGGCATCGTGGAGGCGGTGGGGGCCGGGGTGCGCAAGGTCAAAGCCGGCGATGCGGTGGTGATCAGCTTCAACACCTGCGGCACCTGCCCGGCCTGCGCCGGCGCCACCCCGTCTTATTGCCGGGAGTTCTTTCCCCGCAATTTCTTCGGGTCCCGCCTGGATGGCAGCAGCGGCCTGTCACAGGATGGCACCCCCATCCATGGTAATATTTTCGGCCAGTCCAGCTTTGCCACCCATGCCCTGGCGCATGAACGCAATGTCGTGAAGGTGCAGGACGATGTGCCCACCGCCCTGCTGGGGCCGCTGGCCTGTGGCGTGATGACGGGGGTGGGCACCGTCACCAACGCCCTGAAGATACGGGCCGGGCAAAGCGTGGTGGTCTTAGGCGCCGGCACCGTGGGCCTGTCCGCCATCATGGCGGCCAAAATGGTGGGGGCCGGACGCATCATCGCCATCGATCCGCAACCGGCCCGCCGCGACATGGCCCTGTCGCTGGGCGCCACGGATGTGATTGATCCCGCCGGCACCGATACCGTCGCCGCCATCCTGGCCCTGACTCAAAGGGTGGGCGTCGATTACAGCATCGACACGACCGCGCGGGCCGATGTCATCCGCAGCGGCATCCTGATGCTGGCCCCCATGGGTGAATGCGCCGTGGTGGGTGCCATCGCCCATGGGCAGGACATCGCCGTCGATGGCGGCCATCTGTTGAGCGGCGGTCGCCGCCTGCGCGGGGTGGTGGAGGGGGATGCCGATCCCGAAACCTTCATCCCCTGGCTGGTGGACCTCTACCGCGACGGCCACCTGCCCTTTGACCGGCTGGTGCACTTCTATTCGCTGGCAGAGATCAATAAGGCAGTTGAGGCGTCGGAGCGCGGACAGGTGATCAAGCCGATCATCCTGATGCCCGGCACCCCGATGCCAACCTTATAACAGGGGGACACCATGACCGAGCTTGACCCGGCAATCGCCGGCATGCTGGCGCATATCAATGGCCTGGGACAGCCGGATATGGGGGACCTGCCGGTTGGCGTGATCCGGGCTGTCATGACGGAAAATTGCCGCATGATGGAAGGGCCGCCCCCCGCCGATCCCCTGACGGTGCAGACATTGTCGCTGACCGGGGCGGGTGGCCCGCTGGAAGGGCGGCTTTATCGTCCGGCAGGCGGGCGAGAGGGGCCGGCCCCGGCCATCCTCTATTTCCATGGCGGCGGGTTCGTGGCGGGCGGGCTGGACAGTCACGAGATGGCGTGCCGCCGGCTGGCCACCCTGTCGGGCCTGCCGGTGCTGGCCGCCACATACCGTCTGGCGCCCGAACATCCCTTGCCGGCGGCCTATGACGACGCCCTGTCCATCCTGGCCCAGATTGGGCGCGAGGGCCGTTCCTGGGATCTGGACCCGGACCGGGTGATCATCGCCGGGGATTCCGCCGGTGCCAGCCTCGCGCTGGCCACCGCATTGGATGCACCCGTCGACAGCCCCCATATCGCCGGTGTCCTGATGTTCTATCCGGTCGTGTCCTTTGTGCGGGACTTTCCGGGCCGCGCGCGGCTGGGCCGTGATTATCTGCTGACCGAACGGTCGATACAGGCCTTCGCCGCCATGGCCCTGCCCGACCATGCGCGGCGCGGCGATGCCCGTTACAATTTCCTGGATCGTGGGGCGATGGGCCATTGCCCGCCCGTCATGCTGCTGACCGCCGGCTTCGACCCGCTGGGGGATGAAGGCCAGGCCCTTGCCGCCCGACTGTCGGGCGACGGCGTGGCGGTCACCCACCGGCCCTGCCCGTCACTGATCCACGCCTTCATCCACATGACCGGCGTAACGCCGGCGGTACAGCCCCTGCTGTCGGAGGCAGCCACATGGTGCCGCCAGATGGCTGAATGATGCGGCGGGGGCCGGTCTGATCACCGGGGTGTCACGGCCAAAAAAATGGGCGCTGTCGCAGAACGACAGCGCCCAAGGCCTTGAGGAGAGAAGTAAGAGGATCAGTAGGTGAAGCGGGCCACAGCCGTGATACGGCGGTCGTTCATGTACCAGCCGCGCGGCACCTTCACATTCTCGCCATCCGGACCCGTCACCACCGCCGAGGTCTTGGTGACCTGGTTCAGCAGATTGGCGCCCTGAACGCCGAACTTGAAGTTGTCGTTGAAGCTGTAGAAGAACGACGCATCCCACTGCCCGCCCGATTCATTGATGATCGGATCGTACGGGAAGATCACGTCGCGGATCGTCAGCACGAAATCCGACCGCCAGGAATAAGAGACGCGAGCGGAGATCGGGCCGTAATCCCAGAAGGGCGTGATGTTGAACTGATGCTTCGACAGGCCCTGCAAGGGCAGCTTGGTCATGTCCACCGTCGTCACACGGCCCGCACCCACATCCGGGTCGGTTTCCGACAGGGTGCTTTGCGGCACGCCCTTGCTGTCGACATAGGTATAGTTGGCCTGCAGACCCAGACCGGAGAAGACACTGGGCAGGAAATCGTAGGTCTGCTGATAGGCGATTTCGAAGCCCTTGATCTTGCCGTCTTCCTCTGCATTGACCGGGGTGGTCACGATGCTGTCGAAGGTGACGCCATTGTTGGTCAGCGGGTAACGGACCGTGCTGTTGGTCAACACGCCCTTCAGGCGCTTGTAGAACAGCGAACCCGTCAGCTGACCGACATTGGAGAAGTACCATTCCGCCGTCAGGTCATAATTGTCGGCGGTGGTGGGACGCAGATACGGGTTGCCGGCGTTGAATTCACCCTGCAGGCGGTAGCTGCCGACAATGGCGTTGCCATTGGCATCGACATTCTGGATCGTGTTCAGGTTGACGTTGAAGAAATTACGCGTCAGGCCGGTGGATGGCGGCGCCACGCCCTTGAAATAGGACGCACGGAACTGCACCCCGTCATCGACGGTCAGCTTCATGTTCAGGTTGGGCAACCAGTAATCATAGTTGATCTTCACGCTGCTGGGCGTCAGGGCGTTGTTGGTATAGGCGCGCGCCTGTGCCCGCACCGCCGGCGTGAAGGTACAGAAGGCCGGGATGGCCTGACCGCTGGTGGCGGCCTCCGTGATGGCCTCGGTACAGGCCGCATCCGTGGGGAACGCGGAGCTGGGCGTCGGGAAGGCAAGGAAGCCATCCGCAGTACGGTCGGTCGTCGTGTAACGGACACCGACATTACCGCTCAGGTTCCAGCCATTCTTGAAGTCCGTATCGAACTTGGTCAGCAGGTAGCCGGCATTATTCTCTTCCCGGATCGGGTTGATTTCACCCGGCAGGAAGGGCGTACCGGCGACAACGCCTGCCCGGTTGCCAAGCGCGTTCCAGCCGCCATTGCGCACCACGCCATCGGCACCCGTCACGGTGGGTTCCCATTCGCGGTTAATGGCGCCGGCATAGGCGATATAGGCCTGATAATCCTTCACCGAATTGCCCGAATAGAACACTCGGCCCTGACCCAGCAGCGGATCGGGGAACTTGCCGCGGAAGAATTTCGGATAGGTGAAGTTCTCGAACTGGGTGGGGGCCGTACCGCCGGTGCCGCCGACAGTGTTATCCACCGGATCGGTCAGCCAGACCGGACCGTCATTGCCCCACTGTTCGGACAGACGACCCCAGTTATAGGTGGAGAAACGCGCCGTCTGACGGCGGTCGGCATAGCGGTAACCGGCCTGCACCGACTTGAAGAAGCTGCTATCTTCCATCTTGTAATCGAAGTCGATGCGGGCGGCGTCGGAATTGCCGTCGCTGTCTTCGATATGGTCCATGGCCGAGCGGTAGAAGGCATTGTACGGGTCGGCGAAGGTCGTGTGGCCAGGCCCGAAATAGCTGGGATTGTTGGCCGTGCCGATCGCACCGGAGCAGCCCGTCGTATAATTCTGGGCCGGACCGGAGCAGACCTGCGGTGCCCGGAATTCGACCGTGGGATAGCCCTTGCCACCATTCATGTCGATGGCGACATCCTGATAGCTCGACGTCCACAGACCATTATCCATGATCCAGGTCTTCGACTTCACATGCTGATAGTCGAAATTGACGCCCAGATTCTCCGACACGTCCCAGCGGAAATTGAAGCCGTAATCGTCGGTGACCAGCTTTTCATCATGGTCACGGCGGATATTGTTGCTCTGCAGGCCGCTGATCGGCACGCGGGCCGAACCGGTATTCTGATCGGCGCGCCAGCCATTGGGGCCGGTGATCACGCCGCTTTCAAACATGCCGGAGCTGTCGAATTCCAGCGTGGTGCCCGGAACGCGGCGGCTGTCGCCATTGTTGGCAACGTTGTCGGTCGCGATTTCGACGGCATGTTCGGTCCAGGCCTGACGGCTGTCGGACCGCAGGAAGGTGAACACGGCTTCCATCGAATTGTCGGGGCTGCGCCACTGCGCGGCACCGGCATAGCCATAACGCTGACGGTCGAATTCCTGCGTGCCGACCACCGCGCCGCGCGGGAACAGGACCTGATCGGTGATGGTGGCAGGCGTCTGTCCGTCGGGGTTCTGGACCACGTCGCCATTGGAATAGAGATTGCGGACGCGGAAGCTGGACAACTGGAAACGGTCGGCGCGGGTCTTCAGTTGCGAACCGACGGCGCTGCCCAGCAGGCCGATCTCACCGATCTTGGTATCCCAGCGGTCGGAATAGAGGATGGAGCCGGTGGGCGCCGTCTTCTTCACGAAATCGCCATAGGACATTTCGGCGGACGCGGCCAGCATGCGCTCGGCACTGTCGAACGGTTTGCGGGTGCGCAGGTTCACGACGCCGGCGATGCCGCCTTCGATACGGTCGGCGGTCGGCGACTTGAACACGTCCACGCCGCCCATCAGTTCGGACGGCACGTCGGCAAAGCCAAGCGCACGGCCGTTATTGGCGCTGAACGCCTCACGACCGTTGAATTCGGACCGGACATAGGTCAGGCCGCGCACCACCACGCCCGACCCTTCGACCGAGAAATGGTCAGGGTCGATACCGGCGGCGAACCGGTTGATGGAGACGCCGGGGATACGCTGCAACGCCTCGGTCACCGAACGGTCGGGCAACGCGCCGATATCTTCGGCGGTCACGCTGTCGACGATGCTGTCGGCGTTCTGTTTGATGTCCTGCGCGCTTTGCAGCGACTTGCGGAAGCCCGTGACGATGATCTCTTCCAACGAGCCATCGGCGGCCGGCGTGGCCGCCTGAGCCACCAGAACAGCGCTGTCATTTCCGGTAACAGAAGAAGCCACCGGTGCCGGGGCCTGCCCACCCACGGGCGTATCATTTTGTAACTGCTGGGCTTGTGCCGGCAGAACCGTCGCAATGGCGCACAAGGCCGCGATGGAAACCCCGCCTTGCAGCGTCCGGCCAAAGACGTGACGCTGCCGCAACCCCTTACGGGGGCGATCCATTACACCCATCCCCATTTCCTCCCATGTTAGCGCTAGCATTTTTAGATTTGCGCTTTGAACAAGAATAATTGGTAGTCAGGACCTGCCCTAACGTCAAGCGTTGTTATGTTAAGGCTAACAAAAAAGCGTTTGCTGTTATTGCGTTGCAGCAAAAGGCCCGTCGCGGCGCACGCACATTGACGGTCCACAGACGTGAGCGTTAACATTCCGAGTAACGGGAGGAATAATGAAAACAAATATTATAAATATGCAATCTCCAGTATCCGCCCTCATCGTGGGGGGTGGCACGGCGGGATGGATGACAGCGGCAGCGCTGTCAGCGAAGCTGGCCGGTACCGGCGTTTCCATCCGGCTTGTCGAATCCGCAGAGATCGGGACCGTGGGTGTGGGCGAGGCGACGGTGCCCCATATCCGGCATTTCAACGCCAGTCTGGGCTTTGACGAGGCCGACTTCATGTCGCGCACCGAGGCCACCTTCAAGCTGGGGATTGAGTTCCGGGACTGGGGCCGCAAGGGCGATGCCTATATCCATCCCTTCGCCGCCTTTGGCCGCGATATTGGCGGTGTGCCCTTCCATCATCACTGGACCCGCGCGCGCCGCACGGGCCGCGTGCCGGCGGGCGGGCTGGATGCCGTGTCGCTGCCCATCCAGGCGGCTCGCCTGGGCCGTTTCGGCCACCCGTCGCCCGACCCGTCCAGCTTCTTCTCCACCTTCTCCTATGCCTATCAGTTCGATGCCGGGCTTTATGCCGCCTATCTGCGGTCATATGCGGAGGCGCGGGGCGTGGTGCGGACGGAGGGCAAGGTGCGCGACGTGTCGTTGAGCACCGACGGCCATGTCGAGGCCGTGACCATGGAAAACGGGGAGCGAATCGAGGCCGACCTGTTCATCGACTGCTCGGGCTTTCGCGGCCTGATCATCGAGGGGGCGTTGAAGACGGGGTATGAGGATTGGACGCATTTCCTGCCCTGCGACCGGGCGGTGGCGGTGCCCTGCGCCAATGACGGTCCCCCTGCCCCCTATACCCGCGCGACCGCACGCGATGCCGGCTGGATGTGGCGCATCCCGTTGCAGCACCGGGCCGGCAACGGCCATGTCTATTGCAGCGGCTTTATCACGGATGACGCCGCCGAACAGGCGCTGCTGGCCCAGTTGGACCACCCGCCTCAGGCCGCCCCCCGCCGCCTGCGCTTCACCACGGGCAAGCGCAAGCGGCAATGGGTGGGCAATGTCGTGGCCATCGGCCTGTCGGCAGGGTTCCTGGAACCGCTGGAAAGCACGTCGATCCACCTGATCCAGCTGGGCATCGGCCGGCTGCTGGACCTGTTCCCCACCAGCCGGGACATGGACCCGCTGGACGCGGTGGAGTTCAACCGGCTGATGGATCTGGAATATGAACGGGTGCGGGATTTCATCATCCTGCATTATGTGGCGACCCAGCGCGACGATACCCCCTTCTGGAACCATTGCCGCACCATGGCCATCCCTGACAGCTTGGCCACCAAGATGGACCTGTTCAAGGAACGCGGCATCGTGACCCTGTACCGCGACGGCATGTTCCTGGAACCCAGCTGGATCGCTGTCTATCTGGGTCAGAATATCCTGCCGACCCATGTGGACCCGCGCGCCGCCCTGGTGCCCGATGCGGAGATCGACCGGCTGATCGCGATAGAGGCGGAAAATTGCCGTCGTGCGGCGTCCAGCATGCCCGCCCATAGTGACATCCTGTCCCGCTACAAGGCGCAGGTGCCGGCATGAAGCCGCTGCACGATATTGTCATTGCCGGGGCCGGGATTGTCGGCTGGCTGGCGGCGGCTGCCATCGCCCGCAATCATGCGGGGCGCGGCGGGTCGGTGACGATTGTCCCCGTGCCCGGCGCCGATGACAGTCTGGACCCGTTCGGCCCCGCCGCGCCGCTGCTGCCCGGCGGGGTGGAGGGGCTGGCGACCCTGCTGGGCGTCAATCCGGCAGACATCCTGCGCGCCGGTGGCGGCGGGTTCAGCCTGGGCACCGCCTTCCAGGGCTGGGACGGGCCGGGCACCGTCAGCTTCCTGCCATTCGGACAGACGGGGGCGGACCTGAAGGGTGTCGCCTTCCATCATCTGATCTGGCGGGCCCGCGCGGCGGGTGTCCAGGTGCGGATGACGGATTATTCGCTGGCAACCCTGGCCGCACAGGCCGAACGTTTCGCCCTGCCGTCGCCCGATCCGCGTTCGGTCCTGTCCACCCTGGCCCCCGGCGGCTTTGCCGATCTGCGCGGTCTGACGGAACTGGCCAAGGCCCAGGCGCTGGCCGCCGGCGCCCGCCTGTCCCCTGCCCCGCTGTCGCATGTGCGGCGGGATGGGGTGGGAAAGGTGGCGGCCCTGGTCCTGGCCGATGATAGGGAGGTGACGGGCGATCTGTTCATTGACGCCACGGGGCCACGTGCCCTGCTGGCCGACCCCGGCAACGACTGGCACGATTGGCGGCACTGGCTGCCCTGTGACCGGTTCGCGGTGGAACCGGTAGCCGCCGACGGCTCCCCCCCGCCCTATGCCCTGCACAGTGCCGATGCTGCCGGCTGGACCCGCCGCATCCCCCTGCGCCGGGGCGCCTTTGTGACGCGGCTGGGCAGCGGCCCTGGCCGCTTCATCAGCGGGCGGCGGGACCGGGCCTGGGATGGCAATACCATCTTCCTGGGTGCATCCGCCTGTCTGCTGGACCCGGTCGGCGGCGTGGCCCTTGCCCTGCTGACCTCCGCCATCAACCGCCTGCTGTCGCATTATCCGGTATCCCCCGGCAGCGGACCGGAGGCCCCTTCCTTCAACCGGCAAGCGGCGGAGGAGGCGGAGCGGGCGCGTGATTTCCTGATCCTGCGGTTCAAGGCTAATGGCAGGACGGGCGAACCCTTCTGGGACGCGGCCCGCGCTATGGATCTGCCGGAACCGCTGGCCCATAAGCTGTCAATGTATGAAAGCCGGGGACGCATCCCGCTTTATGATGGCGAGATGTTCGACCGGCCCGACTGGATCAACCTGATGGACAATGCCGGCATCCGGGCGCGGCGCGGCGATGTGCAGGCCAATGCCCTGTCGGATGCGGATGTTATCGGGCATCTGGAGCGGTTGCGCGGTGTGCTGCTGCATGCCGCAAAGGAAATGCCGCCCCATGCACAGGCCTTGGCACAGCTGCTGGGAGGGACCCCATGACGCGCAGCCCCGATCCGATCCGTCAGATCGTCATTGTCGGCGGCGGCACCGCCGGCTGGATGGCCGCCGCCGCCCTGTCGCGCCTGTCGGCCAATGGCGCCACCCGCATCACCCTGGTGGAAAGCGACGAGATCGGCACCGTCGGCGTGGGCGAGGCGACGATCCCGCCCATCCGGCAATTCAACGCCCTGCTGGGTCTGGACGAAAACGACTTCGTGTCCCAGACCCAGGGCAGCATGAAACTGGGCATCGCGTTCGAAGGCTGGACCACGGCGCGCCCGCGCTACCTCCACCCGTTCGGGGCCTTCGGCTTTGATATGGAGGCGGTGAAGTTCCACCAATTCTGGCTGAAGCTGCACGCCCAAGGCCTGGCCAGCGGCATCGACGATTACAATCTCTGCGCCACCATGGCGAACAAGGAGAAATTCGCCCGGCCCGTGCCGGACCCTTCGTCGGTCCTGTCCCAGATCACCTACGCCTATCATTTCGATGCCGGGCTTTATGCCGCCTATCTGCGCCGCTATGCCGAGGCGCGGGGCGTGCGGCGGCTGGAGGGCAAGGTGGCGTCGGTGCCGCTGCGCCCCACGGACGGGTTCATCGAAGCGGTGGTGCTGACCGATGGGCGGCGGCTGGAGGGCGACCTGTTTATCGATTGCTCCGGCTTCCGCGGTCTGCTGATCGAAGGGGCGCTCAATAGCGGGTATGAGGATTGGACGCACTGGCTGCCCTGTGACCGGGCGCTGGCGGTGCCGTCGGCCAATATCGGCCCGCCCAAACCCTATACCCGCGCCATCGCGCGCGACGGCGGCTGGCAATGGCGCATCCCGCTGCAACACCGTACCGGCAATGGCTATGTCTATTGCAGCCAGTTTGTGAGCGACGAACAGGCCGCCGATACGCTGCTATCCAATCTGGAAGGCCCCGCCCTGGCCGATCCGCGCCCGCTGCGCTTCACCACCGGGCGCCGGCGGAAAATGTGGAACCGCAATTGCGTGGCGCTGGGTCTGGCCTCTGGTTTTCTGGAACCGCTGGAAAGCACGTCGATCCACCTGATCCAGGCTGGCATTTCCAAGCTGCTGGCCCTGTTCCCCGACCGCTCCTTCAACCCGGCCAATGAGGACGCCTATAACCGGCTGTCTGCGATGCAGTTCGAACAGGTGCGGGATTTCATCATCCTGCACTATGTCGCCAATGACCGGGTTGAGCCCTTCTGGCAGCGCGCGGCCTCGATGGATATCCCCGACAGCCTGCGCCAGAAGATCGACCTGTTCCGCGCCTGTGGCCGGCTGTTCCGGTTCGAGGATGAGCTGTTCAGCGAGAATAGCTGGATCGCGGTCCTGCTGGGCCAGGGGGTGATCCCCGAACGCTGGGACCCGCTGGTCGATACCATTGACCCCGGCCTTGTCCGCCATAATCTTGACCGTCTGCGCACCGTCTTTGCCCGCGCCGCCGATGCCATGCCCGGCCATGGCGACTTCCTGGCCCGCAACGTCCCCGCGAGGAAATCATGAGCAGCGACCGCCGTATCCGCCGCATCACCATCGTTGGCGGCGGTACCGCCGGGTGGATGAGTGCGGCGACCTTCGCCCGCATCCTGGGCCCTGACTATGCCGAGATCACGCTGGTCGAAAGCGATGAGATCGGGATCGTCGGGGTGGGCGAGGCGACGATCCCCCAGATGGCGACCTTCAACCGCATGCTGGGCATTGACGAGGATGAATTCCTGCGCGCAACCAAGGGCAGCTTCAAGCTGGGCATCCAGTTCGTGGATTGGGGCCGCAAGGGCCATACCTATTTCCACCCGTTCGGCCATATCGGCCTGCATATGGAGGGTGTGTCCTTCCACGCCTACTGGCTGCGCCTGAAACAGGCGGGGCTGGTTGACCGGATCGAGGATTGGTCCTTGCAGGCCGTGGCCAGTGCGCGGGGCAAGTTCATGCGCGCCATCAATGCCGGTCGCTCGCCTTTGTCGGAAATCGCCTATGCCTTCCATTTCGACGCCGGGCTTTATGCCCGCTACCTGCGTAGCTTTGCCGAAGCGCGCGGCGTGGTGCGGCGGGAGGGAAAGATCGTGCGGGTGCATCAGCATCCGGAAACCGGCTTTGTGCAATCGGTCGAGCTGGCCGACGGCACGAAGGTGGAGGGTGACCTGTTCATCGACTGCTCCGGCTTCCGGGGCCTCTTGATCGAAGGCACCTTGAAGGCCGGTTATGTCGACTGGTCCCACCATCTGCCTTGCAACCGCGCCGTCGCCGTGCCGTGCGAGGGGACAGAGGCCATGGCGCCCTATACCCGCTCCACGGCCCGCAAGGCCGGCTGGCAATGGCGCATCCCGCTGCAGCATCGGATCGGCAATGGCCATGTCTTCTGCTCCGAATATATGAGCGATGATGAGGCGGTGTCGCTCCTGCTCTCCAACCTGGATGGCAAGCCCCTGGCCGATCCGCGCTTCGTGCCGTTTCAGACGGGGCACCGGCGGAAGATGTGGGACAAGAATGTGGTCGCCATCGGCCTGTCGTCGGGCTTTCTGGAACCGCTGGAATCAACCTCGATCTGGTTGATCCAGTCGGGCCTGTCGCGCCTGATGGCCATGTTTCCGGATCTGGATTTCGATCCCGTCACGCGCGACCGCTATAACCGCATCCTGACCACCGAATATGCCGAAATCCGCGACTTCCTGATCCTGCATTACAAGGCCACCGAACGCGACGACACCCCCTTCTGGAACTATTGCCGCACCATGCCGGTGCCAGAGCGGTTGCAGGAAAAGATGGATGTCTTCATGGCCCATGGCCGGACCTTCCGCGAGAATGAGGAACTGTTCAACGACACCAGCTGGTTCGCCGTCATGCTGGGACAGCTGATGGTGCCGCGCGGTTACGACCCCGTGGCCAACATCCTCAGCCTGGATGAAACCAAGGCGCGGCTGGACCATATCAAGGACGCGATCAGCAATTCCGCCGATTACATGCCCACCCATCGCGACTTCATCCGCCAGCATTGCGGGGCCTGACGGCAGGGGCCGTTGACCCACGGCCCCGATCCCCCTATCATCCCCTTTAAGATACAAAATCAGGTTTTTTGATCCTTAAAGGGTACATTGATGAAACGCCCCGTCCTGCTCAGCGCGCCGGAGGCCGACGCGTTGGACCTTCTGGGCCGCCGCGTGCGGCTGGCGCGGCTGCGGCGCAACCTGTCCCAGGCGGAGTTGGCCGACCGGGCCGGCGTGACGCGCAAGACCTATATCGCCCTGGAACAGGGGCGGGAGACGGTGAATATAGGCCTGCTGGTCAAGGTGATGGCCGCACTCGGCTATCTGGAAAGACTGCCCGACCTGCTGGCCGCCGATCCCCTGGGCGAAGAGATGGAGGAAATCCATGGGCGACAGCGCGGCGGCCGCCTGGCCGGTTGATGCGTCGGGCCGCCTGGCCGGCATGCATGTCTTCGCCGACACCGTTGACGGCCCCGTCCTGGCCGGGATCATCCGGTTTGAGGGGGCGCGCGGACGGCTGGGTACCTTCCGCTATGACCGCGACTGGCTGGCCCGGCCCGATGCGGCGCCGTTGGCAGCATCCGGCCTGCCGCTGCGCACGCGCGCCTGTCAATCGGTGCCGCCGCACGAACTGCCCCTGCCCTTTTATGATGCCAGCCCCGATGGCTGGGGCAAGGCCATCCTGGCCATGGCCTATCCCGACGTGCCCCTGGCTGCACCCGAATATATCGCCGCCGCCGGTGGCGACCGGGTCGGGCATCTGCAATTCGGCCCCGACGCCAGCGGCCCCGCCATCTGGGTCCCCTCCCCTGCCCTGCTGGACCTGCCCAGCGAACAGGATGATCTGGCGTCCCTGGCCGATGCGGCGGACGCGGTGGAGGCCGGGATGGCCACGGCGTCCCATCTGGCCCGCCTGCTGGACAGTGCCGCCGATATTGGCGGGGCCCGGCCCAAGGCCCGCATCCGGGTGGAGGGCGAGGCCTGGATCGCCAAGATGCGGGCCCGCGACGATGCCTTTGACCATCAACGGGTGGAGGCCGCCTGCCTGTCGGTGGCGCGCGAGGCCGGGATCGAGACGCCCGACCATCGGGTGACGGAAGTGGCGGGCCGCTCCGTCCTGCTGGTCCGCCGTTTTGACCGCAACGGCCCCCGCCGCCTGCCCTATTCCAGCGCCGCCACCGTGCTGGGCTATCCCCCCGGCACCTACCGGCCCGACGGCGCGTCCTATGCCGACCTCGCCATCATCGCCCGCCGGTCGGGCATCAAGGACTGCGCCCGCGCGCTTTATGAACGCATGCTGCTGAACTGTTTTCTGAACAATACCGACGACCATCTGCACAACCACGCCTTCATTGATGACGGAAACGGCTGGCGCCTCTCCCCCGTTTTCGACATCGTGCCCCAAGCCGCCCGCGCCCTGGTCCTCCGCCCCGCCCGCGGCTGCACCGCAGAGGCCGACCCGGCCCAGGCCCGGACATCCTTCGACCGCTTCGGCTTAAGCGCCACCGACGCCGCCGAAAGCTTCGACCGCATCCAAACCGCCGCCACCCGCCTGCCGGAATGGCTGGGGCATTACGGCGTCAGTGCGGCAGACCGGGCCGTGGTGATGCGGCGGGTGCGGGTGGGGTGAAGGGTCGGTGGCTGCTACCACCCGCCCCCGTGCAACCAAGTGAAACAGAAAATCATACCCTGTTTCAGCATCCCCTGTTTTGGAGGGCGCACCTTTCCCACTCCGAAAGCAGTCAGCTCCGAAAGGGAATGCGGGCACGGGTCGGGGGATGTGGCGAGCATTATGCCATAAAGGGCGGGGAAAATCAGTAGTTAGAGCGGCCTTCTTTTGACCGGAAGCTCCCCCTCCCCGCCCCCTTCCCCACCACCTGAATTGATTGTCCACGCCCCCTTAAGCTAACCTATCACGCGCAACAGACAGCGGACCTTCAGGCGGGGATCAGGGCGGCATGGACGGGTATCAAGAGGCACTGGCGCGGATTGAGAAGGAAGCCAGGGAGAAGACGGAAAAGTTGGATCTGAGCGGGCTGGATTTGACCCGTCTGCCTAACGAAATCGTCACACTAACCCACCTGCGAAGACTCAAATGTGACGACACGGAGATCGGCGACCTCAGCCCCCTCCAGAAACTCACGAACCTTCAAACCCTGTCTTGCGACCACACAAGGATCAGCAACCTCAGCCCCCTCCAGAAACTCACAAACCTGCAAACCCTCTATTGCAACGACACAGGGATCAGCGACCTCAGCCCCCTCCATAGACTCAAAGGCCTAAGAAGCCTCCTATTCTTCGGCTGTTCCATCACCTCTGACCTTCGCCCCCTTCTCGCCTTGCCGCATCTACGGCACCTGCACCTCGGCGGGGCGCCCATCCCCAATGTTCCAGCGTCCGGTGTGCTGTCGGAGACATGGGATGACAATTGCCTTGACCGGCTGCGCGCCTATTTTGCTGATCTGGAAAAAGGCAAGGCGGCAACCGATGCCCACATCAAGCTGCTGATCCTGGGCAATGGTGGTGTTGGCAAGACGCAGATCACCAACCGTCTTTGCGATGAGAAATTTACCTTCAATCCCGATTGGGACAGCACCCATGGCATTCGGATCAACGGCGCCAAACTGCCCGCCATTAACGGCATCCCTGTCACCCTGTCGGTCTGGGATTTCGGGGGGCAGGACATCTATCATGGCACCCATTCCCTTTTCCTGAACAGCCCGGCGATTCAGCTTCTGGTCTGGGACAAGGAAACCGAGAGGCGCCCCCGTCATGGCAGCGATGATCAATGGTTCCGCGACTACCCTTTGCGCTATTGGTTGTCGCTGGTACGGCTTCAGGGTCCGGCAAACAGCCCCATCATCCCCGTACAGAGCAAATGTGACAGCGTCACCGTCGAAGGTGACCCGCCCCATGTGACCGCAGAGGAGGTGAAGGACATGCCCTTCCCCTGGCGTCCCCTATCCCTGTCAACCAAGACAGGCCATGGCTGGGCGGGCCTAACAGCCCGGTTAGGGGACGCCGTCCGATGGATGCGTGACCAGCAGAACGGTCACACCGCCCAGATCGGGCAGGGATGGGAGCAAGTCCGCGCGGACCTTCGTTCCAGGCCGGTGACCGAGCATCTGATGTCGATGGAGGCGTTCAGGTATCTGTGCGCGACAACCGGGATGGGGTCCGACCCCACCACGCTTTTATCCTGGCTGAACGGCGATGGAACCGTATTCCACCGCGACGGCCTGTTCGACAATCAGATCGTGTTGAACCAGCAATGGGCGCTGGACGCCATCTACGCCCTGTTTGACCGGCAGAACGGGGCGTTAAAGACGCTGCGCCAAGGACGTGGGCGGTTCACGCGGGATTTGCTGGCCCGCGTGATCTGGCAGAAATACAGCCGCGAAGAACAGGAACTGTTCCTGTCCATGATGGTGTCCTGCGGCATCTGCTTTAAAACCCGGACGGTACGGGAAATGGGGATGGAGGTGGCGGAATATATCGCCCCCGACTTGCTGCCCGACCATTCCAATGTCGCAGACGATATTGCGCGCCATTGGCAGGATAAAGAAAAGGGTGAAGAGGCCACTCTGTCCTTTCCCATCCTGCATGGCGGCCTGATCCGCAGCATCCTATCCGCCATTGGCGGCATGAAGGGTGGCCACCATGCGCTGTACTGGAACGGGGGCATTCTGGGGCTGGACGAGGCATCACAAAGCCGTTTCCGCCTTGAACAGATGGAACAACCGGACGAGCGGGATTGGCGCGGCAAGATCAGTATCCGTACCCAGGGCGGTGACGCCAGGGGCCTGCTGTCGCGTCTGCTGTCGCTGACCTATGCGACGATTGACCGGATCGGCCTGAAAGGAGCCGAACTGGACAATAGTATCAAATGGTCACCCCGTGCCAAAGATGGGGAAGCGGACAACGCACCCCTGACCCTGGTTGCGATGACACCACAAGGCCGGAATTGGTTCGTATCCTATGCCTGGGACCAGCACGAGTTTTTTGTCGATTGCCTGTGCGATGCGGCCAAGACCCATAAGATTGAGATTCTGCGCGACAAGAATGTGATCGGCATAGGCGGCAGCATCCCCAATTTCATGAACAGGCTGCGCGATGGGGAGCGGGTGTTTGTGGTGTTAAGCGACAAGTACCTACGCTCCCCCAACTGCATGTATGAGCTGGCGGAGATATGGGACAGAAGCAGGAAGGACCCTGAAAAATTCCTGCCCCGCATCTGTCTATGGACCATGCCGGACGCCAAAATCTGGACCCCCGCCGACCGAGCAGCCTATGCCGTGCATTGGCGCGACCAATATAACAATCTGAACGCCATCGTGCAGGAACAGGGGGAAGACATTCTGGGCCCCACTGACCGCGAAGCCCTGCGCAATATGCGGCGCTTCTCCACCGATGTCGGTGAAATTCTGGCCACACTGGCGAACCACATCCAACCCCGCACCTGGGCGCAGATATTGGAACATGGCTTCGCCGACTAACCCAACGTGCAACGTTGCACACCCCTCCCCCCCCCAACCAGTTGACACCCCACCGTCAACCTGATTGACAATCCCCCCTGCCCTCGCCCACTCTGCACGCGGCATGTCCGGTGAAGGGTCTGGTGATGGTGGGAGAGGTGTTGAAGGCGTTTCGCAAGCGCAAGGGGTTGACGCAGGAGGGCTGCGCCCGGCACCTGAATGAGGCGCTGGGGCGGTCCTATGACAAGGCGCGGATCAGCCGGTGGGAAAGCGGCAAGGAGCCGGTGCCCGATGCCGTGCTGCGCCTGATCGGTGGCGGTGGACAGCCGGGGCGCGCGCGCATCATTGCCTGTTCCAACCAGAAGGGCGGGGTGGGCAAGTCCGCCACCTCGGTTAATCTGGCCGCCAGTTTCGCGCGGCTGGGCTTCCGCGTCCTGCTGGTCGATGCCGACCCGCAGGCCAGCGCCACCGCCATGGTCGGCTGTGACATTATCGAGCTGGAGGATAAGGGCGCCACCCTGCATGCCGTGCTGGTCGATGACCGGCCGGTTGCCGATACCATCATCAAGCTGCGGACCTTTGACGTGCTGCCGTCGGGTCTGGCGCTGGCGGAATTTGACAGTGCCGCCGGTCTGGTGGGCCGTGAGACGCGGTTGAAGGCGGCGCTGGCCGAGCTGCTGGGCGATTATGATTTCATCCTGATCGACACGCCGCCCAACCTGGGCTCCATGACCATCAACGCCCTGAACGCCGCCGATCATGTGTTGATCCCCGTGGCAACAAGGCCCGTCGATCTGCTGGGCATTCCGCTGCTGTTGAAGACCATTGGCCGCGTGCGCCGCTTCACCAACCATGACCTGACGGTGCTGGGCGTGTTGCCCACCATGTATGCCGAACGCCAGACGGTGGACCGCGAGGTTCTGGCCGATCTGCGCGCCCGCTTCACGGGCGACAGCGACCTTGGCCGCGTGTTCGATCCGATCCGGATGAGCACGGGCATCAATCAGGCCGCCTATAACAATGTCATCGCGGTGGAGGCCCTGCCCCCGGATCATCCGGTGCAGGCCTATTTCCATCTGGCCAGGGAGATTGCCGGTGAAGTTGCAGAAGGGTAAGACGGCCTTTGGCCGGGCCATGGATGATGTCGCCGCACGCGGCGACGGCTCCCTGATCTCCCGCGATTTTCCGCGCCTGATCGAGGTGGAGCACGCCCGCGTCCACCCGCGCGCCGATCAGCCGCGCCGGCATTTTGACGAGGATGCGCTGCGCCAGCTGGCCGACAGCATCGAACGCCAGGGCCTGTTGCAGCCCATCCTGGTCCGCCCCCTGGCCGATACGCGCGGGGAATATGAGATTGTGGCCGGCGAACGCCGCTGGCGCGCCCTTGGCCTTCTGTCCCGGCCCACGCTGCACGCCATTGTCACGACGGGCAATGCCGAGGAAATCGCCCTGGTGGAAAATCTCCAGCGCGTGGACCTGTCCCCGCTGGAGGAGGCGCGCGGCATCCAGGCCCTGATGGAACGCCATGCCTATACACAAGAAGCCGCCGCCGGCGCCCTGGGCTGGAGCCGGACACAGGTCAACCGCGTGCTGAAACTGCTGTCCCTGCCCGATGACATGGCCGCCGAATGTGCAACGTTGCACCTGTCGCGCAATGCCATGGTGGAACTGGCGCTCGCCAGCGACGGGGCCGAGCGCGCCCGGCTTCTGGACCTGCTGCGTCAGGGGGCGTCGGTCAAGACCCTGCGCGAGGCCCGCGCGCCCAAGGCGGAAGGGCAGGGGGCGCGGACACCAGCGCCCAAGGACCGGCCCGACCCCGTGCGCACCGCCCTGACCCAGATGGAACGCGGCGTCAAGGCCCTGGCCAAAACTCCGACCGCGCTCGACGACACCCACCGCCGGACCCTGCAGGCCCTGCGCCGCGAGATTGACCGGTTGCTGAAAGGGTAGGGGAGGGGGGCTATAGTTCAGGTCGAAGCGTGCTGCCTCGAGCAGATGACGATCGACCACTATGCATACGGCATTGATGGAGTACTTTATAACTCTACACCGGCTTCAAATAAGCCACGCAGTAGATAAGCAAAACTGGCAGAGCGGTTATTAAGCGGGTTCAGGCAGGCGCCGACCCGCCTCGATGCGTCCAGTTTAGCCAGTCCGCCACCATAGTGACCAGCCCGACGCATGACCCTTTCAAACGCCTCCCAGGTCCCGCCCGCAATGGCATCAGGATCACGGAATGCAGCTTTGGCAGGTATGGTTGACGACAAGCCGGGAAAGGCTGCCTGTACAGCGTCCCAATTGCCAAAATACCACGCCTCAAGTTCTTCTATTGCAATGGCAGTCAGGCAACGCCAGTCCGCCCCTGCATTGCGGCGCGTGGGGAAACCTGCTGTCGCGCAGATAGTTTCCAACTGCTGCTTCAATACACGGCAATCATCGTCATCGCGATCAACAATAACAACGAAGCGCCATTCCGGCGGTGCCCAGGCCGCATAGGCCCGCAATCGTTTTGTCAAATTCGACAACAGGTCGCTTTTGCCTTGGAAAGTGATGATCTGAAAAGGGAGGCCTCCAGGCCGTTGACGCCCTAGCCAACTGACCAGGAACTGTTCCATCGACGGTTCCTCTACCAGAAAGATCAAGTTGGGTTCCGCATGCGTCATGGCAGCAACCGACGCAGTGGGGCTCCTGCATTCGTCAATGGGTCACCGACCGCGAAATGCCCTTCCATCCACAACTGGCCCAGCAACCCGCCATGGTGGGTAAAATCAGCAATACCAGGCAGATCAGCAACACGCCGTGCTTGTGTATATCCCGCATCGTCACGCCACAGGACCCGCACTTCCTCGGCACGCAGTGCATTAAGAAAGAATGGTGAATGTGTGGTGGCCAGAAGTTGGGTCCGAGCAGTCGCCGCACGGCATTCTTCTGCCAGTTCCTGCAAAAGGCGAGGATGCAAGAAGTTCTCCGGTTCCTCAATTCCAATGAAGGGGGGCGGTGCCGGATCATTCAGCACGACAAGGTAGGCGAGCATCTTCAGCGTCCCATCTGACGCAAACCGCGCCAACACGGGGGCAGAGAATGGCGCATCCTTTATCTGCAACAGTAAGCGTCCATCGGGCATCGGATCTGCCAGAACCTTTTCGATCCGTGGCACGCGACGGCGTAGACCGTCAAATATCCGCTCAAGCCGATCGGGATGCTGTTCGGAGAGATACTGTATGACATTGGCCAGATTGTCGCCGCTGCGGCTCAACCGCTCATTTGGCCCCACCTCAGGCTGGCCGCGTGCATCATCTGCCGACAAGTAGGACACGTACCAGCCCGTGATGAAATCGCGTAATGCCCCAACGCGCGGGTTATCCGCCAACTGGCCCAAGGCATTAACGGCAAGCAGGTCAGCGGATTTCAACGGGGCGGGCACCCGCCTGTCATCACTGTCCGGCATCTCGCCCGTCACCACCTCTCCTTGACCTCTACGGTAGTGCAGAAAACGGAAAGGTTGGCCGTAAGAACCGCGCTTCCAGCGCAGCCATTCTTCCGCCACCACAGGAGCGCCCTGTTCTTCATCTACAGCTAAATGATAAGTAATAATGGGAAACCCGGGCTCTTGATATTTGATCTCGATCTCGACCGGCCCTTCACCACCACGGGATTTCAGTTCGCGCGCACGACCGCGCTTGTCCCAAGCCCGGCGCAGACCCAACTCGAAACAGTCGGACAGGAAGGCGAAAACGTCGAAAACCGTGGATTTACCGCTACCATTGGGTCCCAGCAGAACCGTCAGTGGCGTCAGGTCTTTGAACTCAACATCCCGGAGCGCACGGAAATTCTTAACTTTCAAGTAGGTAACGCGCGCTGGCTTAGACGGTGTGATACGGGGGCGAATGCTCATGCGCGGACCCTTTCCCGACCGGCAAAGCGGGCCGCATACCGGTCCTCATTTGCTGCATCTTGCATGATGTCGCTATTCCCCTTCACCCAATACTACCATCATAACATTGGTTGCCCGACTGAGCGCAACCTGCTTGGAAATTTTCCTTTCGGGACCCCTGTGCTTAATATAGGATAATGATCCTTCAATAAAGGATCAAAAGCCGTGACCTTGTCCTCCTGCAACACAGATGATTTTGTGGTTCACCCGGTTGCACGGGGGCGGGTTGTCCTGGCGAAATCTCTGAATTCTGGCCCTGGCAAAAACTCCGTTCGGCGGTGGCGCCCTGGCCAAATCTCCGAATCGGTGCTGTTGAAGGCCTTGGATTCCAAGGGTTTGCCGGCGGACTGGCTGAACCTCCGAAAGGACCTGTTGTCCACGCCCCTTTCGGAGGTTCTGGTGGCCCCATTTCCGCCCGTGAACCCTGGCAAAATCTCCGATTGGCGGGCGGCTGCCCTGCTGCGATTCGCCCTGACCGGAGCCTGCCGTCCGCCCGTTCGTGCCCGTCAGGCAGGCCAAGCCCCTGTAAACCCTGGCATAATCTCCGAATTCCGGCGCTGGCGTGGGCTGTGTGCGCAGATTTCTGGCCCTGGCAATATCTCTGAACAACCCCAAAATCCGGCCTTTCCTGAAGTTCCTTTACTTCCTTTACTGATTCCTAGGGGCGAAATCGCCCCATTGGATCAATGGCTTACAACCCCTTCCGGGGAGGTTTTGCCAGGGTCAGGGGGAGGTTTTGCCAGGGTCGAACGGGAGGGATTGCCAGGGGTGAAGGGGAGGAATGGCCAGGGGGAGGGGGCGGCATTCGGAGTTGCCGGGACCCTACCTCCGACCTACACTGTGCCCATGGTTGCCAAGCCCACCAGCCCCGCCCCGCAGGCCCGCAAGACGCCGCTGACCCTCGTGAAAGCCACGGGGGCCGTGGAGATCAAGGCCGATGCCGACCTGTCGCTGGCCGACCGGCGGCTGTTCAACCATCTGCTGGCCCATGCTTACGAGAACCTGGGCAAGGTGGAAAGCCATTCGATCGAGCTGGCCTCCATCCGCCGGTTCGCGGCAGAGGTGCGGGACGGCACGGCGGATGTGAACAATACCCGCCTGAAATCCAGTATCGAGACATTGCAGAAGGTGCTGTGCCAGTTCAACTACCTGCGCTCCGACGGCACGCCGGGGTGGGAGTCGGCGCAGCTGCTGGGTCCCTGCCGGATCGAGGGGGGGACGCTGACCTATACGTTCCATTCCTGGGTGTCGGAACGGTTGCGCGAACCAGCCTTATATTCCTATCTGTCGCTGCGCATCATCTATGAGTTTGAGAGCAAATATGCGCTCACCATGTATGAGGTGCTGAAACGCTATGCCGACCGCAATGCCGAGGAGCCGTATTGGCAGGCCAAGGTGGAGGAGCTGCGGGCCGTTCTGGGTTGTGTCGACAAGCTGAAGGACTGGAAGGACCTGCGCAAATATGCGCTCGACCCGGCGCTGGAGGAAATCGGGCGGCTGGGCGATTTCTCCGCCACCCTGCATGAGATCCGCCAGGGCGGGGGCAGGGGGGGTGGGCGCGTGGTCGGCTGCGTCTTCCGCATCCACCGCAAGGACAAGCAGGCCGCCGAACAGGCCGCCCGCGAACTGGCCAAGCCCAAGGCGCAGCGGCGCGGCGAACGGGCGGCCGCTGCCGAGGATGGCATGCTGGCGGCCCGCACAGAGGCTGCCCTGCGCTTCCTGGACGGGGCCGATGTCGCAAAGCGGCTGCAATGGGCCAAGCGGGCCGAAGAACTGGGCATGACCCTGCCGCCCGCCGCCTCCGCCAAGGACAATCTGCGCAAATGGGTTCCCGCCCTGGCGGTCCTGATTGTGGAGGAGGAGCGGCTGCGCGTGCGCGGCGGCGGGCCAACCCCGCCGCCGCTGTGATCGCCCTTACTCCGCCGCGCGGTCCAGCGCCGGTGCCCCCGGTGCCACCCCGCCCCCCTTGCGGGCCACGCGCCAATCATGCAGACGGGCGCGCAGCATCAGGGCGCAGGGGGTGACCACCAGGGTCAGCAGGGTGGCGAAGGTCAGGCCGAAGACGATGGCGTTGGCAATGGAGGTCCACCATTGGGTTGCCGGCGCATCCACCGTCACCGCCCGTTCCAGCACGTCGATATTGACGCCCAGGCAGAGCGGCAGCAGGCCCAGCACGGTGTTCAGCGCCGTCAGCAGCACGGGCCGCAAGCGTTCAGCGCCGGTGCGCAGGATGGCGTCATAGGCGCTGGCCTCTGTCTTGCGGTACTGATCATAGGTGTCGATCAGCACGATATTGTTCTGCACCACGATGCCGGCCAGCGAGATGATGCCCAGGCCCGTCATCACGATGCTGAAGGGCTGTCCCGTGATGATCAGGCCAAGCGTCACCCCGATGGTCGACATGATGACCGACGACAGAATCAGAAAGGCGCTGTACAGGCTGTTGAACTGCGTCACCAGGATGATGGCCATGATGACCATCCCGGCCAGGAAGGCGTTGGTCAGGAAGGTCTGGCTTTCCTGCTGTTCCTCATCCTGGCCCTTGAAATTCACGTCCACGCGCGGGTCGACCGGGTTCTTGACCAGCCAGGCTTTCAGCTCCGTCAGCTTGGTATCGGGCAGGGTGCCGGAGGTGACGGCGGCCTTCACCCGCATCACCCGCTCGCCATCCACGCGGTCCACCTGACTGACCCTCTGCGCTGGCGTGACGGTCACGAAATTGCTGATCGGCACCGACCCGGCGGAGGTGACAACGCGGACCCCATCGATCCGGTCGATGGAGCGGTATTCCTCCGGGTAGCGGACGACCACGTCAATCTCGTCATCCGTATCATCGGGGCGATAGGTGGACAGGATCAGGCCGTTGGTCACCATACGGACGGCATCACCCACTGCCGAGGTATCCAGCCCGAACTTGGCCGCCTGCGCCCGGTCCACATCCACCTGCCATTCGATGCCGGGCAGGGGGCGGCTATCCTCGATATCGATGACGCCGCCCAGGCTTTCCAGGCCGCGCCGCACATGCGCCGCCGCCGCCGGCAGCAGGTCAGGAAAACGGGAGGAGAGTTCGACCTGCAGGGCCTTGCCCGTGGGCGGGCCGCTTTCCTGCTCGCGCAGCTCAATCTGAATGCCGGGCAGGTCGGCGGTGCGCCGGCGGATATCCTCCAGGATGACATCGGCCTTGCGCCGCTGCTGCCAGTCCTTGAAATCCAGCTGGATCTGGCCGATCACGTCGAGGGCTGCATCATCGCCACCCCCGCCGCCATTGCCATCACCGCTGGTGCGGGCATAGACGCTGTCAAACTCGTTCAGTTGCAGGATGCGGGCTTCCACCTGCCGGACCAGCACGTCGCGTTCATCGATGGACATGTTGCCGCGCGCATGCACCAGGACGGCGGCATTGTCCGGCTCCACATTGGCGAAGAATTCCACGCCATTGCCATGGGTGGCGTACCAGGTCTGCACCCCGATCAACAGGCCGATGGTGGCCAGGATGACCATGCCAGGCCGGGCCAGCGCCCAACGCAGCAGGGCCACATACGGCCCTTCCAGCCTGGCCGGCGGGTCCACCGGATCGCTTTCATCCTCGTCCGCCAGCCGGTTGGCGGGGGCATAGGGCAGCACCGGCCCATGCGCCCGGCCGAACCGCGCCCCCAGCACGGGAATGAAGATCAGCGCCATGGCAAGGGCCGCCATCAGGGTGGCGAACTGGCTGATTGGCAGGAACTTCATGAACTCGCCCACCACGCCGGGCCACAGCAGCAGGGGGGCAAACACCGCCAGCTGTGTGGCGGTGCTGGCGATGATGGGCCAGGCCATGCGGCGGGCCGCCAGCCCATAGGCACGTTTGGGCGACATGCCGTCCGCCATCTTGCGGTCGGCATATTCGGTGACGACGATGGAGCCATCCACAACATTGCCCGCCGCCAGGATCAACCCGAACAGCACGACGATATTGATGGAATAGCCCATGCCATGCAGGACCAGGATCGCCGTCAGGAACGATCCCGGCACCGCGATGCCGACCAGAACGGAGGTGCGCACCCCCAGCGAGGCGACAACAATGACCATCACCAGCAGCACCGTGATGGCCAGATTGTTGCCCAGATCGTTCAACATCATCTTGATGTCGCCCGAC
>NZ_JBQVOH010000020.1:0-21047 GCF_052437035.1 Niveispirillum sp.
CGGGGTGGAGCAGCCCGGTAGCTCGTCAGGCTCATAACCTGAAGGCCGCAGGTTCAAATCCTGCCCCCGCATCCAAAATTCTTCGAGAAATCAGCCGCTTAAGGACCTCCCGCACGGGGGGCTTTTGCGTTTATCGTCCGTGTCAACACTGTGTCAACAGAACCCCGACGCCGCATGTCAACGAATCGCGCGGAGTCGCAGTGACCGAACTCTCCGCTTGTACGAGGCGCGCCCGCGAGCCTGATAGTCCCCGACACCACCACGGGAGACCACCCCATGCCCAAGACCAACGACGCCGCGCTCTCAGTCTTCATCGCGCGCAAGGCCGAGATCGACGCGGCCCTCGACCGAATCCGCGCCGCTAGCGACGACCACTTCCTCGCAAGCCCCGAGGACGTCCATTGGGTCCACGTCACGGCCCTCGCTGATCACGCGATGCTGTTGAAGCACCTCACGGATGCGATCTACGCCGAGGGGGAACACGTCCCATGGCGCGGTGCCGAAGCATCATGGGCCCTCATGGGCGCTGCACATCGCGAAACAGCCCGGCCAGCCCCTCGGCAAAAGGATCGAGCTCTGCGGCACGGTCCTTCGCCCAATCAAGCCACTCGGTGGTCGTCTTCTCCCCGATGGCATGATCCCCTTCGGATGCCAGCCGCGCTTCAAGCTCAGTGATGAATGCATTGAGAAGCTTCTTCTCCTGCCAGTTCGTCGCCGCAGACCGGAAGCGACTCCAGCGTGCGTCATCGATCTCCTTGAGCCGCCGCAACTCCCACCAGCGCCTCTCCTGCTCCTCATAGCGAGGGCGGTCCTCTTCGCGCTTGCGCTCCCACTCGATCATGTGCGGAACGCTCGACACGACCGTTTCCACGATTGCCGGGATCAACTGCGAGAACGGCTTCCTCGGGCTCTCGATCCACTGCGGCTGCTCGCCCGGAAGCCAGGTGCTGATCTGCGCCCGGAGGAATCCCGACGAGGTCAGCCCTAAATTGTGGTGATGCGGATAGGCCGTCCACTTTGCGGCCTCACCTTCCGGTCGCTTGATCGGTCGAGACATCTTCTCCTTCACCATGCACTCGATGTCCCGCCCCCCGACGGTGAAGGTCAGCTTGCCGTGAATGTCGGCCTCCTTCACGCGCCCGTCCGCCGCCTCGATGGCGCGGCAGAGCGTGCTGCTGGCGCGGAAGCGATACAGATCGCGCGGTGTGAGATCGTCCAGTAGGGACTCGCCCCAGGACCAGATGTCGTTACTCCGTCGCCGGTTCTCCTGCGCACGCTCCTTCTGCTCTCGCTTGTGCTCTGCGATCCACGCCTTGATCTTCGGATGCAGCCCGTCCAGCGGATCCAGCCCATCGTCCTTCTCGGTCTCTTTGGCGTCCGGGACGAACGGAGGTTTAGGTGCGCGTGCCTCTTGCGGTAGCGACACCGCCGAAGGCCTCTTTGATGCTACGGTGGTCGGTCGAGGCGCGCGCGATGTTCGAGGAGCGGTCTCCTTTATTGCAACCACTTCCTCCGCGGGCAACGGCGTTGGCGCAGGGGCCCGGCCGACAGCCTTCTTCTGCCAATATCCCGGAGGCGGATAAGGCACCTGGCGCTTGTCGCAGAGCTTGGCGAGACGCGGGCCGTCGATGCCGAGTTCCGGGCCGACACTATTGAGCGGCCGTTCCCATACGCGCGCATAGAGCTCCTCGCGGGAGAGGTCCTTTGCCGTTCGTGTCGTCCCACCGTCCATGAAAAGCCCCGAAAGATTCGTCTTCCGGGCTCAGAGTAGGATCGAGGAATGGCAGCCGAAACTGATAATGCGAACGCGTTGCAGCCGCCAACGCGATTTGCCGTATCACGCCGCCGCCGTTGCCACACCATCCAGCCGCACTGCGACGCTGGTGACGCCGCTGCCTGCCGCCTTGACGGCGACGCCGATGGGGAAGCGCCCGGCCGCCGGGGTGGTCACTTCGTCCGTTGCGTTGTCCCACGCCACGCGCGTGCCGACGCTCAGCGCCGCGGCGCTGGCCTTCGGCAACTGGAATACGCCGGTTGTGGAGAGCTCGACCGGGTAGCCCGCGGCCGAGGAATAGGCGGCGATGCCGAAGATGCTGCCGACGATCAGCGGGTCGCCCGAGGCTATGCCGGCGGGCGTCGTGACGCGGACGATGTGGCCGTTCTGGAGGTAGTTCTTAATGTCAGAGCCCTTTCGAGGATTGGATGCGGACGACCGAGATGCGGTGGGTCGCCTCTGCGATCTGCCGGTTAAGGTCAGCGAGCGCGGCGACCATCTCGCCGTCGCCCGCGTGGGTGACGCGCTTGCCGTCGTATTCGACGGTGCGGACGCCCCGGTAGCGCGCGGCCATCAGGGCGTCCCGCCAGGCGGTGAGCTGGGCGAGGTCGGCCACGCTCACGCGCCCGCGTTCATGAACCAGCCCCGATGATCGATGAAGCCCGCCCCGAAATCGAGGATCACCCGGATCTCCACGCCGTCCACGTCCCAGCCTGAGCGGCTCTCGACCTGCGGGCCCTCCGCGCCCGAGAGATAGGCGAACTCCAGCCCGTCGATCTCGCCGGGATCGGCGGTGACGTACCAGCGCGTCGCGCTGGACAGCCGCGGCTCGACCACCAGCGAGAGCGACCCGGAGAACGGGTTCACATCGGCGGCCGTGGCAGGCGCGATGGACGCCAGCCACTTCTCGGCCGTGGTCTCCAGCGCGGGCGGCACCAGCAGGTTGCGGGGCGTCACGCGGATCGTGCGATCCTCGATGCCCTTCTGCGTGCGCAGCGCCAGCCGGGGCGGCCGAGAGCGTCGTGTCGGAGATCGCCGCCCCGGTGCCCGCCTTGTTGCCGTGATCGGCGTGGAACAAGGTCTTGCCGTCCGACAGGGTCGGGCTGTTGCCGCTGCCCGCCTTGAGGAGGGTGACGAGGATCCGCGCCTCGGTCTCGGCCGCGGCTTGGCCCATGCGGCGTGCGAGGTCCGCGAAGGCGTCAAGGTCGTCGTTCACCAGCACCTGCCGGGTGACGCCGATCTTCCGCGCCCAGGTCTCGACCTTGTAGGCCTCCCGCGCCTCGGCCATCGTCCCGGCCTTGATCTCGCCGTGCTCGTTGAGTGTTGATTTCCACGCGGAATTGACCCTGGATTTCCGTCGAGAATTGACCCACCTATGAGTTATGCGGCTTGGTTCATGATTCAAGGTATGAGGATTTCCCTTTCTCTTGCCGGATGCAGCGGCAGTGCTGGCCTTGAAACGAAAGCTGTCATTTCCGGTTTCGACGATGTGACAGCGATGTGTCAGGCGGTCGAGCAAGGCGGAGGTCATCTTGGCGTCGCCAAAGACGGTGGCCCATTCCCTGAAACTGAGATTGGTGGTTATGATGACGCTGGTCCGCTCGTAGAGTTTGCTGAGCAGGTGGAATAGCAGCGCACCGCCAGATGCGCTGAAAGGCAGGTACCCGAGTTCGTCCAGGATCACGAGATCCAGACGTGTCATGGCTTCAGCCAACTGCCCGGCTTTTCCCTTGGCCTTCTCCTGCTCGAGCGCGTTGACGAGTTCGATGGTCGATATGAACCGGACTTTACGACGATGATGTTCGATGGCCTGGATGGCGATAGCCGTTGCGATGTGGGTTTTTCCGGTACCGGGCCACCGATCAACACGACATTCTGCGCGCCGTCGATGAACGCGCAGCTGCGGAGCTGGCGTACCGTGGCCTCGTTGATATCGCTGGCCTGGAAATCGAAACCCGCCAGATCCTTGTAGGCTGGGAACCGTGCGGCTTTCATGTGGTAGGCGATGGAACGCACCTCCCGTTCCGCCATCTCGGCCTTCAGCAGCTGCATCAGGATGGGGATGGCGGCCTCACAGGCGGGAGCCGCCCTGCTCGATGAGATCGGTGACGGCCTGCGCCAAACCATACATCTTGAGGCTTCGCAGCATGATGACGATGGCAGCACTGGCGGGGTCATGACGCATGACGGCCTCCGGTGCTGCGGGCGCGCAGGTCATCATAGCGTTCGACATTGGCCTTGGGTTCATGGCGCAGGAGCAGGGTCTGCGGTGTGCTGATGGTCGCCCGTCGGTCGGCTTGCCATCGATCAGGCGATGCAGGATGTTCAGGACATGGGTTTTGGTTGCCACGCCGTCGGACAGGGCCAGTTCGACCGCGGCCAGCACCGCCTGCTCGTCGTGCTGCAGGACCAGGGCCAGGATATCGACCATATCGCGATCTCCTGTCGTCTGCTGCTCGCGTTGGCGCTCCGCGCGCCATTCACGGGCAAAGGCCGCAACCCGGTTATAAGAACCGGAGAACCCCAGCGCGATCAGATCGGCGTGCATATGTTTCAAGGTTCGGCGCTGCTTGCGCGATGTGGAGGCCTCGGCCTTGAGCCAGGCTGCCAACTTGTCGGCGAACGGGTCCAGCTTGCTGGGTCGCTCCGGCACCGAAAACTTCGGCTCGATCGTCCAGGCGTTCAAATACTTCTTGATGGTATTTCGCGACAGACCGGTCCGACGCGCGATCTCCCGGATCGCCACCTTCTCACGCAAGGCTAAACGGCGGATGACATTCAAAAGTCCCATGTGGATCACTCCAGTGCCCCCCGTCGCCCAACGCGAAGGGGGAACGGTCACATGGGTCAATTCTCAATGGAAAGAAGCCGCCTTCCCGGGTCAGTTCCGCGTGGAAGTCAACACCCCTACTTCGTCGTATTTTGTCTCAATCAATGCGCCGCCGCGGGCTTTGCTGCTGAAATGGGAACAAATGAGGCTGCCCGGTTCAGGCTCTTGTATCTCCAATGGATCACCGTCATTTACCGTCCTTAATTCCCCGGCTTCTCTGGTCCGGCAGATAATATTTTGGTGCTTGATGTACCCGATCCGGGAACCAGGGCCGAAGAAACTCTCAGCGGAGGTCACGACGGCGTAGCCGGCAAGGGTATAGGCAGAAACAGCGTTTGCCAGACGAGTCCGGAATGCGCCTTCAACGCCCTTGTTCAAGGGGTGCCAACACGAAAGTGCGTTTTATCTACCGTTCGTGAGAACAAATCGGCGTTGCCCCGTTCAGCGGCTGCTGACGATACGACGGATAACCCCTGTTGAGGGGGTATCAGCACAGCTTCCAATCCGACAGGCTTTGTCGCACAGAATTTCGCGGGTATTGATGTCGCTAGTAGGCTTTGAACCGGGCCTGTCGGAAAACACATGATTTCCGACAGATTGGCCCGCCAGTTCTGCCTATGTTCGGCGGAACGGTACATAAAACGCACTTTCGTGTTGTGCCCCCGGGACGATGGGGATCACCCCGAAGGGCGCGTGGGCACCCTGTCGCCACCGACATCAATGCCGCGTTGCTTCCGGCGAATTTCCGTGGCGCGGCCCGCATTCATATCCGTGATGGGTCGAATTTATTCATTCAATTTCAAACTTGCCTGCCGCTGTGTTGATTGTGGGGTCGGTGAAGCGACCCCCGAAAGAACGGGGGCGGTCAGGGGAGGCAAATTGACGCGGACATACCGGCACCACGCCGCACCCGATCCGGCCTGACGGCCCGACAGCAAGAAGCAGATTTCAACCGACGTGGCCGGACACATCCTGGCCGCGAATAACGGAATGCGCCCGCATCGGCGGGCCATGAGGGAGGGTTCCCATGCGGCACCTGTTCAGCAATGTCTGGATTTTCGACGGCACCGGTGCCGACCGCTTCCGCGGCGAGGTGATGGTGGAGGGCGGGCGCATCACCGCCGTGGCCCGGCTGGGCCGCGACCCGGAACTGCCGCGTGACGGCGCCACGGCTGTGGATGGCAAGGGCGGCACCCTGATGCCGGGCCTGGTGGAGGCACATGGGCATTTGACCTGGCCGTCATCGGTGGAGCGGATCATCCACCGGTTCGAACTGCCACCGGAGGAAATGACGCTCGCCGCTGCGCGCAATGCCCGCGTCCTGCTGGACCATGGTTTCACCAGCGTCTATTCCGCCGGCGCCCTGGGTGAGCGGGTGGAGGTGGTACTGCGCGATGATATCCGCGACGGCCATCTGCCCGGCCCCCGGCTGCGTGCATCGACCATCGAACGCAGCCCGCCCGGCAGCGACGGGGTGGAGACCGGTCATATCGACCATGGGCGCGGGCCTGACGCCATGCGCAGCTTCATCGACCATTGCAAGGGCCTAGGCATCGACAGCGTGAAATTGCTGCTGTCGGGGGAGGATGCGCTGCTGCCCGGATCGTCGCAGCATATCCTTTATACCGATGCGGAAGTGGCGGCGGCGTGTCAGCGGGCACGGGAGCAGGGTCTGTGGGTGAATGCCCATACCCAGGCATCGGACGCGGTGAAGATGGGCCTGCGCCATGGCGTGCGCGTCCTCTACCACTGCACCTATGCCGACGAAGAGGCCGTGGACATGTTGGAGGCAGCGAAGGCCGACATCTTCATGGCGCCCGCCATCGGCATCATCGTCGCCACCCTGGAGGCCAAGCCGCCGCCCCATATCGACATGGGTGCGATGAAGGAGAGTGCCAAGCCGGTGATCGAACGCGCCACGCGCCTGATCCCGGAACTGAAGAGGCGCGGCGTGCGGGTGCTGCCGGGCGGCGATTACGGTTTCCCCTTCAATCCCAACGGTCGCAACGGTCGTGACCTGGAGCATTTCGTCACCCTGTTCGGCTATAGCCCGGCGGAGGCACTGGCCGCCGCCACGGGGTTGGGCGGGCAGATCATGGATCTGCCCGTGGGGCTGGTGCGGGAAGGGTATCTGGCCGACCTGCTGCTGGTCGCCGGCGATCCCACCGCCGATGTCGGCATCCTGCAGAACAAACGTAACCTGTTGGCCATCATGCAGGACGGCCGTTTCCACAAGGCACCGGCGGTGGCGGTATGAGGACGGAAAGCCTGGTCTTCGGTAGCCATCCGGGTGGTGACCTGACCGGGGACCTTTGGCGCCCGGACGGGCCGGGTCCGCACCCCGTGCTGGTGGCCGTGCCCGGTGGCGCCTGGCTACGCGGCGACAAGGCCGCACTGGGCCGCTGGGGCCGGTATCTCGCGGCCTTTGGCATCGCGCTGTTCGCCACCGATTACCGCCGCGCCGTTGCCGGGCCGGTCTTTCCCGGTAATGCGCACGACGTGCGCGCCGCCCTGTGCTTTATCGCCGCGAAGGCAGGGGAACTGGGACTGGATGGCAACCGCATCGCCATCCTGGGCGCCTCGGCTGGGGCACATCTGGCATCCCTGGTGGCGCTGGCCGGCGACCGGGTGCCGGTGAGGGCGGAAGGGGATGGGCCGTTGCCTTCCTTGCGGGCGCTGGTCGGCATCTATGGCGTCTATGACCTGTTCAGCCATTGGCAGGCCGATCTGGCCGGCAATGCCGGGCCGGGCAAGGATGCGGCTGCGCGCATGCTGGGCGCCGACCCCTATGACGATCCTGACCTTTATGCCGCTGCCTCGCCTCTGCGGCAGGTGCGGCGCATGGGCAATGCACTGCCCGTCCTGCTGGCCTGGGGCACGCACGATACCGATGTGCTGCCGGGTCAGAGCGAGGGGATGCTCACCGCCCTGCGCCAGGCCGGTTTTCCTGTGCGTGGCCGGCCCGTGCTTGGGGCAACCCATTACTGGTTCAGCGAGCAGGACCCGACCGAGGAGGGCAGCTTCAGCGCCCAACTAGCCCCGGATCTGCTGCGTTTCCTGAGACTGCATCTTGTCGGAGGACGGTAATGGAATTCGACGTCGCTATCATCGGCTGCGGCCCCGTGGGGGCGCTGGCGGCCAATCTGCTGGGCCGGCGGGGTATCCACACCCTGGTGGTGGAACAGTCGGCCAGCCCGCATCCATTGCCGCGCGCCGTCCACATCGATCACGAAATGGTCCGTCTTTTCCAGGACGTTGATCTGACCGAGACGATCCTGCCCCTGATGCGCGACACGGATGGGCACCTGCATGTCGGGGCCGATGGCGGGGTCATCCGCTATATGGGCACGGCAGGACAGGCACGGCCCTTCGGCTGGTCCAACGATTATTTCTTCTACCAGCCAGACTTGGAAGGCGCCCTGCGTGCCGGCCTGTCGCGGTTCGACCATGTGCAACTGCGCCTGGGCTGCCGTCTGACGGGGCTGGTGCAGGCGGGTGGCCAAGCCGTCCTGACCCTGCTGGACGGTGAGGGGGAAAGCCACGTCGCTGTCCGCCATGTCATCGCCTGCGACGGCGCCAGTTCGCCGGTACGCAAACTGCTGGGTGTGCGGCTGGATGATCTGGAGTTCGATGAGCCCTGGCTGGTGGTGGACGCAGAGGTCGATGGTCCCCTGTCCTTCCCGCCCGTTACCGGACTGCCTGCACAAGCCGATCTGCAGCGCCTGTCGGTGATGATGTGCGACCCGTCGCGGCCCGCCACCATCGTGCCTGGGCCGCGCAACCTGCGCCGCTGGGAATTCATGCTGCTGCCGGGTGAGGATGATGGCGAGATGATGCGGTCTGACATCGTCGCCGACCTGTTGGAACCCTGGGTCCGGAATGTGCCGCATCGGATCGTGCGCGCAGCGACCTACCGGTTCCATGGGCTGGTGGCGGAGCGTTGGCGCGTGGGCAACGTCTTCCTGGCCGGTGACGCCGCGCACCAGACCCCACCCTTCTTCGGCCAAGGCATGTGCCATGGCTTCCGCGACGTGGCCAACCTTGCCTGGAAGCTGGATATGGTGCTGAAGGGCCGGGCGCCAGACGCGCTGCTGGATAGCTATCAGCCGGAACGTGAACCGCATGTGCGCAGCATCATCGGCGCTGCCGTGGCGGCGGGGCGCTATATCTGTGTGCTGGATCGCGACAAGGCGGCGGAGCGGGACCGCACCATCCGGGCGCAAATCGCGGGCGGTCCGCCGCGCACGGCGGCCGACCTGATCCCGGCCATCGCCGACGGTATCGTGCGGCCGGGCGCGGGCCAACGCTTTATCCAGCCACGCGTGACACTGGCCGGAGGCACGCCCCACCTGCTGGACGATCTCACCGGCGGCGGCTGGCGCTTGATCCTGGGAGACAGCGTTGCAGTCCCCCCCCTGCCTGCGGTGCCGAGCATAACGGCCTGGAGCTTTGGGCCACAAGGTATCAGCGATATCGACGGGGCACTGACCGGTTGGTTAGACCGGCACGGTGCGGTGGCGATATTGCTGCGACCGGATTTCTACATTTACGGCATGGCGGCTACAGCGGACGAATTGCCGGCGCTGTTGTCGCATCTGGCCCGCGACTTGGGCCTGAAGGACAAGGAGGGGGTGACATGGGCGGCCTGACCTATGCACACGCCGACATGATCATCCGCGCCGCGCTGGAACATGCGCGGGCCGTGGCCATGGCGCCGCTGGCGGTGACTGTCCTGGATGCCGGTGGCCATCCCGTGGCCCTGGCGCGCGAAGACGGCGCCACGCATTTCCGCGCGGAACTGGCGCGGGGCAAGGCGGCTGGTGCCGTCGGCATGGGCAGCGGTTCCCGCACGCTGGCCACACGGGCGGCCCGCAATCCAGCTTTCTTTGTGGCCCTGGGACAGTTGGTCCAAGGCGACATGGTGCCGGCGGCCGGCGGTGTGCTGATCCGCGATGCGGAAGGCACGGTCATCGGCGCGGTTGGCATCTCCGGCGACACGTCCGACCGGGATGAAGCTTGTGCCCTGGCCGGCATCGCCGCCGCGGGCCTGACGGCCGATCCCGGCGAATGAAAGGGGTTTGACCCATGGAACTGCGAAGCATCGAGTTGGAACTGCCTGACCCAGAGGAAGCGGCCCGCTTCCTGACCGGTATATGGGGCCTCGGCGAGGCCGGCGGGGACATCGACAGCTGCTATCTACGCGGATCGGGGGATCAGCCCTATTTGGTGGGGTTGCATCGCAGCGACCATCCGCTGGTCCGTTCCGTCACCTTCCTGGCGACGGTGGGTGAAGTTGAGGCCGTGCGCCTGCGGGCCGCCCAGCACGGCGTGGCGCTGGCGGAGGCGACGTCCACCGATCCCGGTGCTGGTGTTGGCATCGCGCTGGCCCTGCCGGACGGGGCGGTGATCCGCCTGCTGGCCGGTGCCAAGCGGGTGGAGCCGGTGGCGGGCGTGCCTGACCGCGCCGTGCGCCTGACTCATGTCGTGCTGAACGCCGTGGATGCGGAGGCAACGGCGCGTTTTGCCGAAGATATACTGGGTTTTCGCGTGTCAGACCGCACCAAGGGCATGGTCTTCGTGCGCTGCAACGCCTCGCACCATTCCATCGCCTTTGCCCGCGCCGGCTTCGCGTCCTTGAATCATATCGCATTCGAGATGGCCGACATGGATGCCGTCATGCGCGGTATCGGGCGGTTGCGCGATGTCGGCATGGTGCCGGCCTGGGGGCCAGGACGGCACGGGCCGGGGGCCAATATCTTCGCCTATTTCATCGCGCCGTTTGGCGCCGTTGTCGAATTCTCCACCGCCGTGGAGATCGTGGATGACGATTACCAGACCGGCACGCCCGACGATTGGATCTGGCCGCCCAACCGCATCGACCAATGGGGCATCTCCGGCAAGGACATGGCGGCATTGGGGGCGGCGGAACGCGTCTTCCGCTTCCGGCGCGGCTGATAGGAGCAGGCAACCATGCGTTTGATCAGTTTTCTTCATGATGGCAAATCCGGTTTCGGCGCCCTTTCCGGTGACCGGATCGCGGATTTCAGCGCCCAGGCGCCCGACCTGAAATCGGCCCTTGCCGCCGGCATCCTGGCCGATCTGACGGGCGTGGAACCGACGATCCCGCTATCGGCGGTTACCTTGCTGCCGCCTATCCCCAGTCCGGGCAAGATCCTGTGCGTCGGGCATAATTACGAAACACACCGGCAGGAGACGGGCCGGGCCAAGGTGGCCAACCCGTCGATCTTCACCCGCTTTGCCGACACGCTGGTCGCATCGGGCCAGCCTATCCTGCGCCCGCGCCATTCCACGCACCTGGATTTCGAGGGCGAGTTGGCGGTGGTGATCGGTCGGGGCGGGCGCGACATCGCCGTGGCGGATGCGCTGTCGCACGTTGCCGGCTATGCTTGCTTCAACGATGCCTCGGTGCGCGATTGGCAATGGCACACGCAGCAATTCACCCCGGGCAAGAACTTTCCCGGCACGGGAGGCTTCGGCCCCGTGCTGGTGACGGCGGATGACGTACCGGACTATCGCGCCCTGACCGTGACCACGCGTCTGAACGGTCAGGTGGTCCAGAGCCAGCCGACGGCGGAGATGATTTTCTCCATCCCCACCATCATCGCCTACATCTCCGCCTTCACGCCTTTATCGCCGGGCGATGTCATCGCCACGGGCACGCCGGGCGGGGTGGGGGCCAAGCGCGAACCGCCGCTGTGGATGAAGCCGGGCGATGTGGTGGAAGTGGATATTCCGGGCATTGGCCTGTTGTCCAACCCCATTGCCGATGTCGCTTGAACAACCAACGATAAAGCAGGGAGGATCAGCCATGTTGACCAATGATCACATCGGACGCCGCACGCTGCTGGCCGGCCTGTCGGCAGGGGCCGCCCTGGCCGCATTACCGGGCCGGGCGGCGAAGGTAGCGTTTCCAAAGGATTTCCTCTGGGGTGCCGCCATTTCCGGGCACCAGACGGAGGGCGACAACAGCAACAGCGACATCTGGCACCTGGAGCAGCTGTCCCCCGGTCCGTTTTCGGAAAAGTCGGGCAAGGCCTGCGACTTCCTGAACCTCTATGCCCAGGATATGGACCTGGCATCGAAGCTAGGCTTCAACGCCTTCCGCTTCTCCCTGGAATGGTCGCGGATCGAGCCGGAGGAGGGCCGGTTCGACGCCAAGGCGCTGGACCATTACCGTCGTGTGGCCGCCACCTGCCGCGAGAAAGGCCTGGCACCGGCCATCAGCTTCAACCATTTCACCACGCCCCTGTGGTTTGCCAAGCAGGGTGGATGGGAAGTGGCGGGGTCGGGCGATAAATTCGCCCGTTTCTGCGCAGCAGCGGTGAAGGCGGTGGGCGAGTTCGCCCACATCGCCACCACTCTGAACGAACCCAACCTGGGCCGGTTGCTGCGCGTCATCCTGCCCCCGCCCATCTTGGCCGACATGGGCACGGCCATGCAGGGTGCCGCCACCCTGGCCGGTTCCGCCCGTTTCTCCGCCGCCCAGTTCGGCGACCAGGACGCCATGCTGCCCAACCTGCTGGAAGGCCACCGCAAGGGTGCCGCCGCCATCAAGGCCGGGCCGGGCAGTTTCCCCGTGGGCGTGTCCCTGGCCATCGTCGATGATCAGGCCGTGGGTGTTGGGAGCCAGCGTGACGCGGTGCGATCCTATCTGAACGACGCCTGGCTGGACGCAGCCAAAGCTGATGATTTCGTGGGCGTGCAGACCTACGGTCGCAACCGCTTCGATGCCAAGGGCATTATGCACCCGCCGGAGGGCGTGGAACTGACCCAGATGGGGGAGGAATTCTATCCCCAGGCCCTGGGGGCCACCGTCCGCTATGCCCATGCCGTCACCGGCAAGCCGGTCTATGTCACGGAGAATGGTATCGCAACCGAGGACGATACCCGCCGCATCGCCTATATCGACACCGCCGTGGCGGCGCTGCGCGACTGCGTGCGCGACGGCGTGCCGGTGAAGGGCTATCTGCACTGGTCGTTCCTGGATAATTACGAATGGATTTTCGGATACCGCCCCAAATTCGGGCTGGTCGCCGTGGATCGCACGACCCAGAAACGTACCCCCAAGCCCAGCGCCGCCTATCTGGGCGCCATCGCCAAGCGTAACGGTGCGGCGTGAGCGGGGGGATGCTGGCGCGGGAGGTGGCGGTCAGCATCGCCATCAACAGCGCCCTCAACCTCGGCTTCACCTGGCTGGCCTTCCACGGGGTTGAACAGGTGTCGGTCGATGCACTGGTGATCGATCTGATCCCGACCGCCTTCATGATCGCGCTGATGGGGTCGGTCGTGCCCAGCCTGATAAACCGCCGCCGCCTGTCGCCGCTTCCATCCGTGCGCTTCATCCTGTTGCGTGGGGTCGGGCTGGCGCTGCTGGCCGCCGCAGTGACGGTACCGCTGGCGGCCCTGCTGCTGCGCGGGATATCGGGGCTGGATTGGGCACAGGTGCTGTATCTGAAGCTGCCGCTGGGGGCGGTCATCGCCTTGGGTGTCACGACATGGTCGCTGCGCGACCTGGGGAGGAAAATCCATGCGTAAGGCATTGATCCTGCTGGCCGCCTGCCTGCTGTCCGGTACGTCGGCCCTGGCCGCCGACACGCTGCGCGACGGATTCCAGACCCCACCCGACAGTGCCAAGCCGCGCGTCTGGTGGCACTGGCTGGGCAACAATGTCACCGCCGACGGTATCGACAAGGATCTGGCCTGGATGCGCCGGGTGGGCATCGGTGGGTTCCAACTGTTCTCCGGTAATCTGGAAACCCCGCTGCTGGTGGACAAGCCGGTCGTGGTCTTCTCCCCCGAATGGCGGGCGATGGTTCGGCACGCGGCTGAACGGGCTGACGCGCTGGGCCTGGAAATGACCATGGCCGCCTCGGCGGGGTGGAGCGAGACGGGCGGCCCCTGGGTCAAGCCTGAGCAGGCCATGAAGAAGCTGGTCTGGAGCGAAACGGTCATCACCGGCGCCAAGCGCTTCCAGGGCCGCCTGCCATCCCCACCCACCGGCAATGGCCCGTTCCAGGACATGCCGATGCCGCCGGAACTGCGCCTGCCGCCCCCGCCGCCGGTCCCTGGCGCTCGTCCGCGCCCGCCGGCCACCGCACAGGGCACCAGCCCTTCCCATTATGCCGATGTGGCCGTGGTCGCCTATCGCCTGCCCGACGCGGTGGTACCGCTGGGCAGCCTGAAGCCCCGCATCAGCAGCAGTGCCGGCGATGCCGCCATCCTGAGCGACGGACGCTATGACGCGCCACTGCGGCTGGAGCAGAAGACGCCGGACGGGCAGTTGGCCTGGGTCGAATATACCTTCGACAAACCGGTATCATTGCCCGCCGTCACGCTGGCCGCCACCATCGAAGACCCGCTGAACGCCCTGTCGCCCAGCGGCGTGGTGGAGGTAGCGGACGAAAACGGCACTTTCCGCGATCTGGTGCGCGTCGCCCCTCAGGAACCGGTGGCCTTCCCCGCCGCCGCACCCGTGCGCACCGTGGCCTTGCCCGAGGCATCGTCGCGGCGTTGGCGCTTCCGGCTGGACCCGATCCCGCCGCAGGCCCTGGCCCTGCCGGGCATGCCGCAGCAGACCGTGCATGCCGTCACCGAACTGCGGTTCGAGACGGAGGCCATGGTCGATCGCTGGCAGGCCAAGGCCGCCTATGACACGATGCGATCCTATGACACCGGCCCGCAGCCGGTCCGCCCGGTGCCGGCGCGTGATCAGGTGGTGAACCTGACAGCCCGGATCGGCGCCGATGGCACCCTGGACTGGACCCCGCCACCCGGTCGCTGGCAGGTGCTGCGCATCGGTTATTCCCTGACTGGCGCCAAGAACCATCCCGCCGACCCGGAAGGAACCGGGTTCGAGGTGGACAAGCTGGACGCTGCTGCTGTCCGCGCCTATCTGGAGGGCTATCTGGGGCCTATCGATCAGGCGCTGGGCGATCTGCGCGGCGCCAAGGGCCTGAAGAACCTGCTGACCGACAGTTGGGAGGCGGGGCAGGCCAACTGGACCCCCGCCCTGCCGGCGGAATTCAAGCGCCGGCGCGGCTATGACCTGACGCCCTGGTTGCCGGTGCTGACAGGCCGTGTGGTCGGTTCCGCTGCCGACAGCGAGCGTTTCCTCTGGGATTTCCGCCGCACCATCGCCGATCTGCTGGCCGAGGCGCATTACAAGACCATCCGCGACTTCGCCCATGAAAAGGGCCTGGGCTATTACGGGGAGGCGATGGGGACGCGCCTGCCGACCACGGGCGACGGCCTGCTGAACAAGCGCTATACCGACATTCCGATGGGGGAGTTCTGGCAAATGCCGCCCGGCGCCCCCTCCGACCCGGCGCATACGTCCGATATCGCAGAGGCCGCGTCAGCCGCGCATTTCTATGGCCAGAATCTGGTGGCGGCGGAGGCGTTCACCGCCTTGCCCTTCATGCCGCCCTTCACGGCGACACCGGCGGCGTTGAAGCCGTTCGCCGACCGGTTCCTGGCGCGCGGGGTGAACCGCTTCGTCATTCATACGTCGGTTCATCAGCCGTCGGATGACCTGCGCCCCGGCATCACGCTGGGGCCGTTCGGGCAATATTTTACCCGTCATGAAACCTGGGCGGAACAGGCGGGTGCCTGGATGTCCTATCTGTCCCGTTCCTCATACCTGCAACAGCAGGGCCGCCATGTCGCCGACATCGCCTGGTTCGTGGGGGAGGGCGGGGCGATTTCCGCCCCCGATCCCGACCGCCTGTCGCCGGCCCTACCCAAAGGTTACCGCCTGGATTTCGTGGCCCGTGACGCAGTGACGGAACTGCTGTCGGTCAAGGACGGGCATTTGCTGGCACCATCGGGTGTCGCCTATCGGCTGCTGGTGGTGCCGCCCGATGCCAGGAGTGGCGATTTGAAACTGTCGCTGGCCGTCCTGAGGCGCCTGCGCGACCTGCTGAACCAGGGGGCTGCCGTGCTGGCGCCAAGGCCCACGGGCAGCACGAGCCTGTCGGACGATCCGGCCCAGGTGGCGGCGCTGATCGGCGAACTGTGGGGCGTCGACACCCCGATCCCGCGTTCCATTGGCAAGGGCCGGCTTTATCCCGCCCCCGACATCGCCGCTGCCCTGGCCGACCGAGGCGTGGCGCCGGACCTGACGATGGCCGGTGCGATGGATGCCGACATCGTCTGGTCGCACCGCCGTACCGATGATGCCGACATCTGGTTCGTCGCTAATCAGAAGGACCGAGCGGAAAGCGTCACCCTGTCGCTGCGCGGCGATGGCCGCGATGTCAGCCTCTGGCATGCCGACAGCGGCGCCGTCGAGCCCGCCCCTTTCCGCCAGGAGGCAGGGCGGACGTCCGTCCCGCTGACCCTGAGCCCGAACCAGGCCATCTTCATCGTGCAGCGTGGTTCGGCACCGGCCACGGCCCGTGACGTGGCGACCCCAGTGGAGGCGGAGAGCTTGGCGCTGTCGGGTGTCTGGACCTTGTTCTTCCCCAAGGGTCAGGCGATGCCGGACAGCGTCCCTCTTCCCAAATTGGGCTTGTGGAACGACATGTCCGACCCGGCTGTCCGGCATTTCTCCGGCACCGCCACCTATGCGACAGAGGTCAAACTCCCCGCCGCCTGGGCGGGCAAGCCGGTCTGGATCGATCTGGGGGCCGTGCATGAGGTGGCGACCGTGCGGGTGAACGGCACTGAGGCAGGCATTGCCTGGAAGCAACCCTACCGCATCGATGTCGGCCCGTTGCTGAAGGCCGGCACCAACAAGCTGGAGGTGGCGGTCAGCAATCTCTGGCCCAACCGCATCGTGGGCGACGCGGGCGGCGCAGGGGGTGTCCGTGTCACCACCAACACCCATCCCCTGCTGCATCCCGACACCAAGGCACGCTTACTGCCGTCCGGCCTGGCTGGTCCCGTGCGGCTGGTCCGCATGGAATTGCCGGGCGGGAACGGTTAGGCTGGCGGCAAGGACAAGAATGCCACAGGGTGGAAAATGCGTTTCAACCGGCTTGACCTGAACCTGTTGGTCATTCTCGACAAACTGCTGGCGGAAGAAAGCGTCAGCAGGGTGGCGCAGCAGTTGAACATGACGCAATCCGCCGTCAGCAACGCACTGCGCCGCTTGCGCGAATATTTCGATGACGAACTGTTCGTGCAGGTGGGGCGCCGCATGGTGCCGACCCCATTCGCGGAGATGCTGGGCGCCCAGGTTCGCGATACGCTGGTGGAGTTGGAACGCATCTCCACCAGCCGCGCGGGGTTCGAACCCGCGACGGAGGAGCGCAACTTCACCGTCATCACGTCCGATTATGCCTTTCTGGTCTTCGTGGCAGAGGTGGTGCGCCGCCTGCGCGAACGCGCCCCCGGTATCCGCATCCGCACCGTGCTGACTACGGAGAACGCGGCCGAACATCTGCGCCAGGGCGTGGCCGATTTCCTGATCGTGCCGGAGAAGCGTACGGTGGAGGAATATCCGCGTGAGCCGCTGTTCAAGGATGATTTCGTCTGCGTCTGCTGGCAGGACAATCCCAAAATCGGCGACAGCATCGCCTTGGAGCAATATCTGAACCTTGAACATGTCGGCACCAGCATGGGGCCGACCAAGGTGCCACATATCGATGACGAATTGCTGGCCGGGCGCGGTTTCCGGCGTAACATCACCGTCTATGCCCCCAATTTCACCCTGGTGGCCGATGCCGTGGTCGGCACCGACCGCATCGCCACCATGCACCGGCGGTCCGCCAATATCTGGGCCAAGCGGCTGCCGCTGCGCCTGCTGGAACTGCCGATCCAACTGGGCGGCTTTACCCAGATGCTGCAATGGCACAAGCACCGGTCGTCCGATCCCGGCATGGCCTGGATGCGCACCTTCATGCGCGATGTGGCGGCGGGCATGGATCAGTCAGTGAAATAAATCACGCCATTCCATCCATCATTTTGCGAAATACACATGATGTTGAATGAAAATGAACGGTTGGGATGGCCCTCTGCTATTGATGGGATGTGAAAAGATTGGGTGACAGCGCCGTTCCCCGGAACGGACGCCACCGGCAGGAACCCGGTAAACGGGCCGCCCAAGGGGAGGAACAACATGATCCGGTCGTTGGCATCGATCAGGCGCGCCTGACGCACTCGTCCATCACCTGAAATTCCGGCAAGCCTCTCCCCGATCCGTCCGCTTTGCCGGTCGGAAACGGCCCCGGCTTGGCCCGTAAACAAAATCAAAAGGGAGGTCTTTGACCATGAACAAGCTTGTCCATTCGCCGCTGCATGCCGGCGCCGCCTTCATCGCCTTGCTGGCCGGCCTGGTCCCGGTGGCCGCCGCCCAGGAAGCGTTCACGCTGGAGGAGATCGTCGTCACCGCGTCCCGCCGGCAGGAACGGCTGCAGGAAGTGCCACTGGCCGTCACCGCCATCGGAGCCGAACAGTTAGCGGCGACAGGCATTAAGGACCTGACCGACATCCAGTACACCACGCCCGGCGTGCAGTTCGGCTCCACCCCCAACGACCAGGGGTTCCGTCTGCGCGGCGTCGGCAATGCCGGCGGCTTCGCCAGCGCCTCGGAAAGTCCCGTGGGCACGGTGGTCGACGGTGTCGTCATCGGCTTCGGCAACCCGGTGGAAAGCCTGGGCGATATCGAACGGATCGAGGTGCTGAAGGGCCCGCAGGGCACGCAGTTCGGCAAGAACGCGTCCTCGGGCGTCATCTCCATCACCACCCGCCGGCCCGATGCGACGGCGGTGTCGGGCGACCTGTTCGCCTCCTACGCCTCGCTGGACGAGACGGATATCCATGGCAATCTGAACCTGCCGCTGGCCGATAATCTGGCCATGGCCGTCTATGCCTTCGACCGTCGCCATGATGGCTTCGTCAAGAATATCGTCCGCAACGAGATGTGGGGCGAAACCAAGCGTACCGGCGGCCGCGCCAAGCTGCTGTGGGATGTGAATGACAATTTCAGTGCCTATCTGATCGGCGATTATTCGCGCCGCAGCCAGAAGGGGCCGGGCCAGCTCTGGACCTTGAATAAAATTCCGGCCGGCGATCCGAAGTTCAACCCGCCGGGGGTGAACCTCGCAACGCTGGGCGTCACCCCGTCCTTCGACAATGAGCTGTCGGTGGAAAATGGCGGCGGGTTCGAAAAGGTGGAGAATTTCGGCTCGTCGCTGGAATTGGCCTGGGCGCTGGGCGATTACAGCCTGACCTCCCTGTCCGCCTGGCGCCGCCAGGACGAGAAGCCGGGCATCTACTCCATTGATGCTGGTCCCCTGCCGGTGTTCGAGGCGCGGCGCGTGGGCAATAACCGCTCGCTCATCTCCCAGGAAGTGCGCCTGACCTCCCCCTCGGGCGAGAGCCTGGAATATGTGACGGGCCTCTATCTTTTCCGCCAGAAGGTGACCAACGCCGGAGAGAGTGCCTTGCTGCGCCCGGCCCAACCCTTCGCCCCCGTCACCGTCTCGATCACCGCCGGCCTGTCCCAGGGGGAAACCACGACGGAAGGGGCGGCGGCATTTGCCGATGGCAAGCTGCGCCTGTCGGATGATTTCCGTCTGCTGGGCGGCTTGCGTTTCTCCAAGGATTGGGTGGAGGCCAGCAGCTTCTCCCAGATTGATCGGGCCCTGCCGACCGGTGTCGCGCCCTATGCCCCGCGGGCCCTGTCGGAAGGCAAGGTGACGGATGCCAGCATGTCAGGCCGGTTCGGCGGCGAATATACGCCGATGGAGGATGTGCTGCTGTTTGCCACATATGCTCACGGCTATCTGGGTCCCACCGTCACCTTCTCCGGCCTCAGCGGCACGCGGACGGAGGTGAACCCGCAGACCGTGGATGATTTCACCATCGGTGCCAAGACCACGCTGATGGAGGGCCGCCTGACCCTGAATGGCAACCTGTTCCACGACAAGTACAAGAATTTGCAGACCGCCGTGCTGCGCAATAACGAGTTCGTGACGGAGAATGCCGGCGGCCTGCGCACCAAGGGCTTCGAGATCGAAAGCAATTTGCAGGTGACACGCGAACTGCGCCTGAACGCGGCGCTGGCCTATTCCGACGCGGTCTTCACCGATTATCTGACCGCCTGTCCCAATTATATCCAGCAGCAGGGGGCGGCGGCCATTGCAGCACAGTGCAACGCGCCGGGTTCCACCGCCACCAACCGGCTGTACCAGGCCAAGGGCGATCCTTTGGCCAATGCGCCCAAACTTACCTACAATCTGGGCGTCGCCTATGAGCAGGATGTCTTCACCAATCTGGTGATGGACCTGTCGGCCAACTATGCGTGGCGGTCGAAGACCTTCAACGCCGTCGGCAACCCGGACACCAAACACCCCGCCTATGGTGTGTTCAACGCCGCCGTTGGCGTGTCGGACCTTGACGGCTCCTGGCGCGTCAGCCTGTTCGCCCGCAATCTGTTCGACGAGAATTTCAAAGCCGCCATCCTGGCCACGCCGTTCGCGAATGTCGGCAATTACGTGAACTGGAACGTGCGTGAAGGCCGGCGGACGCTGGGCATTTCCCTAGAAACCCACTTCTGATCCAGGGATGGACCCCGCAAGGGCGACGCGGATTATCCCAAACCCTGCCTGTCCTTCGCCTTTCAGGTCGATATCGAATTGGGGCCACCCTACCTCTACAGAGCTGTTCCCCGGTTACCGGACAGTTTTTGTTCGGCGTTAAGCTTGGCCCTGTTCAGTTCACGCCGCCAAACACAGTCTGTCCGGTCCTTGCCTGTATGCCTCGTCGGGTGTTTGTCTCCTGAGCGCGGAATGAGGGTGTTGGGTATTGTACAAGCCAGTTTGATAACGCCCACGGGATCGTGTTCCGTGAGGTGTATTATCCTTGGCATCCGTGGTTCGGTCAGTTGGTGGCGGTTCACTCGGTGGTGGAGAAGGCGCCCGGCCTTGTTTTCCGCTGCACATTGAATGGATTGGCTGCAACGCGCTGGCTGGAGATCCCGGCCTGGATGTTTGAGCGCACGTCCTGCCCCCTGGCGGCGACGCTGGCCGACCAGCCGTGGGTCGGTATCCCAACGCTTCTTTCCTTACAGGTTCTTTTGGCTTCGACGACGAAGGTGGTCGGGTCGGAACCGGGGTTTTCCAGGCTATCACTGACCTCTCGCAACATTTGTGGGAGGCAAAGCGGTGTCGACCAACACGAAAAGCCGGGCGCGCAGGGCGTTTGCACGGAACGGGAACGATCATCAGCCGGACCTGTTTGGCGATCGCCCCGGCCAGTTGCCGACGGGAACGCCGACTTGGTCGGACCTTCCCAGGGAAACGCAGGGAACGCTGACCCGGTTGATGGTGCGACTGATCCTGGAGCATGGGTTTCATCGCGGCGACCGCGCGCAACAGGAGGGCGGCCATGACCTCTGACAAGCTGCGCGCCCATCACCTGACCCGCAAGGCGTTGCTTTATGTTCGCCAGTCGTCGGCCCATCAGGTTCTGCACAAC
>NZ_JBQVOH010000021.1:0-19687 GCF_052437035.1 Niveispirillum sp.
GCCGTCAGAGACGTCTTGCCATGGTCAACGTGACCGATGGTGCCGATGTTGCAGTGCGGCTTCGTCCGCTCAAACTTAGCCTTAGCCATGATGTTCCGTCCTCATTTCAATCGGTTGACGACCAGTTCAGGCCACCTTGCTGCGAAGCTCGTCAGCGATGGCGTGCGGCGCCGGTTCATACGTTTCGAATTGCATCGAGTACTGTGCCCGGCCCTGACTGCTGGACCGTAGCGTATTCACATAACCAAACATCGTCGCCAGCGGCACCTTGGCATCGATCACCCGGGCATTGCCCCGTTGATCCATGCCGAGGATTTGCCCCCGGCGGCTGTTCAGGTCGCCGATGATATCGCCCAGATATTCCTCCGGGGTCGTCACCTCGACCTTCATCACGGGCTCCAGCAGGACGGGGCGAGCCTTGGCCAGCCCTTCCCGCAATGCCGTCCGCGCAGCCATTTCAAATGCCTGCACAGAGCTTTCCACATCGTGGAAGGCGCCATCGACCAGTTCGACCCGGATATCGACCACCGGATAACCGGCAACCACACCCGACGTCCTGGCGGCCTCAAGCCCCTTCTGCACACCCGTGACAAATTCCTTTGGCAGCGTTTCCGCCGACACCTTGTTCACGAACACCAGCCCCTGACCCGCTTGCGCCGGCTCCACCACCAGCTTGACGCGGGCGAATTGGCCGACATTGCCGATCTGGCGCCGATGCGTGTGATCCACCTCGCCCCGGGCGGTGATGGTCTCGCGGTAGGCCACCTTAGGCTTGCCCACCGCCGCCTCCACACGGAACTCCCGGCGCATGCGGTCCACGATGATCTCCAGATGAAGCTCACCCATGCCCCGCAGGATCGCCTGACCCGATTCGGGATCGCGACCGATCCGGAAGGAAGGGTCCTCAGCCGCCAAACGACCAAGTGCCACTGCCATCCGGTCGTGATCGGCTTGGCTACGCGGCTCGATCACCACCTCGATCACCGGCTCGGGAAACTCCATCCTCTCCAACAGGATCGGATGGGCCGGATCACACAGCGTATCCCCCGTCGTCGTCCCTTCCAGGGAAGCAAACGCGACAATATCGCCCGCATGAGCTTCCTCGATCTCCTCCCGGCTATTGGCATGCATCAGTAGCATGCGGCCAGCCTTCTCTTCCTGCTTCTTGCCGGGATTGGCCATGACGGCATCCTGACGCAGAGAACCGGAATAGATACGGGCGAAGGTCAGGGACCCCGCGAACGGATCATTCATCACCTTGAACGCCAGCGCCGCGAAGGGCGCCTCGTCATTGGCGGCGCGGGTAACCGCATCGCCCGACGGCGTCGTACCCTGGATATCGCCCTTATCCGCCGGGGACGGCAGAAAATCGACGACGGCATCCAGCATGGGCTGCACGCCCTTATTCTTGAAAGCCGACCCGCACAGCACCGGAACGAGCTTCAGCCCGATCGTGCCCTTGCGGATCAGACGGCGCAGTTCCTTCTCATCCGGCTCAACACCGGACAGGAAGGCGTCGGTCGCGGCTTCTTCCATATCGACCGCCTGCTCGACCAGCTTGGCGCGCCAGCGCTTTGCCTCGTCCAGCATGTCGACCGGCACATCCACCGTATCGAACCGGGCCCCCAGCATGTCATCGGCCCAGATGATCGCCTTCATGGCAACCAGATCGATAACACCCTTGAAACCCGCCTCCACACCAAGCGGCAATTGAAGCAGCACGGGGTTGGCCCCCAGCCGCTCCGCAATCATCGCCACCGTCCCCAGAAGGTCCGCGCCGACGCGGTCCATCTTGTTCACGAAGCAGATACGCGGCACGCGGTACTTGTCCGCCTGCCGCCATACCGTCTCCGACTGGGGCTCGACACCCGACACCGCATCGAACAGGGCAACCGCACCGTCAAGAACCCGCAGGGAACGTTCAACCTCAATGGTGAAGTCAACGTGACCCGGCGTGTCGATGATGTTGATACGGTGGTCCTTCCAAACACAGGTCGTGGCTGCCGAGGTGATCGTGATGCCCCGCTCCTGTTCCTGCTCCATCCAGTCCATCGTGGCGGTGCCGTTATCGACCTCGCCAATGCGATAGGACTTGCCCGTATAAAACAGGATCCGCTCCGTCGTCGTCGTCTTGCCGGCATCAATGTGCGCGGCAATGCCGATGTTCCGATAGGAGTGGATGGGATGGGACCGGGCCATGGATCAGGGCGTCCGAACTTACCAGCGGTAGTGCGAGAAGGCCTTGTTGGCTTCGGCCATGCGATGCGTGTCTTCACGCTTCTTCACGGCCGTACCGCGCTGCTGCGCGGCGTCCAGAAGCTCACCCGACAGACGCTCGGTCATGGTGTTTTCCGAACGGTTGCGGGCAGCACCGATGATCCAACGGATCGCCAGAGCCTGCGCACGGTCGGAGCGCACTTCCACCGGCACCTGATAGGTCGCACCACCGACGCGGCGGGAACGAACTTCCAGATACGGACGGACATTGTTCAGGGCGTCATGGAAGAGCTGCAGAGCGTCCTGCTTCGTCTTCACCTCGATGCGATCCAGGGCACCGTAGACGATGGACTCAGCCACCGACTTCTTGCCGTCGTACATCAGGCAGTTCATGAACTTCGTCAGCACGATATCGCCAAACTTGGCGTCGGGCAGAACTTCGCGCTTGTCGGCTTTACGACGACGGGACATTGCTCGCTCTCCTTACTTCGGACGCTTCGCGCCGTACTTCGACCGGCGCTGCTTCCGATTCTTCACGCCCTGAGTATCGAGCGTGCCGCGGATGATGTGATAACGCACACCGGGAAGATCCTTCACGCGGCCACCACGGATCATGACGACCGAGTGTTCCTGAAGATTGTGACCTTCACCGGGGATGTAGCTGATGACCTCGTAGCCGTTCGTCAGGCGCACGCGGGCGACCTTACGAAGCGCCGAGTTCGGCTTCTTCGGGGTGGTGGTGTAGACACGGGTGCAAACGCCACGCTTCTGCGGGCATTCCTGCAGGGCCGGCACCTTATCCCGGGCCACCAACGGAGCCCGCGGCTTGCGGATCAACTGACTGATCGTCGGCATGAACGCCCTTCGCCTTTTCTCATATCCCCGAAACGGGGATGTCATTCCAAACCGGTCGCACCACCAACCTCATAACGACGGACGAAAAACACCCGCATACGAAGCTTAAGGCTCCGTGCGGGAGAATCTCATGCGCCGTCCGAACAAGGACTCGGGTGCGGCTATCGACTGTTCCGGGGAGGTTCCTTGGAGCTGGCCAACGTCCCTGATGGGTAAGCGCTTGATGCCAACAGTGGGGACAGCGTCTAGACGCCACGAGGGCGGGCTACAGCCTGCCCCCCCGAAATAGGTTGGCGGACTATAGGGATGTCGCCCCACCCCGTCAAGCGCGACCCTAGGCCTTCCGTCCCGTTGGCAACGCATCGTGGCCCCCTGGACTCCGCAGGGCTGGCGGACCGGTCAGGGGGCCGATGCCGCTGCCGGCGGCGGGCCATCTGCGGGGAGGGTCAGTTCCACATCCTCATAAATCTCAGCCATGGGGAGGGTGACGCCGATGCTGTCGAGCGTGACGGAGGCTTCCAGACCCCGGATCGTTTCGACAATCCAACGGTCGCCATCGACCCGCCAGAGCAGGGCGCGTGCCTCGTCCTGGTCCAACTCCAGCACCTGCTGGATACCGACCGAGGCATAATCATCACGCTTGCGAGCCATTTCGCTGGCGGAATTGCTCGGCGACAGGATTTCAACGGCCAGCAGCGGCATATCCGCCGTCCGCCGGTCCGGGCCGCAGCGGACCAGCAGGTCTGGCGCCCGGACAGTCCAGCGCTTATCGATGCGCAACGCGCTGCCGCTCTCCACAACGCAGGGGCGGGCAGCATATTTCAGGCCCTGCTTCAGGCTGGCACCCACATTCACATCCATGCGCCCATGGCTGCGGGTCGGCGCTGACTGCGCCACCGGCCATCCTTCCACCAGCTCATAACGGAGGTCATCGCCCGAGTCCCAGCACAGGAACTCCTCGATGCTCATGCGTTTCAGGTCAGACCCTTTAAGAGCGACGGCCATGGCGGCATCCCGGTGGCGAACGTTCAGTTAATTTATATACCCCGAATCGTGCCGGCACACCATCCGCGCTGCTTTCCGCCACCCCGCCATGCTTGCGGCCCCACTGGCCTCAACGCGCACACGAGATTATATAGGCCGCTTGTTTTCAAGGACCCTTCCCCATGACCAAGCAGACCCATTCCCCCGCCCCCGCGCCCAAGGTCGGTATCGTCTCCCTCGGTTGCCCCAAGGCACTGGTGGATAGTGAACGCATCCTGACCAAGCTGCGGTCGGAAGGGTATGAGATTTCCGGCTCCTATGACGGGGCCGATGTCGTGCTGGTCAACACCTGTGGCTTCCTGGACAGCGCCAAGGCGGAAAGCCTGGAGGCGATCGGTGAAGCCATCAAGGAGAATGGCAAGGTCATCGTCACCGGCTGCCTGGGCAAGGAAGAAAGCCTGATCCGGCAGAACCACCCCAACGTCCTGGCGGTCACCGGTCCGCACCAGTATGAGCAGGTGGTCAGCGCCGTTCACGAGGTGGTGCCTCCGCGCCACGATCCCTATCTGGATGTGGTACCGCCGCAGGGCCTGCGCCTGACGCCCCGCCACTACGCCTATCTGAAGATTTCGGAGGGCTGCAACAACCGCTGCACCTTCTGCATCATCCCGTCCATCCGCGGCGATCTGGTCTCCCGCCCCGCCAACATGGTGCTGGCCGAGGCCGAGGCGCTGGTGAAGGCCGGTGTGAAAGAGATCCTGGTGGTCAGCCAGGACACCTCGGCTTATGGCATGGACACCCGCTATGCCGAGAGCAAATGGAAGGGCCGCCAGGTCCGGGCCAAGTTCATTGATCTGGCCCGCGAGCTGGGTGACCTGGGTGCCTGGATCCGCCTGCACTATGTCTATCCCTATCCGCATGTGGATGAGGTGATCGGCCTGATGGCGGACGGCAAGGTGCTGCCTTATCTGGACATCCCCTTCCAACATGCCGCCCCCAACGTCCTGAAGGCCATGAAGCGCCCGGCCAACACCGACAAGGTGCTGGACCGGATCAAGATGTGGCGCCAGGGCTGCCCCGACCTGACGCTCCGCTCCACCTTCATCGTGGGCTTCCCCGGTGAGACGGAGCAGGATTTCCAGTATCTGCTGGACTGGCTAACCGAGGCGCAGATCGACCGTCTGGGCTGCTTCAAGTATGAGCCGGTAGAGGGTGCGCCCGCCAACGAGATCCCCGGCGCCGTTCCGAAGGAGGTGCAGGAGGAGCGCTGGAACCGCCTGATGGCCCATCAGCAGGAAATCAGCGCCAAGCGTTTCGCCACCAAGATCGGTCGCGAGATGGATGTGCTGATCGACGAGGTCGACGAGGAAGGGGCCGTTGGCCGCTCCTGGGCCGATGCCCCGGAAATCGATGGTGCCGTCTACCTTAATGACGAATTCAAGGTGAAGCCGGGCGATATGGTCCGCGTGAAGATCGAGGAAGCCGACGAATACGATCTGTGGGGCAGCGTCATTCGCTGATTTCTTTTACGTCCCTTTAACCAGGCCATTGATTTTCCTGTCTGGTTTGTCCGATAGGTTGGAAAAACCTATCGGACAGGGGATTTAAATTGCAGGGTTTCGACCTTTTCCTGGGTGCCCCGGCGCTGATCCAGCTTCATGCCGTTCTGGCAGCCACCGCCATCATCCTGGGCGGCGTACAGTTCGCCATGCCCAAGGGTACGCCGACCCACCGGCTTCTGGGTCGCATCTGGGTGGCCTCCATGGCCACCGTGGCGGTGTCTTCCTTCTTCATCCATGAAATCCGGATGTTCGGGCTGTTCAGCCCCATCCATCTTCTGTCGGTGCTGACGCTGATCACGCTGTGGCAGGCCATCCGTTTGGTCCGGAAGGGCGATATCGTGCGCCACAAGAAGGCGATGGTGCGGCTTTACGTTCTCGCGCTGCTCATCACCGGGGCCTTCACGCTGTTGCCTGGACGCCTGATGTATAAGGTGTTCTTCGGCGCATAAGCTTAATCGGGGACTACTCGTCCCCGATCCACACCTTGGCAGCCAAAAGGCGCTGCGCCCCTTCGCGCAGTTCATCATGCAGGTGCCGGACCTCCGCCACGATCCGTTCTTCCAGCTGTTCCAGCTTACGGCCGCGATGGGCGTGCAGCAGGCCGCCCAGCTTCTTGGCCGTTCGGGCCAGCGGCGCGAAGGAACGACCAACGCCCAGGACCTCGTCCCGGTAATCCGGCTGAAGCACATTGGGGTACAGCCGGTCCATGCGGTCCAGCGCCAGGGTCAGCTGGGTACGGTTCATCAACCTGCCCTCAGTTCCGGATGACCGGGCGCCAACGCGGCGGCTTGCCCCCCGCCTGGTCGGTCTCGGCCTCTGCCGCCTGAACGCGCAGCGACCCTGGTGGTGGCGAGCTTGGCACGGCAGTCGGGGCCGCCTGACGGGTGGTCAGCGACCTCAGCCAGTAGATATGCGCGATAGCAACAACCGCACCGACGGGAATGGGTGCAGCCACCAACAGCATCGGGTTCTGCTCCGCGATAGACATGGCCTGCGGCAGGCTGCGCAGCACCTCCCCCACGATTGAGGCGGCACCGACCCCCGACAGGGCGGAGAATAGCAAGCCTACCCTGCCTGACAGAAAACCCTTAGCCATGGCCAACCACTCCCACCTAAAATTAGTGACGGCTATTTAGGCGTTGGCATGCTGGCTTGCCAAGGGCGAAGCGTCAAATCCCGTAACGGAAAAGGGCCGCCCAGTTGCCGGGGCGGCCCTTCCCTACTCAACCAAGCACCTGCCGAACTTACTCGGCAGCCGCTTCCGGCAGGGCCGGCGTTTCGCCGTCTTCGCCCAGCTGCATGGCGCGGTCGCGCTCGGCAGCGATGGCCTTCAGACGGTTGACGACCGAACCGGTACCAGCCGGGATCAGACGACCGACGATCACGTTCTCCTTCAGGCCTTCCAGATTGTCGACCTTGCCCTGGACGGCAGCTTCCGTCAGGACGCGGGTCGTTTCCTGGAACGACGCGGCAGAGATGAAGGAACGGGTCTGCAGCGAGGCCTTGGTGATGCCCTGCAGAACCGGCTTGCCGACCGCAAAGCGCAGATCGACTTCGCCTTCCTTGATCCGCTGCTGAACGGCGCGGTTTTCCTGCTCGAACTCCACGCGGTCAACCTGATCACCGATCAGCAGGGTGGTATCACCCGGATCGGAGACTTCGATCTTCTGCAGCATCTGGCGGACGATCACTTCAATGTGCTTGTCGTTGATCTTCACGCCCTGCAGACGATAGACGTCCTGGATCTCATTGATCAGGTAGTTGGCCAGTGCTTCCACGCCCATGACCGACAGGATGTCGTGCGGCACCGGGCTACCATCCATCAAGCTGTCGCCCTTCTGGACATAGTCGCCCTCCTGAACGGCAATGTGCTTGCCCTTCGGGATCAGGTACTCGCGCTCTTCCCCCGTCTCGTCATTCTTCACGACGATACGGCGCTTCGTCTTGTAGTCCTTGCCGAACTCCACCCGGCCCTCGATCTCCGCGATGATCGCGAAGTCCTTGGGACGGCGGGCTTCGAACAGCTCGGCCACGCGCGGCAGACCGCCGGTGATGTCACGCGTCTTGGAGCTTTCGCGCGGGATACGAGCCAGCACGTCACCGGCCTGGACCTTCCCACCGTTCTCCACCGACAGGATGGCATCCACGCTCATGAAGTAGCGGGCTTCCGCACCATTTGGCAGCTTCAAGACTTCGCCATTGCTATCCAGCAGAGCGATACGCGGACGCAGGTCGGCGCCACGCGGCTGCTGGCGCCAATCGACCACGACCTTGGAGGAGATGCCGGTGGCCTCGTCCATCACTTCGCGGACGGACAGGCCCTCCACCAGATCGACATAGGTGGCCGTACCCTCGCGTTCCGTCAGGATCGGCAGGGTATACGGGTCCCATTCGGCCAGACGGTCACCGCGCTTGATGGACGCGCCATCAACCGCCAGCGCCTTGTTCAGCTTGGCACCATAGGGCACGCGGTGCTTGGCGCGCTCACGGCCCTGCTCGTCCAGCAGCGCCAGCTCACAGTTGCGGCCCATCACCACGGGCACACCCTCGCTGTTCATGACGAGGTTACGGTTGCGCACCACCACCTTGGCGTCGAGCGTAGCCTCAATGAAGCTCTGCTCCGCACCACGCTGCGCCGCACCACCGATGTGGAACGTACGCATCGTCAGCTGCGTGCCAGGCTCACCGATCGACTGCGCCGCGATGACGCCGACCGCCTCGCCCATGTTCACCCGCGTACCACGGGCCAGATCGCGGCCATAGCAGTGGGCGCACACGCCGTCCTCGGTCTCGCAGGTCAGCACCGAACGGATATGAACCGTGTCGATACCTGCGGCGTCGATCAGCTCCAACTCGCGCTCGGTGATCAGCTCGCCAGCCGGAACGATCATCTCCCCGGTCAAGGGGTTAACCAGATCGGCGGTCGAGGTACGACCCAGAATACGCTCCGACAGCGGAACGATAACGTCGCCGCCATCGATCACCGCCTTCACGGTCAGACCGTTCTTCGTACCGCAATCCACCGTGGTGATGATGGCGTCCTGCGCCACGTCCACCAGACGGCGGGTCAGGTAACCGGAATTCGCCGTCTTCAAGGCGGTGTCAGCCAGACCCTTACGGGCACCGTGGGTGGAGTTGAAATACTCCAGAACCGACAGGCCTTCCTTGAAATTGGAGATGATCGGCGTCTCGATGATTTCGCCCGAGGGCTTGGCCATCAGACCGCGCATACCGGCCAGCTGCTTGATCTGGGCCGGCGAACCACGAGCGCCCGAATGGGCCATCATGTAGACCGAATTCACGCCCAGACCCGGACGCGGCTGCTCGATGACCTTCATCATCGCGCCGGCGACCTTTTCGGTGGTTTCCGACCAGACGTCGACCACCTTGTTGTACTTTTCGCCCTGGGTGATCAGACCATCCAGATACTGCTGCTCGAACTCCTTCACGCGGTCCTGGGCTTCCTTGACCAGCGTCTGCTTCTCGGCCGGGATGACCATGTCATCCTTGCCGAAGGAGATGCCGGCCTTGAACGCGTTGGTGAAGCCCAGACGCATCATCCGGTCGGCGAAAATCACCGTCTCCTTCTGACCGCAATGGCGGTAGACGACGTCGATGATGTTGCCGATTTCCTTCTTGGTCAGAAGGCGGTTGATCAGGTCGAACTTGATGGCCGGATGGCGGGGCAGGATCTCCGACAGCAGCATGCGACCGGGGGTGGCCGTCACGCGGGTGGTGATCGGATTGCCTTCGCTGTCCACCGTGTGATAGCGGGCCTGGATATTGGAATGCAGCGTGACGACCTTAGCCGCCAGCGCATGCTCGATCTCGCCGATGGAGCCGAAGACCATGCCTTCACCCGCGGCACCGGGCAGTTCCATTGTGATGTAGTACAGACCCAGGATGATATCCTGAGACGGCACGATGATGGGACGGCCCGAGGCGGGCGACAGGATGTTGTTGGTCGACATCATCAGGACGCGCGCTTCCAACTGGGCCTCAAGGCTCAGGGGGACGTGCACGGCCATCTGGTCGCCGTCAAAGTCAGCGTTGAAGGCGGTGCAGACCAGCGGGTGCAGCTGGATGGCCTTGCCTTCGATCAGGGTCGGCTCGAACGCCTGGATGCCAAGACGGTGCAGGGTCGGCGCGCGGTTCAGCATCACGGGATGCTCGCGGATGACCTCTTCCAGGATGTCCCAGACCTCGGGACGTTCCTTTTCCACCATGCGCTTGGCGGCCTTGATCGTGCTGGCCAGACCGTACAGTTCCAGCTTGGCGTAGATGAAGGGCTTGAACAGCTCAAGCGCCATCTTCTTCGGCAAGCCGCACTGGTGCAGTTTCAGTTCCGGACCGACGACGATAACCGAACGACCGGAATAATCGACGCGCTTACCCAGCAGATTCTGACGGAAGCGGCCCTGCTTGCCCTTCAGCATGTCGCTGATGGACTTCAGCGGACGCTTGTTGGCACCGGTGATGACGCGACCGCGACGGCCATTGTCGAACAGCGCGTCCACAGCTTCCTGCAGCATGCGCTTTTCGTTACGGACGATGATGTCCGGGGCCTTCAGCTCGATCAGACGCTTCAGACGGTTGTTGCGGTTGATCACGCGCCGATACAGATCGTTCAGATCCGACGTCGCGAAACGACCGCCATCCAGCGGCACCAGCGGACGCAGCTCGGGCGGAATGACCGGAACGACTTCCAGGATCATCCATTCCGGGCGCGTCGCTTCCGGGTAGGTCTTGTAGATGGTCGGGCCATCGGGGCGCTCAATGCGCTCCTTATAACCTTCGAACCGTTCGTAATCGGCGACCGTCTCAACCTCGACCGGGTTGCCCAGGAAGGCTTCCAGCATCTTCAGACGCTTGACGAGCTTCTTGCGCTTGGCCTCCGAGGAGGTCTCGCGCAGGTCGTCACGGCAATTCGCCTTCTCGGTCACCAGGTCCAGGGAGGACAGCATGTCCTTCAAGGCCTCGGCGCCGATCTTGGCGGTGAAGGTGTCTTCGCCGTACTTGTCCTGGAAGTCGATCAGCTCGTCTTCGGACAGCAGCTGACCCTGCTTCAGCTCGGTCAGGCCCGGCTCGATAACGACATAGTTCTCGAAGTAAAGGATACGCTCCAGATCCTTCAGCGTGTTGTCCAGCAACAGGCCGATACGGGACGGCAGCGACTTCAGGAACCAGATATGGGCAACGGGCGAAGCCAGTTCGATATGGCCCATGCGCTCGCGGCGGACCTTGGACAAGGTCACTTCCACGCCGCACTTTTCGCAGATGATGCCGCGATACTTCATGCGCTTGTACTTGCCGCACAAGCACTCGTAATCCTTGATCGGACCGAAGATGCGGGCGCAGAACAGACCGTCGCGCTCCGGCTTGAAGGTCCGGTAGTTGATTGTCTCGGGCTTCTTGATCTCGCCAAACGACCAGGAGCGGATACGCTCCGGGCTGGCGATCGAGATGCGGATCTGGTCGAAGCTCTGCGGACCCTGCGGGGTGCCGAAGATGTTCATCAATTCGGTATTCATATGCCGTCTCCCCTGGGGGTCATGGCTTCGTCAAACGATGAGGACGCCCGGCAGGCGGTGACCCGCCGGGCGTCGACCTGATCGGCCCTTAGTAGTCGCGCTCGTTCAGCTCGACATTCAGGCCCAGAGAACGCAGTTCCTTGACCAGAACGTTGAAGCTTTCGGGAATGCCGGCTTCGAAGTTGTCGTCGCCACGGACGATGGCCTCGTAAACCTTGGTACGGCCGGACACGTCGTCCGACTTCACCGTCAGCATTTCCTGCAGCGTGTAGGCGGCGCCGTAAGCTTCCAGTGCCCACACTTCCATTTCACCGAAGCGCTGGCCACCGAACTGGGCCTTACCACCCAGCGGCTGCTGGGTCACAAGGCTGTAGGGGCCGATGGAGCGGGCGTGGATCTTGTCGTCGACCAGGTGGTGCAGCTTCAGCATGTAGATGTAGCCGACCGTGACGCGGCGGTCGAACGGCTCGCCCGTACGCCCGTCGATCAGCTGCATCTGACCCGAACGGTCGATGCCGGCATCTTCCAGCATGCGGCAGATATCCTCTTCGCGCGCACCGTCGAAGACGGGGGTAGCGAAGGGGATGCCGCGACGCAGGTTGTTGGCCAGCTCGATCAGCTCGGCATCGCCCATGTCGGAGATGTCGGCACCCCACACATCCTCACCATAGATGTGACGCAGGCGGGCCCGCAGCTCATCCAGGGTCTTGGACTTGATGGCGGCATCGGTCGCCTTGGCCCGCATCTTGTCCAGCATCTCGCCGATCTGACGGCCCAGACCCGCAGCGGCCCACCCAAGGTGGGTCTCCAGGATCTGACCGACATTCATGCGCGACGGCACGCCGAGCGGGTTCAGCACGATATCGACATTCCGGCCATCTTCCAGGTACGGCATGTCTTCGATCGGGGTGATGCGCGAGATAACGCCCTTGTTGCCGTGACGACCGGCCATCTTGTCACCGGGCTGCAGCTTGCGCTTCACAGCCACGAAGACCTTGACCATCTTCATCACGCCGGGCGGCAGCTCGTCACCGCGCTGCAGCTTCTCGACCTTGTTTTCGAACTTCTCCTGCAGGCGCTGGACGCTGTCGTCAAACACCTTGCCGGTCTGCTCGATGAACTCCATCACGCCGTCATCGGCGACGGAGATATGGCGCCACTGATTGCGGCTGAGACCCGACAGCAGCTCGGCACTGATCGCCTCGCCACCCTTCAGGCCCTTCGGACCGGACACGACGGTCTGACCGATCAGCAGTTCCTTCAGACGGGTATAGAAGGAGCGTTCCAGAATGCCCTTCTCGTCGTCGCGGTCCTTAGCCAGCTTCTCGATCTCGGCCCGCTCGATCGCCAGGGCGCGCTCGTCCTTATCCACGCCACGGCGGGAGAAGACGCGCACTTCCACGACGGTACCGACGACACCCGGCGGCAGGCGCAGCGACGTGTCGCGCACGTCAGAGGCCTTTTCACCGAAGATGGCGCGCAGCAGCTTTTCTTCCGGCGTCATCGGGCTTTCGCCCTTCGGCGTAACCTTGCCGACCAGGATGTCGCCCGGACGGACTTCGGCGCCGATATAGACGATGCCGGCTTCGTCGAGGTTCTTGAGAGCCTCTTCGCCGACATTCGGAATGTCGCGGGTGATTTCTTCCTGGCCCAGCTTGGTATCGCGGGCCATGACCTCGAATTCCTCAATATGGATCGAGGTGAAGACGTCATCGCGCACGATCCGCTCGGAAATCAGGATCGAGTCTTCGAAGTTGTAGCCATTCCAGGGCATGAACGCGACCAGCACGTTACGGCCCAGGGCCAGTTCACCCAGGTCGGTCGAGGGACCGTCGGCGATGATATCGCCCTTGATCACCCGGTCGCCCACCTTCACCAGCGGCTTCTGGTTGATACAGGTGTTCTGGTTGGAACGCTGGAACTTCAGTAGGTTGTAGATATCGACGCCGGGGGCCGCCGGGTCCGTATTCTCGGTCGCGCGGACCACGATACGGGTGGCGTCCACCTGGTCGACGATGCCGGCGCGGCGGGCAACGATGGTCACACCCGAGTCACGGGCAACCGTCGCTTCCATGCCGGTACCGACCAGCGGGCTATCCGCCTTGATCAGTGGCACGGCCTGACGCTGCATGTTGGAACCCATCAGCGCGCGGTTCGCGTCGTCGTTCTCCAGGAACGGGATCAGCGCGGCGGCGACGGACACAACCTGCTTGGGCGACACGTCGATCAGGTCGATCATGTCGGGCCGCGCCAGCAGATATTCACCGCCCTTACGGCAGGACACCAGCAGCTCGGCGAACTTGCCATCGGCCTGCAACGGCGCGTTGGCCTGGGCCACCATGTAGCGGCCTTCTTCCATGGCCGACAGGTACACCACCTCCGACGTCACCTTCTGGTCCACCACCTTGCGGTAGGGGCTTTCGATGAAGCCGTACTGGTTCACGCGGGCATAGGTCGCGAGGCTGTTGATCAGACCGATATTCGGGCCTTCCGGCGTCTCAATCGGGCAGATACGGCCATAGTGGGTCGGATGCACGTCGCGGACTTCGAAGCCCGCGCGCTCACGCGTCAGACCGCCCGGCCCCAGGGCCGAGAGACGACGCTTGTGCGTGATTTCAGACAGCGGGTTCGTCTGGTCCATGAACTGCGACAGCTGCGAGGAGCCGAAGAATTCACGGACGGCAGCGGCCGCCGGCTTAGCGTTGATCAGGTCATGCGGCATGACCGTATCGATCTCGACCGAGCTCATACGCTCGCGGATCGCACGTTCCATGCGCAGCAGGCCGACGCGGTACTGATTTTCCATCAGTTCGCCGACGGAGCGGACGCGACGGTTGCCCAGATGGTCGATATCGTCGATCTCGCCGCGGCCATCCTTCAGTTCCACCAGGATCTTCAGGATCTTCAGGATCTTCAGGATGTCTTCCTTGCGGAGCACGCGCACCTGATCGTCCGTCTGGAAATTCAGACGGGCGTTCATCTTCACGCGGCCCACGGCCGACAGGTCGTAGCGTTCCTGGTCGAAGAACAGGCCCTGGAACAGCGCTTCCGCGCTTTCCAGTGTCGGCGGCTCACCCGGACGCATGACGCGGTAGATATCGACCAGCGCATCCTCACGGGACGCGTTGCGGTCGGCAGCCATCGTGTTGCGGATATAGGGGCCGACATTCAGATGGTCGATGGCCAGGACGGGCAGTTCCTGCACGCCCTGCTTTTCCAGCTTGTCCAGCGACGCGCTGCTGATTTCGTCACCAGCCTCGTACAGGACCTCACCGGTACGCTCATCGATGATATCGACGGCCAGATAACGGCCGATGATCTCTTCGATGGGAGCGGAGACTTCCGTCAGGCCCTGCTCGACCAGGCGCTTCAGGACGCGCGGGGTCATCTTGGTCTCGCGCTGGACCAGGATCTCACCCGTGCGGGCGTCGATCAGGTCAGTGGCGAGCTTCTGACCCTTCAGACGCTCCGGCTCGAAGGCGGTCTTCCAGCCGGCGCCGGAACGGGTGTAGGTCACGGTCTCGTAGAAGGCACCAAGGATTTCCTCCTTGGTCATGCCCTGCGCCTCGTACGGCTGCAGGTCCTTGCCCAGCGCCTTGCGGGCGGCGCGGGAGGCTTCCGTGTCCAGGCCATCCAGCGCGTACAGCAGCGTGGTGGCCGGCAGCTTGCGGCGGCGGTCGATGCGGACATAGACAATGTCCTTGGCATCGAACTCGAAATCCAGCCACGAGCCGCGATAGGGGATGACGCGGGCGGCGAACAGGTACTTGCCCGAGCTGTGGGTCTTGCCCTTGTCGTGGTCGAAGAACACACCGGGGCTGCGGTGCATCTGGCTGACGATCACGCGCTCGGTGCCGTTGATGATGAAGGTCCCGTTGGCCGTCATCAGGGGCATGTCGCCCATGTAGACGTCCTGCTCCTTGATGTCGCGGATCGAGCGCAGGCCCGTATCCTCGTCAACATCGAACACGGTGAGACGCAGCGTCACCTTCAGCGGGGCGGCGAAGGTCATACCGCGCTGCTGGCATTCCTCGACATCATATTTCGGCTGCTCAAGCTCGTACCGGACGAAGTCCAGCACGGCGCGCTCGGAGAAGTCCCGGATCGGAAATACCGACTTGAAGACTTCCTGGAGACCGAGGACCGCCCGCTTTTCCGGCGCCACGTCCATCTGCAGGAAGTGGTCGTAGGAACTGCGCTGAACCTCGATCAGGTTCGGCATGCGGGTCACCTCGGGGATACGCCCGAAGCTCTTGCGGATACGCTTACGTCCCGTGAACGACTTGGCCATAGAGTGCCTCTCGTGAACTCGCCCGGTGCAATGCGCGCTCTAGTCAATGCCCAAATTCGAGGCATCGGGCCGAAACCCGCCACCCCAAAACACGAATCGACGCGGGCGCAAATCCGGTTCGGATAGGCGCTTAGCCACGTCGTTATCATCAGCGTCACCCACTTCCGCTGCCGGTGGAAGCCAGGATCCGCCTTGGTTTTTCCCATCCAGAGCAGGGTTTGACCCCACCCCTTCCGGAACCGCCATGGTCCCGTCCCGGAAAAGCCCGCCATGATAGCGGAACGTTCCGGTTCAGAAAAGACAGACGACGCCGGGCGGCGCCCCCCGTTCCCGGGGGCCACCGTCCAGCGCCCTCTTATGCAGCGAAGATCGCCACTATTACTTGACGGCGACCTTGGCGCCGGCGTCTTCCAGCAGCTTCTTGATCTTGGCGGCCTCGTCCTTCGACACGGCCTCCTTGACGACCTTCGGAGCGCCTTCGACCAGGTCCTTGGCTTCCTTCAGGCCCAGGCCGGTGATGGCGCGGACTTCCTTGATGACGTTGATCTTCTTGTCGCCACCGTCAACCAGCTCAACCGTGAACTCGGTCTGCTCTTCAGCAGCCGGGGCAGCGGCGGCAGCGGCCACCGGAGCGGCAGCGGCCACCGGAGCAGCGGCGGAAACGCCCCACTTCTCTTCCAGCAGCTTCGACAGTTCGGCGGCTTCCAGGACGGTCAGGGCCGACAGTTCTTCAACCAGCTTTTCCAGCTTGGACATGATGCTCTCCTAAGGGAACTAGATAAACGTTGAGTTTGATGCGGCTCAGGCCGCCTCGTCCTTCTTGGCGTAGGCCGCGAGAACGCGGGCCACTTGGCCACCCGGTGCCTGCAGAATACCAGCGATACGGGTCGCCGGGGTCTGGATCATGCCGAGCAGGCCAGCACGCAGTTCCGTCAGCGACGGCAGCTTGGACAGGGCATCAACACCCGAAGCGTCCAGCGTGACAGCGCCGATGGAGCCGCCAATGACCTTGAACTTGTCGTTGGTCTTGGCGTAATCGATGGCAACCTTGGCCGCCGCAACCGGGTCCTTGGACCAAGCCATGGCGGTCGGGCCCTTGAACAGGCCTTCGGTCTTCTCGAACTGCGTGCCCTTGAGGGCGATGACGGCGAGCGAGTTCTTGGTCACTTTGTAGCTAGCGCCCGCAGCCCGCATCTTGCGGCGCAGGTCGGTAACTTCAGCCACCGTCATGCCGGACTGCTTAGTCACGACGACGAGGGCTGCCGACTGCAGCTCAAGATTAAGGGCCGCGATCGTAGCTTCCTTCTGTGAACGATCCACGGTTCGCCTCCATTTGGGACAGGACAGCCAAAAAGGCCATTCCGCCCGGTTACAACACATCCAGGCCGGTTCAAACGAACCAGCCCAGACGGGGTTACCTGTCCCAGAAGCTTCAAGCCATCATGTCCAGGGCGGTTGTCGCCGTCCCGGCGTATCAATGCTTTCGCTCCTGTCTGCGCCGGCTGGTCTATTAAGCGTCAGGGAAAGGTCCCATCGGCGCGCGGCGGTCTCGGACAGGGTGGGTCTCCAACTCTTGGAGACCCGGTCCCGTTCCGGCCGAAACCGGAACGGGAAACTCGTATCTGAACTTAGGCGTTCAGGGCTGCGACCAGAGCGGCCACGTCCAGCTTCAGGCCCGGACCCATCGAGGAGGACAGCGAGACCTTCTCGACATAGGTGCCCTTGGCGCCCGAGGGCTTGGCGCGGTTGATCGCGGAAACGAACGCCTTGACGTTCTCTTCCAGAGCTTCGGCAGAGAAGCTGGCCTTGCCGACGCCGGCATGGATGATACCGGTCTTCTCGGCGCGGAACTCAACCGAACCGCCCTTGGCGGCCTTGACGGCCTCGGCGACGTTCGGGGTCACGGTGCCCAGCTTCGGGTTCGGCATCAGGCCACGGGGGCCCAGGACCTTACCCAGCTTACCGACCACGCCCATCATGTCCGGGGTGGCGATGCAGCGGTCGAAGTCCATGTTGCCGGCCAGGATCTGCTCGGCCAGATCGTCGGCACCGACCAGATCGGCGCCAGCGGCCTTGGCTTCCTCGGCCTTGGCGGCGCGAGCAAACACCGCAACGCGGACGGTCTTACCGGTACCGTTCGGCAGAACCACCATGCCACGGACCTGCTGGTCGGCGTGACGCGGGTCGATGCCCAGGTTCATCGCGATTTCGACGGTCTCGTCGAACTTGGCGGTGGCGTTGCTCTTCACCGTGGCGACGGCGTCGCCCAGGGCGTAGAACTTGGCGCGGTCAACGTTGCCGTTGGCCTTCTTCAGACGCTTACCGATGGCCATGATCAGCCCTCCACCACTTCGAGACCCATGGAACGGGCGGAGCCGACGATCATCGTCATCGCGGCTTCGACGTCGTTCGCGTTCAGATCGACCATCTTCTGTTCGGCGATGGCGCGGACCTGGCTGGTGGTCACCTTGCCGACGGTGGCGGACTTGCCAACCGTGGCGGAACCCTTGGTGATGCCCGAGGCCTTCTTCAGGAAGTAGGTCACCGGCGGGGTCTTGGTCACGAACGTGAAGGTACGGTCACCGTAGGCGGTGATCACGACCGGAATGGGCATGCCCTGTTCCAGCTGGGCCGTCTTCGCATTGAACTGCTTGACGAACTCCATGATGTTCAGACCGCGCTGACCCAGCGCCGGACCGATGGGCGGGCTGGGGTTGGCCTTGCCGGCCGGAACCTGCAGCTTGATATAGCCGACGATTTTCTTCGCCATGATGATCCTCATAGTCTGACAGAAGGCCGGGCCGTTCCGTCATGGGATTGCGTGGTGCGGCCGCCCTTGGACTTGCGGGCTGAAGCCTCCCACACGGGAACCGGCCGGTGGAGACCACCGACCGGAAACTCGTCAGATCTTTTCGACCTGGGTATATTCCAGTTCCACCGGGGTGGCGCGGCCGAAGATCGACACGGCAACCTTGAGGCGGGACTTGTCCTCGTCCACTTCTTCCACCAGACCGGTGAAGGAGGTGAAGGGACCGTCCGTGACACGGACATTCTCGCCCACCTCGAAGGTGATAGAGGGCTTGGGCCGCTCCACGCCTTCCTGCACCTGGTTCATGATGCGCAGCGCCTCGGTTTCCGAAATGGCCTGCGGCTTGCCGCCGCCGCCCAGAAAACCCGTCACCTTCGGCGCATTCTTCACCAGATGCCAGGTGTCATCCGTCAGCTCCATCTTCACCAGCACATAGCCGGGGAAGAACTTGCGCTCGGAATTGATCTTGGCGCCTCGGCGCACTTCCACGACCTCTTCGGTCGGGACAAGGATGTCGCCGAACAGCTCTTCCAAGCCCTTCTGCGCAGCCTTCTCACGAACCGCCTGAGCGACCTTCTTTTCGAAGCCGGAATAGACGTGGACGACGTACCAACGCATGGCCATGGGATCAGCCCCCGATACCAAGAATGAGGCGAATGCCGAATCCGAGGATCTGGTCCACCGTCAGGAAGAAGACAGAGGCCAGGATCACCATCACGAAGACCATGGCGGTCGAGACGAGAGTCTCCTTCCGCGTCGGCCAAGTGACCTTGGCGACCTCACGGCGCACCTCGCGCAAGAATTCTGCGGGATTGGTTTTAGCCATGTCGGCGTTGGCCATCATTCCTGAATGCACATACCGTGTTGTCACCCTGGCACTGGCACCGGCTGGGGGCCGGACTTCGGCAGGGGGCCATCCTTGTTAAAGGGATGGCAGGAGTGGAGGGGCTCGAACCCCCAACCCCCGGTTTTGGAGACCGGTGCTCTACCAGTTGAGCTACACTCCTACACCGTCGGTTCCATTCCGGGCGCCAGTGACAAAACATCACCATCGCCCCGAGCGGTCCCGGGGAGTGCGGGTTGATAGCGCAGTTGCGCCCGCAACGCAACAACCAGTTTGCACTGATCGCTGATACCCGTTGCAGGGGATCATTGCACCCACCGCATTCCCGGAAAGGCCGGACCGTCACCGGCCAAGCCCTTCCATAAAAAGGAAAAGGGCCGCTGTCACCAGCGGCCCTGTCCCTGTCAACAGGCCTTGCGGCCCGGCAACTTACTTGACGATCTTCGACACGACGCCGGCGCCGACGGTACGACCGCCTTCACGGATGGCGAAGCGCAGACCTTCGTCCATGGCGATGGGGGCGATCAGCTTCACGGCGAAGCGGATGTTGTCGCCGGGCATCACCATTTCCGTACCTTCCGGCAGGGTCACCGA
>NZ_JBQVOH010000022.1:0-15295 GCF_052437035.1 Niveispirillum sp.
GTGAGGTCAGCCAGTTTTATGACCCGATGATCGCCAAGCTGATCGTGCATGAAACCTCGCGCGAGGCGGCGGCTGCGCGTCTGGCCGACGCCTGCGGCGAGGTCGAGGTCTGGCCGGTGAGGACCAATGCGGGCTTCCTGAAGCGGTGCCTGGAGCATCCCCGGTTCGTGGCCGGGGATGTGGATACGGGGTTCATCGGGGCGGAAGAAGACGCCCTCGTCGCCGGTGGCGTGAGCGGTGATATGGGCCTTATCGGCGCGACCTTGATGCTGGGAGGACTTCCGCATCGAGTTGGCCGTGACGACGCCTACGCTTCATCACCGTGGGGTGCTCCATACGGCGTGTCTGGGTTTCGGTTGAATTCGTCCTCGACATCGCCGGTGTCGGTCAGTGTCGACGGCAGAACCCAGACGGTCTCTCTGACCCAAAGGCATGGCGATATAGGGATTTGGTCGTCGATAGACGGAAGGGAGCTCCATCTGGACTACGACCCTGAGACAAGTTCGCCCCTGGTTCAGCTTGGTGCGCGGCGGTTTCACTACGAGCCGTGGTTGAATGATGACTATCTCGTCTTTGTCGATGGAAACACGCACAGGGTCGCAATGCCCCGCTACGACGGCGCTGGCCGTGGCGCTTCCACCTCCGACGGCGCCCTGCGGGCACCCATGCCCGGCAAGATCGTCGCGACGCCGGCCAAGGCGGGCGACGCCGTGGTCAAGGGGCAGCCGGTGATCGTGCTGGAGGCGATGAAGATGGAGCATGCCCTGACCGCGCCCTTCGACGGGGTCGTGGGAGAGGTGAATGCGGCGGTGGGGGATCAGGTCGGGGCGGATGCGTTGCTGGCGGTGGTTGCGGCGGCGTCTGAGTAACTGTCCCTCTCCCGGCGGGAGAGGGCTTGAGCGTCCGGGAGCGCAGCGATCGGTAACGCGAAAGGGTGAGGGGCAGGTATCGACCGGGAGCCGCCGCGACCCTCACCCTACCGCACCAGAACGACGCCCCGGATCAAGCCCGGGGCGCCGTGTGCGGTCTCCCTCTCCCGACGGGAGAGGGAGAGGTGCTCGCCCTCTTGAGCCCCGTCGCGACCCGGCCTAATCCGGTCGCATGCGCCAGACCTTCGACGAAACCACCGATCCGTCCTTCGGGGCCAAGCATCTGCCCCTCGTGCGGGCGCGGCTGAAGGAACAGGGGCTGGACGGCCTGCTGGTCCCGCACGAGGACGAGTATCAGAACGAATATTTGCCGGACGCCAACGAGCGGCTGGCCTGGGTGTCGGGCTTTACCGGCTCGGCGGGCGCGGCCGTGGTGCTCACCGACCGGGCGGCGGTGTTCGCGGACGGGCGCTATACGGTGCAGGTCCGGGCCCAGGTGGACGCCAGCCAATTCGAGATTCTGGATTTCGTCGAGGGAGGGGTGCCCGCCTATTTGGAGCGTGCGCCGAAGGGGGCGGTGATCGGCTATGACCCGCGTCTGCACAGCCCGGACGCGCTGGCGGTGCTACGACGTGCGGCGGAGAAGGCCGGGGCGACGCTGAAGGCCGTGGACGTCAATCCGCTGGACCTGGCCTGGGGCGATGCGCGCCCGGCCCAGCCGCAGGCGCCGGTCGTGCCGCATGAGGATCAATATACGGGCGAGACGGCCGAGGCGAAGCGGGTGCGGATCGGACAGGCTGTGGCCGCCGCCGGGGCCGAGGTGGCGGTGCTGACGGCGCCGGCGTCCCTGGCCTGGCTGTTCAACATTCGCGGCGGCGACGTGATCCGCACGCCGTTGCCGCTGGGCCAGGCGATCGTGGCGGCGGACGGCTCGGCCAGCCTGTTCCTCGACCCGGCCAAGGTGACCAATGAACTGCCCGGCTGGCTGGGCGATGCCGTGGAGTTGAAGTCGCCGGATGCGCTGGAAGCGGCGCTGGACGGAATGTCGGGCAAGGCCGTGCTGGTCGATCCGGGGCTTTCGTCCGCCTGGGTGTTCGACCGGCTGGAGGCGGCGGGGGCGAAGGTGGTGCGCGGGATGGACCCCTGCACCCTGCCGCGCGCGGCCAAGAACGCCGTCGAAATCGAGGGCAGCCGCCGGGCCCACATCCGCGACGGGGCGGCGCTGAGCCGGTTCCTGCACTGGGTGGCGACCGAGGCGCAGGATCAACTGCCGGACGAGCGGGCCGTGGTGACGAAGCTGGAAGGCTTCCGCGAGGCGACGGGCATGCTGAAGGATCTGTCGTTCGACACCATCGCCGGGGCCGGGCCGAACGGCGCCCTGCCGCACTACAAGCCTGTGGGCGCCAAGATCCGGAAGATGGAGGCGGGCTCCCTGCTGCTGGTGGACGGCGGCGGCCAGTATCTGGACGGCACGACCGACGTGACCCGCACCATGGCCGTGGGCGAACCCTCGGCGGACCAGAAGCACAAGTTCACCCTTGTGCTGAAGGCCCATATCGCCATGGCGACCATCCGCTTTCCGGTCGGGACGACGGGGCACCAGCTGGACGCCATCGCCCGGGCGCCGATGTGGGCGGCGGGCTTCGACTATGACCACGGCACCGGCCATGGCGTGGGGTCGTATCTGGGCGTCCACGAAGGGCCGCAGCGGATCGCCAAGGCGTTCAACAGCCAGCCCCTGCTGACCGGCATGATCCTGTCCAACGAGCCGGGATATTACCGCGAGGGGTCGTGGGGCATTCGCATCGAGACCCTGCAGGTCGTGACGGCGCCGGAGCCCATCCTGGGCGGCGAGCGGCCGATGCACGGGTTCGAGCAACTGACCTTCGCGCCCATCGACCGGCGGCTGATCGAGGTCTCGATGCTGACCGAGGCCGAGCGGGCCTATGTCGACGCCTATCACGCCGAGACCCTGGCCAAGGTCGGGCCTTTGCTGGCCGAGGGCGTGCAGGCGGATGCGGCGGCGCTGGAGTGGCTGACCGAGGTCTGCGCGCCGCTTTGAGGGGGTGGGGCGGTGTGGTAGAAGCGGTTCTACCATGCTGAACATCAAGAACCCCGAAACCCATCGTCTTGCCAGGGAGCTCGCGCGCCGACGCGGCGAGAGCCTCACCGCAGCGGTGACGGCGGCCCTGCGCGAACAGTTGTCCCGGGAGCCGGAGGCACCGGTCAAGGCGACCTATGACGAGGTCAGGGCCTTGCTGGCCGAAATGCGCGAACACATGCAGCCGTTGGAGCCGGGTGAGGATCCCACCGCCTTCCTCTACGACCCCGAGACGGGGATGCCTGCTTGATCGTCGACAGCTCCGCCATCATCGCGATCATTTTCGGCGAGCCGGATGCAGACGAATTGCTGAGGTCGCTGATGGGCGGCGAGCCACGAATGTCTGCGGCGACCTATTTCGAAATGGGCATGGTGATTGATCGCAAGGCGGAGGATGATTTTCCGGCCAAGGCGTTTGATCGGTTGCTGACCCTCGCCCGCATCGACGTTGTTCCAGTGACCCGGGAGCATGCGGATCGCGCCCGCCGGGCCTATGCGCGCTTCGGCAAGGGCAATCACGAGGCGCGGCTGAACTTCGGCGACTGTTTCGCCTATGCCTTGGCGAAGGAAACGGGCGAGCCCCTGTTGTTCAAGGGCGAGGATTTCGGCCGGACGGACATCGTTTCCGCCGTCTGATCTTGCGCTGCCGGGGTCGGGAGACGACTTGAGGCGCCTGCACACCAAAGGAGCATCCCCATGAAGACGCGCAAACTGGGTCCGAACGGACCCGAGGTCTCGGCCATCGGTCTGGGCTGTATGGGGATGGCGGCCTTCTACGGCCAGGCGTCGGACGAGGCGCAGGCGACGGCGGTGATCCACCGGGCGCTCGATCTGGGCGTCACCTTCTTCGACACGGCCGAGATGTATGGGCCGCACACCAACGAGATCCAGGTCGGCAAGGCGCTGGCGGGCCGACGCAACGACGCCTTCGTCGCGACCAAGTTCGGCATCGGCTACAACGCCGACCGCACGGCGTTGGCCGTGGACGGGACGCCCGCCAATGTGCGGCGCGCCATCGAGGGCAGCCTGAAGCGGCTGAACATGGACCACGTCGATCTCTACTATCTTCACCGGGTGGACCCGAATACGCCGATCGAGGAGACGGTCGGGGCGATGGGCGAACTGGTCAAGGAGGGCAAGGTCCGCTTCCTCGGCCTGTCGGAGGCGGCGCCCGAGACGATCCGTCGGGGTCATGCCGAACATCCGATCACGGCGTTGCAGACGGAGTATTCGCTGTGGAGCCGTGAGCCGGAGGACGGCATTCTGGAGACCGTGCGCGAACTGGGGATCGGCTTCGTGCCCTATAGTCCGCTGGGGCGGGGCTTCCTGTCGGGCGACATCAAGTCCATCGACGATCTGGAGCCGGGTGATTTCCGGCGTTCGAACCCGCGTTTCATGGGTGAGAACTTCCAGAAGAACCTCGATCTGGTCGAGGCGATCAAGGGGATCGCGGCCGACAAGGGCGTGACGGCGGCGCAACTGGCCCTGGCCTGGGTGCTGGCCCAGGGCGAGGATCTGGTTCCGATCCCCGGCACGCGCCGGATCGCGACGCTGGAGCAGAACGCGGCGGCGGCGGACATCGTGCTGACCGCGGAAGACCTGGCCGCGATCGAGGCGGTGTTCCCGAAGGATGCGGCGTCTGGCCACCGCTACGCCGAGGCGGCGCGGGCGGCGCTGAATCGGTGAGTTCAAGTCCTCCCTGTCGCGCCGCGATGGGGAGGACGTCAGGCGATCAGCGCCAGCCACTCGTCCTCGGTCAGAACCGTTACGCCATGCTTCTGGGCGTCGGCGAGTTTTGACCCGGCGCCGGGGCCGGCGACGACATAGTCGGTCTTCTTCGACACCGAGCCGGAGACCTTGGCGCCGAGGCTTTCGGCGCGGGCCTTGGCTTCGTCGCGGGTGAAGCGTTCGAGGCTGCCGGTGAAGACGACGGTCTTGCCCGAAACGGGGCTGTCGGCGGTGGGGCGTTCGGCGTCGATGACCGATTCCAGCTCGGCGATCAGGGCATCGACCACGGCCTTGTTGTGATCCTCGTGGAAGAACTCGGCCACGGCGCGGGCGGCGACGGGGCCGACGCCGCTGATCCCGGCGATGCGGCCGAGGGTCTCGGACGGGCCTTCGTCGCGGGCGATGGCGGCGAGACGGCGCAGGCCGGTCCAGTCGGATGCGAGTTCGGCCAGGGCGCGCCGGGCGGGGGAGGCGAGACCCGGGAAGGCAAGGGCGATCTTCTGGTCCAGCGGCGCCTCGGGCCAGGGATCGTTCTCGGCGACGTCGGCGGCGGCGAGGGTTGAAAGCACGCGGGGCGAGACGGCGTGGGCTTCCGCCAGACGGGTCCATTCGGCGGAGGGGATGCCCTGAGCCGCCTCCAGTCCAGCAGCGTGGAAGGCGCTCCAACTGCCGAACTCGCGGGCCAGCAGGAGGGAGGTCTGGTCCCCAATGTCACGGATGCCGAGGCCGAAGATTAGCCGTTCCAGGGTGATCGTCCGGCGGGCGTCGATGCCGGCGACGAGGTTCCTGACGCTGGTTTCGCCATAGCCGTCCTCGGCGCGCAGGGCGTCGAGCTTTTCGGCGTCGCGGGCCAGGCGGAAGATGTCGGCGGGTTCGTGGATCCAGCCGCGCTCGTGGAAGGCGATGAGCTGCTTCTCGCCCAGACCCTCGATATCGAAGGCGCGGCGAGAGACGAAATGCTTGAGCCGCTCGACCAGCTGGGCGTCGCAGATCAGGCCGCCGGTGCAGCGACGGCGGACCTCGCCCTCGGGCCGCACCGCCTCGGAGCCACAGACGGGGCAGTGGGTGGGGAAGACATAGGGGGCGGCGTCGGCCGGGCGTTTGTCGGCCACCACCGAGACGATCTGGGGGATGACGTCGCCGGCGCGTTGCAGGACGACGGTGTCGCCGAGGCGGACGTCCTTGCGGGCGATCTCGTCCTCGTTGTGCAGGGTGGCGTTGCGGACCACGACGCCGCCGACGGTGACGGGGGTCAGGCGGGCGACGGGGGTCAGGGAGCCGGTGCGGCCGACCTGGATGTCGATGCCTTCGAGCACGGTGGTCGCCTGTTGCGCCGGGAACTTGTGGGCGATGGCCCAGCGGGGGCTGCGGGCGATGAAGCCGAGGCGCTGCTGCCAGTCGATGCGATCGACCTTGTAGACGACGCCGTCGATATCATAGCCCAGCCCGGCACGGTCGGTCTCCAGACGGCGGTAGACGTCGATCAGGCCCTCGGCGTTCTCGACCCGTTCGGAGCGGGGGTTGGTGGGGAAGCCCCATTCGGCCAGCTTTTCCAGGGCGCCGTGCTGGGTGTCGCTGAAGCCCTCGACGGGTTCACCCCAGGCATAGGCGAAGAAGCGCAGCGGGCGGCCGGCCGTGATCCTGGGGTCTTTCTGGCGCAGGGAGCCGGCGGCGAAGTTGCGGGGGTTGGCGTAGGTGCGGCGGCCTTCGGCCTCGGCGACGGCGTTGAAGGCGGCGAACTCGTCGTTGGGGGCATAGACCTCGCCCCGCACCTCGATGCGGGCGGGCCATCCGGAGCCATGCAGGCGCGTTGGGATCTGGCTGTCGCCCAAGGTCCTGAGGTTTTCGGTGACGTCCTCGCCGGTCTTGCCGTCGCCGCGCGTGGCCCCGACCTGAAGCACGCCATTGACATAGAGAAGGGAGGCGGACAGGCCGTCGATCTTGGGTTCGGCGACGAAGGCGACGGCCTCGTCGGCGGGCAGGTTCAGGAAGCGGCGGAAGAGGGCGACGAAGTCGGCCACGTCTGCGTCGTCGAAGGCGTTGTCGAGCGACAGCATGGGCACGCCGTGGCGGACCTCGGCGAACTGGGTCGAGACGGGGGCGCCGACCTTTTTCGACGGAGAGTCGTCGCGGACGAGGTGAGGGAAGCGGGCCTCGAGGGCGGCGTTGCGGGCCTTCAGGGCGTCATAGTCGGCGTCGGTGATCTCCGGCTCGGCCTCGGCGTAGTAGAGGGCGTCGTGACGGGCCATCTCGGCGGCCAGATACGCCAGTTCCTCGCGCGCGGCGTCTTCGGTCAGGGGGGCGAGGTCGGTCTCGGTCATCGGGAATCGCAACGGCTGGGGGGGCGGGTTTAGCAGTCCATGACGGGAACTTAAGCTGACGCGGCGCCTGCGTCCCGCTATTCATCGGAAAAGTGTCAGGAGTCTTCATGCGCCGTCCGATTCTCGCCGTCCTGCCCGGAATGGCCGCCCTGACGCTTCTGGCCGGATGCGAGAGCCTGAACCTGCCGTGGGAGACGAAGGAAGCCGCGCCGGTCGCTGCGGAGGCGCCCACGCCCGCCCAGGTCGCCGTGCCGCCGCAACTGATGGAGGACGTTCGCATCCTGTCGGCTGACGACATGGAGGGGCGGGACACCGGCTCGCCGGGCGGGGAGCGGGCGCGGGCCTATATTGTGTCGCGGCTGGAGGCCATGGGGATCGCGGCGCCGCCGATGGGGCGGCTTCAGCCGTTCGAGGCCGATGGGCGCACGCGCGAGGGCGCGAAGAAATTCAACGGCACGAACATCCTCGGCCTGATCCCGGGCACGCGCGCGACGGACAAATACATCGTGGTCAGCGCCCATTACGACCACGTCGGCGTCAGTGGAGGCTTTGTCTACAACGGGGCTGATGACAACGCCTCGGGCGTGGCGACCATGCTGGAGCTGGCGGCGCGGCTGAAGGCGGCCCCGCCCGAGCACAGCGTCATCATCGTCGCGTTCGACGGCGAGGAGCGGGGGCTGATCGGGGCCAAGCATTTCGTCGAGGCGCCGCCCGTGCCCCTGTCGTCCATCGTGCTGAACATCAACTACGACATGACCTCGCGAGCCGAGACGGACGGCAAGCTGTGGGTCACGGGCACCTACCAGCATCCCGACCTGAAGCCGTTGATCGAGGGCGTCGGGCCGGTGGGCGCCGTAACGCTGGCCTTCGGCAAGGACACGCCGGCGGACACGGGCGCGGACAACTGGGTCAGCGCGTCCGACCATGGGGCTTTCCACCGAGCGGGGCTGCCGTTCCTCTATTTCGGGGTCGATTATCACCCCGACTACCACCGGCCGTCGGACGATTTCGAGAAGATCACGCCCTTGGTTTTCGCCAGTGCGACGGAGCTGGCCATCACGGCGTTCCGGCGTCTGGATCAGGGTCTGGACCGTTGACGTAAACCTGTCGCAATCTCGGCGCTAACAATCGCGTCTGAACTGCGGGGGATACAGAGATGACGGCGACGAACTTCGACCTTCAACGGGTCCAGAGGTGGCGCAAGGTCGCCATGGGCGCCGGGCTGATCGGGGCCATGGCCCTGGCGGCCCTGACGGGGACCATTGGCGGCGACACGGCCTGGCATGAGGGGATCGAGGCGGTCGGCCTGGGCTTCATCGTCGTCTGCATCGTCGGTCGAGCCTGGTGTTCGCTCTACATCGGCGGGCGCAAGAAGGCCGAGATCGTGGATCGGGGGCCCTATTCGATCAGTCGTAATCCGCTTTACCTGTTCAGCTTCATCGGGGCCTTCGGTGTCGGCGCCCAGACGGGCAGCGTGACCCTGGCCCTGGTGTTCACGGTCCTGACCTTCGCGGTGTTCCATTTCACCATCCAGCGGGAGGAGGCCTGGCTGTCGAACGCCTTCGGGGCGGACTACGAGGTCTATCGCGCGCGCACGCCGCGCTACGGCCCCGATTTCAGCAAGTGGCGGGATCAGGAGACCATCGAGGTCAAGCCGCGCTTCTTCCTGACCACGATCCGGGACGGGCTGGTCTTCCTGCTGGCCGTGCCGGTGTTCGAGTCGCTTGAGATGCTGCAGCAAAGCGGCTGGCTGGCGGTTCTGGCGCGTCTGCCCTGATGACCGTGCGGCGTCTGGCGGCGGTGCTGGCGTGCGGCGGGGCCTTGGCCGCTCTGGCAGCCTGTGACGATTTCAGGCCGCGCTCCGACAGCGGGGCGGAACCGCCTGCGGCGCCGGCCGCGGCGGCGTTCCGGTCCGATCTGAGCGGCGACATCTCGGGCTACTACATGCCGGCGGGCGAGGTGCGCGCGGGCGACTGGCTGCTCCGAAACGCCTTCGTCGGACAGGCGGCGGACTTCGCCAGTTGGGAGGCGGGGACGCGTCAGGGCGTCTTCGCTCCGGTGATGTTCGAGTTCGAGGACGTGACCAGCCCCATGACGGCGACCGAACTGGGCGAGGTGCGTTCGGGCCAGATCCGCGTCCTGCCGAGCCGGTATGCGGTCAACGATAGTCGCGTGTCATTCGAGGGACGGGCGGACGGCGTCGGCGTGGTGCGCTTCGACGGGCGGCTGGACGGCGACGCCCTGGCGACGGCCCGCCGCAATCTGGGCGACGAGAGCCCGGTGCTGGTCGGGACGCTGACCGTCGGCGGGCGGCGGTTCGACGGCGTGCGCTTCCGCTGGTGGGCGGGGGATTGAGCCGCAAATGAAAAGGGCGGGCCTTTCGACCCGCCCCCTGAACTCAGTTGACCGTCGCCTTGACGATCTTGCCCGGCGCGCGGGGCGGCTCGCCCTTGGGCAGGGCGTCGACGTGTTCCATGCCCTCGATGACCTGACCCCAGACGGTGTACTGGCGGTCCAGGAAGGTGGCGTCGTCGAAGCAGATGAAGAACTGCGAGTTGGCGCTGTTCGGGTCCGAGGTGCGGGCCATGGAGCAGACGCCGCGCACGTGGGGCTCGGACGAGAATTCCTGCTTCAGGTTGGGCTTCTTGGAGCCCGAGGTGCCGGTGCCGGTCGGGTCGCCGCCCTGGGCCATGAAGCCCGGGATGACGCGGTGGAAGACCACGCCGTCATAGAAGCCCTCGGATGCCAGTTCGGTGATGCGTTCGACGTGGCCGGGGGCCAGGTCGTTGCGCAGCTTGATGACGACGTCCTTTTCGACGCCGTCGCCGGTGTCCAGGGTGAAGGTCAGGGTCTCGGCCATGCCGGGTTCTCCGTCTGAATATTGCGGGGGTCATAGCCGCTGAGGGCCGTGGGCGCTATGTGGGGAAGATGAGCGACGATGAAAAGCCCGAAACGCCTGCTGCTGCGCCGGCGCGCCGCAAGATGGTGCGTCCGCCCACCGGTGGAACCGCCGCCGGGCGCGGCATGGGCGCCCAGATCAAGACGGCCGACAAGAAGTCTATGTCCTCGATCCAGTGGATCAAGCGCCAGCTGGCCGATCCCTGGTCCGAAAAGGCGCGGGCCGAGGGGTGGCGCAGCCGGGCGGCGTTCAAGTTCGCCGAGATCGACGACAAGTTCCGGCTGGTGAAGCGGGGCTCAAAGATCATCGACCTGGGCGCGGCGCCCGGCGGCTGGGTACAGGTCTGCGTCAACCGGGGAGCGGCGGCGGTGGTCGGGGTCGACCTGTTGCCGATCGAGCCGATTCCGGGGTCGATCCTGGTGCAGGCCGACTTCACCGACCCCGGCGTGGACCAGCAGTTGATCGACCTGCTGGGCGGGGCGCCGGACCTGGTCATCTCCGACATGGCGCACAACACCGTGGGGCATCGCCAGACGGACCACCTGAAGATCATCGCCCTGATCGAGATCGCGGCCGATTTCGCCATCCGGACCCTGAGGCCCGGCGGCGCCTTTGTGACCAAGAATTTCCAGGGCGGTGACGCGGGCGGGGTTCTGGCCGACCTGCGCGCCAACTTTCAGGACGTGAAATTCGTCAAGCCCGAGGCCAGCCGCAAGGGCAGTTCCGAGGTCTATCTGGTGGCGCTGAACAAGCGCTGACGCGCGTTCAGGCGGGCTGATCGGCCGCGAGACGTTCGCGCTCGCGTTTCGCCTCGATGCGGGTCCAGATGCGGTCGTGCAGGGTGAAGAAGACCGTCTGCACCAGCGGCTCGATGGTGCCGATCGCCAGGGCGATGCGGATGTCGCGGGTCAGGGCGAAGGCCACCAGCACCGCCACGGTGAAGTGCATGCAGCCGTAGGTGATCGTCTTCAGCGCGATCTGTTTGAACGAGCGGGGCAGGGCGTGGCTGTGGCCGTGGTGGCCGAGCGGGCCCTTGCCGTGCGAGCGCGACTGCTCGGCCGGGGACATGACGTCCAGACGGGCGGTGAAGGCCTCGGCGGCCTCTTCCACGCCCGAGCGCAGGCGGCGCTTCTCGATCCGGTGCCAGACGCGGTCGTGAATGGAATAGGCCACGGTCTGGAAGAAGGGCTCGACGACCCCGACCGCCAGGGCCAGTCGCCAGTCGCGCGTGATGGCGAAGGCCACCAGAATCGCGACCGCCAGGTGCATCAGCCCATAGCTGGCGATCTTCAGCGCCAGTTTGCGCGCGGTGGACAGGATCATCGCGACCATAAGCAGAGAATGGGGAGGCCGCGGGCCGGTTGCAAATCAATAAAATATGGCGCCGCAACACGACGGGCCTTGCTCTGGAGGCCCCGTCGCCCTTATACGCGGCCCGCAAAACGGAGACTCCCCATGGAGATTCGCGAGGGCCTCACCTTCGACGATGTTTTGCTTGAACCCGGTCCCTCGGAGGTCATGCCTGCCGATGTGGACGTCTCGACCCAGCTGACACGCGACATCCGCCTGAACATCCCGCTGCTGTCGTCCGCCATGGACACGGTGACGGAAAGCCGGCTGGCCATCGCCATGGCCCAGTCCGGGGGCTTGGGCGTGCTGCACCGGAACATGACCATCGAGGAACAGGCCGACGAGGTCCGCGCCGTCAAACGCTATGAGAGCGGGATGGTGGTCAATCCGGTCACCGTCGGGCCCGACACCACCCTGGGCGAGGTCCGCGAGATCGTCGCCCAGAAGAAGATCTCGGGCTTCCCCGTGGTCGATCCGAAGTCGGGCAAGCTGGTCGGGATGTTGACCAACCGCGACATGCGGTTCGAGGGCGATCCGTCGATCAAGGCCTCGGCCCTGATGACCACCGGCGATCTGATCACCGTGCGCGAGGGCGCCGGGCGGGACGTGGCGCGCGAGTTGCTGCGCACCCGCAAGATCGAGCGGGTCATCGTCGTGGACGAGGACTATCGCGCCGTCGGCCTGATCACGATGAAGGACATCGAGAAGGCCCAGGCCTTCCCCAACGCCGCCAAGGACGATCAGGGCCGTTTGCTGGTGGGCGCGGCCTCGACGGTCGGCGACGCCGGCTATGAGCGGGCCATGATGCTGGCGGAGGCGGGGGCGGACGTGGTGGTGATCGACACCGCCCACGGCCATTCGTCGTCGGTCGCCGCCGTGGTCGAACGCATCAAGCGCGAGTCGAACCGCATCCAGATCATCGCCGGCAACGTCGCCACCTATGACGCCACCCGCGCCCTGATCGACGCCGGCGCCGATGCAGTGAAGGTCGGGATCGGCCCGGGCTCCATCTGCACCACGCGTATCGTCGCGGGCGTGGGCGTGCCTCAGCTGACCGCCGTGATGGAGGCCGCCCGGGCGGCGCGCGAAAGCGGCGCCCCGGTCATCGCCGACGGCGGCATCAAGTATTCCGGCGACCTGGCCAAGGCCATCGCGGCGGGCGCCAGCGTGGCCATGATGGGGTCGATGTTCGCCGGCACTGACGAGAGCCCCGGCGAGGTCTTCCTGTACCAGGGCCGCAGCTACAAGTCGTACCGCGGCATGGGATCGGTCGGCGCCATGGCGCGCGGATCGGCCGACCGCTACTTCCAGAAGGAGGTCTCGTCCGAGAAGCTGGTGCCCGAGGGCATCGAGGGCCAGACCCCCTATAAGGGGCCGATCAGCCCGGTCCTGCACCAGTTGGTCGGGGGGCTGCGCGCCTCCATGGGTTATGTCGGGGCGGCCAGCGTGGCGGAGTTCCAGAAGCGGGCCCGTTTCGTGCGGATCACCGGCGCCGGATTGCGCGAGAGCCACGTCCATGACGTCATGATCACGCGGGAAGCGCCGAACTATCGGCAGGGCTGATCCGCAGGGGGACGAACCATGACGACCGAGCTGACCTATCTGGCCCTGACCCTGGTCCTGGCCCTGGTGCAGGTCTTCCTGCCCGCCGGCGCGCGGACGCTGGAGTTCGGCTCGAAATGGAATGCGGGACCGCGCGACAGCACGCCCGCCTCGACCCGGCCCGTGACCGGGCGGCTGGAGCGGGCCCAGGCCAATCTCTACGAAACCCTGCCCCTGTTCATCGGGGCGGTGCTGATTGCCCATGTCATCGGGGCGTCCGGCGCCCTGACCCTCTGGGGGACGGCGCTCTTCTTCTGGGGGCGGGTGGTCTATGTGCCGCTCTACGCCCTGGGCGTGCCCTATGTCCGGTCGCTGGCCTGGCTGGTTTCGCTCGCGGGACTGGTGATGGTGCTGGCCTCCCTGTTCCTGCTGAAAGTCTAGAGTGACCCCCACCGCCCGTCTCGCCGCCGCCGCCTCGATCCTGGACTCCATCGCCCAGAGCCGCCAGCCGGCGGAAGTTGTGCTCAAGGCCTGGGGCCAGCAGAACCGCTATGCCGGGTCCAAGGACCGCCGCGCGATCGCCGACCGGGTCTATAAGGTGCTGCGCGCGCGGGGCCGTCTGTCATGGATCATGGGCGGGCGCGAGGACGGTCGGGCCCTGGTGATCGGCTCCCTGTCGGCGCTGGACGGGCTGCCGCTGGAAGAGATCGAGGCCCTGCATTCGGGCGACGGCTATGGGCCGCGGCCCCTGTCGAAACAGGAACGGTCGCGGCGGGCGGCGGGCGACGGCGACTTGCCCGGATGGGTGGCGTCGGGCCTGCCGGAGTTCGTGGTCGAGGACTTCAAGGCCACCTATGGCGAGGGCTGGACCGAACAGGCCCGCGCCCTGATGGCGCCGCGCGCGCCGATCGACCTGAGGGTCAATGCGACCACGGACGTCGATGCGGTGGAGGCCGAGTTGCGCGACGCGGGTCTGGCCCCCGAGCGCACGCCCTGGTCGCCCTGGGGGCTCAGGCTGGCGTCCGAGCCGCCGCCGAACGTGCAGGCGCTCGACGCCTTCTCGGCCGGGCGGATCGAGATCCAGGACGAGGGCAGTCAGGTGGTCTGCGCCCTGGCCGGCGCCGCGCCCGGAATGACCGTGGTCGACTACTGCGCGGGCGGGGGCGGCAAGACGCTGGGGCTGGCGCAGGCGATGAAGGGCGAGGGCCGACTGATCGCCGCCGATGTGGTGCGCAAGCGCCTGGACAACATCCAGCCGCGTCTGGAGCGGGCCGGCGTCGAGGCGGAACTGGTCCTGCTGGGCCAGAACGGCGGCGGGCTGGAGGCCCTGAACGGGGAGGCCGATCTGGTGCTGGTCGATGCGCCGTGCAGCGGGTCGGGCACCTGGCGGCGGCGGCCCGAGGACGCTTGGCGGCTGACCGCCGAGGAAGTCGAGCGTCTGCACGCCCTTCAGGTGCGCATTCTGGGGCAGGCGTCAAAGCTGGTGAAGCCGGGCGGACGGCTGGCCTATGTCACCTGTTCGATGCTGACGGCAGAGAACGAGGCCAGCGCGGACGCCTTCGAGGCGGCCCATCCCGAGTTCTTCCCCGTCGCCGTCACCGCGCCCTGGGGCGGGGAGGGGTTGCGGTTGCGGATGTCGCCGGCCACGACCAACACCGACGGCTTCTTCTTCGCCCTGTACGAGCGCGCGGCGTGAGGCTGGAGCGATACGGTGAGGTCACGGTCCTGCCGGTCATGGCCGCGCCGCTGGAGTGGGGCGAGCATCTGAGGGCGCGGATCCAGCCCCTGATGACCGGCATCGGCCCGGTGGAGGCCGCCGTCGTCCTGAGCGCCGCCCTGGCCCGGCTGGAAGGGCAGGGGGAGACGCTCGATCTGATCCTGTCGCTGGGGTCGTGCGGGTCGCCGACACTGGAGCATGCGGCGGTCTATCAGGCGTCGTCGGTCAGCTATCGCGACATGGACGCGAGCCCGCTGGGGTTCCCGAAGGGGGTGACGCCCCTGCTGGACCTGCCGCCGGTCCTGCCGCTGCCGTGCCCTGTCCCGGACCTGCCGACCGCGACCCTGTCGACCGGGGCGAACGTGGTGTCGGGCGCGGGCTACGCCGCCATCGAGGCCGATATGGTGGACATGGAGACCTGGGCGCTCGTGAGGGCGGCCCAGACCTTCGACATTCCCCTGATCGCCCTGCGGGGCGTGTCGGACGGCAAGGCCGAGCTGACCGGGCTGGACGACTGGCGCTCGCCTCTGGTGCAGGTGGACGAGACCCTGGCCGTCGCCCTCGACAAGCTGGTCGCCGTCCTGGCCGAGCGAGGTCTCGCCGCGCTTGAAATCCCCGCCCGACCGGGCCAAGACCCCGCCGCATCCGCCGCCTCGGAAAGCTTCGCATGACCCAGATTCCCCACCAGAAGGTGCTGATCGTCGATTTCGGCAGTCAGGTGACCCAGCTGATCGCCCGCCGCCTGCGCGAGGCCAGCGTCTATTGCGA
>NZ_JBQVOH010000023.1:0-15112 GCF_052437035.1 Niveispirillum sp.
GAAACCCGTAACCACAATCTCCTCAAGGGAGTCGGATGCGGGGGCCGGGGCGGTCTGTGCCGCCACTGGCAGGGCCGTCGTCATGGCGACACCCAGGGCCAGCAGCGAGGCTTCCAGCCGCCAGGACTTATGAGCGCTATTCTTGAGCATTTTCCATTTCCCTATGAAGGTTCCTTCAGACGACCCCTTGCCGGGGCCTTGTTCAGCATGTTCTTGCTGTCTTCTGCCCGGCCTGTTGGTAGGCACGGGGAATCATCCCACTGGCCCTGCGTCAGCGCGCGGATGGCCATTGGCGATAGGTGGCGACCGTGGGTGAACGGCGTGCATGTTCCGGATAAGCAGGTTGGCAGGGAGCATCACGGCAGATGCCGGTTGCCTTCGGGACGTTGGCGCGCAAGGGCCTGCTGATCATGTGTTCCTCTCCCTGGTTCATTTTATGCCAGCGTTGGCCCTCTTTGCCTGGGGCGTGCCAGTAGCTTTCTTTCAGTCGCTTATTTATACGATTAATAGACCAAGAGACATTGGTCAATTGAGATTCAACAAAATCTAAATATGTCGCAGATAATAGGGCAGATTGCCAATCTAATGCCAAATACTGAGATAAAATTTTCGGATAAATATTTCCGACTGGCGATCATTAATTGATGATCGCAGCATTCTCATTCGGGAGCTGGCCAAGCCGATTTGAAGAGGCCGAAGGGCGCGCTGATTGGCAGATAAAGTATGATTAATCGACATCCCACATTGTGCGATGTAATATCATATAATATGAGTTGTCAAGAGCAACATCAGGCGCCAGGACACCTGGGGCTTTGGGGGATCACATGGCGGCCAAGGGGAGGTTAGGGATGGCGCAGATGGCTTTGGCCCAAGGATTGGCCTTCTGCCTGCTGCTGCTCTGTGGTGCGGCCAATGCCACCAATCCTAATCCATGGGTGTCCAGCTACCCAATGGCGGAGGGCTTCGCCCTGTCGGTCAGGGGACAGCCCGTCCCCATCCGGCATGACATGCAGGACCATCCCGTCGTGGCCATTGCAGCCGCCGATCTGGCATCCGATCTGGGGATGGTGACGGGCGGAGATCCGATGCTGTTGGGCAGCGATGACCATGCGGGCAGCCGTCAGGAAGTCTGGATCGGGACGCTGGGCCGGTCACGCCTGATTGACGCCCTGGTGGCGGCGGGGCGGGTGCAGGTGGGGGACCTGGCGGGCGCCTGGGAAAGTTTTGTCATTACAAGCGTGACTGATCCCGCTCCTGGAGTAAAAAAAGCCCTGTTGATCATTGGCAGCGACCGGCGGGGTACAGCCTATGGCGCTTATGAACTGTCACGCGCCATTGGTGTTTCACCCTGGGTTTGGTGGGCCGATGTGGTACCTGCCCATCGGCCCGATCTTTACATCGCCGCCGGCATTCGGCGGTTCGGGCCGCCATCGGTGAAATACCGCGGCATATTCATCAATGATGAGGATTGGGGCCTGCATCCCTGGGCCGCCGGTACGTTTGACCCGGAACGCGGCGATATCGGGCCGAAGACCTATGAAAAGGTGTTCGGCCTGCTGCTGCGCCTGCGCGCCAATCTTCTCTGGCCCGCCATGCATCAGGTGACGCAGGCCTTCAATGCCGATCCGGCGAATGCGCGACTGGCCGACCGCTATGCCATCATCATGGGATCGTCACATGCCGAACCGATGCTGCGCAACAATGTCGGTGAATGGAAGGGGCCGGCGGTGGCCTATGATTATGCGAAGAACCCAGCCCTTGTTAGCGAGTATTGGCGTGACCGGCTACGGTCAAATGGTGGCTTTGAGAATGTCTACACGCTAGGTATGCGTGGCATCCATGACAGCGGCATTGTCGGGGTGGAGGGGGTGGAAGCGCAGCGAACCCTGTTGAACCGTATCATCGTCGATCAGCGCAGGCTGCTGGCCGAGAATGTCAGCCCGGAGGTGGAGCGGCTGCCCCAGGTCTTCACGCCGTACAAAGAAGTATTGGCCCTGTACAGGGCCGGTCTGAACCTGCCGGATGATGTCACTCTGGTCTGGCCCGATGATAATTTCGGCTATATCCGGCAGTTCCCCAACGCGGCGGAGCGGGCGCGGGCGGGGGGATCAGGGGTTTATTACCACCTCTCCTATCTGGGGGCGCCGCTGTCGCATTTGTGGCTGTCGACAGTTCCGCCATCGCTGATCGCATTGGAGATGGGCCGGGCCTACGATCTGGGTGCCCGCACGCTTTGGGTTGCCAATGTCGGCGATATCAAGCCGGCGGAAACCAATATCGACCTGTTCACCAGCATGGGCTGGGACATGGAGGGGTTCCGGCGGGCGGGAGGGGCACCGGGGTTCCTGCGCGACTGGTCAGCCCGGACATTTGGTGAGGCGTTAGGGGCGGATGTGGCGGACATTCTGACCCGTCATCACCGGCTGAATTTTGAGCGCAAGCCGGAGCATCTGCAATGGTGGCTGCCGGGGGAGCGGCCCCGCCGGTCGGACCTGACCCCGGCGCATGCATCGGAGCGGCTGGCAGCCTTTGATCAACTGGTGGCCGATCTGGACCGGGTGCAGCCGCGCGTACCGGCCCCGCTGAGCGATGCATTCTTCCAACTGGTGGAATATCCAGTGCGGGCAGCGGCACTGGCCAACCAGCGATATTTCAAGACAGAAGCCTATGAAACCCTGTTCAACGCCAAACCGGTCACGGCACGCAAGAACGGGGCAGAGGCGCGGGCGGCGGATGCAGCGCTGAAGGCCCTGACGGCCCGGTATAATGGAGAGATCGCGGGCGGCAAATGGCGCGGTATCATGGCGGAGGAGCCAGCGGACAGCCTGTGGCGCAAATACCGCCTGTCGCCCCCGGTCTTGCCCGCGGCGACCCTGACCTTGCCCGATCGCGCGGACGAGCCGGTACCGTCCGGAGCAGCACCGGAGGCGACGGAAATCGTGCGGCAGGCGGAGGCGTTCAGCCGGGCGGAGGCCGCCGCCGATGCCACCTGGACGCTGGTCCCCGATCTGGGCCGGGGCGAGGGGGCGATGGCGGTGGCTCCGGTGACAGCCCCGATGCGCGAACAAGGCGGGCCGGCGCTGTTCTATGAATTGTATCTGCCGCCCGGCAACTGGTCCCTGTCGCTTGATCTGATCCCGACCTTCCCCGTGGATGGTGGGGAGATGATGCGTCTGGGCCTGTCGGTAGACGGGGCGGCAGCGGTCACGGTGGAGGTGGTGCGGGTGACCGGGGATGACGGCTGGGTGCAGGGCGTTCTGGATGGGCGGGTGCGGCAGACGACGGGCGTGGTTCTGTCCGGCGGGCGGCACATGCTGCGCCTGGAAATGCGGGACGCCGGCCCCGTCATCGATGCCGTGATCTTGCGGCGAGTCGCGGCAGGCGATTGAACCCAGTCGTAATTATCTTTCCGAAATAGCGGTTACCGCCACGGGATGGCAGGGTGGCGGCATCGTCATGCCCGAAGATTGCGCGGGGGATGGACCCCGGGACAGGTTCGGTCCATTCTGCGCCCCTCCCCAGCGCCTTTCCAGATTTCGGAGAATAAGGGCAAATGAGTGCCAGCATCGAAATCCGTTCCGTCCCGCACCCCGCGCCGACGCCCGCCGATGTCCGGGCAAAGCTGATCGCCGATCCCGGCTTCGGCAAGATCTTCTCCGATCACATGGTCACGGTACGCTGGTCGTCGGAAAAGGGCTGGCATGATGCGCAGCTGCGCGCACGGGAGGCGTTTACGCTCGATCCCGCCGCCGCCGTCTTGCACTATGCCCAGGAAATCTTCGAGGGCATGAAGGCCTATCGCGGTGCCGATGGACAGGTACTGCTGTTCCGCCCGCTGGAAAACGCCCGCCGGTTCCAGCGTTCGGCAGAGCGCATGGCCATGCCCATCCTGCCGGAGGAGATTTTCCTGCAGGCGGTGGAGACGTTGGTCCGCGCTGATGTGGATTGGATCCCCGGTGGCGATGGCGCCAGCCTTTATCTTCGCCCCTTCATGTTCGCCGATGAAAGCTTCCTGGGCGTGAAGCCGGCGGGCAGCTACATCTTCTGTGTCATCGCCTGCCCGGTGGGTGCCTATTTCAAGGGTGGGGCCAAGCCCGTTTCCGTCTGGGCTTCGCAGGATTATACCCGCGCGGCGGCTGGTGGTACCGGTGCCGCCAAGTGCGGCGGCAATTATGCGGCCAGCCTGATCGCCCAGGCAGAGGCCATCCGCAATGGCTGCGATCAGGTCGTGTTCCTGGACGCCGCCGAAAAGCGCTGGGTCGAGGAACTGGGCGGCATGAATGTCTTCTTCGTGTTCGAGGATGGCAGCGTGCGCACGCCGGGCCTGACCGGCACCATCCTGCCCGGCATCACCCGCGACAGCATCATCACGCTGGCCCGATCGCAGGGCCTGAATGTGGTCGAAGGCCCGTACTCCTTCCAGCAGTGGCAGGAAGACGCGGCGTCGGGTGCCTTGCGTGAAGTGTTCGCCTGCGGCACCGCCGCCGTTGTCTCGGCCATCGGCACCGTGCGCCACAAAGGTGGCGAGTTCACCATTTCCGGCGCTGTCGAGGGGCCTGTCACCACCAAGCTGCGCGCGGGCCTGACGGCCATTCAGCGCGGCCAGGCCGATGACGCCCATGGCTGGCGCCACGTCGTCGCCCTCTGATCCGTTTTAACGGTTGGATTTCAAGCGCCGGGTCCCTTGGGTGGGGCCCGGCGTTTTTCTTTCGTAGGTCAGGGCTCGGCTTGCGCCTCGACCTGACCTACGACAACTGCCATTCAACGGTAGTTGTGGTGGTCCAGAAATTTGCCCGCCTTTCCCATCCGCCCTATCGTCCCCTGTATCGGACCGGGGAGGCGCCCCCCTGCCCGAAGAACCCCGGATCGCAGAGGGAGGAACCCCACGTGGGCAAGGTGAAGGCGGCGATCATCGGGTCGGGCAATATCGGCACCGACCTGATGATCAAAATGGTGAAATATCCCAAGGATATGGAACTGGCGGCGGTTGTGGGCATCGACGCCGCGTCCGAAGGGCTGGCCATGGCGCGCGAACGCGGCGTCGTGACGACACATGAAGGGCTGGCGGGGCTGAGGGCGCTGCCATTCTATCCGGAGATCGACATCGTGTTCGACGCCACCTCGGCCTATGCGCATAAGGTGCATGATGCGGCCCTGCGCGCCGATGGCAAGAGGGTGATCGACCTAACGCCCGCCGCCATCGGCCCCTTCGTGGTGCCGCCGGTCAACCTGGATGCGCATCTGGAACAGGGCAACGTGAATATGGTGACCTGCGGCGGGCAGGCGACCATTCCCATGGTGGCCGCCGTATCCAGCGTGGCCAAGGTGCATTATGCAGAGATCGTGGCATCGGTCGCGTCCAAATCCGCCGGCCCCGGCACCCGCGCCAATATCGATGAATTCACGCGCACAACGGCACGCGCCATTGAACAGGTGGGGGGTGCCACACGCGGCAAGGCCATCATCATCCTGAACCCCGCCGAACCGCCCATGATCATGCGCGATACGGTCTTCACCCTGTCGGAAGGGGCGGATGAGGAGACGATCCGGGCCGCCGTGCATGCAATGGTGGAGAAGGTACGCGCCTATGTGCCGGGATACAGGCTGAAGCAGGAAGTGCAGTTTGAGCGCTTCGGCGACAATAACCGCCTGAAGATCCCCGGCCAGGGCGAATTCACGGGCCTGAAGACCTCCATCTTCCTGGAAGTAGAAGGGGCCGGTGACTATCTGGCCACATATTCCGGCAATCTGGACATCATGACGGCGGCGGCCAAGGCGACGGGCGACATGCTGGCCCGCCTTATCGCAGCGCGGAGGAACGCGGCATGAGCGGCTTCAATCCCCAGACGGACAAGCTTTACATCCAGGACGTTACCCTGCGCGACGGCATGCACGCCATCCGGCACATGTACGGCCTGGACCATGTCAAGGCAATCGCCCAGGCGCTGGACTGCGCCGGCGTGGACGCCATCGAGGTGGCGCATGGCGATGGCCTGTCGGGCGCCAGCTTCAACTATGGCTTCGGCGCGCATACGGATTGGGAATGGCTGGAAGCGGTCGCGTCGGTTCTGACGCGGTCGGTCCTGACCACCCTGATCCTGCCGGGCGTGGGCACGGCGGATGAACTGCGTCGCGCCTATGATCTGGGCGTGCGGTCGGTGCGGGTCGCGACGCATTGCACAGAGGCGGATGTCTCAAGGCAGCATATAGGCATCGCGCGTGATCTGGGCATGGATGTCGCTGGCTTCCTGATGATGAGCCACATGATCGAGCCGGAACGGCTGGCGGGTCAGGCCAAGCTGATGGAAAGTTATGGTGCGCAGTGCGTCTATGTCACCGACAGTGGCGGCGCGCTGGACATGGACGGGGTGCGGGACCGGTTGCGCGCCTATGACAAGGTGCTGAAGCCGGAGACGCAGCGCGGCATCCACGCCCACCACAACCTGTCGCTGGGTGTGGCGAACTCCATCGTGGCGGCCCAGGAAGGGGCGGTGCGCATTGATGCCAGCCTGACGGGCATGGGCGCCGGAGCCGGCAATGCCCCGCTGGAAGTGTTCATCGCCGCTGCCGACCGCAAGGGCTGGAACCATGGCTGCGACGTCAATGCCCTGATGGACGCGGCGGAAGACCTTGTACGCCCCCTGCAGGACCGACCGGTGCGCGTGGACCGGGAGACTTTGGCGCTGGGTTATGCCGGGGTCTATTCCAGCTTCCTGCGCCATGCCGAAAAGGCCGCCAACGAATATGGCATCGACACCCGCGCCATCCTGGTGGAACTGGGCCGTCGCCGGATGGTGGGTGGTCAGGAGGACATGATCGTCGACGTGGCGCTGGACCTGCTGAAGCAACGGGCCTGATTGACGCTAATGGGACAGGTGGGTGTTGACAGCTCTTGCTGCCAATGCCCATCCTTGTCTTGTTTTAAGGCTTATGTAGGTTTTGCGTCATGCGCAGCGTCGGCTTCCTGGTGTTCGATGGATTCCAGGTCATGGGGCTGGCCGCCCTTTCGGTGTTCGAACTGGCCAACCTGCTGAGCGGGCAGGCGCATTACGACATCCATATGCTATCCGATACGGGCGCACGGGTGCGTAATTCGCTGGGTTTCGGGATTGAGACGGCGGCGGTGGGCGACGTGTTTCACGATACCACCATCACGACCGGGTCGCTGCTGGCCAAGCCCGCACCGCCGGCCCTGCTGGACTATCTGCACACGGCATCGACGCGGTCGCGCCGGGTGGCGGGCATCTGTACCGGCGCCTTCCTGCTGGCTGAGGCTCGCCTGCTGGACGGACGCCGGGCCACCACGCACTGGGGCCATGCCAGGTCGCTGGCCACAAGGTTTCCCAAGGTGCGGGTGGAGGAGGATCGGATTTTCATCCAGGATGGCAATCTCTGGACCTCCGCCGGGATGAGTGCGGGCATCGACCTCGCTCTCGCCCTGCTGGAGGAGGATCTGGGCCGGGAGATGGCGCGATCGGTGGCGCGGGCCATGGTCGTCTATCTGCGCCGGCCCGGCGGGCAGTCGCAATTCTCCACCCTGCTGGAACTGGAGCCGAAATCCGACCGGGTGCGCCGCGCCCTGACCTATGCCAAGGAGAACCTGCGCAACGAATTGTCGGTGGAGGAACTGGCAGAGGTGGCCAGCCTGTCGCCCCGGCAGTTCAGCCGCGTGTTCCGGCAGGAGACGGGGCAATCGCCCGCAAAAGCCGTGGAACATCTGCGGCTGGAGGTGGCGCGGGCCATGATGGAGGAAGGCCGCCACCCGATGGAGGTGATCGCCCGCGAAACCGGCTTTGCCGACCGCGAGCGCATGCGCCGCGCCTTCCTGCGCAGCTTCGGCCAGCCACCGCAGGTGATGCGACGGCTGGCCGATCATGAACGCCATGTGGGAACGGCGTGAGGTTACGCTACGCCGAACCGGGCCGCCGGCTTGTTGCGGGACGCATTGCCAGCGATCTTCATCCGCGCAGCCTCCAACGCCTGCCAGTCGGCGGGATCGGGCAGTGAGGGGATGGTCACCAACTCACCCTGATCCAGGCCGGAAAGGGCGGCGTCCACCAGATCGCCCACCTCCATCACCATGTCCTGCGGCAGGACGGACGGGTCGATGCCGGCACGTTCGAAAATCTCCGTCCTGGTGTAGCCGGGCAGGACCGCCTGGAAGGTCACGCCCTTGCCCGCGGTTTCGGCAGCCAGGGCCTGTGTCAGGGCCAGGACGAATGCCTTGGTCGCGACATAGGGGCCGTTGAACCGTTCCGGCAGCATGGCGACGGCGGACGCGATATTGATGATGGTGCCGCCCCCCTTTGCCGCGAAGACATGGGCGGCGGTCAGGGTCAGGCGCTGTACCGCCGCCACATTCAGGGCCAGCATGGCGTCATAGGCGGTGGGCGCACTGGACAATGCCGGACCGTTGGGGCCCAGGCCGGCATTATTGACGATCAGGGTGATGGCCCCATCGCTGACCAACCGGTTGGCGACGATATCCTGGCCGGCAGCGCTGCCCAGATCGGCGGGCAGGACATCGACCGTGCGGCTCGTTTGCGTGCGCAGGCGCAGGGCCAGCGCTTCCAGCCGGGCGGCATCGCGCGCCACTAGGATCAGATCATAACCGCGGCGGGCCAGACGGTCGGCATAGGTGGCGCCGATGCCGGCGGATGCACCCGTAACCAGTGCCGTGCCCTTGGAATTCTGCGTGCTCATTTTCTTCTCCGATACGCCCCGTCAGGGGGTGATAGCAGAAGAATAGGCCCGATCCGTCATGTCTTGAATGACATAGAAACCGCAAATCAGGACATGGCATGCGTCCGTGGATGGTCAGGCGCGAAGATACGCCTCCACCAGCCCCGCATGCAGGCGGATGCCTGTCGGGATGATGGCGTCGTTGAAATCATAATGGGGATGGTGCAGCGGGCTGCCGCAGGCGCTTTGCCCATGTTCTGCCCCCTGGCCCAGCCAGAGATAGGCACCCTGGGTCGCCTGCAGCATGAAGGCGAAATCTTCCGAGGTGAAGGCCGGTTCCGGTGCCGTGAAGGCGTGGGGTGCTACCCTTGACGCCACATCCAGAGCGGCGGCCGCGGCATCGGCATCATTGATGGTGGCGGGGTAGTAGCGGTCATAGGTGACCTCCACCGTCACGCCGTGGGCAAGCGCCACACCCTCCACCACCTGGCGCAGGGCGGCCTCGATCCTGTCCTGGATGGCGGGGTCGAAGCTGCGCACGGTCCCGCCCAGGGTGACGGCGGCGGGGATCACGTTATGCGCGTGGCCACCGGCGATACGGGTGACGGACAGGACGGCGGTCGCCATGGGCGGGATGCGGCGGGCGATGATGGTATTGAGCTGCCCCACCATCTCGCTGGCCGCCAGGATGGCGTCGGGTGTGACATGAGGCATGGCGGCATGGCCGCCCTTGCCCTTCACCACAATCTCGAATTTGTCGGCGGCGGCCATGATCGGGCCGGGGCGGGTGGCGACATGGTGGGCCGGCAGATCGGGCCAGTTATGCAGGGCAAAGACCCGCTGACAGGGAAAACGGTCGAACAGCCCATCCTTCACCATCTCCCGCGCCCCGCCCAACCCTTCTTCCGCCGGTTGGAAGATGAAGTTGACGGTCCCGTCAAACTGACGGGTACGGGCCAGATGCCGGGCCGCACCCAGCAGCATGGTGGTATGCCCATCGTGGCCGCAGCCATGGAACACCCCGTCCCTGGTGCTGGCATGCGGCAGGCCGGTCGCTTCCTGGATCGGCAGCGCATCCATGTCGGCGCGCAGGCCGATGGTGCGATCCGACGATCCGGCGCGCAACACGCCGACAACGCCCGTGCCGCCGATACCTTCATGCACCTCCAGCCCGATATCCTTCAGGGCTGCGGCGACAAGGCCGGCGGTGCGGTGCTCCTGAAATCCCAGTTCGGGATTGGCATGGATGTCGCGGCGAAAAGCGATCAGACCGGGGAGGAGATCGGCGAGCGCGTCGGGCATGATTAAGTCTGATCCCCGAACAGGGTCTGGATGGGCAGATGGTGCTTGATGAAGGGGGACTTGATGACGACGTAGCTGAAATACTTCTCGATCCCGAAATCGCCCTCCAGCATGCCTTCGATGATGGTCTGGTAATGGGCGACGCCCTGGGTCACGAATTTCAGCAGATAGTCATATCCGCCGCTGACCAGATGGCATTCCACGATCTCGTCGATCTTGCGGATGCGCGTCTCGAACCGGGAAAAGTCACCCGACCGGTGTTCGGTTAGGGTGACCTGGGTGAAGACGGTGAGGAACTCCCCCAGCTTGGCCAGGTTGATATGGGCGCCGTACCCTGTGATATAGCCCGCCTTTTCCAGCCGTTTGACACGGGTCAGACAGGGGCTGGGCGACAGGCCGACAGCATCCGCCAGCTCGACATTGGTGATGCGGCCCGCCTGCTGCAACTGTGCCAGGATCTTCAGGTCGATCCGATCCAACTTGGGTCCCGGTATCATGTGTCGAGCGCCTTTTTCCTGAAGGTCCAAGACTAGGGGGTCAAGCCAGGGCCGCCCGGACATCCGGGGCTTCCAGCAGGTCATCCAGGGTTTTCCGAATACGCTGGAAAATCAATGCCATTTCGGCAGCGTTACAACACAGCGCCGGTGCCAGTCCAATGATGTTGTCACCGAAGGCGCGGAAAATCACGCCATTGGCATAGCCCTGCTTGAACAGCCGGTCCGGCAGCTTCAGCGATGCATCAAAGCGGGTCTTGGCCGTCTTGTCGGACACCAGTTCGATGGCGCCCAGCACGCCACGGCCCCGTACCTCCCCCACCAGCGGGTGATCGGCCAGGGACTCCAGTCCGGCGGCGAAATCGGCGCCGCGCGCCTGACCATTGGCCAGGATGCCGCCCTCAGTGTAAAGGCGGATCACCTCCAGCCCCACCGCCGCACTGACCGGATGGCCGGAATAGGTGAAGCCATGGCCCACCACGTCGGCCCCCTTCGCGGCACTGGCAATGCCCTGATAGACCTTCTCCGACATCAGCAGGGCGCCCATGGGGGAATAGCCGGCGGTCAGACCCTTGGCGACCGTCATCATGTCGGGTTCCACACCCTCATACTCACAGGCGAACATCGGCCCGGTTCGGCCAAAGCCGGTAATCACCTCGTCAGCCAGGAACAGGATGTCCAACTCGCGGCAAGCCTCCCGCATGGCCTTCAGCCAGCCCTTGGGCGGCACGATGACCCCGCCGGAACCTTGGATGGGTTCGCAGAAGAAGGCGGCAACATTGTCGGGGCCGCCCAGTTCCTCGACCTTGGCATGCAGCTGCGCCAGCGACCGGGCGATCACCGCCTCCGGCTCGCCCCCCACCTCGGACCGGTATGGATAGGGTGAGGGGATATGGTGCTGCCAGGGGCGTGGCAGGTCGAAAAGGCGGTGGAAATTGGCCAGCGCCGTCAGCCCGGCCCCCGTGGAGGAGGAGCCGTGATAGCCCCGCTCCAGCGCGATGCAATGCTTCTTCGTGGGCTTGCCCACAGCATTCCAGTAGTGGGTGATGTAGCGGACGGCAGAATCCACCGCGTCGGACCCGCCCAGCGTGAAATAGACACGGGTCAGGCTGGACGGTGCCAGCTCCACCAGCTTTTCCGCCAGCTTCACCGCCGGCTCGCTGCCGAAATGGAAATAGCCGGTGGCATAGGGCAGGCGGCGCATCTGCTCGGCGGCCACCTCGACAATGCTCTCCTGGCCATAGCCGACATTGACGCACCAAAGCCCCGCGAACGCGTCCAGCAACTCGTTCCCGTCCATATCCTTCAGCCACATGCCCTTGCCGCTTTCCAGCAGGGTGGCGCCCCGCGCCTCATGCCCGTGGAAAGAGGTGACGGGGTGGATCAGGTGATCGCGGTCGATATCGAGAAGGGAACGGTTGCGCTTCAGCATCGGCTTTGGCCTTGGAAGGAGGTCCTGAACCAAAGCCTAGGGGTGATGCGGCGGGGAAAGGCGCTGTTATCGCGGGCGGCACAGCAGGGCAGGCCGGCAAACAGGCGGCATGTGCAGCAGAATATGCTGTGGGTTGGACTGGTGGCCGTCTCCCGTCTGCCGGCAACGCGACCGATAGCCCGGGTTGACCATTTGGAAAAGTTGTATGATAACTTTTGGGCAACTGATCGCCGCATGAGGAATCCGACCTCCCGCGTGCTGTAGTTGCCATCGCTAGCAAAGATTAAAGGCGGGCAGACCCGCCACCCCTCACCACGATTATCTGGGCAGCAGCGGACAGCCCGGTCCCGGCCCGTCCCCATCATAAACAGCCCCGCCCGGCAGACAGGCCGAAATGGGGCGGCATGCAGGAGAGGACATGATGAGTGCTTTGCGAAGTCTCGCCCTCAGCCTGGGCATTGCCCTGACGGCAATATCCACAATCACCGTGATGGCGGCGGCGCAATCGCCCGGCGCCGTCCTGGAACCGGCGTTGCCCGCGCGTCAGGAGGTTCTGGCCATCGTGGCCCGGTCCGCCTCCGCTGAAGTGGCCCGGCTGAAGGATATCGAGGCCAACCCGTCCCCCACGCCGATGCGTGGGCGCTGGCCTGTCAATACCAACTGGATTTCCGCGACCTTCTTTGTCGGCGCCATGAAGCTGGTTGACGTGCAGCCGGTACCCGAAATTCTGGATTTCTCCCTGCGCACGGCCCGCCGCTTCAATTATGCCCATCAGGGTGACGGCGCGCCGGTGCATCTGATCAATGCCGATGACCAAGCCATTGGCGACCTTTACCAGGCCATCTATCTGCGCACCGGGTCGCCAGGCACGCTGCTGCCGCTGAAACAGCGGCTGGACTACACCCTGCCTTACCTGACCTTCACGCCGCAGCCTGAAAGGCTGGTCTGGTGGTGGTGTGACAGCCTGTTCATGGCGCCGCCCGTGCTGGCCCGCATGTCTGCGATCACCGGCGATCCCAAATATCTTTACGCCATGGATGTGCAATGGTGGCGCACACACGAAAAGCTGTATGACCGGGAACAGCATCTTTATGCCCGCGACGCCCGCTTCATTGACCGCCGCTCCGCCAATGGCAAGAAGATCTTCTGGGCGCGGGGCGAGGGCTGGGTTCTGGCCGGACTGTCCCGCGTTCTGGAGGTCATGCCGGCGGATTTCCCCTCCCGCCCGCGCTATGTCGCCCTGTTCCAGGAAATGGCGGCCCGCATCGCCTCCCTGCAACAGGATGACGGGCTGTGGCGCGCCAGCCTGCTTGATACGCAGGCCTTTCCGGAGCCTGAAACCTCGGGCACGGCCTTTTTCACCTACGCGCTAGCCTTTGGCATCAATCACGGGCTTCTGGACCGGTCCGCCTATCTGCCCACCGTGCTGAAAGGCTGGGCCGGGTTGAACCGCTATCTGTTGCCCAGCGGTATACTGGGGCAGGTGCAAAGCGCCGGAGATCAGCCGGTACCCACCAAACTGGAGACGACAGCCCTTTATGCCAGCGGCGGCTTCATCCTGGCGGGGCTGGAGGTGGCCGAACTGAGCCGGCCCGTGACCGCACTGCCCATCACCCTGCCAGCCCCGCCCGCGCTGGACTATCATGCCAGTGACATGGCCGACATCCCCGTGCCGCCCGATGCGACACCGGACGTACGCCGTGAACTGACGCGGCGCGCGGCGGAGCGTCAGGCGGTGCAGGATCTGGCCTTTGACCCCATGGTCCATGACCCGGACTACCGTTCCCCCATCGCCATGAAGTGGGTGGGTGGCAAGCCGGCCCCGCTGGTGCCGCCGACGGAGGCGGAGCGTGTGCCGCGCGCTACCGTCCGCTTCGCGCCCGACCGTTTCGACGACATCCTGTGGGAAAATGACCGCGTCGCCCACCGCCTCTATGGCCCCGCCCTGCAGAAGGTGGAGCCGCCATCCGGCTCCGGCATCGACGCCTGGGCCAAGCGGGTGCGCTGGCCCTTCATGGACCGGCAGCTGAAAACCGGCGCCTATCACAATGACCAGGGCGAGGGCCTGGATTATTATAACGTCAAGGGTACGCGGGGCGTCGGCGGCCTTGGCATCTGGGCGGAAGACAAGCTGTGGGTGTCCCGCAATTGGGCCAGCCACCGCATCCTGAAGAACGGTCCCGATATCGCCTCCTTCCAGGTTGATTATGCGCCCTGGCCGGTGGGCACGGACCGCAAGGTCTGGGAGACGCGTACCTTCACCCTACCACTTGGCACCAACTTCACCCGCCTTCAGTCCCTGATCCAGTCGGATCAGCCGGATGATCTGATCGTGGCCATCGGCCTTGGCAAGGGGGCGACCGTACCCGGTGCGGCCAGTTTGCTGGCGGACAAGGACAAAGGGCTTATCGCCCTGTGGGAACCGACCGATCCGGCCCATGGCGCCATGGGCACCGTGGTGCGTGTCGATCCCGCCATGGTGGTGGATATCGGGGCGGATGGCGAGAACCACCTGATCCGCATCCGGGTGAAGCCCGGAAAGCCCTTTGTCTACTATATCGGGTCCACCTGGGACCGCGGGCTTGATTTCAAAAGCCGTAGCGCCTGGGAAGCCTATGTCAGCGGTGAGAAACTGGACTTCACGGCCCGATAGGTCTGCACCTTCCATCCGCAACCCCAACCCGGCGCCATTCCTGAATGGATATGGCTCCGGGTGCCTTCCGTAAGGTATGCTCACGGCGCATGGATGGCTCGCATCGCATGCGTCTATCCTGTATCAAAAAATATGGAACGCCTTTGCAATATGTGGAATTATCGAAGTTGTCATACATACTGATCATACTAAAGATCGATCGAGTGGTTCTTGAACAGGATTTCTGTGCCACCTTTGTCGTGTGGCCGGAAATTCCCTGAATGCGTGTCGCCCCTCATCACCGCCTGATTGGTCAGGCAAGGGGCGGCATCCGGGTAATGCCGAACGGTGCGCACAGAAAAGTAAGAACGCGCCCGTTTGGTTTAAGCGTTCTCTTGGGGAGGATAGAAAGTGCACAAGGTTAAAATGTTGACGGCGCGACGCCTTGACGTGTCGCTGCTGGCGCTGGGTGTTGCCCTCATGGCGGCGATCCCCGCTTCCGCTCAAACCGATTCTGCGCCTGCCAGCGCTAGCAACGACTCCCTTGAGGAGATTGTGGTTACGGGTTTT
>NZ_JBQVOH010000024.1:0-11264 GCF_052437035.1 Niveispirillum sp.
CAATTGGGCCAGCCGGTCACCCAGCTTATAGGGCGCGGCGAACCAGCCGGCGGTATTCCAGGAGCGGATCAGGCCGACGCCCCATTCCTGCGTTGCTGCGTCGGCCGCGCGCAATGCCGCCTGCGTCGGCATGGGACCCAGGGAGTTTCCGTTCAGATAGATGATCCCCGGCGGCAGGGTGAATTCATCCCGGAACCCGGCCAGCGGGTCGTTGCGGTCCAGGGCCTCGATCTCGGCACGCGTCGGCATTAACCGGCCTCCCATTCATGATTGTTGTATCTGAAACAGTATCGAAGGGGGGCGTCAAGCGGCTTGGCGCTGGCATGCAGGGGTGTGGATGTCTGCCACCAGATGCTTGGATTGGCCTGTGATAAGGATCATCTCGCAGAGGCCCATTATCCAAAAGATTAGGTTGAGCAATACCTATACCTTCGCCTTCTTGTCTATCGACGAGGAAGTTTATTTATTGGGGCAATAAAGACTAGGCGGTAGGCTGGTGGCGATGCTGTTTTGCCGCAGCGCGAGCCCGATGCCGACCAGCGTCAAAAAAAGGGGCAGGCCATGCGTATCGATCAGTTGAAAATCTCCCATCGCATCTTCACCGGCCAGGGGCTTTTGCTGTTCCTGCTACTTTTGGTTGGTGGTGCGGCCATTATCGGCCTGACGGTCATCGACAGCAGCTTTTCCGAGTATCGCCGGATCGCCCGCAATACGAACATGATCTCCAGCGTGGATCAGAACGTGTCGCAGATGCGTCTGGGCGTGAAGGATTTCCTGCTGACGGGGGATGAGGCACTGGTGCCGCCGTTCCAGGAGCGGGCCAAAACCGTGGATGGTCTGCTGGATGACGCGGACAAGGCGATTATCAATCCGGGCCGCCGCGCCCTGCTGGCCGATCTGACCAAGACCTTCGCGGACTACAAGGCTGCGTTTGGCGATGTCGTGTCGCTTGAAGCGCGCATTGACAAATTGTCCACGGATGTCCTGGACAAGAATGGCCCCGTAGCGCTGGAGAAAATGGATCAGCTGCTGCGTCAGGCCGAGGCGGAGGGCGATGCCCGCGGGACTGCCTTGATCGCCGATGCCGAGCGCGACCTGCTGCTGGTCCGGTTCTACATGCAGCGTTATGAGAACCTTCACGATGACGCGACGCGCGAAGGGCTGACCAAAGCGCTGGCTGAGTTGGTTGCGGGAACCAAGGCCCTTGCCGAGCAGGCGCGAGGTGCGCGGCGCGCCCTGACGGTCGAGGTCGTGCAGCATATGTCCGCCTATCATGACGGGGTAAAGACCAAGAAGGACCTGATCACCGAGATTGAAAAGACGGTTGCTGACCGGCTGAACCCAGCCGGGGCCAAGATCAGCAAGCTGACCGCCGATATCCGCGCCTCGCAGGCCGAGCAGCAGAACCAGATCGGGCCGCAGGTCGTCTCCACCATCAGCACTATCCAATACACGGCCATCGGCATGTCGATCATCGCGGTCCTGCTGGGTGTGGGGGCGTCGATCGTTATTGCCCGGTCGATCACGCGGCCGGTTAATGACCTGACCGGTACCATGGGCCGTCTGGCCCAGGGCGATCTCAGCGTCGATGTCGGTTACACCACCAACCGCGATGAGATTGGCGATATGTCGCGGGCGGTCGAAGTGTTCAAGACCAATGGCATTGAACGCCGCCGTCTGGAAGAAGAACAGGCGGCAGCCCGCGAAGCACGCGAACGCCGGGCCCAGGCCCTGGAACAGCTGATGCTGCGCTTTGACCGCGACATGCAGGCCCTGGTTGGCGAACTGGGCAGCGCCAGCACGCAGATGCGCGCATCGGCCCAGTCCATGTCGGCCCTGTCCGAACAGACGGCACAGCAATCCATGAATGTGGCCAGTGCCGCCGAACAGGCCAGCGCCAATGTGCAGGCCGTTGCCACCGCGACCGAGGAACTGTCCAGCTCGCTGGGCGAGATTACCCGCCGCGTCGCGGAAAGCGCCCAGATTACCCGCACCGCCCATGAAGAGGCGCGCCGCACCAATGAGACGGTGAATTCCCTGTCCGAGGCGGCCGGACGCATCGGCACCGTGGTGCAGTTGATCGCCGATATTGCCGGCCAGACCAACCTTCTGGCGCTGAATGCCACCATTGAGGCGGCGCGCGCGGGTGAAGCGGGTAAGGGCTTTGCCGTTGTGGCGTCGGAGGTGAAGAGCTTGGCCAACCAGACCGCCAAGGCCACTGGCGATATCAGCGAGCAGGTGCAGCAGGTGCAGACCGCCACCCAGCAGGCCGTGGAGGCGATCCGGTCCATCACGGGCACCATTTCCCGCGTGAATGAGATCGCCGCCGCCATCGCCGCCGCGATTGAGGAACAGGGGGCCGCGACCCAGGAAATCGCCCGCAATGTGCAGCAGGCCGCCGTGGGCACCCAGGACGTTACCGAAACCATCGACAGCGTGCGCGGTGCCGCCGGTGAAACCGGTCAGTCGGCGGGCGAGGTCTTGAACGCCGCCGTTACGGTACAGGACCAGTCGGTACGCCTGACCAAGGTGGTGGAAGGCTTCCTGCAGGGGGTGAAGGCGGCTTAACGTCGCCCTCAAACGCCGGGTGGCTGGATCAGATCCCGCCGCCGTCGCTGAAAGCATAGATGTCGTAAGAGGCCAGGGCGCGGCCGATATCGGCGATGGCGCGGTTGGCGGCGGGCAGGCGGCCGCCCATGGTGATGAAGCCATGCACCATGTCGGGATAGAGCCGGTGCAGCACCGGCACCCCGGCGGCGGCCAGCCGACCGGCATAGGCCCGCCCCTCATCCAGCAGCGGATCGAAGCCGGCGGTGATGATCACCGTGGGCGGCAAGCCATCCAGACGGTCGGCGCGCAAGGGCGAGACCTGCCAGTCGCCCTCTATCTCCTGGCCCGCCAGATAATTGCGGACATAGGCGACATAGGCCTGACGCGTCAGCAGATAACCGTCGGCGCGGGTGAAATGGCTGGGCAGGCTGGCGGCCAGATCGACGGCGGGATAGATCAGCACCTGGGTCTTCAGGATCGGTCCGCCGGCATCGCGCGCCTTCAGGGCCAGGACGGCGGCGATATTGCCGCCCGCACTGTCGCCCGCCACGCCGATGGCCAGCGGATCGATGGCGAGCAGCGGCGCGTAGGCCGCCAGCCAGCGCAGCGCCGCCCAGCCATCCTCGATGGCGGCGGGCCAAGGATGTTCGGGCGCCAGCCGGTAATCCACGGCCACGATGGCATGGCCCGTGGCCACCGCCAACTGCCGGCACAGCGTGTCATGGCTGTCCAGATCGCCCACAGTCCAGCCGCCGCCATGGAAGAACAGCAGGGCCGGCAAAGGCCGGAACCCGAAGGAGGGGCGGTAGAGGCGCAGGCGCAGCGGGCCGCCGGGGCCGATGATGGTTTCTTCCCGCACCGATGCGATATCCGGTGCCTCCGGCCCCAGGGCGCGGCGCACCTGGGTGAAGATGCGCCGTGTTTCCGCAAGGTCGCCGGCCCCCGTGGCGCTGCCCGCGATGATGCGGACCACATCGGCCACGTCGGGCGACAGGTCGGGGCCGACCGTGAAGCCCGGCTTTTCCGGAACCAGACACAGAGACGCCGCACGGTGGGGAACGGGGGCGATGGGCAAGATTGTGCCGGTCATGGTCTGTCTCCGGGATCGGGGTGGGCGCTAAGGGTGGGACGGTGGCAGCTATTGGGGAAGCCGGCCACCGCCCCCCGGTGCAATCATCAGAAGCGCACGCGCGCCCCGGTGATCACGCCGTACACGTCCTTGAAATCGGCCGTGCGGGTGTCGTAGCTGTGGTTGCGGAAGCTGATATAGAAGTCAGACGCGAAGGCATCGACGGTCTGGACATAGCCGACCGACCAGGCCTTGGCATCGGCGCCGGCCACCGCGAAATCCTCCTGGGTGAAGTAATCCACCACGAAGGCGCTGTTGCCGATGCTGGTCAGCTTGGCGATGTAACCGACCTTGCCGTACCAGAAATCGCTGTCGCGGGGGCCAAGGTCGCGCGTGCCGGCGGCGGCGGTGACGTTGAAGCCATTGGCGAACTTCACCGAGATGGAGCCGTTGGTCTGCGTGTCGAAGCCGGTGCGGCTGTCATTATCGGCATAGGCGATGGCGGCGGCCACCTCGGTATCGCCGATCTTGGCGTTGTAGCGCACGGCCCCGTCGGTGGCCCCGCCTTCGGTGAAGCTGGTCGACAACTGGAAGCCGCCGCCGAAGGTGGGCGTGTCGTAGCGCACCCGATCCTCGCGGTGCAGGCCGTCGAAATTGTTGAAGGCGTTGTTGACCGTGACGCCGTTGGCGCGGGTCGCCTTGTTGCGGAAGGCGATGCCGCCGAAGGTGGCGCCGATATCGGAGTGGCTGATCAGTGTGCTGGTGCCCGACAGGTCCACTTCGGAGGTCTGGTTGGTGGCGGTGTCGCCCTGACCCACCCAGAGACGCCCGAAGCTTTTGTGCTGCACCCAGAATTCCACCTTGCGTTCATTCACGGAGAAGGCGCCGCTATCGGTGCCGAAGCCGGTATTGCGGGTGGAGGCGGACGAGGTTTCCAGCTCGATATCGGTGCCGGCGGTCCAGTTATCGTCCAGCTTAGCCTGGCTGGACAGGCGCAGGCGCGACGATGCGGTGGCGTTGTCGCCATGGATGGCGTCGCTGTCGAAACCATCATCGGCCACGATCACGGCGCGACCGATCTGCCCCGAAAGGGTCAGCTTCACCTTGCCATTGCCCGACTGCACCACCTGCGGCGCCTTGTAGGCATCGGCGGCGACCAGGGGGGCGTCCTTGCTGGAAGGCGGGCCGGCGGGCGTGCTGGGGGTCTTTTCCAGCTTTTCAATGCGGGCCAGCAGCGACTGCACTTGGGCGCGCAGGGCCTCAACCTCTGACGGGGACTGGGCGGCGGCGGGCAGGGACAGGGCGGACAGGGCAGCACCCGTCAGCAGCAGGGCGGCGGTCTTGGAACGGAAGGAGGACATAAGCTTTCCCTTCATGGATCTGGTTCTTGTGGCCGGGTTCCGCGGGGCATAAGGACCCCTGTGCCGGTCGCCCGCAGGCGCCGGTTCCGGCCTTGGTTTGATTCGCGTGATCAGGGCCTTACGGCATAAGTGATGCCGTGGCTTGTGTCTGTCGTGTCAGGGACAACAGCAGGTCATCGGGTGTCTCCTTCAAGGTTCAGGACACCACGAGGCTTCGTGGCGCTTTAGCGTTTGGTGACGCGGCGCAAGCTGTCAGGTCAAATGCCCGCGGATGGGTTCAACACCATCGATGGGGATATTGAATTTAATTCCCCACTTCGTCAATCGGGTTTTGTCATTTTTCAATAACAAATCTTTTGCGTGATATAGGGGCCGGTGCGGGACATTGCATTCCGCTTCCGCAGCCTCTACCAGAAAGGGCCGAGAGACAGACCGGAAGCCGCCCTATGCAGACCCCGCCCGATATCCTGGCGCAGGCCGACCAGCTTTTGCAGGCGGGGCGGTTCCGTGTGGCGCGGCGGGTGCTGACCGAGGGTGGGGAGCCGGCGGATGCCGCCGGCATGGGGCTGCTGGCCCGCGCTCTGATCGGCATGAACGAACATGGGCGGGCATTGCCGCTGCTGCGCGCGGCATTGGTGGCCCGTCCGGATGATGCGGGCTTGCGCTTCGATCTGGCCCGCGCGCTGAACGGTTTGGGCATGATGCATGCGGCGGTGCCGATCCTGGCCGCGATGCATGATGCCGACCCCCTGGATGCGCGGGTTACGGAGATGCTGGCCAATGCCCTGCGCCGGGATGCGCGGTATGAAGAGGCCATCGCACTGGTCGATGCTGAGGCGGCGGCGGGGCGGTTGAACAAGGGTGTACGCTATCACCGTGCCCTGTCGCGCCATTATCTGGGCGATCCTGCAGGGGCGCTGACCGATTTCGATGTGATCGTGGCGGAAGATCCGGGTCATGGCGCGGCCTGGTTTGCCAGCCATGCCTGTGTCATCGGGGATCAGGGTCTGAATGCTGCGAAGGAACGGCTGCGCCGGGCGGTGACCAGTCCGGGGGCCAACCGTAAATATGCGGGCTTCCTGGCGGCCTATGAGGTGCTGACGGGTGGAGATGCGGCGGGGGCGGCAACGTCACCCATCCTGGACGGTGCCCGTGCGCTGGTGGCGCAGATGGCGCCGGATTGCCGGATATTCGGGGTGTCCGCCGACCTGCTGCGCTTTGGCCTGTCGCAGGCTAGGGTGCCGGGGCTGGTACTGGAATTCGGGGTGCGGCGGGGGACATCGCTGCGCCATATTGCGGATGCTGCTGGTCAGCATGCGCACGGGTTTGACAGTTTCGAAGGCCTGCCCGAGGGCTGGGGCAATGAGATGGCGGGGACCTTCAGCCTAGGTGATGGCGATACCGTCCCGTTGCCCGCCATGCCGGACAATGTCAGCTTGCATAAGGGCTGGTTCGATGAGGTGCTGCCGGGATTTCTGGCGGCCCATCCGGGGCCGGTGCGGTTCGTCAATATCGACTGCGATATCTACAGTTCCACCGTGACGGTACTGCGCGAGCTGGAACCAAGGCTGGTGCCGGGATCGGTGCTGGTCTTTGATGAGTTCATCGGCAACCGCACCTGGGCCGAGCATGAATTCAAGGCCTTCGGTGAGTTCGCGGCCCGCACCGGCGCGCGCTTCCGGCACATCGCCATCAGCCCCTTTACAGGGCAAGTTGCCCTCACTCTGGAGTGATCTGGTAGTGTGCGGAAGGTCATTACCTTTCCGCTCCCCCCTTCTGCGAAACCTCTGATACTCTTGGCCCGACAGGCCCGGAGGGGGCCGCCGGCAAAGGGGAGAGGCGCCATGAGCACCGTGACCACCAGCGATTGCCTGCTCTATACCCGCCATGGCGGGGAAGGGGTGGCGGAGATCACCTTCAACCGGCCCAATTGCCTGAACGCGCTGAACCTGGACATGGCCGCCGCCTTTGCCGAAGCCGCGACCGCCGCCGCCAATGATCCCAAGGTGCGGGTCCTGGTGCTGACGGGCCGGGGCACCAGCTTCATGTCGGGCGGCGATATCCACGCCTTTCATAAGCTGCTGTCGGCGCCCGCCGCCGAACGGCGCGACCATATTGCCCGTCTGATCGATTTCACCCATCAGGCAGTGACGGCGCTGCGCCGCATGGAAAAGCCGGTGATCGCTGGCATCCACGGCACCGCCGCCGGCCCCGGCATCGGCATCACCCTGGCCTGTGATCTGGTGGTGGCGTCGGACCGCGCGATTTTCCAGATGGCCTATGGCCCGCTGGGCACCACGCCGGAGGCGGGCGCCACCCACGCCCTGCCGCGTCTGGTCGGGTCGCGCCGCGCGGCGGAACTGGCGCTGCTGGACCGGCGGCTGACGGCACTGGAGGCGCTGGAACTGGGTATCGTCAACCGCATCTGCCCGGCCCCGATGCTGGCCGAGGAAACGCGGTGCGTGGCGCGCAAACTGGCCGGCGGTGCCGCCCTGGCGTCGGGACGAACCAAGCGTCTGCTGTATCTGTCGCTGGAGCATAATTTCCAGCAGCAGCTGGCGGCGGAGCGGGAAACCTTCCTGTCGGCCATCGACAGCCCCGAATTTGCCGAGGGGATCACCGCCTTTGTGGAGCGGCGCAAGCCCTTCTTCGGCAAGTGCTGAGGCTGGCTGATCCTACCTTTATGGGCAGGCACGTTAAGGACCCCTATCCTTCGCGATTCCAAGCGGTTATCTTGAGCGCCGGAAAAGACGGGACCATGCGAACATCCCGGAACCGGCGGTCAGGAAGGAACAGGGCATGAGTGACATCTCCATTGGCGTGGGTGGCCCCGCAGATATGGGCCGCATGGCGATGGATGCCGGTAACCATGCCGAGGCTGTGACCCTGCTGCGGGAGGCGATCCTGGACGATCCGGGTGATGCCACGCTGCGCGCCGACCTGGGTGTCGCCCTGGAAACGCTGGAGGATTATGACGGGGCAGCCCAGGCCTATGCGGCGGCCGCCGCGCTGGAACCGGACAACCCCATCTATCATTTCAACCAGGGGGCCGTGGCCCAGGCGCAGGGCCGCCCGCATGACGCGGCCAACCATTACCTGAACACGCTGGAGCGGGAGCCGCTGTTCGCCGAGGCCTATTACAACCTGGGCACCCTGTTCTATGATGCCGGCCATATCGAGATCGCGGCGGAGCATTATGGCAACGCTCTGAAGGCCCGGCCCGATTATGCGGAGGCGGCCAGCAATCTGGGCCTGGTCCTGCGCCGCCTGGGCCGCCAGGACGAGGCGATCGAGCAGTTCCGTCTGGCGCTGCGCCTGCGTCCCGATCTGACCATCACCCATTCCAATCTGGGCCTGACCCTGGCCGAGGCCGGGTATTATGATGAGGCCATTGCCTGTTTCGGGCAGGCGCTGGCCATGGACCCCGACAGTTCATCGCTGCATATCAATATTTCGCTGGCCTGGCGCGGGGTCGGGCGGCTGGACATGGCGGCTGATGCGGCCCTGAAGGCGCTGAAACTGGCGCCTGACAGCACGCCGGCGCAGGTGGAACTGGGCTCCGTCGCTGCCAATCTGCGCCGCTCGGGCGATGAGGCCACGCTGAAAGGCCTGCTGGAAAGCTGGCGCGGGGTGGCGGGCGAGACGGCGCAGTATCAGCATACGCTGGCGGCCCTGGGGCAAGCGCCGGCCCCGGCGCGGGCCAGCGATGCCTATCTGTCCCAGACCTTCGATGCGTCGGCCAAGCGGTTTGACGAGATGATCGGTGCCTTGGGCTATGCCGTGCCGGAGGCGCTGGGCCAGGCCCTGCAGCGTCATCTGGGGCCGGGCCAGGGCGACAAGGATGTTCTGGATGCCGGCTGCGGCACCGGTCTGGCGGCCCCGCATCTGGCGCCCTATGCCAAGACCCTGACGGGTGTCGACCTGTCGCTGTCCATGTTGCAGCAGGCGTTGCGCCGGGGGCTCTATTCCTCGCTGGATCAGGCGGAACTGGGCGCCTATCTGATCGCGCGGCCCGCCAGCTTTGACATGATCGCGGCGGGTGATGTGCTGTGCTATTTTGGGGAAGTGGGGGACCTGTTCCGGCAGGTGGCCGCATCCCTGCGACCCGGCGGCCTGTGGATTGTGTCGGCGGAAACGGCATCGGGCGGCAAGCCCTATATCCTGCTGGAAAGCGGGCGCTATGCCCATGATCCGGCGCATTTGCAGGAAAGCCTGAATGAGGCGGGGCTGAAGGTCCTGGAACTCATGCCCATGGTGCTCCGTTATGAGGGTGGCCGGGCCGTCGAGGGCGTTCTGGCCATCGCCCAGCGTTAGATCTGTCAGGTTCAGACGAAGCTATCCTGCGTCATCCCGGCTTGCGCCGGGATGACGAATTGAGATGATTGTCCGTAGACCTGACCTACGCTTTGCCGCCTTTCGTTGCGAACGACCTTGCATGTGCAGAGATGACTGACAGCATTGCCACCATCATCCCCGTTCTTCTGTCCGGCGGATCGGGTTCCCGCCTGTGGCCGGTATCGCGGGAGCGGTTTCCCAAGCAGCTTTTGAACCTATGCGGCGACAGGACCATGATCCAGGAAACGGCCCTGCGCGTGGGCCGGGATTTCGGTTTCGCCGACCCCATCGTCATCTGCAATCAGGAACACCGCTTCGCCATTGCTGAACAGCTGCTGGAAGTGGGCATCCGTCCCACCGAACTGGTGCTGGAGCCGTTCGGACGCAATACAGCACCGGCGGCGGCTGTGGCGGCACGGCTGGCGGCGCGGCATGATCCGCAGGCCCTGGTACTGCTGCTGCCCGCCGATCACGCCATCCTGGTGCCCGATGCATTCCGCGCGGCGGTGGCAACGGGTGCCGTCGCGGCACAGCAGGGCAAACTGGTGACCTTCGGCATTCAGCCGACCAGCCCGGAAACCGGCTATGGCTATATCGAGAAGGGTGAGCCGGTGTCCGGCGCCGATGGCGCCTTTGCCGTGAAGCAGTTCGCGGAGAAGCCAAAGCTGGATGTGGCGCAGGCCTATCTGGCGGGCGGGCGGCACCTGTGGAACAGCGGCATGTTCCTGTTCCGCGCCGACCGGTTCGTGGCTGAACTGGAACGCTTTGCCCCCGACGCGCTGACGGCGGCGGATGCTTCCATCGCGGCGGCGCGGGTCGATCTGGATTTCCTGCGCCTGGATCCGGATGCCTTTGCCAAGGCACCCAACATCTCCATCGATTTTGCCGTCATGGAAAAGACGGACAGTGCCGCCATCGTGCCCTGCGACATCGGCTGGACCGATGTGGGCGCCTGGAGCGCGCTGTGGGATATCGCGGAAAAGGATGGCGGCGGCAATGCCGTGCTGGGCGATGCTATCCTGGTCGATGCCAGCAATAATCTGGTGCGTGGCGAGGTCGGGCTGACGGCACTGGTGGGGGTGAAGGACCTTGTGGTCATCACCACCGACGATGCCGTCCTGGTTGCCGACCGCGCCCGCGTGCAGGATGTAAAGGCTGTTGTCGACCGGTTGAAGGCGGAGGGGCGGACCGAACGGCTGGACCATCGCCGCACCTACCGCCCCTGGGGCTATTCGCATCTGGTGCATGCGGCCCCCGGCTTTCAGGTTCTGCGCCTGACCATCCGTCCCGGCCACAAGATCTCCCTGCAAAAGCACGATCACCGGGCCGAACATTGGGTGGTGGTGCAGGGGGAAGCCCAGGTGACGCTGGGCGAGGAGCGGCGCATCGTTCGCGTCAATGAAAGTGTCTTCATTCCCGCCGGAATTCCCCACCGCCTGGAAAATGACGGCGACACTGACCTGTGCCTGATCGAGGTACAGACGGGCGCCATCATCAGCCCCGATGACATCCTGCGCATCGAGGATCATTACGGACGGGCCTAGACATATTTCCGCTGACCGGAAACATGTCTAGTCTTTCGTTTTCCTCAGGCGCCGGCGCGGCATCCGCCGCTTGGCTTCACGCCGCACGTGCGGCGCGGCGGCAGTCGCCGCTGGAGCGGTTTCCAGTTAACAGAAAACCGCTCTAAATTATCCTATCCCAAAGGTTAGGTTGTGGAGGGGCGGCGACGCCCCTTTCATTTTGCAACGATATCTGCATATCGCAATATGCATTTCGCAATTTTGCAGATTGCAATATGTCAATGGAGGGTAAACGCCACCCCGACCCCGCAGAAACCCTCAACTTTCAGGGTGTGTCCCCACTTGGCACTCCGGCTGCAATCCTTGGTTCGCATGAAGGCAACAACGCCTCACCCCAACGAACCGATGGAGACCGACATGACCAAG
>NZ_JBQVOH010000025.1:0-2845 GCF_052437035.1 Niveispirillum sp.
GTCCAGCGGAACCAGCGGGCGCAGGTCCGGCGGGATGACGGGGACGATCTTCATGATCATCCACTCGGGACGGTTGCCCGATTCCATGAAGTTCTCGACGACCTTGAGACGCTTCAGAAGCTTCTTCTGCTTCAGGTCGGACGTCGTGGTCGCGAGTTCGGAACGCAGGTCGCCCGCGATCTTCTCGAGGTCCATGGACGCGAGAAGGTCGTGGATCGCCTCGGCGCCGATCATGGCGGTGAACGAATCCTCGCCATATTCGTCGACGGCCATCATGTAGTCTTCCTCGCTGAGAAGCTGGTGCTCCTTCAGCGCGGTCAGGCCCGGCTCGGTGACGATGTAGTTCTCGAAATAGAGAACGCGCTCGATGTCCTTCAGCGTCATGTCGAGAAGCGTGCCGATGCGGCTCGGCAGCGACTTCAGGAACCAGATATGCGCGACGGGCGCAGCGAGCTCGATGTGACCCATGCGCTCACGGCGCACGCGCGACAGCGTGACCTCGACGCCGCACTTCTCGCAGATGACGCCCTTGTACTTCATGCGCTTGTACTTGCCGCACAGGCACTCGTAGTCCTTGATGGGGCCGAAGATTCGCGCGCAGAACAGGCCGTCGCGTTCGGGCTTGAACGTACGGTAGTTGATGGTTTCCGGCTTCTTGATCTCGCCGTAGGACCAGGAGAGAATCTTGTCCGGGCTGGCCAGCGAAATCCGGATGGAATCGAAGGTCTGGGCCGGCGCCTGAGGATTGAAAAGATTCATGACCTCTTGGTTCATGCCGTTCTCCTTATCGGGGCGAAACGCCCCTTCCCTGGAAAAACGATGAGGCGCGACGCGCCCTGATCGTTTGAATATCTCGATATCTGGACACCGGCCCCACCGGACCGGCGAGAGGACGGGCGCCGCATCGCTGCGGCGCCCCGATCCTTATTCCGCCGCGTCGGGCAACTGCTGCTGCTCGAGGTCGGCCTGGGTGTTTTCCAGTTCGACGTTGAGGCCGAGCGAGCGCATTTCCTTGACGAGAACGTTGAAGCTCTCGGGAATGCCCGCCTCGAACGTGTCGTCGCCGCGCACGATGGCCTCGTAGACCTTGGTGCGGCCCGCCACGTCGTCCGACTTAACGGTCAGCATTTCCTGCAGCGTGTAGGCGGCGCCGTAAGCCTCGAGCGCCCAGACCTCCATCTCGCCGAAGCGCTGGCCACCGAACTGCGCCTTGCCGCCCAGCGGCTGCTGGGTGACGAGCGAGTAGGGTCCGATCGAGCGGGCGTGGATCTTGTCGTCGACCAGGTGGTGAAGCTTGAGCATGTAGATGTAGCCCATCGTCACCTTGCGGTCGAACGGCTCGCCCGTACGGCCGTCATAGACGGTCGACTGACCGCTCGTATGAAGCCCCGCCTGCGTCAGCAGCTCGTTGATGTCCGCCTCGTTGGCGCCATCGAAGACCGGCGTCGCGATGGTGACGCCGTGCTTCATCTGGTCCGCCAGACGCAGGATCGACTCGTCATCATAGTCGCGGACCGGTTCGTTGCGGTCGTTGGCCGGGATGATGTCCTCGATCGTGGCGCGCAGATGCTTGATCTCGCCATTCTCGTTATAGGCCTCGATCAGCTCCCCGATCTTGCGTCCCATGCCGGCACAGGCCCAGCCGAGATGCGTTTCGAGAATCTGCCCGACATTCATGCGCGACGGCACGCCCAACGGATTGAGCACGATGTCGGCATGGGTGCCGTCTTCGAGGAACGGCATGTCCTCGACCGCGACGATCCGCGACACGACGCCCTTGTTGCCGTGACGGCCGGCCATCTTGTCGCCGGGCTGCATCTTGCGCTTCACGGCGACGAAGACCTTGACCATCTTCATGACGCCGGGCGGCATCTCGTCGCCGCGCTGCACCTTCTCGACCTTGTCCATGAAGCGCTGCTCGAGCGCCTTCTTGGACTCGTCGTACTGTGCACGAAGCGCTTCGAGCTCGCCCTGGATCTTCTCGTCCTCGACGGCGAACTGCCACCACTGCGAACGCGGGTAGTCGGTCAGCGCGTCACGGGTGAGCGCGTCGCCCTTCTTGAAGCCCTTCGGCCCAGCGATCGCCTGCTTGCCGGTCAGCATGTCGGCAAGGCGCGAGTAGACGTTGCGATCGAGGATCGCCTGCTCGTCGTCGCGGTCCTTGGCCAGACGCTCGATCTCCTCGCGCTCGATCGCCATGGCGCGCTCGTCCTTCTCCACGCCGTGGCGGTTGAAGACGCGCACCTCGACGACGGTGCCGAAGGTGCCGGGCGGCATCCGCATGGAGGTGTCACGAACATCCGAGGCCTTCTCACCGAAGATCGCCCGCAGGAGCTTCTCCTCCGGCGTCATCGGGCTTTCGCCCTTCGGCGTGATCTTGCCGACCAGGATGTCTCCCGGCTGCACTTCCGCACCGATATAGGTGATGCCGGCCTCGTCGAGGTTCTTCAGCGCCTCTTCCGAAACGTTCGGAATGTCGCGCGTGATCTCCTCAGGCCCGAGCTTGGTGTCGCGCGCCATGACCTCGAACTCCTCGATATGGATCGAGGTGAAGACGTCGTCGGCGACGATGCGCTCGGAGAGGAGAATGGAGTCCTCGTAGTTGTAGCCATTCCACGGCATGAACGCGACGAGCACGTTGCGGCCCAGCGCCAGATCGCCCAGATCGGTCGACGGGCCGTCGGCGATGATGTCGCCCTTGTTGACCCGGTCGCCCATCCGCACGAGCGGACGCTGGTTGATGCAGGTGTTCTGGTTCGAACGCTGGAACTTCTGCAGCGTGTAGATGTCCACGCCCGAGCGGCCCGAATCCACCGAGCCGGTGGCGCGGATCACGATGCGGGTG
>NZ_JBQVOH010000026.1:0-2833 GCF_052437035.1 Niveispirillum sp.
ACGCTGGTGATGGGTACCGTCATTACCTATGGCAGTCTGATCGTGCTGATGAACCTTCTGGTCGATCTGGTCTATGGCCTGATGGACCCGCGCGTTCGGTACGATTGAGGAAATAACAATAATAAAATCAACGGCAAGCCAATGTTCAGCAGGGAAGGACAGGGTTCCATGCGCATCACCAAGCATCTCCGCACCGGCGTCGCCTTTGGCGCCATGATGATCCTGGCGGCCTGCGGGCAGCCGGGCGACAAGCAGGCGGCGGCACCCGCGAAGCCGACCGTGGAAGAAGCCACCGCCTTCGTCACCAAGGCCGAGGCCGAACTGGGTGCCGCGCGCGAAAAGGCATCGCGCACCGCCTGGGTGCAGAACACCTATATCACGCCCGACACGCTGGCCCTGGCCGCCGACAGCAACGCGTCCTACAGCGCGCTGGTGTCCCGCCTGACGGCGGAGAGCAAGCGCTTCGTGGGGCTGGAGCTGCCGGCCGATGTGGCGCGCAAGCTAAACCTGCTGCGCCTGGAAACCGCCTTGCCGTCGCCCGCCGACCCGGCGCTTAACAAGGAACTGGCCGAGCTGGACGCCAAACTGGGTGAGTTGTACGCCACCGGCAAGGTCTGCCGCGACGATGGCAGCGACTGCCTGACGCTTGACGAGATCGACGATGTCTTCCGTACCTCGCGCGATGAGAAGGAGCTGAAGCGTCTCTGGGCCGGCTGGCATAAGGTCGGGCAGGAGATGAAGCCGCTCTACCAGCGCGAGGTGGAGATCGCAAATATCGGCGCCAAGGAGCTGGGCCTGCCCGATGCCGGCACCCTGTGGCGCTCCGGCTATGACATGCCGCCCGAGGCGTTCGAGCAGGAGGCCGACCGGCTGTGGGGCCAAGTAAAGCCGCTCTACACCGCCCTGCATTGCTATGCCCGCACCAAGCTGGGCGAGAAATACGGCACCGACGTGGTACCGCAGGACAAGCCGATCCCGGCCCATCTGCTGGGCAATATGTGGGCGCAGGAATGGGGCAACATCTATGATCTGGTGGCGCCCAAACAGGCGGCCACCAATGTCGATGTCACCAAGCTGCTGACCAAGGCCGGGTACGACCCGATCAAAATGACGAAGTCAGCCGAAGGCTTCTTCACGGGCCTGGGCTTTGAGCCGCTGCCCCAGACCTTCTGGGAACGCTCGCAGATCACCCGCCCGCGCGACCGCGAGGTTGTGTGCCATGCCTCGGCCTGGGATATCGACGATAAGGACGATATCCGCATCAAGATGTGCATGCGCGTGAATGGCGACGATTTCCAGACCGTGCATCACGAGCTGGGGCATAATTTCTACCAGCGTGCCTACAAGGGCCAGTCGACCCTGTTCCGCAACGGCGCCAATGATGGCTTCCACGAGGCCATCGGCGATTTCATCGCTTTGTCGGTGACGCCAGGCTATCTGGTGAAGCTGGGCCTGTTGGACAAGGAACCCTCCACCGAGGGCGATGTGCCGTTGCTGCTGCAACAGGCTATGGACAAGGTGGCGTTCCTGCCCTTTGGCCTGCTGATCGACAAGTGGCGCTGGAATGTCTTCAACGGCAATATCAAGCCGGAAGAATACAACAAGGCCTGGTGGGACCTGCGCACCAAATATCAGGGCGTGTCCTCGCCCGTGGAACGCAGCGCGGCGGATTTCGATCCGGGTGCCAAGAACCATGTGCCGACCAGCGTGCCCTACGTGCGCTACTTCCTGGCCCGCATCCTGCAGTTCCAGTTCCACAAGGCCGCCTGCGATCAGGCCGGCTTTACCGGTCCGCTGCACCGCTGCTCCATCGCCGGCAACGCTGAGGTCGGGGCGAAGTTCAAGGCCATGCTGGAAATGGGCGCGTCCCGGCCCTGGCCGGAGGCGCTGAAGACCTTCACCGGCACCGATCAGATGGATGCTTCGGCCATGCTGGCCTATTTCGCGCCGCTGAAGGAATGGCTGGACAAGCAGAATGAGGGCAAGAGCTGCGGCTGGGAGTGAGCGCAGCGGGGGCCGGAGCGATCCGGCCTCTCCCAGCGAGTTTGATTTAGTCGGCGATAGAAAAAAGAGCAGACGACGATGGTTCAAGACATCACCGGTGGCGCCAAGCGGGCGGCACTGATCGAGAAGGCGGGTGAAGAGGTACAGGGCCGGTCCCTGTGGCAGGATGCCCGCCGTCGCCTGTTTGCCAACAAGATGGCGGTGGCCAGCATGATCGTGCTGGGCATCATCACCTTCATGGCGATCTTCGCCGACTTCTTGAGCCCCCATGCCTATGACGAGGTCTATTGGGACTATATCGGTGTCGGACCGCAGCTGGAGGGCAGCCACTGGTTCGGGACCGATGCCAATGGCCGCGACCTGTTCATCCGCACGCTGTATGGCGCCAAGGTCTCGCTGGCCGTCGGTGTCGTGACCACGCTGGTCGCCCTGATGATCGGCGTGGTCTATGGCGCCATGGCGGGATATTTCGGCGGGCGCATCGACAGCATCATGATGCGCATTGTCGACGTGCTCTATTCCATGCCGCTGATGTTCTTCGTCATCATCCTGGTGGTGGTGTTCGGCCGGCACATCATCCTGGTGTTTGCCGCCATCGGCTGTGTCGAATGGCTGACCATGGCGCGCATCGTGCGTGGCCAGACCCTGTCGGTGAAGCGCAAGGAATATATCGAGGCGGCCCGCGCCGCCGGCGTGTCCACGCCCAACATCATCCTGCGCCACATCATCCCCAACGTTATCGGCCCCGTCATCGTGTTCGTGACCCTGCTGGTGCCGGTGGTGATCCTGGTGGAAAGCTTCCTGTCCTTCCTGGGTCTGGGTGTGCAGG
>NZ_JBQVOH010000027.1:0-267 GCF_052437035.1 Niveispirillum sp.
ATAGGTGGCCAGCTGTAGATCCTTGTTTCGGGAGAGGTCATGACAGTTCCTTTCCGGGAATGGAAAAGCCCGGCGCGATGGCCGGGCGATGAAGGGTGGGGAAGACAATGGAGGGCCGTCACGCGGCGCTCTCGAGCAGCTTCTTCGCCTTGGCTTCGAGTTCGAGCCGGGAGTCCTGATGCGGCTTGCCTCTGGCAAGTGCGGTGATGCCTTGCACGAAGTCGAAAATGCTTTCCGGTGGCCGGCCCTCCTCGCTCAAAACCGTCT
>NZ_JBQVOH010000027.1:277-988 GCF_052437035.1 Niveispirillum sp.
CGACGCTCGTGCCGGTTTCGGCCTTGGAGAAGCCGCGCTTGCGCAGGAATTCCGAGCGATCGTCCTCGTTTCGCGCGACGATTCGCTCGCGGGCGGCGCGGATGCCGGCGATGAACGGCGCGGGCGAGGAATTGGCGAAGTTCGTCAGCGCCGGGGCGGCCTCGTGGGCGAAACGCTGGGCCGCGAATTTCGAATGCCTGATCGTAATTTCCTCGAAATTTTCCGTACCCCAGAGATTCCTGTTGGCGCACACTGCCCTGAGGTAGAAGCTCGCGATCCCAAGAGTTTTGGAGCCCACCTCCGAGTTCCAGGCGTAAAAACCGCGAAAATACAGATCGGGCTCGCCGTTTGGCAGGCGGCCTGCTTCGATCGGATGGGTGTCATCGCAAAGGAAGGCGAAGACATCGCGGTCGCTGGCATAAAGCGTCGTCGTATCCTTCGTGATGTCGACGAAGGGATTGTGGGTCATCGTCGACCAGTCGAGCAGGCCGGGAACCTTCCAGATCGTGTCGCCTGTGCCATTGCCTGCAATGTTCATGATGGCGGCGATCAGATCCTTGTCCCAGATACGACCATATTCAGGACCGGTCGCGGCGCGCAGTTCGAGGCGGCCGTCCTCCATCTCTAGCGTCTTGACCGTTTCGGCGTTGTGATTGAGCAAGCCGTGCTGGAGATTGATGGCGGCGAGCGATGCTGGGAGCTGGCGCATGT
>NZ_JBQVOH010000027.1:998-1859 GCF_052437035.1 Niveispirillum sp.
CTGCAGAGTTGACCATAACTCCAATGGGTCGGGGCCAACGGCTCACGGCTGCCAGGCAAGATCAGCGACATGCGCTCGGTGTTGTCGCGGGTCGCTTCGACGTGGACGTCGGCGGCTTCGACGGTGCGGACACGAGCCTGATCGGTCCGTGCGCTGACGGCGCGATGAAGGTCGGAAAGGGACAGGTAGCGTTCGTCGTCTGGCCGCGAGAACCATTCCGACGACACGCGGCCGATGCGTTCGCCGCGCGATATATCGACCTTGAAGCCTGACGAGGCCGGCCGGGAGTTGGAAATCATGGTGTGCATGTTGGTGTCTCCTTGGACAAAAGGGCGGGCGGCTGACCGCTCCTGCGGACAACCGGACGGGCGAAACGGGTGTTGAAGCACAGAGCGCCACAGCGCATGGGCGGCGCTTTATGGTGGGGGCAGTCGACTGCGCCGCCCTAGGCGGCGGCGCAGGGGAACACTCAATCGATGGCCTGGAAGATTTCCGAGGCTTCGGGATGGTCCGCGGCGTAGGCGTAGAGGCAGCCGTAGCCTTCCGAGAGACGATCGGATTGATGCTGGAAGGAGAGATGCGAGAAGGCGAACAGCGTCGCGATCACCCCGGCAGCCTCCGCCGAGACGTCCCCCTGAAACCCGGTGATCTCACCGGTGATCCTGAAACGCGATGTCGATCTCGGAGCTAGAAACAGCGACTTGCCGTCCTGCTCGTAGAAATCCCAGAACCCGCCGCGGTAATCGAGCGGGCTGAGCCTCTCCATGAGACCATAGACGGCATTCTCGCCGATGATGACGAGCGAACGCCCGAACAAGGTGGGAAGGAATTCCGCGCGGCGATCGTCGGGGACAATAGACG
>NZ_JBQVOH010000028.1:0-1683 GCF_052437035.1 Niveispirillum sp.
GTGCACAGCGGGCCGGTGGGTGTGCAGCAGACGCGCGACTGGCTGCGCTGGCTCACCACGCTCATGCAGGCGAGCGCCGAACAAGGCCTGGACCTGAGCGAGCTGCTGCGCACGCCCGTGCCCGCGCGCTTCGCCGGCTGGGCCGCGCAGCCCGCCGAGCTGCACCGCAGCCTCGTGCAGTGGTACCCGCGGTACGAACAGCGGGCGCTGGATTCGCGCGCGCGCTGAACCCTGTTGCAGGGGTTGATTCGTTTCTGAACAGTGTCACAGCCGCGACCCGCCGCGAGGCCCGGGGGTGGCGCATTTCAGGCCGGAAAACCGCTCGAAAACGCTGGCATGGATGTTGCCATTTGCTGTCTGTGCAAACCCCGACGGCTGCAGGGCCGGGGTGTTCACGGGCGGCCGGGCATGGTGCTCGGTCGCAGGCATCACACATCCACGAACGAGCAGGAGACACACTGTGAAACGCACCCTATTGAGCCTGATGATTCTGGCCGCCACCGCCCACGTGAGCGCCCAGGGCGTGACCGACGCGATGATCGCCGACGACGCCAAGACCCCCGACAACGTGTTGAGCTGGGGCCTGGGCACCCAGGGCCAGCGCCATTCCACGCTCAACGGCATCACCGAGCGCAACATCAACAAGCTCGTGCCGGTGTGGTCCATGTCGTTCGGCGGCGAGAAGCAGCGCGGCCAGCAGTCGCAGCCGCTGGTGCACAACGGCAAGATGTTCGTCACCGCGTCCTACTCGCGCATCTACGCGGTCAACACCAAGACCGGCGAGAAGCTCTGGAAGTACGAACACCGCCTGCCCGAAGGCATCATGCCCTGCTGCGACGTGATCAACCGCGGCGCCGCGCTGTACGACAACCTGGTGATCTTCGGCACGCTCGACGCGCAGCTGGTCGCGCTCGACCAGAACACGGGCAAGGTGGTGTGGCGCGAGAAGATCGACGACTACGCCGCCGGCTACAGCTACACCGCCGCGCCCCTCATCGCCGAAGGCCTGCTGATGACCGGTGTCTCGGGCGGTGAGTTCGGTGTGGTCGGCCGCGTGGAAGCGCGCGACCCGCGCACCGGCAAGATGGTGTGGACGCGCCCCGTCGTCGAAGGCCACATGGGCTACAAGGACGGCAAGGAAAACGGCATCACCGGCACCACCAACGCCACCTGGCCGGGCGAGACGTGGAAGACCGGGGGCGCGGCCACCTGGCTGGGCGGCACCTACGACGCCAAGACCGGCCTGGCCTACTTCGGCACCGGCAACCCCGGCCCGTGGAACAGCCATGTGCGCAAGGGCGACAACCTGTACTCGGCCTCGACCGTCGCGATCGATGTGAAGACCGGCAAGATCGTCTGGCACTACCAGAGCACGCCCAACGACGGCTGGGACTACGACGGCGTCAACGAATTCGTCACTTTCGACATGGACGGCAAGCGCATGGGCGCCAAGGCCGACCGCAACGGCTTCTTCTACGTGAACGACGCGGCCACCGGCAAACTGGTCAACGCCTTCCCGTTCGTGAAGAAGGTGACCTGGGCCACCGGCATCGACCTCAAGACCGGCCGCCCCAACTTCGACGACACCAACCGCCCGGGCGACCCGACCGCCGCCGGTGGCGACGGTGCCAAGGGCAAGGCGGTGTTCTCCGCGCCGGGCTTCCTGGGTGGCAAGAACCAGAT
>NZ_JBQVOH010000029.1:0-1597 GCF_052437035.1 Niveispirillum sp.
CATCGGCACCGTCTTCCCCTCGGCGTTCAACAACGCGGTGTTCATCCCGAGCCTCGCGCCGCTGGTGCTCGACGGCAAGAACAAGGATATCGACAACGACCTCGATCCGTACACCAAGGACAAGAACAGCGGCGTTTCGGGGCAGATCGACCTCGACCTCGGCGGGGTTACGCTGACCTCGATCACCGCGTATCGCCACTGGTATAATTTCCAGCAGCGCGACGGCGATTTCCGGTCGGACGCGCCGCGCTATGTCAACACCGGCACCGCGGCGGGCGACGTTCGTTCGCACGATCGCGGCGACCTGAAGTTCGACCAGTTCACGCAGGAGTTGCGCATCGCGTCGGCCAATCCGCAATTCTTCGAATATGTTGCGGGGCTCTATTATTACCACACGAAGGAAGTCGATTTCTTCAACCGTACCGTGACGAGCTGCACCGCGTCGACGCTGCCGACGGTGGGCGGGCTGACGCCGTGCGCGGCGGGGTCGTCGACCTTTGTCACCAACGAAGGCAATGCCGATTTCACGACCAAGCTGACGAGCTATTCGGCCTTCGGTCAGGGCACGCTCAACTTCACCGACGCATTCCGCGGCATCCTCGGGCTGCGTTATACCGAGGACAAGGTGAGCTATGACTTCGCGCGCCGCTCGACCTCGCTCGCGGCCTTCTCCGGCGTGAACCCGGCCTTTGCTTCGGCGGGGTCGATCAAGGACAATGGCTGGTCGGGCAATGCCGGCCTGCAATATGACCTCACCGACGATATCGTCGCCTATACCACCTATACGCGCGGCTATAAGGGGCCGGCGCTCAACGTATTTTTCAACATGCTGGCGCGCGACACCGGCCGCATCGATCCCGAAAAGTCGGACGCGTATGAAGTCGGCCTCAAGACCCGACTGTTCGATCGCCGCCTGACGCTGAACCTCGCGGGCTTCTATGCCAAATACGACAATTATCAGGCGAACTTCCTCGACATCGTCGCGGGGCAGGTCGTCACGCGCCTGACCAATGCGGGCACGGTGTCGACACGCGGCATCGAGATGGATTTCAACGCCGCGATCACCGACGATTTCTCGCTGTCGGGCGGGTTCAACTACACCGACGCGCATATCAACGAGTTCATCTGCCCGCCGGGCGCCGCGGTGACCTGCGCCGCCGCGATCAACGGCAAGCCTTTGCCCTTTGCGCCGAAGTATAAGGGCACGGTGACGATGGACTGGCGCCTGCCGCTCAATATCGACGGGTTCAACGTCGATCTGAACAGCTCGCTTGTCTATCAGAGCCGCACGCAGTTCGACATCAACCAGAACCCCAATGCGTTCCAGAGTGCCTATGCGATCTGGGATGCCGGGATCAAGGTGAGCACCGACGACGACAAATACAGCCTGTCGTTCATCGCCAAGAACCTGACCGACAAGCAGTTCGTGATCCAGCGCATCCCGAACGGGACGAGCTTCATGCGCCAGATCACGCCGCGCGATGCCGAGCGTTATTTCGGGGTGACCGCGCGGATGAATTTCTGACGGTAAATCCTCCCTGTCGCGTAGCGATGGGGAGGTGGCAGCGGCGAAGCCGCTGACGGAGGGGTTCTGGCG
>NZ_JBQVOH010000030.1:0-1501 GCF_052437035.1 Niveispirillum sp.
GCCGTCGCCCTTCGCCGCCACCCGCTATCATTCGCTGGCCGTCGAGCGCGAAACCCTGCCCGAGGCGCTGGAGGTCACCGCCTGGACGGCGGACGGCGAAATCATGGGCCTGCGTCACCGCACCCGGCCGATCCACGGGGTCCAGTTCCACCCCGAATCCATCGCCACCGAGCACGGTCACGACATGCTGGCCAACTTCCTCAACCTGGCGGGCGTTCGGCGTCTCGCGATCGTTTGAGGGCGCGCGGGTGACGACGGACGGCGGCTTCAAGCCCCTGCTGGCGCGACTGATCGACGGGCAGGTCCTGTCGTCGGACGAGGCCCACGACTTTTTCGCCGCCTGTTTGCGTGGCGAGCCCACGCCCGCCCAGGTCGCCGCCGCGGTCACGGCCCTGCGCATGCGCGGCGAAACGGTGGAGGAGATCGCCGCCTTCGCCCAGGCCATGCGCGACGCCGCCGCGACACTCGATCACCCCTACGACGTCATCGACACCTGTGGCACCGGCGGCGACGGGGCTCACACCTTCAACATCTCCACCGCCTCGGCCCTTGTTCTGGCCGGCGCGGGCGTGAAGGTGGCCAAGCACGGCAACCGCGCCATGAGTTCCAAGTCCGGGTCCTCGGACGTCCTGTCGGTGCTGGGCGTTGATCTGACGGCGGGCCAGACGAAACAGCGTCAGGCGCTGGACGAGGCCGGCATCGCCTTCCTGTTCGCGCCCGCCTACCACGGCGCCATGCGTCACGTCGGGCCGGTGCGGGCCGAGATCGGTTTCCGCACGGTTTTCAATCTTCTGGGCCCACTTTCAAATCCAGCGTCTGCGAAACGCCAGCTGATGGGGGTCTATGACCCGCGCCTGCTGGAGCCCCTCGCCGAGGTCCTGGGCCGGCTCGGCGCCGTGCGCGCCTGGACGGTCCACGGCGACGGCCTCGATGAGCTGACGACCACGGGCGAGAGCCAGGTCGCCGAATGGCGCGACGGCGCGGTGCGGCGTTTCACCGTCTCGCCCGAGGAGGCCGGCCTGCCGCGCGCCTCGATCGAGGATCTGCGCGGCGGCGACGCCGGGACCAACGCCCTGGCTCTTACCGCATTGCTGGACGGCGCGACCGGCCCTTACCGCGATATCGTGCTGCTGAACGCCGCCGCCGCCCTCGTCGTCGCGGACAAGGCGGACGATCTGACGCATGGCGTCGCCCAGGCTGCACGGGCCATCGATGAAGGCCACGCCCGCACCGCCCTCAACGCCCTGGCCCGCATCACCTCCGCCCCGGAAGAGGAAGTGGAGCCGCAATGACCGACATCCTGTCCCGTATCGCCGACTACAAGCGCGATGAAGTGGCCGCCCGCAAGGCCATCCGCAGCCTGTCCGATCTGGAAGCCGCCGCCGCCGCCGTCTCCGCCCCCCGGGGCTTCCGCGCCGCGCTCGAGGACCACGTCGAGGCCACCGGCCGGCCCGCCCTGATCGCCGAAATCAAGAAGGCCAGCCCGTCCAAGGGGCTGATC
>NZ_JBQVOH010000031.1:0-1436 GCF_052437035.1 Niveispirillum sp.
TGGCGGTCCTTGTCGCGGCAAGCCCGTGCGCGCTCGCGATCGCGACGCCGAGTGCCGTCCTGTCGGGCGTTGCGCGTGCGGCGCGCGGCGGCGTGCTGGTCAAAGGCGGTGGCCCGCTCGAAAATCTCGGCTCGCTGACCGCGCTGGCGTTCGACAAGACGGGAACGCTCACCGAAGGAAAGCCGCGCATCACCGACGTCCTGCCGGCCAGCGGCGTGCCGAAGGAGGAACTGCTGCGGATCGCGGTGGCGGTCGAGCGGCTCAGCGACCATCCGCTTGCCGCCGCGATCGCGCGCGATGGCGAGGCCATGCTGACCTCGGCGCGCGTGCCGGTGGCGGACGACCTCAACAGCCTCACGGGGCGCGGCGTTACCGCGAAGGTCGAAGGCGAGACTGTCCAGATCGGAAAGGTGGAGATGTTCGGGACCGACGGCATCGCGCCGATCGGCGACGAAGTGGCGACGGCGATTGCCGGCCTTCGCGAACAGGGCCGCACGACGATGGTGGTCCGTATGGGCGACCGCGATCTGGGCGCGATCGGTCTGATGGACACGCCGCGCGAAGCGGCGCGCACGGCGATCGCTAGGCTCCGCGAGCTCGGGATCAGACGTATGATCATGATCTCGGGCGATCACCAGAAGGTCGCCGAGTCGATCGCCGCCGAAGTCGGGATCGACGAGGCCTGGGGCGACCTGATGCCCGATCAGAAGGTCGACGCCATTCGCGATCTCAAGGCCGAGCAGCCGGTGGCCATGGTGGGCGACGGGGTCAATGACGCGCCCGCGATGGCGAGCGCAACCGTCGGCATCGCCATGGGCGCCGCTGGGTCGGACGTCGCCCTCGAAACCGCCGATGTCGCGCTCATGGCCGACGATCTTGCCCATCTGCCCTTCGCCATCGGGCTCAGCCGGCAGACGCGGCGGATCATCCGCCAGAATCTCGTAGTGAGCCTCGGCGTCGTGGTCGTGCTCGTGCCGGCAACCATCCTCGGGCTGGGCATCGGCCCCGCGGTGGCCGCGCATGAGGGCTCGACACTGGTCGTGGTCGCCAACGCGCTACGGCTCCTCGCCTATCGCGACCGCAGCGCGGCCTGAGAGGCCAACGCGGCGGCGAGGCGAGACCGGAAAGGGGAGAGCGGATGAACTTCAAGAATATCTCGGCCTGGTCCATCCGGAACCCGATCCCGCCGCTCGTCATGTTCTTCGGCCTGACGGTCGCGGGGATCGTCTCCTTCCTCATGATGGGGGTCCAAAGCGATCCCGACATCGATTTTCCGGGCGCGATCGTCATCATCGCGCAGCCGGGCGCCGCACCCACCGAACTCGAAACGCAGGTCACCCAGCGCGTCGAAGCGGCGGTGCGCACGATCGAGGGGATCGACGAGCTCAACTCGACCGTCACCGAGGGCCAGTCGCAGACCTTCGTCCAGTTCGCGA
>NZ_JBQVOH010000032.1:0-1120 GCF_052437035.1 Niveispirillum sp.
GGCGGATTCACGCTGAAGTGCGACTGGGTTGCAGTGCATTGTAGTCGGTTCGCCTGATAGCTGCCAGCTTGCTGCTGAAAGCCTCGGCTGGCGTCTGCCATCCCAGGCACTTACGGGGCGTGTCGTTCATCTTTGTGGCAATGGCCTTCAGTCCGGTCGAGGATCGATCCTCGACCGGACTGTCGAGCGGCAACCGGCGGCGCACGCGTCCATTGGCATTTTCAATGCCACCCTTTTGCCAGGGGCTGTGCGGATCGCAGAACCAGCTGGGCATGGACAATGACCGCCAGGCACCCACAAACTCGGTGCCCCGGTCGAAGGTGATGCTGCGGCGGGCGGAGCTGGGCAGGGGGGCCAGAGCATTGGTGATGCGGGACATGACGTCGGCGGAGCGGCGGTCCTCATTGCCCAGCAACAGCAGATATCGGGTTTGCCGCTCCTGGAGCGAAGTGACATTGGCCTTGCCATGCTTGCGCGCAAAGATCACCAGATCCGCCTCCCAATGGCCAAACTGGCTGCGATCACCGATTTCGGTCGGGCGGGCTTCAATCCACCGCTCTGCCGGGATCACCGAGGTCCGGGGCTTGCGGCCTTTCTGACGACGGCGGTGCCGCCGGGCCACAGCGAGCAGGGCATACAGCTTCGCCTCTCGGCCCTCGGCACTGTAGATATGTCGGTAGATGCTCTCATGCGATATCCGGCCCACTGGCTGCGGATCAATCTTGAGCCGGCCGGAAACCTGCTGCGGTGACCAGCCCGAATGCAGCTTCGCCACCACATGCGCCAGAAGGGCCGGATGTCGCAGCAACTTCACGCGGCCAGAACGCCGCCGGCGCTTAGCCATCGCGTTCGCCGTCATGCAGAAGTAACCACGGTAGTCGTTGCCAAACCGGTCCCGGAAGGATGTGTGGTAAAAGTTCCGGTTGATCTCACGATGGATTGTACCATGATGCCGGCCAAGCCGCGCCGCGATCTCCCGAACTGGGATCGATGCCTGGAACATCTCGTCAATCCGACGCCGTTCCGCCAAACTCAGGTGCGAATAATGCTCTCCCATGGCAGCCTCCATTGCTAACCATCTGATTATAAAAGAGAGTCGCACTTCAAAATAGAATCCACC
>NZ_JBQVOH010000033.1:0-689 GCF_052437035.1 Niveispirillum sp.
GCCCTCTCCCTCTGAAGGGAAAGGACCACGCCGCCGGCGAACGCGAGATTTGCTCAGTGGACCGAGGCCAGAAGCTTGGCACCCTTGGCTTCCAGCTCGAGCCGTCCATCCTGATGCGGACGCTCGCGGGCCAGCGCGGTGATCCCCTGCACGAAGTCGAAGATCGATGCGGGCGGGTGCCCCTCTTCCTGCAGCACGCTGCGGATGATCCGCTCGCTCTCGCCCTTCGAGAAGCCGCGTTTGCGCAGGAAGGTCTGCCGATCGTCATCGTCGCGCGCGACGATCGCGGCCCGAGCGGCCTTGATGCCGTTCATAAAGGAGACCGGCGAGGAAGAGGCGAAGCGTTCGAGCGCGGGCGCCGCTTCCTGCGCGAAGCGACCGGCCGCGAACTTGCTGTGCCGGATGCTGATCTCTTCGAAGCCCTCGGCGCCCCAGATGTTCCGGTTCATGCAGACGGCGCGAAGATAGAAGGTCGCCATGCCGAGGGCTTTCGACCCGACCTCGCTGTTCCAGCAGTAGAAGCCGCGGAAGAAGAGGTCGGGATCGCCGTTCGGAAGCTTGCCCGCCTCGATCGGGTGCGTGTCATCGACCAGAAAAAGAAAGACCTCGCGGTCCGAGGCATAAAGCGTGGTCGTGTCGCGGCTGACATCGACATAGGGATTATAGTACATGTTCGACCAGTCGAGCAC
>NZ_JBQVOH010000033.1:699-1037 GCF_052437035.1 Niveispirillum sp.
TGCGGCCATAATCGGGGCCGGTCACGGCACGCAGCTCGGTGCGCCCGTCGCCGGTCTCGAGCGTCTTCACCAATTCCCCGCGATGCGCGAGCAGACCGTGCTGCATGTTGATGCCCGCCAATGCGGCGGGAAGCTGGCGCAGATAGGCCGACGGCGCCCCGACGAGACTGCACATTTGCCCGAAAGACCAGTGCGTGGGTGCAACCGGCGCTTCGCGGTCGGGAAGGAGCAGGCTCAGTCGCTCGGGTTCGTCGGGCGCGGCGATGACGCGAATGGCGCGGGTTTCGACAGTCCGCGCAGTCGCGGTCTCGGCCCGCGCGCGCACTGCATCATAAAGG
>NZ_JBQVOH010000034.1:0-1024 GCF_052437035.1 Niveispirillum sp.
CGCGCGCTCATCGCAGGCCAGTCCCGGCACATGCGGTGCATTGGTGTGCTGTCCGTTGCAGCTGGACGTTGAGGCGGGCCCAGGCCCGGGCGGCGCCTGCAGGACGAGGCGCAGGTCGAACTCGATCTCGGCGAGAGCGAAGGGCAGTTCGTGCTGCCGCCGCTCGGCCTGCTGACGGTGCCGCCGGCCGATCGCGGCAGCGACCGGGTCAACGAGGAGGCGCTGGAGCAGAATGCCCGCCTGCTCAAGTCGACGCTGGAGGAGTTCGGCGTCTATGGCGAGATCGTCAAGGTCAGGCCCGGCCCGGTCGTCACCCTCTACGAGCTCGAGCCGGCGCCGGGCACGAAGTCGAGCCGCGTGATCGGCCTGGCCGACGACATCGCCCGCTCGATGTCGGCCCTGTCGGCGCGCATCGCCGTCATCCCCGGCCGCAACGCCATCGGCATCGAGTTGCCGAACGCCAAGCGCGAAGGCGTTTTGCTGCGCGAGATCCTGCAGTCGGCCGAATATGAGGCGACCGAGGGCCGGCTGGCCCTGGCGCTGGGCAAGGACATCGCCGGCAACCCGGTGATCGCCGACCTCGCCAAGATGCCCCACCTGCTGGTCGCCGGCACCACCGGCTCGGGCAAGTCGGTCGCCATCAACACGATGATCCTGTCGCTGCTCTACCGGCTGTCGCCGGAAGAATGCCGGTTCATCATGGTCGATCCGAAGATGCTGGAACTGTCGGTCTATGACGGCATCCCGCATCTGCTCAGCCCCGTCGTCACCGACCCGGCCAAGGCCGTCGTCGCGCTGAAATGGACGGTGCGCGAGATGGAGGAGCGCTACCGCAAGATGTCGGAGCTGGGTGTGCGCAACATCGCCGGCTTCAACCAGAAGGTGGCCGAGATCCATGCCAAGGCCGACAAGAAGAGCCGCACGGTCCAGACCGGCTTCGATCCGGATTCGGGCCAGCCGATCTTCGAGGAACGGCCGCTGGAACTGCAGCCCTTCCCCTTCATCGTCGTCGTCGTCGACGAAC
>NZ_JBQVOH010000035.1:0-991 GCF_052437035.1 Niveispirillum sp.
ATATTGACGTTGGCGGCATCGAGGTTGGCGTCGCCGTTGACCGGCGGGATCGTGTAGGGACCGATCGCCGCCGGGGTCAGGTCGACGACGCGCTTGCCATGACCGATCAGCACCTCGCTATGCCGCTTGTGCGCGCCCGCCGAGGTCGCATCGAAGACGATGGCGATGTCGGCAAAGCCCGGCAATGCGACGAGCCCGTCGAGCCCGCCCGCGGTGATCGGCACGCCCAGTCGCTCGGCGCGCTTCAGCCCGTCGCTCTCGGGATCGATGCCGACGAACGCGCCCATCTCCAGCACCTCCGACAGCCGAATGATCTTGATCATCAGGTCGGTGCCGATGTTGCCCGACCCGATGATCGCTACTTTGGTCTTGCTCATGCGACGGCTCCATAGGTGAAGCTGCAGGTGCCGATGCCGGCGATGCGGGCTTCGACATGGTCGCCTGGGGTCAGCGCGACCATCGGTCCGAGCGCGCCCGCAAGCAGGATATCGCCGGCCTTCAGAGGCTCGCCGCGCGCGGCGAGCGTCTGCGCGAGCCAGGCCGCGGCGTTGAGCGGATTGCCGAGCGCCGCTGCGCCGACGCCGGTGGAGGCCGTCTTGCCGCCAACGTCCATCTCCATCGCCGCGCCTTCCAGATCGAGGCCCGCGAGCGGCAGGCCCGCGTCCGCCAGCACAAAAAAGGCCGACGAGCCATTGTCGGCAACGGTATCGGCAAAGCTGATCTTCCAGTCGGCGATGCGGCTATCGACGATCTCGATCGCGGTGTGCACGCTCGCAACCGCTGCGGCGACCTGTTCCATGCTGGTGTTGGCGTCGGGTAAGTCGGCACCCAGAATGAACGCAATCTCGGCTTCCGCTTTTGGCTGGATCGTTCGCGCCGGATCGAGCCGTCCGCCGTCCGCGACACGCATGTCGTCAAAGAGCACACCGAAATCGGGCTGGTCGACCCCAAGCTGCGCCTGCACCGCCTTCGCCGTCAGCCCGGCCTTGCG
>NZ_JBQVOH010000036.1:0-234 GCF_052437035.1 Niveispirillum sp.
GTCCGGACGCCCGAAGGGCTCCGGACGGGCCGCGCCAAAAGGCGCGACGGACTAGCGTCCTGTATGGCTGCCACGCTCGATCTCGAGCAAGGCAGGCAAACGGACCAGTCACGGAAAGACGTGTAATTAAGATAAAAAGTGGCAATGCCACCCAGCCTCTCGAAACAACACTCATGTGAAAACATGATCAATGTTGCGTTTTGCCGACCTGATGTTTATATCGGCGAGGCAGAT
>NZ_JBQVOH010000036.1:244-517 GCF_052437035.1 Niveispirillum sp.
AAATCAAACTTCGGCCCAGCCGATACAAAAGGGCCGCTAATAGCGGCCTTTAGTCGTTCCGGGATACAAAACATAAGGCAAACGCCTCGTGCGTCCCTCACAGGAGACAAATCGCCTTCGGCAATTTGCTCCGGCAGTAGGCATCACAGCTTCCCTGTGATGCAGTCGCGATAAATCCCATAGGGATTTACACTGGTAACGCGGGGTGGAGCAGCCCGGTAGCTCGTCAGGCTCATAACCTGAAGGCCGCAGGTTCAAATCCTGCCCCCGCAA
>NZ_JBQVOH010000036.1:527-857 GCF_052437035.1 Niveispirillum sp.
CGTTTTGGGCCTAGCACAGCGCTAGCACAAATCTCGAGGCCGATTTGACTGTTCCCTTGAGGTCGTGATTCCCTGTTCCCATATCGAAGACGGAAACAAACAGGGGGCCGGTATGGCGAGCCACGAAATCCTCGGAGGGAAGGTCAATGTCTATCGGCGCGGGGGCCTCACCTGGCATTGCTCGGCGTCGGTAAAAGGTCAGCAATACCGTACCAGCACCAAAGAGACTGGACTGGAGCAGGCCAAGGCATTTGCAGAAGACTGGTATCTCGGGCTTCGTGGCAAGCTGGCCGCCGGGTTGTTGAAAACCGAAAAGACCCTTGCCGCTGT
>NZ_JBQVOH010000037.1:0-836 GCF_052437035.1 Niveispirillum sp.
ATGCCCCAGGCCAGCGCCGCCGGATAGCCATGGGTATTGCCGGACGGGGAGGTTTCGGGCGTGTTGGGTTGATCGGCGCGGCGCAGGGCCTGAACGGTATTCCAGGCGGCCAGCGTGCCGGTGCGCGGATTGTTGGTGGAGCACATCGTGTCCGTCGTGCCCTTGGCCGCCGAGACGGCGGGATAGACGGGCGTGACGCCGATGGGCGCGCAGAACAGGCCATTGGCGCTGGCCGACAGCAGATCGACAGCGGAATAGCCGACCTCGCGGATATTGCGCTGCTGATAGGAGAGCGAGCCCAGGACGCCGAACTGCCCCTCATCGCCGAACTTCTGCGAGACCAGCACCGATCCGCGCGGGTCCACCTTCTTGGACACGCCATTATAGACGCCCTTGGCGGTGGCGGTGATGACGCTATCCTGACGGAAATCAAACGGCTTGGGCGCGTTCAGATCGACGGTGGCCCCCAGCGATCCCTCCTCCACATCCGCCGACGGCGTCTTGCGCACGGCCAGGGCGGAGAAGATCTCGGTGGAGAAGACATTGAAGTCGAAGGAGCGCCCGGCATTGCCGGCACCATAGATGTCGGACGAGCCGGTCTGGGAGGTGCCCTCCATGCCATTGACCCGCACGCGGGTGAAACCCGCGCCCAGACCACGAACCGAAATGTTGCGGCCCTCGCCGCCATCCCCACGCGCCAGCGCCACACCGGGCACCCGCTGCATGCTTTCGGCCAGATTGCTGTCCGGGAACTTGCCGATATCCTCGGCCACAATCGCATCAACCGCCGCAGCCTCTGCCCGCTTAAGGTTCAAGGCGCTGTTCAGCGATGCACG
>NZ_JBQVOH010000038.1:0-823 GCF_052437035.1 Niveispirillum sp.
GGTCCAGACGCTGACGGCGCGGGTGCAAACCCTGCCGGGCGAGGCTGATCCCGACAAGGGCCTCGTTATCCAGCAAGGGCCGCTGCAAGGGGCCATGGTGGCGCAACTCACGCCGGCCCTGGCGGATCGACTTGGCGGCGATCCTTTCGCCACCGGGGTGGTCGTGCTCGGCGTCTCCGGTCGAGGCTATGCGGCCAGCGTCTTCCGCCAAAACGATTTGCTGATCGCGATCAACGGCCGTCAAATTTCCACAGCCGCTGACGCTCAGGCCGCCAGCGCCGGTCGCGGCCCGTGGGAGGTGGTCATCAATCGCGGCGGTCGGCAAATCCGAGGCGTTCTGCGCTAGGCCGCTCCGCCATTGGACGCGAAAAAAGGTGTCCGATGTGTCCGATCTGTCCGACAGGTTTTGTTTTCTAATGAGAAATGGCCGGACGCCGATCGGACTGTCCGCCGGCCGCCGCGCTCTGCTCCTTCTGTGATGTCAAAGACCGGGCGTCATTATAGGCCCCTCGGGAGGGGCGCCGGGTAGTTCGGCGGGCGAAGCCGCAAGCCGTTGAACCACGAAGCGGGTTTTCGCGACGTTGGACGAGAAGCCCTGGGATGGCCGGCAGGCGGAGGGTTGGGGATCAAGCGGGGCGAGGTCTCCCGCCGACCGGACCGGGGAGAGCCTGATCGTCTCAGCCCTTCGTTGGCCCGCCGATCGACCAGGTATGGCCGAAGGGATCGCGCAGGACGCCGTAGCGGTCGCCCCAGAACTGGTCCGCCATGTCGAGAACCGGTTCCGCACCCCCGACGGTCAGGGCGCGGGTCCACCAGGCGTCCG
>NZ_JBQVOH010000039.1:0-803 GCF_052437035.1 Niveispirillum sp.
CCATAGACCAGATCGACCAGAAGGTTCATCAGCACGATCAGACTGCCATAGGTAATGACGGTACCCATCACCAGCGTGTAATCGCGGTTGATGGCGCCCTGCACGAAATAGCGGCCGATGCCGGGCAGGCCGAAAATCTGCTCGATCACCACCGACCCCGTCACCAGACCGGCAATGGCCGGCCCCAGATAGGAAATGACGGGCAACAATGCCGCGCGCAGCGTGTGGCGCGTGATGATCAGATGTTCGGGCAGGCCCTTGGCATGGGCCGTGCGCACGAAGTTGGAACGCAGCACCTCCACCATGCCGCCGCGCGTCAGGCGGCTGATGATGGCGATCTGCGGCAAGGACAGGGCGATGACGGGCAGCACCAGATTGCGGAACGACCCATCGCCCAGACCCGCCACCGGCAGCCAGCCCAGATAGATGCCAAACACCAGCGTCAGCAGCGGCGCCATCACGAAGTTCGGGATGGTGATGCCCACCATGGCGACACCCATGATGGAATAGTCGGTCTTGGTGTTCTGGCGCATGGCGGCCAGGATGCCCAGCGTACAGCCAATGATCACCGCCAGCGTGATGGCCGACAGGCCCAGCTTGAGGGACACGGGGAAACCCGTCCCGATCAGTTCGGAGACGGAGAAGTCCTTATAGGTGAAGGAGGGGCCGAAATCGCCCTGCACCGCATTGCCCAGATAGATCAGGAACTGCTGCCAGACCGGCTTGTCCAGATTATAGGCCGCCTTCAGGTTCGCCTCGATCTCCGGCGGCAGCACGCGTTCGCTGTCGAACGGGCCACCCGG
>NZ_JBQVOH010000040.1:0-782 GCF_052437035.1 Niveispirillum sp.
GCCGAAGGCGTGTCCAAGGCGGGGGGCGGCCTGTTCGCGCGGCTGCTGGCCGATCATCCCGACATTCCGCCCGCCCGTATCCTTCATCTGGGCGATGATCCGCTGGGCGATGTCGCCATGGCGCGGGCGGCGGGTCTGCGGGCCTTTCATTATGTGCCGGGTCCTGGCCTTGGGGCGCTGCGGGAGCGTGAAAGGGCCGTGGCGGGTCTGGGCGGGGGCGGCTGGGACGGGCTGGCCCCCCGCCGGGCGGCGGCATCAGGGTGACGCCCCTGTTCGTGTCGCGTCAGGCGTTGCTGCCGCTTGAACTGGCGCAGATCGACATGGCGGCGGCCCGCCGCCTGCTGGAGACCCGCCCGCACCTGCCCTGGGACCGGCTTCTGGCCCTGGCTGGCGGCACCGTGCCCGATGACCTTGCCCCCTGGACGGGCCTGACCCTGGAACAGCTGCTGGCGACCCCCGCCGCCGGTCCGGCCCTGGCCCTGTTCGATGATCCGGCCCTGCGCACCTCTGCTGCCGCACGGGCCGCACAGACGCGGCAATTGCTCCTTGATTACCTTGATCCGCTGCTGGGTCGGGACCCTGTCGCCCTGGTCGATCTGGGTGCGCGCGGCAGCACGCCGGCCGCCCTGGTCCGCCTGCTGCCCGACGGGCGGCGGCGCTGCCGGCTTTTCCTGGCCTATGCCGTGGCCGATATTGCCGCCCCCCTGGCCGATGGTATCGCCATCCAGGTCTATGCTGGCCAGGATGCGGCGGGTCAGACCCTGGGCCGCATCCTCTATCGC
>NZ_JBQVOH010000041.1:0-757 GCF_052437035.1 Niveispirillum sp.
CGCCGGTGCCGACTGCGACCTCAGCACCGCTGAAGGCCGCGCGCGCATGGCCAGCCAGGCGCGCCCACTCTGGAGCGCCCTGCCCGATGGCGCGCTCAAGCGCCAGCTCATCGGCGAACTGGCCGCCGGCATCGGCATCGGCAGCCCGGACCTGCTGCAGCTCTGGCAGCAGACCGGCGGCGGCCCGCGCAAGCCCCGGGCCGCCAGCCCGGCGCCCGCGCAGCCGGGGCACGACGCCGGTTACGACGGCGGCGGGGCCAGCGCGGCCTACACCTCGGACCCGGGCTACGACAGCGGCGCCGGCGGCGGTTACAGCAGCGGCGGTGGCGGCTACGGCGGTGGTGGCAAAACCTACGGCGGCGGCGGCAAGGGCTTCGGCAAGTGGCGCAAAGGCCCGCCGCCCCCGCCCCGCATGCTGGGCACGCGCCGCGCGGGGGGCAGCCGGGCCGACCGCGCGGTGGGTCTGCTGCTGGCCAGCCCGCAGGCCTGGGACACGCTCTCGGCCGACGACCACGCCCTGCTGGCCCACCTGCCCGCGCCCCACGGCCCGGTGTTCGTCTGGCTGGAAGCCCAGCTGCACGAACACGGGCACCAGCCCTGGGCTGCGGTGCGCGAGGCCCTGCGCGGCCACGAACACGAGACCTTTGCCTGCGTCCAGGTCGAGCAGGCGACCCTGGGCGGCGACCCGAGCGCCGAGCTGTCCGAGCTGAACGACGTGATGCACCGCCTGCGCCGCGACGGGCTGGTGGAACAGGCT
>NZ_JBQVOH010000042.1:0-743 GCF_052437035.1 Niveispirillum sp.
GACCCAGATTGTGGGTCACGACCACGGCGCCGGATTCGGCAAAGACGCTTTTCAGCGTCTCGATCGCTTCCTGCTTTTGAGCGCGGTCCATTGCGGTCTCCTACTCAGGTGCGACGCCTGGACCATTCCAGACGCCGTGTGACGGCCACGAGTTGGGGAAGCCCCGCCTCGGAACCATCAAGCCTGTCCTGTGAGAGAAGCCGCAGCCGTCGCGCCCTTGTCCGCCATGCGGAAATGGGCCTTGTCGGCGTCATCTTCCCGTCTCCCCGCGAGTGTGGAAGGGCTCTTCCACGCTTATGACCCAGGCGACCCCTGGGTCCCGCAGTTCTTGGACAGGATCGGAAGCCCCCTTGCGGGAAGCTTCCAGTCCCCGCCCCTCCTTGCGGAGCGGCGAAACCTTAGAGGGGCGGCTCATACAGCAGGGCGGCCCGGAGCGCAACGCCCCGGCGCGCCCGCCTTGCGCCCATGAAAAAGGGGGCCGCGTCGCCGCAGCCCCCTCGATCGTCTGATTTAGCGTGGACGCGTTTAGGCGCCGACCGAACCGGTCTCGACCCGGAAGCCGGGGCCCATGGTCGAAGACAGGCTAATCTTCTTCACATAGGTGCCCTTGGCGCCCGAGGGCTTGGCCTTGTTGAGGGCGTCCACCAGGGCCTTGACGTTGGCCAGGATGGCTTCGTCCGAGAAACTCGCCTTGCCGATGCCGGCGTGGATGATGCCGGTCTTCTCGGTGCGGAACTCGATGG
>NZ_JBQVOH010000043.1:0-702 GCF_052437035.1 Niveispirillum sp.
GTGCGGCGCAGGCCGCGAACGGCCAGCGTGAGGTGGGGCGGCGCACGGTCTGGCGCGCGGCCTTCACCGGCGCCGGCGAGGTGGGCTTCACCTTGCTGGCGATGAACCTGGCGCTGATCGTGGTGTTCATCTCCATCCTGTTCATGGGCGGTGTGGTCGAGCGCTTGTTCCGCGAGTTCTCGATCACGCTGGTGGCGGCCATGCTGATCTCGCTGGCGGTGTCGGTCACGCTCACGCCCGCGCTGTGCGCGCACGGCCTGCCGGCCGGCCCGCCCAAGCCGCCAGGCCCGCTGGCGCGCGGCATCGCCAGCCTGCTGGCCGACGTGCAGGCGGGTTACGCGCGCAGCCTGGGATTCGCGCTGCGCCACCGCGTGTTGACCCTGTTGTTGCTGGCCGGCACTGTGGCCCTCAACGTGTGGCTCTACGTGGCGATTCCCAAGGGCATGCTGCCGCAGCAGGACACCGGCCAGCTCGGCGGCTTCGTGCGCGGCGACGACGGTTTTTCGTTCCAGGGCATGCAGCCCAAGGTGGAGGCTTTTCGCGGCCTGCTGGTGGCCGATCCCGCCGTGGCCGACGTGACGGGCGTGAGCGGCGGGCGCACCGGCACCAGCAACTCCTGGTTCCGCATCCGCCTCAAGCCCCTGGCGGAGCGCGGCGAGCCCGCCTCGGCCGTGGTGGCGCGCCTGCGCGCCAATGCCCCGC
>NZ_JBQVOH010000044.1:0-702 GCF_052437035.1 Niveispirillum sp.
GGTCCAGCCGCGCCTGCTTCAGGCGGATATCGTAATAGGGGGAGAAATTATCCACCCCCAGTACCTGTTCCCCCCGGTCCAGCAGCGCCCGGCAGGTATGGTATCCGATGAAGCCGGCAGCGCCGGTGACTAGGATCGGCATGGCATCTTCCTACATCGCCGGGTGCGTTGGAAAGGAGCCTATGAGCGATCCGGCGGGGGATGGCAAGGGGTTGGCTTCAATATAATATCAGATAGCTTTCAGATATCATATTGAAGCCAACCCCTGTGCCGCCATTTTTGCCAGCGGGCGCACCGCGCCCTTGGCTACGCTGCATGGGCGGCGCGGCGGTAGTCACCGCCGTGCCACCGGTCATAAATTATGACCGGTGGCATTACTCCATGGATGGAATGATGCCGGTTTGGGCTAGATGACGCATAACCGCATCGGCCAGGGATGCCGCATCGCCGGCGCCGGTGTCGAGGCGCAAATCAGGTTCCGTCGGGGGCTCGTAAGGGCTGCCGATACCTGTGAAGTTGGGCAGGGCACCGGAGCGCGCCTTGCGGTACAGGCCCTTCGTATCGCGGGCCTCGCAGAGGGCCAGCGGGGTATCGACAAAAATCTCCAGGAACTCACCGGGCGGCAGCAGGGACCGCGCCATGTCGCGGTCGGCGCGGAAGGGGCTGATCAGGCTGACCAGCACGATCAGGCCGGCTTCGGCC
>NZ_JBQVOH010000045.1:0-701 GCF_052437035.1 Niveispirillum sp.
CGCCGAGACTCTGCGCCAGGAGGAAGAGCGCTTCCGCCGCACGCTGGGGCGCGGGATGAGCCTGCTGGAGGAGGCGACCGCCCAGGTTGGCCCCGGCGGCGTCCTGCCGGGCGAGACCGCCTTCAAGCTCTATGACACCTACGGCTTCCCCCTGGACCTGACCCAGGACGCGGTGCGCGCCCTGGGGATGAGCGTCGACTTGGTCGGTTTCGACGTGGCCATGAAGCGTCAGAAGGATCAGGCCCGTGACGCCTGGACCGGCTCTGGCCAGGCTGCGGCGGCCGGGGAGTGGTTCTCCTTACGCGAACGCCTCGGCCCCACCGACTTCGTGGGCCATGATCAGGGCGAGGTGACCGCCGAGCTGCTGGTCCTGATGGCCGACGGCGCCGAAGTCGCCAAGGCTGGCGCCGGTCAGACCGTTCAGGCCCTGTTCGACCGCACGCCCTTCTACGGCGAAAGCGGCGGCCAAGCCGGCGACACCGGCGAGGTGGAGTGGGACGGCGGCCGCGGTCGGGTGATCGACACCCAGAAGCAGGCCAGCGACCTGCATGTGCATGTGATCGAGATCGAGTCCGGCGAGCTGGCCCCCGGCGCCCGGGCGCGCCTGGCCCTGGACGCCGACCGCCGCACCACGACCCGGGCCAACCATTCGGCCACCCATCTGCTGCATGCGGCCCTGCGCAATGTGCTGGGTCCCCATG
>NZ_JBQVOH010000046.1:0-661 GCF_052437035.1 Niveispirillum sp.
GTGCTCGTCAAATTAAGGCTCGGCGCCAGCGTCATCAATTCGCGCGTATCGTTAATCCCCGATTTCTGGAGTTGCTCCGACGAGAAGGCCGAAACGGCGATCGGCACATCCTGCAGATTCTGCGAACGCTTGGTGGCGGTGACGATGATGTCGCCGCCATTGTCTAAAATCTCGTCCGGCGATACGTCTCCCTGCGCCGAAGCGAATGGCGCCCAGACCAATGCGGCGAGCGACAGCCCGCAACCGAGTTTCCTCTTCATATTTTCTCTCCCATTTTGCTTCTGATTATAAAGATGCGACAATCGCAGAGGTTGGATCGCCATTGCCGGACCGGACGCGCGTCCAGGCATCGCGCACGGCATCGGCGCCGCACACGGCTTCGATCGTCAGCCAGCCGCGCGAAGCGTCGATGAAATCGCGCGTGGCATTGCCGAGCGCTACGTCGAAACCCGTCGGACCGAGTTCAGCCACAGCAGCGATGATGGCATCGGGGGCGAAGAAAAATTCTTCATCGGGTTTTTCCACGCCTATTTCGCCCGCATCCCGCCCATGGGTCATGCCGACCCGGCAAAGGTGGACGGGCCGCGACCGGCCGCGCAGACGGTCGAGCAACGTCTGGTTCCCCGAAAAATCGACGATCGCGACGCCGGAAACGTCTGGC
>NZ_JBQVOH010000047.1:0-656 GCF_052437035.1 Niveispirillum sp.
CCCATCGTCCCCTCGGCACCCATCAACAGGTGGCGGAGGTCGGGTCCGGCTGCGGCGCGCACCGCCTTTCCGAGCGTCACCAGTTCGCCGTTCGGCAGCACCGCCTCGATCGAATGGATGATGTCCTCGATATTGCCATAAGCGGTCGAAAATTGCCCCGACGCGCGCGTTGCCACCCAGCCGCCGACGCTGCTGATCGCGATCGACTGCGGCCAGTGCCCGATCGTCAGCCCGTGCGCCGCGACCGCCTCCTCGGCCTCCATACCGTTGAGGCCCGCATCGAAGCTGGCCAGCAGATCGTCGCTGTCGATATAGCGCACGCGGTTCATGGCGCTCATGTCGAGCAGGATCGCATCCGGCGTCGGCTCGATCCCGCCGCACACCCCGCTGCCAAAGCCAAAGGGGATCAGCGGCACGCGTTTCTCGGCGGCGAGGCGCACGACCTTCTGCACATCCTCGACCGACTGCGGCCGCACGACGCAGCCCGGTGCGGGCACCGCTTCACCGCGCCAGTCGCGCAGATGCTTGACCGCCCACTGGTCGTAACGCCGCGCGTTGAGCGCCTCGGCGTCGCTCGCGACGCGGTCGGCGCCGATGGCGCTCGCCAAGGCTTCGGCAATATTCATTTCACTCTCCCAAAAGCCTGCGGCTCTCAT
>NZ_JBQVOH010000048.1:0-640 GCF_052437035.1 Niveispirillum sp.
GCTCCACGGCGACCGCCGGGAAGGCGGCGGCGGTTTCCGCCATCGCGTCCAGCCGCTTGAGGGTGGACGGGTGCGAGCCGGCCACCTTCTCGAAGCCTTTGGTGAGCTCGAAGGACAGCTGGCTGGCCGCGGCGGCCACCTCACCCTGCGCGGCGGCGCCGGAGGCGGCAATGCCCTGGTTGAGCGGGTTGTTGGCCGCCGCACCGGGCCGGGCGGCCGGCGCGGCCGCGGCCTGCGCGCGAATCGCCGCCAGCAGGGCTTCCTGCTGCAGTTTCTCGCGCTTCTCCTGCTCGTCTTCCCACGTGGCCAGCCGCTCCAGGAACGCCTTGATCCCGTGCTCGTAGGAATACCCGAGCTTGTGCGTGAGGCTGAGGCTGAAGCGGTCCGCCGCGCTCTCTTCGGACTGGCTGTAGATGGTGGTCACCAGCCCGCGCCCGAGCGTGTAGGTGGTGAGCAGCGTGTCCACCTTGTTCCAGCGCGCCGCCTCGCCGGTCTTGAGCGTCAGGGCCACGCCCAGCCCGAGCACCGAGGTCACGGTGTCGGCGTCGGCCACCGCGCTTTCCAGCTGGTGGTAGTGCAGGTAGATGTGCGCGAACTCGTGGCTGAGCAGGGCGACAAGTTCGTCTTCGCTCTCCATGTC
>NZ_JBQVOH010000049.1:0-621 GCF_052437035.1 Niveispirillum sp.
TGCCCGTGCGGCGCATCGCTGATCCCGAAAATCGGCAGGTAGCGGCGGATATGGACGCCAGGCGTATTCGTCGGCACGAGGATCATCGACTGGCGCGCATGTCGATTCGGATTGTCGGGATCATTCTGACCCATGACGATCATGATCTCGCAGCGCGGATCGCCTGCACCCGACGTCCACCATTTGCGGCCGCTGACCACATAATCATCGCCGTCACGACGGATACGCGTGCCAATATTTGTCGCGTCCGACGACGCAACATTTGGCTCGGTCATCGCAAAGGCGGACCGGATCGTGCCGTCGAGCAGCGGACGCAACCACCGGTCTTGCTGCGCGGGTGTCCCATAGCGGACGAGTACTTCCATATTGCCCGTATTGGGCGCGTCGCAATTGAAGACTTCGGGGGCCCAATAGGACCGGCCCATGATCTCGGCCAGCGGCGCGTAATCGAGATTGCCAAGGTTCGCCCCCAATTCGCTGTCCGGCAGGAACAGGTTCCACAGCCCCGCGGCGCGCGCCTTGACCTTCAATTCCTCCAATATCTCCAGCGGCTGCCACTGGCGAAAATCATCGGGTTGCGCGAAAACCTGATCATAAATCATACGCTCGTTGGGATAGACG
>NZ_JBQVOH010000050.1:0-613 GCF_052437035.1 Niveispirillum sp.
CTGTTCGACGACCATATCGGTTCGCTGCGCGCGATAGATCCCAAGACCGGCAAGGTGGCCTGGGAAGTCAAGAACAGCGCGCCGCTGTGGGGCGGTGTGCTCACCGCCGGCGACCTCGTGTTCTGGGGCACGCCCGAGGGTTACCTGAAGGCCGCCGACGCCAAGACCGGCAAGGTGGTGTGGCAGTTCCAGACCTGCTCCGGCGTGGTCGCGCCCCCCATCACCTGGACCGAGGGCGGCGAGCAGTACGTCAGCGTGGTCTCGGGCTGGGGCGGTGCCGTGCCGCTGTGGGGCGGTGAAGTGGCCAAGAAGGTCAACTTCCTCGAACAGGGCGGTTCGGTCTGGACCTTCAAGCTCATGAAGTGATGTGGTGTTGGGGGTGGCGTGGCCCAGGCCATGCCACCCCTTTTTTCTGTCCCTTCTTTCCTTCCTTTCTCCGGTGCCCGCCATGCGTTACCTCCTGATCCTCCCCACCGTGCTGGCCGGCCTGGCCCAGCACGCCACCGCCGCCGACCTGGCCGCCGTGGAACTCGCCAAAGCCAATGGCTGCTACACCTGCCACGCCAACGCCGACAAGGTGGTCGGCCCGCCCTTCAGCGCCATCGCGGAAAAG
>NZ_JBQVOH010000051.1:0-609 GCF_052437035.1 Niveispirillum sp.
GAACAATGGTTTCCAGTCGTGGAAGACGGCGGTCGGCGACGTCACCGACGCCGGTCGGTGGATCGTCGCGGAAGGTGCCGACCCGGCAAAGCTGTCGATCGTCGGATGGTCCTATGGCGGCTATGCCGCGCTGCAGTCGGGTGTGCTCGCGCCCGATCTGTTCAAGTCGATCGTCGCGATCGCGCCGGTCACCGATCTCGGCAAAATGAAGGATAAAAGCATGCGCGATGCTGGCGGCGCGATCACGCGTGATTTCATCGGGTCGGGCCCGCATGTTCGCGAAGGATCGCCGGCCCAGAATGCCGGCGCGATCAAGGCGCCGGTACTGATGTTCCACGGCACGCTCGATCAGCATGTCGATATCGACCAGGCTCGCGTTATGCGGAGCGCGCTGACGTCGGCCGGAAAGAAGGTCGAACTGATCGAATATCCCGGTTTCGCGCACGCCCTTTGGGACAGCGAGACGCGCATAGCGATGCTCGGCCGAATTACGCAGTTTCTACCGCACTAAAACGAAAAGGGGCGGCCCGTTGCCGGACCGCCCCTTTGAATTCGATAGCGAACTCGGTTAGCGCGAATAGAATTCGACGACCAGGTTCGGTTCCATCT
>NZ_JBQVOH010000052.1:0-236 GCF_052437035.1 Niveispirillum sp.
CTCCATATCCATGCCGCTGACGGGGTGGGCGTGGCCTTGCGCGATCTCGCCGCGGGCGAGCCTGCGCTGGGCACCACGACGGGCGCCGCCATTCCGCGCGGTCACAAGTTCGCGCTGCGTGCGCACCGCGCGGGCGAGGTTGTCACCAAATATGGCCAGCCCATCGGCGTTGCGACCTCCGCCATCGCACCGGGCGATCATGTCCACAGCCACAATCTGGTCACCGCGCTGGATGG
>NZ_JBQVOH010000052.1:246-579 GCF_052437035.1 Niveispirillum sp.
CCATGCAGGCCGGGTTGACGGCATCCACGCCTTTACCCACCCGCACGGCTGCTCGCAGCTGGGCGATGACCTCTGCGGGACACGCGCCGCGCTGGCCGGGCTCGCTGCCAATCCCAATGCGGCAGGCGTCCTGCTGCTGGGGCTGGGCTGCGAATCCAACCAGCTCGACGCGCTGATCGCCAGCGTGCCCGAAGCCGCGCGCGGCAAGGTGCGGATGCTGACATCGCAGGCGGTGGGCAACGAGCTCGACGCGGCCGCCGCGCTGATTGACGAGCTGGTCGACCAGGCGACAGCCGCGCGTCGCGAGCCCTGCCCGCTGTCGGCGCTCACCGT
>NZ_JBQVOH010000053.1:0-573 GCF_052437035.1 Niveispirillum sp.
CCTCAGAGCCTAGGCCCAGTAGTCCCCCGCCCGTCAAGCGCAGCAAGCGCACCAAGGCTGAGCAGGCAGCTGAGCCCACCCAGCCCACCAAGGGCAAAGGCAAGGCTAAGGGCAAGGCTGCCAAAGCCAAGCCAGCACCACAGCCAGGCAGGTGGCTGGACAGGGACTGCAATGCAGCGCTGAACATGCAGCGCATTGGGGAGAGCAGGTGGCGCCCACTGGAGCTGTGCTACTGGCCAGACCAGGGAGCTCTGCCAGCCAAGGGCAAGGAGTACCCTAGCCTGGGCTGCAAGCGGCTGCGAGACAAGTCACCCAAGGCCCAGCAGCAGCAGCAGCCTGCTGCGGCACAGTAGTGTGTGCCCCTTTTGTTGAGCTGTCATCAGCTCACAATCAGCGCATGTTTTTCATGCCAACTCTACACAATAGCCCTGGTGGGTGGGCTGCAAGCCGCACTCAGGGGTCAGGCAATAGTGAAGGTGGTAGGCGCTCACGCACCATTTCCATGTGCGTTGGGTTTACTCCACATCAGCCCCGAAACCAAAGGTTGAGCCGGGCCAGTAATGGTCCTAGTAC
>NZ_JBQVOH010000054.1:0-572 GCF_052437035.1 Niveispirillum sp.
AACTTCCCCACCAATAACTACATGGTGCAGGGTCTGGCCGCCTTTCTGGGCCAGGGCCATGACATCCGGTTCGTGGAAAAGGACGGCATCCTGGATGCCATCACCGACGATGTCGCCGTCGTCGCCCTGACCCATGTGCATTACAAGAGCGCCCATGTCCTGGACATGGCGGCGATCACGGCCAAGGCCCATGCCGTCGGCGCCCTGACCGTCTGGGACCTGTGCCATTCCGCCGGGGCCATCCCGGTGGACCTGAACGCGGCAAAGGCCGATTTCGCGGTGGGCTGTACCTATAAATACCTGAATGGCGGCCCTGGCAGCCCGGCCTTCATCTTCGCGGCAAAGCGTCATCATGCCGCCATGCACCAGCCCTTGTCGGGTTGGTGGGGCCACGCCGCCCCCTTCGCCTTTGACCGCGATTACCGCCCCGCCGACGGCATCGGGCGCATGCTGACCGGGACGCAAGCCATCATCTCGATGCAGGCCGCTGAGCCCGGCATCGATCTGGCCGTGCGCGCCGACAAGCATCTGGCCTGGGCCAAGGCGCGGACCATGGGCGATCTGTTCATCGC
>NZ_JBQVOH010000055.1:0-564 GCF_052437035.1 Niveispirillum sp.
CGGTTTTTGAATCCCGCCTGAGCGCGGACGAGCCCGCTTTCATGCGCGAACACCGGGTGCAAGGCCACGTGGTCGTGCCGGCCACCGCCTACCTCGACACCTTGCTGGCCGCCGCGCGCCAGCTGTTCGGCCAGGGGCCGGTGGCGGTCGAAGACATCACCGTGCAGGAAGCGATGCTGCTGGCCGACGACGGCGCCGCGCGCACGCTGCAGGTGGTCTGCGGCGCGGCGCGGCAGGGCGGCGCGGTGGCGGTCACGCTCAGCAGCCTGGGTGAAGACGCCGCCGACGCCGAACCCTGGGTAGCGCATGTGTCGGGCACCTTGCGCGCGGGCGCCGCGCCGGCTTCGACGGGTTCCCTGGCCGCCCTGAAGGCCGCATGTTCGGAGCCGGTGGACATCGCCGGTTTCTACGAAGGTTTCGCGCGCCGTGGCCTGGACTTCGGCCCCGGCTTCCAGTCCATTCAAACCCTGTGGCGCGGGCCGTCGCAGGCGGTGGGTGAGATCGCCCCCGATCATGACGGTGTGATCCGCCGCAACCGGCCCATCGCTGCGGATGGCCCCATGG
>NZ_JBQVOH010000056.1:0-562 GCF_052437035.1 Niveispirillum sp.
GCGCAACGCGCCGATCAGCCACAGGTGGCGCAGCGCCAGCGGGGCGTCCGGGTCCAGGGTGTCGAGCGGGGTGGAGGTGGGCATGCGGTCGTCGGGGTGGGGGCCGCGTGTCGGGGCGCCGGCTTTCAGTGCAGCACCCGCGCCGGTGCGTCGCCCGAGCCCGGGGCGCGCAGCGCGAACTCGGCCACCTCGGCCTCGAAACGCTCGCCGTCTTCGGCCACGCAGAAGAAGCTGCCGCGCATGGTGCCCGTGGGCGTGGCCAGGCGCGTGCCGCTGGTGTACTGGAAGGATTCTCCGGGCCGCAGCAGGGGCTGGTGCCCGACCACGCCCAGGCCCTTGACTTGCTCGGTCTGCCCGCGCGCGTCGTCGATGATCCAGTGGCGCGCGATCAGCTGTGCCGGCACCTCGCCCGCGTTGGTGATGGTGATGGTGTACGCGAATGCGTACACGTCTTCGTCGGGCGACGACTGTTCGCTCAGGAACTGGGGTTCGACCTCGCAGGTGAACAGGTATTTCGGCATGGGCGGCATGTTACCGCGCGCCTGCGTCAACGCGGTGGCCC
>NZ_JBQVOH010000057.1:0-561 GCF_052437035.1 Niveispirillum sp.
GTGTTTGCCCCGGAAAAGATGAAGTTCAACTTCCAGAAGCTGGATGTCGTGGCGAATGTGAAGAACCTGTTTTCGGCGCGCAACCTCATCGAGGCGCTGAAGTCGGTGGTGAAGGTGGTGGCGCTCACTGCCATCGTGTGGAAGCTGGTCCACGACAACCTGGGGACGCTCATGCTGCTGGCGGGCTCCGGCATCCAGCCGGTGACGGCGGGATTGGGCTTGTTGATCAAGTCCTTGCTGCTGACCACGGCCTTCGTCTTCACTGTCATCGCAGGGTTCGACTGGCTCATTCAGCGCAAGCTGTTCGCCCGCCAGCAGATGATGACCAAGGATGAGGTCAAGCGCGAACACAAGGAGTCCGATGGAGCGCCTGAAATCAAGGGAGAACGGCGAAAGCTGCATCGGGAAATCGTCCAGGGCGGTGGCGGTGGCAAGCGCAAACCCTCGCTGGTGGTCACCAACCCCACGCACCTTGCGGTTGCACTGCTCTACGAGCATGGTGAAACCCCACTGCCCCTGGTGCTGGCCAAGGGCGCGGGTCTGCACGCTCAGGCCATCGTC
>NZ_JBQVOH010000058.1:0-544 GCF_052437035.1 Niveispirillum sp.
GGCTTCGGCGCCCATCAGCGTCATTGTCAATCGGCGTCGTAACGGGGGGTCTGACGCAATTTCGATGACATCAGGGTGCTCCGACGATACGTGCCTCAAGCAAATCCAGTTTCCCGCGCCCGTACATCTGGCGCTTGATGAGTTTGCTTGGTGATGTGGCCCTCTGTCGGGCCGTTCGACCAAATTGAAGTGATTGCATTTTGAACCGCTGCTCTATCGCGGATAACGCCGTTCGCGAATGGAGAGATTAAGCTTGCTGCGGCGCAGTTGACCATCATCGTCTGCGCCTTGGTCAAATTGTTGCGCTCAAGGGTCATCAGGCGGACGATGGTGCGTGCTGCTGGCGCGTGACCGAGCCCGTTCTCGGCCTTTTCGGCCCTTCTTCGTCGTGTTGCCCATTCCGTGACGACGCGGAGACCGCCGCCAAAACCAGCCAGCCAAGCTGCCGCCCAAGGTTCAGCGCCGTTTCGTAATCCGGCATCCCATTGCGCTTCGAGCCACGGGAGGTGTGGTTCGAGCGAAGTTTGCCGGACTCGGAAGATGT
>NZ_JBQVOH010000059.1:0-540 GCF_052437035.1 Niveispirillum sp.
GTGTCGAACAGCACCGCGTTGGCCTGGGGCGCGTGGAAAGCCAGGCCGGGCGCGTCGATCATGGACAAGCCGCCCAGCGGCAGCAGCAGGCGCACCGGGCCCCGGGCGCGGTTGAGCTGCTCGGCGATGCGCCGCGCCGCCGCCTCCAGCTCCTGGGCGTTGCTGCGCATCAGCGTCACGTTGGCGTTGTGCACGTGGAAGGTGCGGCCCTGGTGCCGTTCGGGAATGGTGGACGGCGCGCCCCAGTTGATCATGTCCAGCGCGCCCACCGAGCCCACCCAGGGCAGGCCATGGCGCGCGGCGGCGTCGAGCCGGTTCGGCCCGGCGTCGCACACGCCGCCGGCCAGGTGCTGGCCCACCTCGGTGGTGGTGATGTCGACCACGGCGCGCAGCATGCCGGCGGCGGCCAGGGCCTCCAGCGTGCGACCGCCCGCGCCGTTGGCGTGGAACACCTGGGTGTCGAAATCGGCCTCGAGCAGCCCGCGCACAGCCTGCACGCAGGGCGTGGTGACGCCGAACATGGTCAGGCCGATGGAAGGC
>NZ_JBQVOH010000060.1:0-540 GCF_052437035.1 Niveispirillum sp.
TGGCCGGACGGCATGCGTTTGACGTGAGTGTTGGCGCCGGCGGCGATGTTGCTGTTTGTTTTGGCGAATTGATCCGCCAAGGCCGCCTCCAACGCCTTGATGACCTGATCGGGGTCGGAAAACGCGCCCATGCCGGCATGGGCCAGGAGGTCGTCGCGTTCACGCCGCCATTGATTGATGCTGATCATGTAGCCGTCCAAAGGGCGGAATTTGATGGAGTGCGACAGGTTGATGCTGCCCGATTTGATCGCCTGTGCGATGCGTTGGAACAGCAGGACTTTGTACAGCGACGGTCTGAAGGCGTCCCCAGAGCCGACGGCCGCCCGTTCCGCCGGATCGAGAAACAGGATCGGCGCCGTCTTGGTGATGTTACCGCCGGCCGTTTGAAAATGGCTGAGCGCGGCGAACAGCGGATTGATGTGCGCCTCCGCTTGAAACGACAGGGATTTTAGAACGCCCGCCGCCCGATTTTGCAGGCGGCGCGACTTTCCCTCTAGGAATTTGTAGTACTGCGCGCCGTCGTCGCCGGTGAGATCGGCG
>NZ_JBQVOH010000061.1:0-529 GCF_052437035.1 Niveispirillum sp.
GATGGTGTCAGCGTGTGCGTGCACTACACGCGCCCCCTTCCCCCTCCTCCAGCCCCACCTCCAGCTGCCAGCAGCAGCAGCACCAGCAGCCGCCCAAGTGCAGCAGCAGCAGCGGCTCATGCAGTGGGGCTCCCCCACATAGGCAGGGGCATAGCTGAGATGCGTGAGTTTGTGTTTGACCCAGACACACAGATTGGGGTGGGCATCGACCCCGGCGTCACCCAGGCAGTCAGCGCAGCCTCTGGGGTGTGGGATCCAGCAACAGGCCAGCTCATGGCAGACCAGCTGCGCCGGTGGAAGCTGACCAAGGGCCAGGTGAAGCATGCCAGCGGCCTGAACAATGCCCGGCGTGACACTGAGCGGTGGCTAGCACCGATCAAGCCCCACCTCCAGCACCTGGCAGCAGCCAGCTCAGCCGGCACCTCCCTGGAGGCCAACCTGAAGCACATCACCAGGATGCGGTGTGGGAGGTGTACCTGGACCCCCCAAATGGGCTGAATGGAGCCCAGGGCTGGGCGCGGTGCAGGTA
>NZ_JBQVOH010000062.1:0-523 GCF_052437035.1 Niveispirillum sp.
GGGGTTGTCTTCATGGCTCAGTCCCCTCAGTCCAGTTGAATGCCGGTCTGGCGCACCAGCTCGCCCCAGACCTCGCGGTCCTTCTTCAGGAAGGCGGCGAACTCTTCCGGTGTCTGCGCGCGGGTGCGCATGGCCATGGTCTGGTTCTGCTCGCGCATGGCGGGGGTCTGCATCGCGGCGGTGATCTGCGCGTTGAGCTTGTTGACGATGCCGCGCGGCGTGCCGGCCGGCGCCATGAGGCCGAACCAGGTGAAGGTGCCGGGGTCGCCCACGCCGGCCTCGGTCAGCGTCGGCACCTCGGGCAGCTGCGCGGAGCGCGTGGGCGCCAGCACCGCCAGGGCGCGCATCTTGCCGGCCTTGGCCTGCGCCACGATGCCGGGGTTGCCCACCGACACGTAGAGCACCTGGATGTCGCCCGTGAGGAAGGCCTGCATCATCGGGCCGAAGCCGTTGAAGGGCACGTGCAGCAGGTCGGTCTTGGTGGCGCGCTTGAGCCACTCCATGGTGAGGTGCGTGTCCGAGC
>NZ_JBQVOH010000063.1:0-523 GCF_052437035.1 Niveispirillum sp.
CGCTCAAACCGGGGCAACGCGTGCTCGATATCGGCTGCGGCTGGGGCGGGATGGCGATTACGCTGGCGAAGCTCGAGCAGGTCGAAGTCCATGGGATCACGTTGTCGGAGGAGCAGTTCGCTCTCGCGCGCCAGCGCGCCGAGGCGGCGGGGGTCGCCGACCGCGTCAAATTCGAACTGATTGACTATCGCGACCTCGCCGCGCGCGCGGCGGGAAAGTTCGACCGCATCGTCTCGGTCGGCATGTTCGAACATGTCGGCGCCCCCAATTTCGAGACCTTCTTTCGCGCCTGTGCCAATCTGATGAATGCCGATGGGGTGATGCTGCTCCACACGATCGGCCGTTTCGGCAGGCCGGGGGCGACCGACGCCTTCACGCGCAAATATATCTTCCCCGGCGGTTATATCCCTGCGCTCAGCGAGACGTTGGCGGCAAGCGAGAAGAGCCGGCTGATCGCCACCGACGTCGAGACGCTGCGGCTGCATTATGCGCTGACCTTGCGCCAATGGTATAAGCGGACGCT
>NZ_JBQVOH010000064.1:0-522 GCF_052437035.1 Niveispirillum sp.
GGGCCGCCATGCGTTGCGCAGGGAGCATGCCTTCCAGTGCGCCGCCACCGCGATGCGAATCGGCCATAATCGTCTCTTCAGCCAGGGCAGGGAACTGCGCGTTTGCGGAAGCGGTCGCTTCGAGCGCCGCGAGATCGTGAAGATGACGCACGATCGTCGGGTCATCACCGACCCTCTCGCGGTCGCGGGTGAGCACCCGCCAGCAGAAGGCGCTCAGCTTGTCGGCGGCTGTCTCGACCGGATCGACGCACGCAATCGCGGTGATCTCGGGTTCCAATCCACGATACTGATGGACGAAAGATGCCAGCGGCCGTTCGCCGGTCGCAAGCGGCGTGGGCTTGGCGGATATCTCGGCCTGGATATGGGGGCGGAGCGCGTCATGCCCATCGAGGATCGTTGGATAGTCCATGTCGATCTGGATGAACCCGTTGCCACTTCCGGCTTCGACCCCGGTTATGACGAATCCCGCTGCCGCCCAGGCATCGGCGAGTCCGTTCTTGAAGGCGCTCAACGCACTACGTT
>NZ_JBQVOH010000065.1:0-521 GCF_052437035.1 Niveispirillum sp.
CCTTCCAGGTCGAGCGCCCAGGCCAGCGGCAGGGCGATGGCCAGGCCGATGAGCGGGCGGGCCAGCGCGCCGAGCAGGCCGATCGCCAGGCCCTCGCGGGTCAGCGCGGTCAGGCGCACGCCCAGGGAGAACAGCATCATGGGCAGCAGCGCGTCGCCCAGCAGCTTCAGGCCGGAGAGCACCACGTCGGGCGGGCGCACATCGGTCAGGGCGCTCGCGAAGCCGAGCGCCGTGCCGATCATCAGCGGGCTGGTGAGCAGGTCGCGCGTGCGCGCCATGCGGCTGGTGATGCGCGCGCCGAGCGAGAAGTGCAGCAGGTTGCTGACCGAGAACAGCGCCACGGCCGCGCCGAAGTGGGCCGGGCCGAAGGCCAGCAGCGCCAGGGGCAGGCCCATGTTGCCGCAGTTGTTGAACATCACCACCGGCACCAGGGTGCGCGGCTGCGCGCCCGAGGCCCGAGACAGGGCCCAGGCCAGCAGGCCGCCGCCCAGGATGATCACCGCGCCCCCCACCAGCAGGAC
>NZ_JBQVOH010000066.1:0-521 GCF_052437035.1 Niveispirillum sp.
GTTGCAGTCCCTGTCCACCCATTTGCCAAGGTCCCCAGGGGTGGCCTGGGCCAGCCAAGGGCACCACATGAGCCCCCGCACTGGCGCCTCAAACCGCTTGCTCCAGGCTGACCACAACAAGCGGTGCTGCACCTGACCCGGCTTGGGCTTCCAGTCCTCAGGCCTGGTGGGCTTGCTGCTGTCCAGCTCCTCCTCACAGGGCTGGGGGCTGTTCATGATTGAGCTGACCCTGCTGGTGCGGAACTCATCCACTGTCACCACCCTGCCTGGCACCCTGTCTGTTGGCTTGCCGCTGTTGGCCCTCTCCACCACCTTGCGGCAGGCCTGCAGCACAGCCTTGGCGCCCCACCCACCCCACGTGCCAATGCCAGGGTTGCCAAAGAACACCACTAGCTGCTTGCGTATCCCCCACCACTGCTGAGACACAATGGCCGCCTCCTCCAACTGCTTGGCACACAAGACACACAATGCTCCTTGGGAAGGACTGGGGCCCCATCAACGCAGGCCATGCGGAGCGGGCC
>NZ_JBQVOH010000067.1:0-519 GCF_052437035.1 Niveispirillum sp.
GTCCACGCCCTTGGCGATCACATAGGGCGCTTCGGCCTTCTGCGTGTCGTACTTCAGGGCCACCGCGTAGTGCGTGGGGTTGACGATCACCACGTCGGCGGTGGGCACGATCTTGCGCACGCTGCGCTTGGCGATCTGCTGCTGCAGCTGGCGGATGCGCTGGCGCACCTCGGGCCGGAGAGCATGAACAGGCCGAACACGATGATCAGCGAGAAACCGAGCGAGAACAGGTTGAAGGCCGGCGCGATGCGGTTGAGCAGGCCGAAGCCGATCTGCACCACCAGCGCCGAGAAGATCACCGGCAGGGCCAGCAGCAGGGCGGCCGAGAAGACCCAGGCCACCTGCAGCGGCAGCATCTCCAGCGCCACCTGCGGGATGCCGCCGCCCACCGGCCAGGACTTGAAGCTCGACCCCATCACGCCATTGAAGACCAGGTGGCCTTCGACGGCGAAGAACACCAGGATGCTCATGACGTAGAGCAGGGTGGAGACCACGTCGGAGGACACGCCGCTCATGGGG
>NZ_JBQVOH010000068.1:0-268 GCF_052437035.1 Niveispirillum sp.
TTTCCATCCTGTGGCCGCGGCTGGGCGCGCTCGCCTGGCCGGTCGGCCTCTACGTCGCGGCGATCCTGGCGATGGCGCTGGCCGCCTGGAACCAGCCGGGCCTGGCGATTCCCGTCGGCGCGACGCTGTTCGTGATTTCGGACGCGCTGATCGCCGGCGGCCGTTTCCTGGCGCTCGGCCCCTGGACGGCCCAGGCGATCTGGGCAACTTACGCGCTGGCGCAGATCCTGATCGTTCTCGGCCTGACGACGGCAAATAACCGGGTTGA
>NZ_JBQVOH010000068.1:278-519 GCF_052437035.1 Niveispirillum sp.
CTAATTTCCGCGCCACGCCAGCGGGGTTCACCGCCCTGCCGGCCCGACACGCCGCTGTAGAATACTGCATCGGCCAGTGTTGGGGGATCGTCTAACGGTAGGACAGCGGACTCTGACTCCGCCAGTCTAGGTTCGAATCCTAGTCCCCCAGCCAACAGCTCCTGTATAATCCTCCACTCTTCTGCGCATGGCCATATTGGCCATTCAGGTCGCCTCGCCGTCGAAACTGCGCAGAAGCGGG
>NZ_JBQVOH010000069.1:0-519 GCF_052437035.1 Niveispirillum sp.
TAAGGTCGCCGATCGTCCCTTCGGCCGCTTCGGCCGCCGCGATGGCGGCGTCGAGCGCGTCCCGTGCCGCAACGATCTGCGTCAGCGCGGTCATCAGCGGCTGGCCCGACAGGCCGGCGTGCGTCAGCGCCGCGGCAATGGCGGCGGGATTCTTCAGCGTCTGGTCGACGATCAGGTTGGAGATGATACGCGGATCGGCGTCGATCACTGTGCCGCTGCCCGGGCCGGGTGACGACCCGCTGCCGGTGCCGGCGTTGGCGTAATTATTGTTGGTGTACCACGTCTCCACATTGGGCAGCGGATTGAAGTCGTAGCGATCGCCGTCGGCGTCGTTCATATATTCGGGCGTGAAGATCCCCGGGAAGGACTGATCCGCCGCGCCCCATTTCTCGCGGCCCGGCAGCAGGTTGTTGTAGCTGCCGTCGACGGTCCTGAGGCCATAGGGCAGCAGATGCGCCTGCGCGAACCCGTCATTGCCGTTATAGCCGGCGACCAGCGCGGCGAGATCGCCCCCCGCTG
>NZ_JBQVOH010000070.1:0-513 GCF_052437035.1 Niveispirillum sp.
TCGCGATAGTGGGGCCCTGGGCTCTGCGAAGTGATCGGCATGTCCGCTAGGCTCCAGGACGGGTGATCAAAGCAGACCGAGGTGGTTGGGGCCAAAGACCATTTCGCCGCCAAGATAGCCCTGCACCAGCAAGGCGACCGCGAGGATCGTTAAAATGGCACGAAAGGCCGTACGCGAGCCCGGCCGGAAGGCCAGCCATGCAGCGGCAAGGCTGACGGCCGCAATGGCGGTACCGTTCCAGCGATGCAGCGCAAGCGCCTCCGACCTGTCCGCAAGTCTCCACCCGCCCGCGAACCAGCCCAGAAGCGCTGCGGCTACGGCGCCGACGGCACCTCCGGCAACGAGGAAGCGCACGATGATCTGGCCGCCCGCGGCGGGCCGCAAGATCATGAAAATCTCGGCAAGAGCCGCGAGAAGCAGCAACGCGATGGGAAAATGGACAGCGAATGGATGGACCCGCCCGAGAAAGTCGCCCGCCGACCGGACGCGATTTGCCGCGATGGCTTTCTGCAC
>NZ_JBQVOH010000071.1:0-512 GCF_052437035.1 Niveispirillum sp.
ATGAGGGCCAGCATCATCGTCAGGCTCGTTGCGTAAAGCTGGTCCGTCAGGTCGTTGGCCTTGCTGGCCGCGCCTTCCTTCATGCGGGAGAGTTCGGTGAACAGGTTGTCCACCTTGGTGGACTCGATGCGGGCGTCGTCCAGCGCCTTGGTCAACGCCTCGCTGCGGGTGGACAGCAGGGCGTCCTGCGCGGCCAGGCTGAGCGCGGTGTTCAGGTGCTGGCGGTAGGCGGCCAGCGAGGCTTCGGCCTCGGCAAACATGTCCTTGGCCTTGGGCGAATAGAACAGGGGCGCGGCCTTGTCCAGCAACTCGTCGGCGGCGGTCAGGCTCTTTTCCAGGGTCGCCTTGTGGGCCGCGCGCTCTTCCTCGGTGGTGGCCAGCATGAAGTTGGAGCGGGCGCGCCCGGCATAGATCAGGTTGATGTTGGCTTCCTTGATGTGGGAGAGGCCCATCAGCTCAAGGGTGTACATCTTGGTGGCCTCGTCGTTGATCTTCGACATGTTGAGGATGCC
>NZ_JBQVOH010000072.1:0-509 GCF_052437035.1 Niveispirillum sp.
TGCCCGCCTCGTCGCTGGCCACCGAGCGTGGCGTGGTGATCGGCCCCGGAGGCAAGAAGCTCGGCTACGGCGAGCTGGCCGAGGCCGCCATGCAGCAGCCGGTGCCGGTGCAGGTCACGCTCAAGAACCCGTCGCGCTTCAAGCTGATCGGCCAGCCCACGACGCGGCTGGACGCGAAGGCGAAATCCAGCGGACGGCAGGGCTTCGGCATGGACGTGCGCCTGCCCGGCATGCTCACCGCCGTGCTCCAGCACCCACCGGTGTTCGGCAGCAAGGTGGCCTCGGTCGATGACGCGGCCGCGCGCGCGGTGAAGGGCGTGAAGGCCGTGCTGCGTGTGCCGCTGCACGATGGCGGCGAAGGCGTGGCCGTGGTGGCCGAGGGCTACTGGGCCGCGAAGCAGGGCCGCGATGCGTTGAAGGTGCAGTGGAACGACGCCGGCCGCGAGAAGGTGGACAGCGCGCAGCAGCTCGTGAGCTACCGCGCCCTGGCCGCCAAGACCGGCCACATC
>NZ_JBQVOH010000073.1:0-508 GCF_052437035.1 Niveispirillum sp.
GTGTTCTCGCCGAGCGCAGACGAACTGGCGCGCGCGCAGGCGGTGATTGCGGCGTTCGCTTTGCCCGAGAATGCGGGCAAGGGCGCGATAAGGGTCGATGGCCGGATGGTCGAACTGCTGCACCTCGAGCAGGCGCGGCAGACGGTCGCGATCGCACGGCAGATCGCCGCGCAGGGCTGACGCTCAGGCCGGACGGTTCTTGCGCCTCAAGTCGCCCTTGCAGCGCTCCGAACAGGTCTTCACATTGTCCCAGTCGCGCTCCCATTTCTTGCGCCACGTAAAAGGTCGCCCGCACGCCGCGCAGATCTTTTCGGGCAGGTTCGACTTGGTGTAGCGTTTCTCGGGCATGCGCGCGATATGGGCGCGCACTGGCAGCTTGGCCAGATGCGGCGGAACAATTCGCGTGCGCCATCTTGCCGGGCGCAAACGCCGCGCTATCGTGCGGCTCATGCGTACCCTTGCCCTGGCGCTTGCCGCCCTCGCCCCCATCACCCTTCCCTTGCCAGCC
>NZ_JBQVOH010000074.1:0-506 GCF_052437035.1 Niveispirillum sp.
GTCGTCCAGGGCCAGCAGCTGCTCCAGGCTGTCTGCCTGGCCATTTTCACGCCACAGGTACATGCAGGCCAGCGCGGCGCAGCCCAGCAGCGCCAAGCGCCGACGGGTGGTCCAGCCCGACTGCCGCACCAGGAAGAAGAAGGCGCCGGCGGCGAACAGGGGCGCCCATTGGGCGCTGGTGACGATCTCCACGGTGTACATGGGGCGAATGAAATTGACCAGCGACAGGCCCAGCCAGAGGATCAGCAGCGTCTCGATGCGCTTGAGCTGCCCGGTGGCGATCGCCACGCCGACGATCGCGCCGTGGCGGCCACGCACCATCGCATAGGCACCCGCAAGACCCGAAAAGAGTGCGACGAGCAGATCGAAGAAATTGGGTCGGGTGCGCGCGGCAATTTCGGCGGTCACCGTCTGGAGCGGCGAGAGCACGACGATGAGGGCGCTGAAGCCTACAGCCAGAATGATGCCGAGCCCAAGGGCGACGAGCGAGCGATAAACCTCCTCGG
>NZ_JBQVOH010000075.1:0-502 GCF_052437035.1 Niveispirillum sp.
GGGCACCTTCGACACCAAGGCCGCCGAGCTGGACTACCTCGCCGGCCTGCTGCGCGCGGCCGGCGTGCGCGTGCTGACGGTGGACATCGGCACGCGCAGCGCGAGCGGCGTGGCCGACATCGACGCCGCCGCCGTGGCGCGGCACCACCCCAAGGGCGCGGCGGCCGTGTTCGAGCCCACCGACCGGGGCGAAGCGGTGATCGCGATGAGCGAGGCGCTGAGCGCGCTGGTGCGCGAGCGCCTGGGCGCAGGCGGGATCCAGGCCATGCTGGGCGTGGGTGGTTCGGGTGGCAGCTCCATGATCGCGCCGGCCATGCGCCTGCTGCCCATCGGCATGCCGAAGCTGCTGGTCTCCACCATGGCGGCCGGCGACGTCTCGGCCTACGTGGGCGTGGTGGACCTCACCCTGATGTACCCGGTGACCGACATCGCCGGCCTCAACCGGCTCTCGCGCACCATCCTGGCCAACGCGGCGCACGCGCTGGTGGGCATGCTGCAGCAC
>NZ_JBQVOH010000076.1:0-500 GCF_052437035.1 Niveispirillum sp.
CCGCTGATCATCACGGCCGGCGTGTTCGGCGCGTTGGGCGGGGCGGCCCAGCAGACCGCGGAAGGCGGCCAGCTGTGGCTGCAGAACGCCGGGTTCGTGTGGGTGCCCTTCATCATTGCCAGCAGCCTGCTGGCGTGGTTCGGGATGAACGATATCGCCGATGCCAAGGCCAGCTTTGCCGAACAGGCGGTGATCTTCCAGCGCAAGCACAACTGGCTGATGTGCTGGCTTTATACCGGCACCTTCGGCAGCTTCATCGGCTTTTCGGCCGGCCTGCCGCTGCTCGCCAAGCAGCAGTTTCCGCAAGTGGACGTGCTGCAATTCGTGTTCCTCGGCCCGCTCGTCGGCGCGCTGAGCCGGGCGGGCACGGGCTGGGTGTCGGACAAGTGGGGCGGCGCGCGGGTCACCTTCTGGGTGTTCGTGCTGATGATGCTGGGCGTGTTCGGGGTCATGTATTTTATCCAGGCCGCTAGCTGGTGGGGCTTCCTGAGCATGTTCAT